>CAMLLU010000029.1 GCA_946480925.1 uncultured Rivibacter sp.
TCTTGGAAGCCACTTCCTTGACCATCTGGGCGCCCATGTTCTGGAGCTTGTCCTTGAGCTCGATTTCCTTGGCCACGGACACGCCGTCCTTGGTCACGGTGGGGGCGCCGAAGGAGCGCTCGAGCACCACGTTGCGGCCCTTGGGGCCCAGGGTCACCTTGACCGCGTTGGCCAGGATGTTCACGCCTTCGACCATGCGGGCGCGGGCTTCGCCGCCGAAGACAACGTCTTTTGCTGCCATGTCTATCTCTCCGAATTCAGTGTTGGTTGGTGAGTGAGGAAAGGAAGCGCCTGCGGGCTTACTTCTCGACCACGGCGAAGAGGTCTTCTTCGCGCATCACCAGCAGTTCGTCGCCGTCGACCTTGACGGTCTGGCCGCTGTACTTGCCGAACAGCACGCGGTCGCCCACCTTGACATTCAGGGCCACGAAATCGCCCTTGTCATTGCGCTTGCCGGGGCCCACTGCCAGCACTTCGCCCTGGTCGGGCTTCTCGGCGGCGTTGTCTGGGATCACGATGCCCGAAGCGGTCTTGGTTTCGTTTTCCAGGCGCTTGACGATCACGCGATCGTGCAAAGGACGAAGTTTCATTGCATCTCCTTGAGTAGAGGATCCTTGAGAACGTGTATTTGGAGCGATTGTTTGCGCTCACTGACCCTTGCTCTGGCCAGCAGATCCGGGTCACTAGCACTCAACGAGGCTGAGTGCTAACACCGCGGAATTATAGGGATGGAGGATGACGTTTCAAGACCGCGGCGGTGGTGTCGGTTCTCACTGAGGTCTGAACTTTTCTCATTCAGGTCTGAACTCGTCGTGTGGCGAACCTGGGGGTGACCAACAACCCTCCTGTGCTCAGCGGCTCTTAGATGAAAGCAACGGGATCATCGGCGGCTACATGACCGAGATCCTGCAGAAGCTCGCGGCCGACACCAGGGGCGAAGTGCATTCCGTTCTCGGCGCAGAGGGAAGACAACCTCAAGCGGCTCTGCTGGGTCGATCCCTGTCGGCACCATCGCTTTCCGAGGCAGCCATGCCCGCGCGCGTGCTTCCGGTGCGCGTGGCTCCCCTGCGCGGCGAGCTCTTCTCGTCGTGGTTTACGCGTCTGGCGTATGCCAACGGCAAGAAGGTCCTCGGCTTGGCATCGAGCCTGTTCGGCCGCAACCACGGGCTCTTTGGCGGCAGGGATTCGGATCGCGGCGACAGGCAGCGGGTCATCGAAGGCTTGTCCTGCGCGACGGGCTTGCCGGCGGCAAGCATCGTCGACACGACGTTGGCGAGCTACAAGGGCTTGCTGTGGGACGAGGTCAGCTCGGGCGGCAGCAGGCGATGGATTCTCCCCGCGGTGGATCGCCGGCATCTCCATGTGCTGCCCGGCATGCAGGTCTGCCCGGCTTGTCTGCGCGAGGACGCAATACCGTTCTATCGAAAGTCGTGGCGCGTGGCCTTTCACGTGCTCTGCGCCGACCACGGGTGTGTCCTCATGGACCGTTGCGCTGGTTGTGGGCTGCCGCTCTCGGTGCACAGGGGGCGATGTCGGTTCGTTCATGCCTGGCGAGGCAGCTAGTCTTACCTGCTGCCCCTTCTGCTGCGTAGATCACTGCGAGGTCGACACGTCCACGGGGAGCATGAAGCATGAGATGTCGGCGTACGTACCGCAGGAGCAGACGCGCGACGCGCTGAGCAAGGCCTACAGCACGGGATCGGGAACAGACCACTCCACCCAAGCGCAAGGCGGTGCCGTAGCGCTTTCCGTCTCGCCGGCCGCATTCTTCAGGTCCTTGGCGCTCAGCGTCAGATCGCCTCAGCAGTGGCCGATCGAGCAGGCGTCGCTGAGGAAAGCGCAGAAGCCGGCAGTGCCTCCCGCCCCCGTATGCGGGACATCAAGGCGCTGGGCTGCTGCAGGGGCAGGCTGTCCAAGCGGTCCTCCGGTATACGCGCTCCATGCCTGTTCAGCTGTTCTGAATTGCACTTACGGTGAGTCGGCCGCAGGAGGACTGCTCAGCGGCGTATTTATTTGCGCCAGAATCTCTTCTCGCTGGCGGTGTCGTGACCCGCTGGTCACGGGAGGGCCTCCAGTGGGGCCATAAGAACGCACCGCAATAGACCCATGCCCGCCGCCAAGAAGAGCCCACTTGCTGTAGCCACCGCGCCAAAGCCATCCGCGAAGCCCCCGGCTTCTGCGGCTGTCAAGCCCAAGAACAAGCCAGCGGCACCCACCGCATCGAGCTCCAAGGCGAACCAGGCGCCCAAGCTCAGAGACATCTTCGAGAAGGCGGGTTTCCAGCACGTGCCGTCGGACGGCCTTCACTTCACGATCGGCGGTCGTACAGGCGAGATCGATCACATCTTCGTATGGGAGAACGTCGTCCTTCTGTGCGAGGAAACGGCTGGCAAGGACGCAGCCAAGCACTGCACCAACAAGATCTTCCTGCACGCGAAGATCAAGGAGCACTGGCTTCAGTTCTTTCAACAGTACAGCCAGCAGAATCCGGCGTTGCCGAAGGCCCTGCACCCGCAGTATCAGGTACACGATCTCGAAGTCCGCCACATCTACTACTCCGAGGAGATCGACGTGGTGGGCTCGGTTGGATATCCCTCGCCGATGCTGATCCTGACGCGCGCCCAGGCCAGGTACTTCAAGTCCCTGGTGGACACCATCGAGCGCTCAGCGAAATTCGAGCTGCTGAAGTACCTCGGTATCGCGCTCCACCAGATCGGAGAGGAAAGGATTGCCGGGAACGCGGTTCCACTGCAAAGCTATCCCGCGTTTGCACTCTCCGCCGCCCACACGAGCTATCCGGCCGGTTTTGCCGTCGTGTCCTTCTACGCCGACCCGATGGCCCTCATCCAACGCGCCTACGTCATGCGCCGGGATGGCTGGGAGAGCCCTGACCTGTCCTATCAACGGTTCGTCAAGGCGGACAAGCTGGTGAAGATGCGCGAGCACCTTGCCGGCAATGGCAAGGTATTCATCAACAACATCGTCGTCACGCTGCCTCCCGAGGCGATCCTTACCGACAGCGCTGGCAAAGCGCTGGATGCGGCGACGATGAAACACAAGGTGGAAGTTAAGCTCAACTTGCCGCTCGAGCTGGGCACCGTGGGCATCGTCGACGGGCAGCACCGGATCCTTGCCTACTACGAGGGCGTTGACCCCTTCGATCAGACCATCAGCGGGCTGCGAAAGCGACAAAATCTCCTGGTCACCGGCATCATCTTTCCGGCCAATTACACGGCAGAGATGCGGGTGAAATTCGAGGCTGAAATCTTCTTGGGCATCAACAACAACCAAAGCCCCGTACACACACAGCTCCGGCAGGACCTGGAAACCATCATCAATCCCGATACGCCCCTGGCGATCGCACGCACCGTCGTGTCGCGACTGTCCAAGGAGGGCGCATTGGCCGACATGCTGCAGATGTCGCAGTTCGACCCGTCCGACAAGATCTCATCCGGTTCCTTGGGTCCCTACGTCGTCAAGCCGTTGGTACGCAAGAACAGCGCGCTGTACAAGACCTGGGACGCTACCGGCACACGCGATCTCTCAATTGCAGATGATCGCGAGGAATACATCGACTACTGCGTGAAGGAACTCAAGCGGCTGCTGGCCGGCGCAAGTAGTCACCTCAAGAGCAAGTGGAAGTCGGTGCCCAATGGCGGCGTGCTGTCCACGACAGTCGTTGGTGGCCTTCTCTTGCTGCTCGACCGCCTTATCAAGGCGGGCAACACCCCCTCAAGCATCGACTACAAGGTAACGCTGAAGAAGATTGACGCCTTCGACTTCAGCGCATACACCGGCAGCAGCTGGGGCAAGCTGTCCCGTGACCTCGAAGCTGCCTTGTAAAGCGGTTCGATCCCCCGCTCAGTTCCCGCCGGGGTGAAGAAGAAACGCTTCCGGCAGTTCAATGCCAGTCGCAAAGCCGGGGGGGCGGCGGCCGACGATCGAAGTCGGGCTCGGTTCGGGAATCGCCCGGTCCGCGGGCCGAAAGCGCACCTCGCCCTTGATCGTGGCACGCAGTCGATCGAGACCTAGTTGCACGTACTCCGCATCGAGTTCCGCGCCGATGAAGTGACGCTTCTCGTGCAGCGCGGCGACTCCCGCAGAGGCCACCCCGCAGAAGGGATCGAGCACCACATCGCCCTCCTTTGTCAGCGCGCGCACCAGCCGCTGCACCAGCCCCACCGGAAACTGGCACGGGTGGTCGGTCTTCTCCAGGTGATTGGCGTTGACGTTCGGGATGTCCCACACGTCGCTCGGGTTCTTGCCTCCCGGATTGCCGCTCGGCTGGCCCTTTTTCGGGCCATCGGTGTGTCGCTTGCCCGGGTACTTCTGGGGCACTCGCACGGCGTCGAGATCGAAGGTGTAGCCGTCGCCCTTGGTGTACCAAAGCACGGTTTCGTAGCGGCCGCTGAAGCGCGTCTGACAATGCAGGCCATGACCGAAGGTCCACGCGATGCGGTTGCGCAACTTCATGCCCTCGATCTTGCTCATGATCTCGTGGACCAAGAAGTCAAGCGGCGTGGTCACGCCATCGAGCACATGGAAGCCCACCTGCCAGCACAGGCTGCCGCCAGGCTTTAAAACGCGACAAACCTCCGGCAGGATCACCTTGTGGTTGGCGATGAAGTCGTCCAGATTGTCGCGACGATTCTCATAAGCTTTGCCCATGCAATACGGCGGCGACGAGACAACCAGGTCCACAGACGACGCTGTTAGGCCCTTCAATAGCGATTCACATTCACCCTCAAAAATTGCCGCCGACGCATGCGCGTGCGGCCTCGCGAGCCACTCCCGGACGCCCCTGGACGACTTGTACGTCGCAACCTCGCCTACCTCTTGTTCGTTCACAGATCTCTCCACATCGCAGGGATCATAGATCTGCGTCAAAACCCATGCAACCGTTTCAGGCTGAGAGTCGCACTGTCCCAGCGCGCATCACCCTGATCGATAGGCATGTGCGGCTGCAGATCGCCCCACGACAATTCATACAACCGCTCAGCATTCATGTCCCAGAAGTGCACCACGTAGGCCTCCTGGTGCCGGCAAGCGGTATCCCATTCGTTGCGCGAGATGATGAGCCGCAAAGGGCGTCCGCGGCAAGACTTCACCTCCACCAATTTCGGCACGGCGCGCCTATCGACCAAGCGGCTGGAGAGGATGTCGTAGCCGGCCGAATTGTCGTCCAAGGCCACCCACTCCACCGCCGGCGCGCCAGGGATTTCGGCGCAGCGCGCTCGCTCCAGCTCGAAGGACAGCCGCTCGGCATGCCGGCCAGACTCGACCAACGGCAGGTTCGCGGTAACGCGCGCCAGGTTGGCCAATCGGTCCAGGAAAGCCACCACCTCGACTGCCGGCTGTTCGTCAAAGGCGCCGGCACGCCGGAAGCACTCGCCAGCGTCAGCCGAGAGGGCGTTCCGCAGCGCCCGCCGACCACGCGGCAGCGTTGACAACCAAGCCGGCCGCAACGCGGCTTCGTGCTCGATCAGTGCCTGGTACGACGCGACGGCCGACTCCTTCGCCGGACCGACCGACTCCAGGATCGCCTGGGCCTCCGCATAGTCAAGGCCGGCGGTGGCGTAGCTGACCTTCAAACGCGCCACCGCCATGGCAACCGATTCGTGTGGCAACGCAGCCAGTTGCCGCGTCACTGCGCGCCAGCCCTCCACCGCGGAAGGCCGCAACCGGCTGGCACCCGCCGGGCTACTCGACGAGCGCATCGAGCTCGGGCGGCACGCGCCTCTCGATTTCCTCCAGCAAGTCCTGGATATCTCGGATATCGATCGAGTCCTCCAGGTCGCTGCCCGAGGTCTCCTCGTCCAGGGCGAGCTCGTGCAGATCCACGTCGCCGAGCATCTGTTCCATCTGCCGGATCTTGACGCCAAGCCGCCGAGCGACAGACAAGTCGATGGAGCCAACATCCGCAGGCAGCCGGTTCTGCAGGATGTGCACTCGCGTGATCACGCCCTCGGGCAGCCCGAGGCGGTGGATGCGATCGATCGATTGCAGGTAGTGCGTGGCGTTGTAGCTGCGGTCCAGGTACACCGCGTCATGGCAGACCATGTGCAGGCTCATGCCCTCGGAAGCGGCAGCGGGATTGGCCACCATAACCATGCAGCGAGGGTCCGCCTTGAACCGCCGGATTTGCCCTTGCCGCGTGGAATCGTCATCTTCGTCGCCGATGCCGGTGCTGCCGTCGATAACGGCTGGCTCGAGTTCGGGCATCAACGTGCGCAGCTGCTCGACCGTCGAGCGGAAGCTGGTCCAGACGAGCGTCTTGCGCCCCTCGGCGGCGAACTGGCGCACCAGCTCTACGGCCATAAGCACCCGTGCAGAAGGGCCCTCATCGATCACGGCCTGCAGCAACGCACTGCGCTCGGCGTCCGCGGCGGCCTCGAAGTCCTGGGCCAACAGCAACGGGTTGACCGACGCCTGCAACAGCCGCATGACCGACCGCCGCGCGCGGATCAGGTTGAAGCCACGACGGCCTTGCCGCAGCAGGCTCGCCTGGGCATGCACGTCGCTCTTGAGCACTGCATAGAACGCGAGGTGGGCATCGGTTAGCGTCACCGGCACCTCATGGCGCTCCCGATCGCCCAAGTTGAGCTGTTGCTTGGTGGTGCGCACGTAGAGATTGCCGAGGACCGATCGCGGCGCTTCGCCGGCGGATACCCGGGCGCCTAAGCCAGCGCCGGGCCAGAGGAAATCGAGCTGCGACTGCATGTCCGCCGGCCGCTGCGGCATCGGCGTGCCGGTGAGGATGTCGCGCCGCACGGCCAGGTAACCGAGTTTGAGCAGCACGGTGCCGCGCCGGGAGGCGGTGCCGGCCTTCATGCGGTGCGCTTCGTCGAGGACCAGGTGCACCCGGTGGCGCGACAGCAGATCTTCGATCTGCGACTCCACCCGAACCAGTTGGTCGTAGGAGATCAGCATGCGCGGCGGGTTGGACTGCAGAAGCTCGGCAATCCGGGCTTCGCCGCCGACCAGCTGTGTGAACGGCCGCCGCGTGTGTCCCGGCGCGTGCTCGGTCAGGCACTCGTCGATGACCTCTTCCCAGGCCACGAAGGCATTGCGCGGCGCAACGACCAGCAGCCGGTCCACCGCAGCTGGAGCCAGCAGGTGCAGCGCGAATGTCACCGTCGTCTTGCCCGCCCCCGGCACCGAAAAGTTGGCGCCGTTCTCCAGCGACAGCAGACTGCGCAGGTCACGGGACTGGTAGTCCTTCAGGTCATGCGTCTCGCCGTCCCAGCCGAGTTCCTGCAGGCGGGCACGCACCTGCTCTTCGGTGACGTCCATGCGCACGGCGCCGGCCGCCTGCCGGACGGTCCGGTACTCCCGCATGAACTGCTGGACCCGCTCACGCGACGAGTCGTCGGTCTCGAAGGTGAAGCCCAGCTGCCGCTGCAGGCCGGCGGCGGCTCGCAGCACGTGCAGGGCATGCCGCCAGCCGATCTCGATGCTCTGGTCGTTGATGCGGCCCGCTGGGTCGGCGTCCTGCGCGTAGGCGCGCAGCCGCACCCAGGTGCTGTAGTTGATTCCCTCGCCGCGCTCGAAAACGCCTTGCAGGCCACGCGCTTGATAGCGCAACAGGATGGTGGCCATGGCGTCACTTCCTTGCCTGGCGAGTGTCGATCTCCTGGATCAGCGCTTCGCACTGCGTCACGCAACCCGACAGTACCGTGCGCAGCTCCGAAAAGGTCGTCTCGTTGGCGTAGCGCAGGTTGATCGCGGTGAGCTTCTGCTGCGCGGCCCTCGCGAACTTCAGCGCGGCCAAGTCTTTGCGCTTGCCCTGCTCGCCAACGATGACCGAGACCTCTTCCACCTGCTTGGCCGCGTTCTCCCGAACTTGGTCGTCCTCGCCCAAGTCTTCGATGTAGCGCACCAGCGGCTCATAGTTCTTCTGGCCGGCCACCGGCGTCTCGTCGTCGAAGTCGATCTCAAGGTTGCCTTTGGGCGGCTCGGGCGCCTGGGTGAGGTCCACGCCCCAAACGCCGGCAATGTGATCCAGGAAGAGCTCAGGGTTGCCTTCAATGTTGTTGATCAGCTCGTAGGCCCGCAGCTCGATCTTGTCGCGCTTCTCCACCAGCAGGAAATCGAACTTCCGGGTGATCTCGCGCAGCGCCGGGTTGTCGGTTTTCACCAGGTTGCGGGTGGCGATCTGACGGAAGGCCTGTTCCGTCTCATCGAGCGCGCTGTAGTCGCGCGGCCTTTCCAAGTGCTCGGTGAGGTACAAGTCTGCGCCGTCGATCATCTTCACCAGCCGCAGGATGTCTTCGCGATCGCGGTTCATCATGCCGGCGATCCGGTCCTCGGAATAGTGGCGCGCCTTCAAAGCCCGTGCAGCCAAGGCGACGGCCGTCCAGTCGTAGGGCAACTTGGTGTCGGGCTGCATCTGCAACTCGATCTCCAAGGCCACGATCTCTTCATCGGTCGCAGACTCCGGCAGCACGGCGCAGGAGACGTTCTCGAACCCGGCGAAGGCCTGGCCATCCGGCCCTGCGAGCAGCTCGCGCATTGCAGACAAGCGGCGGTTGCCGTTGACCACCACCCCATCGGCGGAAATGATCAGCTCGTCGGTCTGCTCCTTGACCCGGATCAGCTCGTCGTAGATGGGCTTGATGGATTCACCGCTGCCCGTTTGAGCCAGCTTGAACAGGATCTCGTGCTGCGCGGCCTGTGCGCTGACATCCTCGCGTCGCGACGGGTCGAACAGGTTCTCGTCGACCTTGCCGGCAGCTACCTGGCTCATCTGATCGCTGATGGTGCGGAAGTTCTCCAGCCGATAGAGCAGGTGGTGGATGCTCATCTGGATGATGGCCAACGGCTCGCGGCCACCGCGGAACTTGACTTCACGCTTGGTGCGGTTTCGCTTGAGCGCCTCTGCCGCGCGCTGCTCGATCTGCTGCTTGCGCGTGGTGCTGTCAATCAGATTGAACTTGTACTTGTTGGCAGACATTGCCGACGCTCCCTGAAGTAGTTGGACGCCTTCGCGCGTAGCTGATGTTCATCGCAGCGCGATACCGCTTGAGGCGATACAAAAGCAAGCAAAGACGCGAGTGGCACATTCACCCCTTCAACCGCACGTGAAGGTGGACGAAGGCTGAGGCATCGCTGGCTTCCTCCTTCACCTCGACGTAGGGTTGCCTGCGCATGAGCTCGCCCAGTTTCGTGAAGCCGTAGTTGCGCGGGTCGAACGAAGTGTTGTTCTTGGTGATGAACGAGCCCACGGCAGACAACGGTGCCCATCCCGTGTCGCGCAGCGTTTCCCTGATCGCATGGCTCAAAAGATCCTTGAGATCGGGCAAGTCTTGCACTTGGACGCGCGCCGCGGCCTCCGTCGCAGGTCTGAGCACCTCGAAGAAGATGAACTTGTCGCATGCCGCAATGAACGGCTCGGGCGTCTTGCGCTCCCCCAGCCCATAGACCACCTTGCCAGCTTCGCGCAGCCGCGTGGCGAGCCGCGTGAAATCGCTGTCGCTCGATACCAAGCAGAAGCCGTCGACGTTCCCTGCGTATAGCAGGTCCATCGCATCGATGATGAACGCGCTGTCCGTCGAGTTCTTGCCCTTCGTGTAGGCGAACTGCTGCATGGGCTGGATGGCGTGCCGATGGAGGTGCTCCTTCCACCCGCCGAGGTTGGCCGTGGTCCAGTCACCATAGGCCCGCTTTACCGTCGGTGTCCCGTACCGGGCCACTTCTTCAAGCAGCTCCTTGGCGACAGCCGAACTCGCGTTGTCGGCGTCGATGAGCACGGCAAGTCGAAGTGCGTCGTTGTTGGCCAAGGCAAGCTCCCTCAGTGATCGCAACCGTCGGCCGAAGGTTGGGGCAGGAGGCCAGCCACACACCATCCCCCATAGGGGTGTGCGATCGCACTTGGGCAGCAGGCAGAATCGCGCCCGATCAAAAATAGATCTCCAGGGAGTGCGATGTCATCACTCATCGCTGGCGTCAGCCTGGCGCCAGCCGAACTGCTCTCGGCCCTGCTGCAAGGACTGCCGAGCCAACACCGCCGGCTGCTCACGGTCGACACGCCCTTGCCGGGCAACCCCTTCGTGGTCGAGCGCGTGCGTGGCATGGAAGGCGTCAACCTCCTCGGTGCTTTCGACATCGACTGCCTGTCGGCCAACGCCCACCTCGACCTCGCACCGTTGATCGGCGAAGAAGTCACGCTGCGCCTGACATGCGCGGACGGCACGCCGCGCCCCTGGCACGGCTACGTGATGCAAGCGGCCATGCTCGGCGCCGATGGCGGCCTTGCGCGCTACCGCCTCACGCTGCAGCCCTGGCTGGCCTTCCTGCAGCACCGCCGCGACAGCTTCGTCTACCAAGGCCTGAACGCGCTGGAGATCGTTGCCGACGTCTTCAAGGACTACGAGATCGCGCACTGGCGTGCCGAGGTCACCGAGACGCTGCGCCAGCGCTCCCTCTGTACGCAGTACCGGGAGTCCGACTTCGACCTCGTCACCCGCCTGCTGGCCGAAGAAGGCCTCTGCTACCACTTCGAGCACGGCGGCGCGCGCGGCGACACACCGCAGGGCCGCCAGGCCCGCCACTGCCTCGTCATCACCGACCGCCAGGCGCAACGCCCCGACCTCGGCGTCCTGCGCTTCAGCCGCCCCGTGCAGGGCAGCAGCGGCCTGGCCGCCCTGGCAGGCTCCCTGCTCGGCAGCAACGAAGACACCATCACCGCCTTTGCCGCCCACCGCCAGGTCCAGCCCAACGCGGTTGCCGTGGGCAGCTGGAACTACAAGCAGCTCTGCGGCACCAGCGCACAAGAAACCAGCGCACTCGCCCAAGGCGAAATCGGCCCGCTGCAGACCTATGACGGCAGCGGCGCCTACCGCCACGAGAACCCCGAACACGCCGCCCGCGCCGCGCGGCTGGCCCTGCAGGCCCACGAACAGGGCCTGAAGACCTTCGACGGCGACGCCAACGTGCGCAGCCTCACGCCGTTTGCCGAGTTCACGCTCGGGGATCACCCGGTCTACGGCACCTCGGGCGTGACGAACGCCCTGCTGCACGGCCAGCACGCCCGCGACGACGCGCGCTTCGTCGTGCTGGCCATCGAACACCAGGCGGCCAACAACCTGGGCGCCCAGGCCGCCCGCCTGCTCGACGCGCCGGACCTCGAAGCCGGCAGCTACCAGAACCACTTCAGCGCCCTGCAAGCGGCGGTGCCCATCGTGCCCGCGTACGAACGCCGCCCCACGGCCCGGGGCCTGCAGACCGCCATCGTGGTCGGGCTCGACGGCGAAGCGATCACGACCGACCGCGACCTGCGC
This sequence comes from uncultured Rivibacter sp., assembly GCA_946480925.1. The sequence continues at coordinate 11,280 of CAMLLU010000029.1, forward strand.
ATCAAGATCCAGTACAGCTGGCAGCGTGGCGTGCGCCCGCTGCCCGGCGGCCTGGCGCACGAAACCCGCGGCGACACCACAGGCAACGCCCCCGGCAACGAACGGTCCGGCACCTGGGTGCGCGTGGCCACGCCGAGTGCCGGCGCCAACTGGGGCAGCGCCTTCACGCCGCGCCTCGGCGCCGAGGTGCTGGTGGACTTCGTCGAGGGCGACATCGACCGGCCCCTGGTGATCAGCCAGCTCTACAACGGGCAGGACACGCCACCGTTCGCCGCTGGTGTCGATTCCGGCATCAACCACACCGGAACGATCAGCGGCTTCCATGTGCCCACGCTGGACCAGGCCGACTACGGCCAGTGGATCCTCGACGACGCCACCGGCCAGTGCCGCATGCGCCTCTTGTGCAGCGACCGCATGAGCGAGCTGGGGCTCGGCCACCTGATCCAGCAGGGCCCGACCACGGCCCAGCGCAATGGCTGGCGCGGCGCCGGCTACGAGCTCGTCACCCAGGGCTGGGCGACCGTGCGCGCCGGCCAGGGTGTGCTCATCAGCAGCACGGCGCGGCCGCAGAACGGCCACAGCGTCGAGGGCACGCAGATGGGCGTGGCCGAGGCGGTCGGCCAGCTCAAGGCGGCGCAGGACCTGGGCCGGCGGCTGAGCGAGGCAGCGGGCAGCGCCCAGGCCGCCAAGCTCGAAGCCCACAGCGCCGACAAAAGCTGGGAGCAGACGCTCAAGGGCTTGGACCCGAAGCAGGACGGCAAGTACGACGGCCCGGTCAACGGGCAGGAGGCCAGGAAAGCCCAGCCCGGCAGCCGCGAACTCGGCGAGCCGACCGAACGCTTCGCCAGGCCCTACGTGGTGCTCGACACCCCCAGCACCGCCGCCTTCGTGAGCCCGCAGAGCACCGCCCTCTACGCCGGGCAAGACCTGAGCTTCGTGGCGCAAGGCGACGTGCAGCTGACCGCCGCGCACACCTACAGCAGCGTCAGCGGCGAGACCACCAGTTGGTTCACGCACAGCGGCGGCCTGCAGGCCAAGGCGGCGAACGGCCCAGTGAGCCTGCGCGCGCACACCGATGCGCTGGAGCTGCTGGCCGACCAGGACATCCAGGTCACCAGTTCCAACGACGAGATCACCGTCGTCGCCAAGACCTGCATCACGCTCACCGCCGGCGGTGCCCAGGTCAAGCTCGACGGGGCCAACATCGACTTCATCGCGCCGGGCAGCTTCACGGTCAAGGGCGCGACGCACGACTGGGGCGGCGGTGCGAGCGCACCGGCCGTGGTGCCGCATCTGCCGAACGGGCTGGCCCGGATCACCCCCGCTCAGGCGCGGTTCCGGCAGGCCTATCACGATGGCGAGCCCGTGCAAGGTGCCGAATACACCGCCAAGCTGGCGGACGGTTCCAAGCGCAGCGGCCGGCTCGATGCCCAGGGCTGCACCCAGCTCGACGACGTGCCGCCCGGCACCGTCGAGTTCACGGTCGGTCCTGACGTGCGGCCGTATCGGACCTTCAAGCTGCCCGCAGTCCCCGATGCAGACACCTCACGCTGGATGGGAGACCAGGCATGAGCGGCACCATCCTCGACAGCGTGTGGGACGGAGCGGGGGACACGTGGCACTGGCTGCGCGGGGTGATCCTCGGCGAGTGGGAAGACAACCGCTCGGTAAGCCAGATCGTCACGGACGCCCTGGCCGGTTTCGTGCCCGGCGTGGGCTCGATCATCACGCTGCGCGACCTGCTGGCCATCATCGTGCGGCTGGCCCGGCACCCCGACAAGCGCGACGACGTCAACGAATGGATCCTGCTCATCGCGATGCTGCTGCCACTGATCATCACCTTGCTCGGTGCCGCCGTGGCCGGCGTCGGCGCGCTGGTGGGCGCCGAGCTGGGTGGCTTCCTGCGCGCGGTGGCGCTGTTCGTGGTGAAGAAGGGCGGCGTCGCCTTGAAGGCGCTGGTCGAGTTCTTCCAGGCGCACGGCTATGGCGACGTGGTGAAGGCGCTCAAGCAGGTGAAGTTCGCGCAGTACCAGGGCGCGCTGGTCAAGGGGATGAACGAGCAGCTCGACAAGCTGGTGGCGCTGGTGCAGGGCTTCAGGGCCAAGCTGCAGGCGCTGAGCCCGCAGTCGCTGCCGGGCTGGTTGCCGGGTCGCGAAGCTGCGATCTCGGCGATCCACAAGAGCGGCGAGCTGATCGAGCAGCTCAACGCGCTGCGCACCAAGGCGCGCGAGATGATCCCCAAGGCGCTGATCGAGATGGACCAGCGCCTGGGTGCGCTGCTGGCGGGCAACATCAAGGCCGCCACGCAGGTCACGCACACGGTCCACACCGGCACAGCCGCACCGCAGGTCGCCAAGCTCAAGCACGAGCCGGGCAAGCATGCGGCGCGCAACCCCGAGCCGCCGGAGCCGGGCAACACGCGCCGGGTGGCCGAACGGCGTGTCGTGGCGCTGGCGGGCAAGCGAGAGTACGGTTTGGTGGACAAGAGCGGGCGGCCGGTGGGCGCCAAGCCTTACAAGCCGGGGGTGACGAAGGTGGGGCATCCTCCGCAGGACCGGAAGGGCTGGGCAATGCAGAGGCATCGAGTCAAGGAAGGCTGGCCCGACCTGGCCAACGAATACAAGCCCGGCAAGCGGGCTACGGACTACGACACTTTTTCCAGCCTGCGTCCGGGCTCGCTGCCTGCCGGCAGTAACACCACACTCAAGCGGGTCGTCACCCATGACAAGGGCGTCGAGATGGACCGCGGTGCTTTCTGGAATCGTGAACTCCCGATCGACGGCGAAGACCTGCGCGCCGGCTCGGCTGTCAAGGAAGGCTGGAACAAGGACGGCCAGTTCGTGGAGCTACGCGTGCCGCCCAAGGGCGATCCGGTGTGGAGGGAACTGCACGCCCTGCAGGAGAAGGCTGCTGGCGGGCCAGTGCCCTACAAGGAAGAGCTGAAGTTCTGGGAAGGGCCGGCCGCCGCGCAGGTGTACAAGAAAGAGGTCGATGGCCGCTGGGTCGACGACGACTGGTACCTCGGCGGCGGCAAGCCGCAGCAGTTCTTCGACCGCGAGCAGATGAAGCTGCTTCAGGAGCGCGGCTTCATCACGGAACGCAAGGCCACGGGATTCAGCGACTTCGATCCCGAGGTGGGCAACATCGTGCCGAAGGACGGGCCGTTCTTCGAAGTCGTGCCGCTGGACGAAGCGGTGCCGCCGCCGGCAAAGAAGTGAGGAAGCCATGAGCGATGTGATGGATGAAAAAGCGCTGCGCAAGGCGTGGCTCAAGCGCAAGTTCGGCTCGTTCGAGTACCACGAGGAGATGCTGAAGCTGCATCGCGGGTTCGTGGAGGTGCTGCGCCGAGCACTGGCACGTGCCGTGAACGACAACAGCCCCGATCCGGACTACGGTACCAAGGCGGCGTTTGCCCAAAACTTCGTCAGGACTTATTGGCCGCTGATCGAGGGCAACGACGATCTGGGCAAATACCGCAAGGACGAATGGCACAAGTACTACGCCACAGCGACCTTCCGCTCCATCCCCGACTACCACCGCTACCTCGTCAGTGAAGGCGACAGGCTCGCCTGGATGACCGAGGAAGAAGACAGCCAACTGACCAAGTCTTGGGGGCCAATGGCGCAAATGGCGGAGAACATTCGCTATACCGTGGACGGCAACTGGGATGCTCACCCTGATGATCCGTATTGGATCCTCGACGAGGAATACACCGGCCCCATCACCTGGCCTACCAACTGGCGCGACGATGTAGCCGATCTTGCGGATGGCACAGCCCAGAGCCTGCGCTGCGAAGCCGGCCAGCCCTGTCCACGCGAAGGCTGGTGGTTCACCCCCGCCAAGGCCGGCAGCCGCCATCACTTCCAGCAGGGTGAAGTGATGCCCGCCCTCAGCACCGACTACGGCGCCACGATCTGGCAGTGGGATGAACGGCAGGACTGAGGGACACCCTGAACTCGAGCCGGTAACCAGCTCAACCACTTCAGCGCCGCGCAAGCGGCCATGCCTCATGCCGGGCCTCTCCCCGGCCACAACCAAGGCCTGAAAAGCCATCGTCATGAAACACCCCCTCCTCATCTTCATCGCCGCTCTTGTCAGCCTTCCGGCTGCTTCTGCACCGCCGACCGGTCAGTTCGGACATGGGTACACGAGCAAGCAGAACGACGTGGTTTGGACCGTGCGTAAAAGCTCCTCGACATACGAGCTGGTCACGCATGGCGACGAATCGGTCGCAGCAGCTCACCCGCTCACCCTCGAGGAACGGAAAGCGTTCTGGAAAAAGATGTGGTGGCAGTCCGACTCCTTCTCAAAAGCGAGTTGCTTGGGAAACCACAGCGAGTTGCTGTGCCACGTGCCTGCGAGGAGTCGAAAGAGCGATGCCGATCTGAAGGGAATGCAATCCGATTTCTTTCACTACGACCCTGTAGGGGGAGTCATCGAGGCAAAGCGCATTGCACCCTAGTTACTGCCCCGACGGCCATGGGGGCCTGACTTGCAGACGATGAACAAAGACACCAACACGGCACAAGAGACGACATGGGCGCAACCATCGGATCGCCAGCTTGGACCTCGACCTGCATCACCCCCCGGCCGATTTCGACGAGATCCGGCAACGCGCGCTGGCGCGTTGAGCCCCCGCTGCGCTTTAATCTGTGGGTAGCTTCACCAACCGAGCGACTGCCGAATGAGCGCCCCCGCCCAGAGCCTCCTGTGTGTCGGCATGGCCGCGCCGGCGCTGGTCGCGCAGTGGGGCGCCTTCACGCCGGTGCCCTGCGCCACGCTCGAGGAAGCCGCGCAGCAGCTGCAGGCGGGTCGCCACGACTGCGTGCTGGTCGCCTTGCCTTCCGCACAGGACGCGGAGGCCCTGGCAGCCTGGCCGGCGCTGTCGCAGGCGGTGCAGGAGTCGGCGGTCGTGGTGGTGGCCTCAGGCGAGCCCGATGCGGCCATGGCCGCGCGGCTGATGCCGCTCGGCGTGGCCGACCTGCTGTCGAGCGCCGAAGCGGCCGATGCCGCCGTGCTCTCGCGCCGGCTCGCGCTGGCGGTGCAGCGCAAGGCGCTGGAGCAGCTCGCGCAGAAGTCCCAGCTCACCGACCTGTCGACCGGCTTGCCCAACCAGACCCGCCTGCTCGACCACTTGACCCACCTGTTCGCACTGCGCGAACGCGAGCCGGCGCCGATGGCGCTGCTGGCGTTGCGGGTGGGCGGGCTGGCCCGCATCGAATCGATGCTGGGCCTCGAATCGGCCAACGTGCTGCGACGCAAGGCCGCCGTGCGCCTGCGCTCGGCCCTGCGCGCCAGCGACGTGGTGGCCTCGATCGGGCGCGATGCCTTCGGCGTGCTGCTGGCGTGGATCGACAGCGCCGACGACGGCCAGCGCGTGGCCGCCAAGCTGGCGCAGGTGCTGCACCGGCCCTTCAGCATCACGGGCCGCGAGGTCGGCATCACGGTGAGCATCGGCTTTTCGCTCTACCCCGAGCATGGGCGCGATGCCGAGTCTCTGCTGCGCCGCGCGGTGGGCCAGGCGAACCTCGGCGCCACCGAAGGGCAGGGCGGCTTCGCCACCATCGGCGAACGTGGCGGCGCGGCCGCCGCCAACGACGACGAGGCCTGACCTACAGCTGGCGCATGCAGGCCACGAGATCCCACTTTCTTCCGTGCTCAGCTTCAGCTGCAGCACGATGTTGAAGAACTCCACCGTGTCTTCCAGCGTGAGCAGCCGGCCGTCGTGCAGGTAGGGCGCATCTGCTGGAACACCTGCCCGCCCGTCACTTGCTTGGGGTGCGCGAGGGCAGCCGGGCGGTGAGGCGAATTTCCTGGCGGCAAGCCACGTACCTGTGTGGAGTGCATCGACCCGGCATGAACCGCAGGAGCGCGGCATGCCAGTTGCTGAACTATGCTCGCCTCATGAGCAGCACTCGCCCCAAACCCTTTTCGATGATCCGTGAGTTCCACCTCGCGGACTGGTTCACGCTGGCCAACTCGTTCTGCGGTGTCGGCGCGTTGTTTTCGGTGATGTCGTACCTGCAGTCACGTGACGTGCTGCACCTGTACTTCGCCTGCGCGCTGATCCCCGTGGCGCTGGTGTTCGACGTGCTCGACGGCCGCATCGCGCGCTGGCGCCAGCGCAGTTCGGCCATGGGCCGCGAGCTCGATTCACTGGCCGACGTCATCTCCTTCGGCGTGGCACCCGCGGCCATTGCCTACGGCTGTGGCATGCAGGGCCTGTACGACCGCATCGTGCTGGTGTTCTTCGTGGCCTGCGGTGTGTCTCGGCTGGCGCGCTACAACGTCACTGCCGAAAAGCTTTCCGAAGGCGGCGACAAGGTGAAGTACTTCGAGGGCACGCCCATCCCTACTTCGCTGGTGCTGGTGATGGTGCTGGCCGCTGCCGCCTACAGCGGCGCGTTGGGCGACGCGCTGTGGTTCGGCTCCGTCAAGATCGGGGGCTTCACGCTGCACCCGCTGGTGCTGCTGTTCGCGCTGTCGGGCTCGCTGATGGTGAGCCGCATCCGCATTCCCAAGCTCTGAGCCAGGCCGGCCGAAGGCCGCGCGTACTGCCGAAATTGCCGGCGCGGCCACCTTGCCGCTCTACAGTTGCGGGCGCCGCGCGCGGGCGCGCACTCCACAGGAGCCTTCCGTTCCATGAGCAAACTCAAATACACCGTCATCGGCCTGGGCACCTTCGGCAGCACGGTCGCGCGCGAGCTCGAGCGGCTGGGCAACGAAGTGCTGGGCATCGACCGCGACGAGGCGCGCGTGAACCAGCTGGCCGAGGAGCTGTCGCACGCGGTGATCGCCGATGCGCAGGACGAGAAGGTGCTGCGCGAGCTGGGCGTGGCCGACCACGACGGCGCGGTGGTGGCCATCGGCGAGGACCTGGAATCCAACATCCTGTGCACGCTGGCGCTCAAGAGCCTCGAGCTGCGCAGCATCTGGGTCAAGGCCGCGTCACCGGTGCACCACCGCATCCTCGAGCGGCTGGGGGCCGACCGCATCGTCAACCCCGAGCACCACGTCGGCATGCAGGTGGCCCGCACGATGATCTACCCGCACGTGCTCGACTACATCGCGCTCGGCGGTGACGACTACATCGTCGAGCTCGAGGTGCCCGCCGCGCTGGAAGGTCGCAGCGCTGCCGAGCTGAAGCTGCAGGAAGCCTACGGCGTCACCGTGCTTGCCAGCAAGCGCGGCGGAGAGCCCGCCGCCAGTGGCGACCTGATCCAGCGCCCGCTGCGCCAGGGTGAGCGCCTGGTGCTGCTGGGCACGCTGGCCGGGCTGCGGCGCTTCTCGCGCGAGAAGATGTGAAGCACTGGTCGTCCATCGAGGCGCAGGTTGCGGCCGCAACGCAGCGCCGCGTGATCCAGCTGCCGCCCACGGCGGTGTTGACACTGCTGTTCTGCGTGCTCATCGCCGTGGCGACCGTGCTGCTGATGCTGCCGGGCGTGGCGGCGCGGCCGCTTTCATGGATGGAGGCGCTGTTCACCGCGGCCTCGGCCGTCACCGTGACCGGGCTGGCGGTGGTCGATGTGGGCAGCGAGCTCACCCGTGCCGGCCAGTGGCTGCTGCTCGTGTGCATCCAGCTGGGCGGCCTGGGCATCATGACCTTCACTGTGATGGTGCTGGCGTTGCTGGGCCAGCGGCTGGGCATTCGCCAGCAGCTCGTGCTCAAGGAAGACCTGAACCAGACGTCGCTGGGCGATCTCGTGCGGCTCGTGGCGGTGATCGCCGCGGTGGTGGGCGCGGCCGAAGTGGCCGGCACCCTGCTGCTGGCGGTGCGCTTCGTGCCGGAGTTCGGCTGGAGCGAGGGGCTGTTCCGGGCGCTCTTCCATGCCGTTTCGGCCTTCAACAACGCCGGCATCGCGCTGTGGCCCGACAGCCTGATGCGCTATGCGACCGACTGGTGGATCAATCTCGTGCTGATCGCGATGATCGTGCTGGGCAGCATCGGCTTCTCGGTGATCGACGAGGTCGCCAACCGCCGCCGGTGGAAGAGCCTGTCGCTGCACACGCGGCTCACGCTGGTGGGCACCGCCGCGCTCATCGTGTGGGCCACCGTGTGGTTCGCGCTGCTGGAGTGGCACAACCCGCGCACGCTGGGCGCCCACCACGTGGCCGACCGGCTGGTGATCTCGCTGTTCCAGGCGGTGTCGTTCCGCACGGCAGGGCTCAACACGGTGGACGTGGCCGGCCTCACCGACGCGACCAGCTTCATGACGATGACGCAGATGTTCATCGGCGGCAGCAGCACCTCCACGGCCGGCGGCATCAAGGTCTCGTCGTTCATGGTGCTGGTCATCGCAACGCTGGCCTTCCTGCGCGGCTCCACGTCGCCATCGGCCTTCGGCCGCGCGGTCTCCACGGTGGACATGCTGCGCGTGCTGGCGCTGGCGTTCCTGAGCCTGCTGGTGGCGGCGCTGGGTGTGTTCGCGCTGGTGGCCACGCAGGAAGGCAGCTTCATCGACCTGATGTTCGAAGCCGTGTCGGCCACCGGCACAACGGGCCTGTCGCGCGGCGCCACGGCGAAGCTCGACGACTTCGGCCGCGGCGTGCTGGTGGTGATCATGTTCCTCGGCCGCATCGGCCCGCTGGCACTGGGCCTCATGCTCGCGCGCGGTACAGCCGATGCCATCCGCTATCCGGAAGGGCGGGTGTACCTGGGATAGGGCTGGTGGCGGGCCGGCCACACGCTCAGCCACAGGCCGGGGCAGGCGGCCCGCTCACACACGCACCGTCTTCCACCTCCCGCGGGTGAACAGCCACAGCGTGAACAGGCCCACTGAAGTCTCGGAGGCGAACACGGCCCAGAAGACGCCGGTGGCCTGCAGGTCCAGCTGCAGCGCCAGCAGCCACGCCAGCGGGATCTGGATCAGCCAGAAGAAGACGAGGTTGATCTTCGTCGGCGTCACCGTGTCGCCCGCGCCGTTGAAGGCCTGTACCGAGACCATCCACCAGCCGTAGACGAAGTAGGAGTACGACAGGATGCGCAGCCACTCGGCGCCGATGTCGACCACGGCGCTTTCAGTGGTGAAGAGGCCGATCAGCTCGCGCGGGAAGAGGAAGAAGACCACCGATACCGCGGCGGTGAACGCCATGTTGTACCAGCCGATGCGCCACACCGACGCCTCGGCACGGCCCGGCTCGCCGGCGCCGAGGTTCTGGCCCACCAGCGTGGCCGCGGCGTTGGACATGCCCCAGGCCGGCATGAGCGTGAACATCATGAGGCGGATGGCGATCGTTGCGCCGGCCACCGCGTCGCTGCCGATGGTGGCGAGGATGCGCATGAGGAAGATCCACGCCGTCATGGCAACGATCATCTGGCCGATGCCGCCGAGCGAGGTGCGCACGATGTGCCACATCGTGCCGGCCTCGATGGCGAGCTGCGCGACGCGGATGCGGATATGCCGGCTGCCGCGCAGCAGGATCCACAGCTGCATCGCCACACCGGTGCCGCGGCCGATGACCGTGGCGATGGCCGCGCCCTCGACGCCCATCGCCGGGATGGGCCCGAACCCGAAGATTAGGATCGGGTCGAGCACGATGTTCAGGCCGTTGGCGACCCACAGCACCCGCATGGCAACCGCCGCGTCGCCGGCGCCGCGAAAGATCGCGTTGCAGACGAAGAGCAGCATGATGACCACGTTGCTGCCCAGCATCCATTGCAGGTAGCGCACGCCGTGCGTGAGCGTCCACGCGTCGGCGCCCATCAGCTGCAGCAGCTCGCGCGCGAAGACGATGCCGGCTGCCGCGAATGGCAGTGAGGCCAGCGCGGCGATCCAGATCGCCTGCACGGCACTGACCGCGGCCGCCTCGCGGTCGCCTTCGCCGGTGCGTCTGGCGACGACCGCCGTCACCGCCATCGCGAGGCCGATGCCGATGGCGTACAGCAGGAACAGGAACGTCTCGGTCAGTCCGACCGTGGCCACCGCAGAGGCGCCGAGCCTGGCGACGAACCAGATGTCGACGACCGCGAACGTCGATTCGAGCACCAGTTCGAGCACCATCGGCACGGCGAGCAGGAACACGGCACGCCGCAGCGGGATCTTCGTGTAGTCCGCGCCGGTGCCGCGGATCGCGGCACCGAGTTCGCGCCACAGTGAGCGGTCCTGAGTGGCGGCAACGGCGGCATCGGCACCGCCCGCGGCGGGGGCGGTTGGTGGATCGGTCGGGTTCATCGGGACTCCATCTGGTGAATGCGGCTTTACGGCAAGACGACGAACGAGACGGGCTGGAATCGACATCGGCGGTGTTTCCGCCATAAAAAATACGGCGGCGCGCCGCTGGTGGCGAGAGTGCCCTGGGTGCGCAGGGGTCAACTGTCCGAGATCAGCCTGAAGCCACACCCCCGCGAGGGTCTGCGAGACCAGCAGCTGGCGGCCGAACCGGCCATCGAATGAAGCGCCGAAGCCCTGTCGGGCGGGCAATCTCAGCGCCCGGGCTGCTGCGCCCGCTGCACCGTATCCGCCACCGCGAAGGCGAGCGCATCCAGCAGGTCCGACAGCGTCTGTGCATGGGCCTGCGGCGTGTCGGCGCTGGCGGCCAGCTCGAAGTTGCGCTCCAGCGTGAGCAATGGCCTCGGCGTGGCGGCGGCTGCCGGCTTGCCGCTGGCGGTGGTGAGGCTGCTGACCACGATGCGTGCATGCGCCTGCAGCATCAGGCGGTTGCGTACGAAGTCCATCGGTGCCAGGTCCACCTGCACGGCGTAGGTAGCACCGCGTTCGGCACAGTCGTCGTCGCACAGCTGCCAGCCGGGCAGCGCCTGCCGCAGCGCCGCCTGGAACTCGCGCCCGAGGCCCACTTCGATGCGTTCGGCCCAGAAGGTGTTGGGCCATTCGGCCAGCGTGCTCGCGTCGGCGCGGTAGCGTACCCGGCGCGACTGGATGTATTCGGGCAGCCCCAGCCGGCGCACGGCCAGCACCGTGCCTGCCTGCCGCGGCACCGGCGTGATGGCCGACGCGCTGGCCCCAGCCGCCGGGCGCGCGGTCGAGGGCACCGTGAGCAGCGTGGGGCGCGGCTGCTGGCTCGCGCAGCCGGCCAGCAGCCAGGCGGCAGCCGCCAGCGGCACGGAAATGCGGAGTGATCGGCGAAGCAGGTTCATGGGCGGTTTCCGAAGATCACGGCGTTGGGTTTTTCTTCCAGCAGCTCGGCCCAGTCGCGCAGGCTGCGCGCCGCCTGCGAGAGGTCACGCACCGCGGTGTCGAGGTCGCCGCGCAGCGGTGCGCCCGGTGCGGTCAGCTCGGCCACGCGGTCCATTGCCAGTCGCGCGGATTCGGCCGCCTCGCGGGCGCCCGTCAGCGTTCGCTGCAGTTCGGGCTGCACGCCGGCCACGGTGTCGCGCGTAGTCTCTGACAAACGGGTCACCGAGGCCAGCGTCGCGTTCGCATTCCGTTCCACCCGCTGTATCGCCGCGGTGGTGGCCACCAGCGTCTTGCGAGCCTCGTTGGCCGTGCTGCTCACCTCGCGGGCGCTCACGTCCAGCGTGGCCTGCGCGCTGACGAGCGTCTTCTGCAGCACCTGCAGCGTGTGGCGCAGGTCTTCGACCGTCTGCCGCAGCGGCAGCTCGGCCACCTGGTCGATCAGCGCGCCGAAGCGGTCGGGCTGCGCCGGGATCTCGGCTTCGCCGTTGCGGCCCAGCCGAACCGCGGGCGTGTCGGGCTCGAAGTCGAGGTCGATGGCGCGCTGGCCGGTCACGAAGCTCTGCGCCACCAGCCGCGCGCGCAGGCCCCGCTGTACCAGCTCCTCGATGTCGATGGGTGTCTTGGGCTGGGCGCCGTTGATGCGCACCGCCGACGACTGCAGCCGCACGTGCACCGGGATGCTGGCGTTGAGCGTGCGCTGGTCGACCTCGATGCCGATGTTCATGACCTGGCCCACCTGCACACCGCGAAAGGTGACCGGTGCGCCGATGTACAGCCCGCTGACGTTGCCCTTGAAGTAGACGACCGCGCGCACCTGCGGCTGGAACAGGTCGGCCCCGCTCAGCCACAGCACGCCGGCCACCGCCAGCAGGATCGCGCCGATGAGGAAGCTGCCGACGAGGAGGGCTTGGCGTTTCATGAGGTGACGGGAGTTTGCCGCTCGGGGTCTTCTCTTCGTAAGAAGGCTCTCACGGTGGGGTGTTGCGCATCATCCCTCAGCTGGCGCGGACTGCCGTGTGCGATGGGGTGCCGGCTGTCGGCGTCGAGAAAGATGCCGTCGTCGGCAATGCCCAGCAGGCTGGGCAGTTCGTGGCTCACCATCACCACCGCGGCGCCGGTGCGCTCGCGCACGTCGAGGATGAGTTCGTCCAGCCGCACCGAGCTGATGGGGTCGAGCCCGGCCGAGGGTTCGTCGAGAAACAGCAGCGGCGGCTCTGCGGCGATGGCGCGTGCCAGGCCGGCGCGTTTCTTCATGCCGCCGCTCAGCTCCGAAGGCGCCTTGCCGGCATGCTCGCCCAGCCCCACCCATTCGAGCACCTCGCGGGCACGCGCCTCGCGCTGCTTCGCGTCGAGCGTGGTCTGGCGCTCCAGCGGCAGCAGCACGTTCTCGAGCACGCTCATCGACGACCACAGCGCCGCGCTCTGGAACAGCATGCCGAAGCCGGCACGCATGCGCTGGCGTTCGGCATCGTCGCTCTTCCAGTAGTCCACGTTTTCGTATTCGATGCGCCCGGCATGGGGCGGCAACAGCCCGATCAGGTGCCTGAGCAGCGTGCTCTTGCCGCAGCCGCTGCCACCCATCACGGCGAAGATGCTGCCGCGCTCGAGCGAGAACGACACGCCGGTCTGGATGAGCCGCGAGCCGAAGCGCATTTCGAGATCGTGGACGGCCAGCAGCGGCATCGAGGGCTTCCTTCAGATGTCCAGTGCATTCGCGCACACCGCGAACACCGCGTCGATCGAGATGATGCCCACGATGCTGGTCACCACCGTGCGCGTGGTGGCCTGGCCCACGCCGGCCGCGCTGCGCTGCGCTTGCAGCCCGTAGTAGCAGCCGGTGATGGCCACCAGCGCGCCGAACACGAAGGATTTCGAGAACCCGAGCCCCACATGCGCCATGCTGAGTGCCTCGAAGCTGCGGTCGAAATAGGCCGCGGGTGCGATGTGCAACATGCCGCCGCCCACCAGCAGCCCGCCCAGCAGGCCGGTGAGGCAGGCGTAGACGAACAGCAGCGGCATCAGTGCCACCAGCGCCAGCACGCGCGGCAGCACCAGGTAGTCCACCGCGTGCAGCCCCAGCACTTCGAGCGCGTCGATTTCCTCGTTGGCCTGCATGGTCGCGATCTCCGCGGCAAACGCCGCGCCGGTGCGCCCGGCCATCACCACCGCGGTGATCACGGCCGCCATTTCGCGTGCCACCGCAATGCCCACCAGGTCGGCCACGTAGATGCCGGCCCCGAACTTCACCAGCTGCACGGCGCCCACGAAGGCGAGGATGGCACCCACCAGCAGGTTGACGACGAAGACGATGGGCAGCGAACGCGCGCTGCAATCGGCTGCGATGCGCAGGAAATCGGTGGTGCGGAAGGCCTTGCCCCGGCGCAGCGCGGCGCCCGCGGACAGGATCACCTGGCCCAGGAAGGCAATGGCTTGGAGTGGAAGGAAAGGGGCCAGGCGCAAGGGGCAGCGGTCTCCGGGTGCAGACCGCGCCGATTGAAGCACAGCGCGGCGTCAGGCGCCGTGCGGGAGAAGTACCGGTATGGGCTCAGGAGGCAGGCCGCGGCGGTGCCTTCATCACGCGCGTCTTGCCGCCGGTGGTGACGAGGATCACCGCATCGCCGGGCTGCAGCTCTTCGTTGCCCTTGGCCTGCACCACCGAGCGCCGCTCGCCGCTGGGCAGCTGCAGCAGGATCTCGTAGGCGCTTTCGCGCGTGGCGGCGCGCTCGACGGCGTTGCCCACCACTGCGCCGGTCACCGCGGCCAGCACGCCCACGACCACGGCCTCGCGGCTGCCGCCCACCGACGAGCCCGCCACGCCGCCCACCACCGCGCCGGTGGCGCCGCCCATGCCGCTTTGCGTGCCGTCCACGACGACTGGGCGCACGTTGAGCACGGTGGCGTCCTGCACCTGCGACAGCCGCTGGGCCTCGCTGCGCTGCACGACGTCGGGACTGGTGGTCGAACAGGCCGCCAGCGCTGCGGCGGCCAGCAGGGTGAGGAGGGATCTCATGACAGTCCTTTCAGGCGATGAACGCCGGAAATTCTGCGCGCGCCTTGTGAAGAAACCTTGCGAGGCGACAAGGCAGTGGGGCCACCGGCCCCCGGGGGGCGCGGTGCGATGGATCGCTCAGCAATGCAGCCGGCTGTGCTTGGGCACGCTGGCCAGCAGGAACTCCATCTGGTCGGCCAGGATGCGCCGCCCGCGCAGGATCATGTCCTCGTGCAGGCTGGGCACGTAAGGCAGGTAGATCAGCGACATGTTGGCCTCTTCGGGCGTGCGGTTGCCCTTGCGGCCGTTGCAGTTGCGGCACGCGGTGATGCAGTTCATCCAGGTGTCGCGGCCGCCGCGCGAAGTGGGGCGGATGTGTTCGCGCGTGAGATGGTCCAGCGGGAACTGGTGGCCGCAGTAGGCGCACAGGTAGCGGTCGCGCGCGAACAGCTTGGGGTTCGACAGTGCCGGCACCGTGCGCCAAGCACGGCTGGGGATGGCGCCGCGCACCGCGATGATGGGGTGCACCTCGATGCGCGATTGCAGCCCGGTGCGACGCTGGGTGCCGCCGCGCAGCACCCAGAACGGATCGCCCAAAGTCCAGGCGACTCCGTCGCAGGCGTAGATCACGGCCGCTTCTTTCGCCGAGATCCAGGCCTGCGGGCGGCCGGATACGTCGAGTTGAAGCACATCCATGACCCGCTCCTGCTGTAGGGTCTGTTATCCACAGACCTGCGGAGCATAGAGCAACAAGGGTGCCGCACTCAACTGGCGGGGCCATTGAGTGTGGCGAACGCCCACTTTCGTCAAGTTCCTGTCACATGGACTCGACGGTTATCGGACCACGGTGTGAAGACTTCAAACCGGAAGCGCTGAACAAATCAAATCATGCCGTCGCGTGGTTTGTGCAGCGGAGTCACGCGGCCGGCAGCAGGCCCCGCGTGGCTGCCATCAGCCGCGTGAGGCCGAGCAGTGCATCGATGTTGGGCGTGGCCACGCCGACCTTGCGGCCGATCTCGACTACCGCGCCCACCAGCGCATCGAGTTCCAGCGGGCGGCCGGCTTCGGCGTCTTGCAGCATGGAGGTCTTGAAGGCGCCGAGCTGCCGCGTCACCGCATGGCGTTCTTCGCCGCTTTGCGCGATGGGGCAGCCGATCTTTTCGCCCACCGCGGCGGCCTCGGCCATGGCGCGCAGGCAGAAGGCGGCCACGAACGGATCGTCGAGGATGCGGTCGGCCGTGGCGCCGGTGAGCGCCGACACGGGGTTGGTGGTCATGTTGCCCCACAGCTTGAACCACAGGTCGTGGCGCAGGTCGGCACTTTCCTCCACCGTGAAGCCGCCGCTGCGCAGCGCCTCGGCCACCGTGTGCACGCGTGGCGTGAGGCCACCGCGCGGCTCGCCCACGATGAGCCGGTTGCCGAAGCCATGCACCACCTCGCCGGTCTGTTCCACGCGGGCGGTCAGGTGCACCACGCCGCCCAGCACCTGCTCGAGAGGCAGGCTGGCGGCAATGTGGCCGTCTGGGTCCACGCTGCGCAGCCGGCGCTCTTCGGCAGGCAGCGGCTGTGCCAGCGCGGGTGTTTCGAGAAACCACCACGGCACGCCGTTCATCGCGGTCAGCACCGCGGTGTCGGGTGTCAGCAAGGGCGTCAACGCGGGAGCGAGCGCAGGCAGCGTCTGCGCCTTCAGCGCAATGATCACCAGCTCCTGCGGCCCGAGTGCGGCGGCGTTCTCGGCCACCTGCACCGAAGCGCGCGAGCGTCGCCCATCAGCCACCAGCGCCAGTCCGCGCTCGCGCACCGCCTGCAAGGTGGCACCACGTGCCAGCGCGCTCACCGCATGGCCGGCCTGTGCCAGCTTCACCGCCAGCAACCCGCCGACGGCCCCGAGACCCACGATGGCAATCTTCATTTGTTTCTCCAGAAACGAGGGCCGGCGGCGTCCCTAGAATGGCCCGATGAAATGTCGTCTTGCCGCCCGATTGTGGACGAGTGCGCTGGCCGCCTTGCTGCTCGCATCGAGTGTGACGGCGCCGGCCCAGACGCCGCCGCCAGACCCGGCCGCGCCTGCCGCGTCGGCACCCGTGCCGGTGTCGCCCTCGGCGCAGCGCCTGTATGAATTTGCGCGGCCGCAGCTGCTGCAGGTGCGCACGCTGCTCAAGGGGCAGGACAGCCAGGCCAGCGTCGGCTCGGGCTTTCTCGTCAGCACTGAAGGCCACATCATCACCAACTACCACGTGGTGAGCCAGGCGGCGCTGCAGCCCGAACGCTACCGCCTCATCTACAGCACGGCGGACCGCAAGGAAGGCCCGCTGCAGCTGCTCGCCTTCGACGCCATTCACGATCTCGCGCTGGTGAAGGTGGCCGATGCGGCGGCCATCCCCGGGCGCGGTGCCTTGCGCTTTCGCCCGCGCACGTCGCCGGTGTTCCAGGGCGAGCGCATCTATTCGCTGGGCAACCCGCTCGACGTGGGCTTCGCCGTGCTGGAAGGCACCTACAACGGGCTCGTGGAGCGCAGCTTCTACCCGACCGTGTTCTTCGCCGGCTCGCTGAACGCCGGTGTGAGCGGCGGCCCCACGCTCGACGAGCGGGGCCAGGTCATGGGCATCAACGTGGCCGCGCGGCGCGACGGCGAACAGGTGAGCTTCCTGGTGCCGGCGCAGTTTGCCGAAGACCTGCTGCAGCGCGGCCGCAATGCGCAGCCCATCACGCAGCCCGCCTACCCCGAACTCACGCGCCAGCTCATGGCGCACCAGGCCACGCTGACCGAGCGCTTTCTCGCAAAGCCGTGGCGCAGCGCGGGGCACCCGCAATACGTGATCCCGCTGCCGCAGGAAGACTTCATGCGCTGCTGGGGCCGCAGCACGCCGGCCGATGAAAAAGGCCTGGAGTTCGAACGCTCCGACTGCGAGATGGACACGCGCATCTTCGTGTCGGGCTGGCTCACCACCGGCTCGCTGTCGGTGCGCCACGAGGCCTATGACGGCCGCAAGCTCGGCATGCTGCGTTTCGCAGACCGCTATTCCGACAGCTTCAAGAACGAAAGCTTCGGCGGCCGGGCCAGCAAGGAGCGCACCGCGCCGCAATGCCGCGAGCGCTATGTCGATCAGGCCGGCTTGCCGCTGCGCGCCGTGCTGTGCATGCGCGCCTACAAGAAGCTCACCGGCCTGTACGACCTGAGCGTGCTGGTGGCCACGGTGGACCAGTCGAAAATCGGCGTGCAGGGCCGCTTCGATGCGCGCGGCGTGAGTTTTGAAAACGCCCTCAAGCTGGGCGAGCACTACCTGAAGGGTTACGCATGGACGACGAGCAACGGCGAAGCGACGACCAGCCAGCGCTGAGGCCGGCCGTGCAGAAGCTCGCGCTGGTGGAAGTGCTCGACCGCGACGGCCACGCCCGCATGGCGGTGCCGGTGACCCATTGGCCGGTGCGCGTGGGTCGCGCCATCGACAACGACGTGGTGCTCGACGACACGCACGTGGCCGCGCACCACGCCACGCTCGCCGAAACGATGAGCGGTCTCTCGCTGCAGGTGGAAGCCAGCGTCAACGGTGCGCGCATGGGCAGCAGGCGCCTGGGTAGCGGCGAGCAGGCCGAGCTGGCCGGCGGAGAAGTCTTCCAGCTCGGCAGCACGCGGCTGCGGGTGCGCCGCGCTGCCGATGCGCTGGCGCCGGAAAAGGCTTTGGCGCCGGAGCCGCGCGGCGGCTGGGCCCTGCTGGCGGCCATGATGCTGGCGCTGATGGGTTGGAACGTGGCCGAGCTGTGGCTCAACACCGACCCCGGCGCGCGCCTGTCGGACTACCTGCCGGTGCTGGTGGGTGGCCCGGTGGCGCTGGCGCTGTGGTGCGGGCTGTGGGCGCTGGGCTCCAAGCTGTTCCAGCACCGCTTCGAGTTCTGGCCGCATGCCCGCGTTGCCTTGGCCTATCTGCTGGCCACCGGCGTGGTGGGCCTGGTGCTGCCGATGCTGGCCTACGCGCTGTCGTGGGAATTCGCCAGCCGCATCACCGACATCGCCGCCGGTGCCGTGCTGACGGCCATGGTGCTGGCACATCTGTCGCTCGTGCTGCCCGCCCGCCGGCAGCTGTTGACGGTGGCCACCGTGGCGGCCTTCGTCACCGGCGTAGCGGTGATGCTCGCGCGCAACTACCAGGTGAACGACCGCGTCTTCGATGAGCTGTACGTGACGACGCTCGCGCCACCGGCACTGCGCATGGCTGGCTCGGTGGAGACCGGCCGCTTCATCGAGGAAGCGGCCAGCCTGAAGGCGACGCTGGACGCGCATGCCAAGGACGACAGCGACGCCGACGCGACCGGCTTCGACGAAGAGTGAGTGGCGACACTCTTTGCCCGCGCCGATTTCGAGGCGGGAGCCGTGCAGTCTTTGGCGCTGCGCGGCGTGGAGATCGAACGTTTTGCGGATCCCGGCCAGTTGCTCGCCGCATGGCGCGCGAGCAGCTTCGACGGCATCGTGATCGAAGACGCCGAAGGGCAGATCCACCACTGGCTGGTCGCGCTGCAGGCCTACATCGCGGCGCAGGCGGCCATCGTGGTGGTGGGGCCCGGCGGCGTGCAATCGATCTCGCGGGCGCTGCTGCACGGCGCCTGACGACTATGTGACGCCGGGCGACGGCATGGAAGGCATGGTGCAGCGCCTGCTCGCACGCATGCGCGTGAAGGCCGACCTGCGCCGTTCCACCTGGCTGCAGGCGGGCGGCTATTCGCTCGACGCGGTGACGCGCACGCTCGCGGCACCCGGGCATCACGCCGCTCTCACTTCGCGCGAATTCGCGCTGGCGCGCATCCTGTTCGAAAACGCGGGGCGCCTCGTCGCCTTCGAGAAGCTGGCCATCGACGTGTGCGGCCAGGTCGGCGAGGTGGCCCGGCGTGCCCTCGAACAGCACGTCTACAAGCTGCGCAAGAAGTGCGCATTGCTGAGCAGCGGCCAGGCAACGCCGTTGCACATCGAGGCGGTGTACGGCGCGGGGTATCGGCTGCGGGCTTGATGCATAGAATGAGAATCATTCCTAGTTGACAGGCGCGCAGGGCATGGCTCGGCCGCCGAACCGTTGCCATGCCGTCTTGCAGTCCCTCACGCCCCGTATCGCTGTTCTCCTGGCTGCGCCTTGCCGCGCTGGCCGTTCTGTGTGCCGCGTTCGCCGCGCATGCGGCGCCGGCCGATGAAGCCAAGGCCCAGACCATCGTCCACATGCTCGACTACGTGGGCGTGGACTACCCGGGCTTCGTGCAGGACGGCAAGGTGCTCGACGAAGCCGAATACCAGGAGCAGCGTGAGTTCGCCACGCAGGCGATCGCGCTGCTGGGGCAGCTGCCGGCCGCGCCCGAGCAGGCGGCGCTCATCGAGCAGGCCCGCGGCCTGCTGGCGCGCATCGACGCCAAGGCGCCCGGGGCCGAAGTCTCGGCACTCGCCGGCAGCCTGCGTGGTGGGGTGATCCGCGCCTGGCACCTCAGCGTGGCGCCGCGCACGGCGCCCGACGTGGCGCAGGGCCAGCGGCTGTTTGCCACGCAATGCGCCGCCTGCCACGGTGCCGAAGGGCGCGGCGACGGGCCGGCTGCACGCGGCATGGACCCGGCCCCCAGCGATTTCCACGACGTGCCGCGCATGCAGCAGCGCAGCCTCTACGGCCTGTACAACACGATCACGTTGGGCGTGGGCGGCACGCCGATGCGCGCCTTTGCGGAGTTCTCTGAAGCCGAGCGCTGGGCGCTGGCGTTCTACGTCGGCGGGCTGCGCGACAACGCCCAGGCTCAGGCGCAGGGTCAGGCGCGCTGGCGCAAGGGCGAGGGGCACGAGGTCTTCCGCGACCTGCGCTCGCTCGTCACGGCCACGCCGCAGGAGGTCGCTGCCCAGCACGCAGAACTCGACACCGTGCGGGCCTACCTGACGCACGAACCCCAGGCTTTGCAGGCAGCCGCCCCGTCGCCGCTGGCGTTCGCGCGCACCACGCTGAACGAGGCGGTGCAGGCCTATGACCGCGGCGACCATGAAACTGCGCGGCGACTCGCCATTGCGGCCTACCTGGAAGGCTTCGAACTCGTGGAGTCCGCGCTGGACAACGTGGACGCACCGCTGCGCACCGAAACCGAGGCGCAGATGATGGCGCTGCGCGCCGCCATCGGCGAAGGCCGCCCGGCTGAGGCGGTGGCCCAGCAGGCCAGGCAGGTCGAGGCTTTGCTCGATCGTGCAGAAGAGAGGCTTTCCGGCGGCAGCCTGTCGCCGACGGCTGCCTTCGTCAGCGCGTTGCTGATCCTGCTGCGCGAGGGGTTGGAGGCCATCCTCGTGCTCGCAGCCATCATCGCCTTCGTCAAGAAGACCGGCCGTCGCGACGCGCTGCCCTACATCCACGCCGGCTGGGTGGGCGCCGTGGTGCTGGGGGCCATCACCTGGGCGGTGGCCAGCTACGTGGTGGGCATCTCGGGCGCGAACCGCGAGCTCACCGAAGGCGTGACCGCGCTGCTGGCCGCGGCCATGCTGCTGTACGTGGGCTATTGGTTGCACAGCCGCTCGAACGCACAGGCCTGGAACGCCTTCATCCGCGACCACGTGGGCACGGCGCTCGGCAAGGGCACGCTGTGGGCCATGGCAGGCATCTCTTTCCTCGCCGTCTATCGTGAGCTGTTCGAGGTGGTGCTGTTCTACGAAACCCTGTGGGCCCAGGTGGGGGCCGACGGGCAGAGTGCGGTGCTGGGCGGCATTGCCGCCGCTGCCGTGCTGCTCGCCCTGCTGGGCGGCGCCATCCTGCGCTACAGCGTGCGGCTGCCCATCGGGCCTTTCTTCGCTGTCACGTCGATCCTGCTCGCGCTGCTGGCCGTCGTGTTCGTCGGCAACGGCGTGGCGGCCTTGCAGGAAGCCGGCGTGCTGGATGCCACCGCATGGGGCTCCGTGTCGCTGCCGCTGCTGGGCATCCACCCCACAGTGCAAGGCCTCGGGCTGCAGGCCGCGACGCTGGCCCTGGTGGGCTTGGCGCTGTGGAGTTCGAGCGGCAAGGTGCGCGCCGCTCATTGACGCTGAGGGGGCGAGCGGATTGCGCAACGCAATCCGCCCGCTACATTGCACAGGGCCTGCGCCGGCTGAATTGCCGGCTGTGGCACCAGCTCTAAGGGTTTTCCGCAGGAGCCGGCTGTTTTGCTGCAGCCTCTAGGCAACACGCTCTAGAAAAAGCCTCAGGCATCCAACACCCGTGTCACGGATTTCTGCAAAATAGAACGACCGTTCGTTTTATTTGCGGACCAGTCGTGCCACCGTCCAACAGCAACGTCATCAGCGTCAAGGCAGCCCGCGAGACCCGCGGGTTGCAAAAAGGCCAGCAGACGCGCGCCGCCATCCTCGAGGCGGCTTTGGGCCTGGCATCGCAGATCGGCCTCGAAGGCCTGTCGATCGGCGCGCTTGCGGAGATGATGCACATGAGCAAGTCGGGCGTGTTCGCCCACTTCGGCTCGCGTGAAGAGCTGCAGATCTCGGTGATCCGCGAATACCACGCCAAGTTCGAAGAAGAAGTCTTCTACCCCGCCGTGCGTGAGCCGCGAGGCCTGCCGCGCCTGCGCGCGATGTTCGAGCGCTGGGTCAAGCGCGTGTCGATCGAAATCGACTCCGGCTGCATCTACATCAGCGGCGCTGTCGAGTTCGACGACCGGCCGGGCCCCGTGCGCGACGCGCTGGCCGGCATGGTCCGCGCATGGCACCGTGCGCTGGAACGCGCCATCCGCCTCGCCATCGAGGAAGGGCACCTGAAGCCCGACGCCGATGCGATGCAGATCCTGTTCGAGATCCACGGCCTGATCCTCGCGTTGCACCACGACGCGAGGTTCATGCGCAATCCGGGTGCGATCGACCGGGCCTACAAAGGCTTCGACCGCATCCTCGCCACCGTCGTGACCGACGGCACGCCGAATGCCACCGCCACGGTGACGGCCCTCGCGGCCAAGCCCGCACGCAAGACCTCCGCAGCCAAGACGGCCAAGAACAGCGGCCGCTGACGCTTTTTACTTTCCCTCGACCCAGCCTGACCAGGAGTTTCCATGGCCACCTATACCCCGCCGCTGCGTGACATGCAGTTCTTGATGCACGAAGTGCTGAACGTGGTTGAAGAGCTGAAGACTCTGCCCAAGCATGCCGAGGTCGATGCCGACACCATCAACGCCGTGCTCGAAGAGGGCGGCAAGTTCGCTGCCGAAGTGGTGTTCCCGCTCAACCAGAGTGGCGACGAAGAAGGCTGCACGCTCGACAAGGCCACCCACGAGGTCAAGGCTCCCAAGGGCTTCAAGGAGGCCTATGCCAAGTACGTCGAAGGCGGCTGGCCTGCACTGAGCTGCGACCCCGAATACGGCGGCCAGGGCCTGCCGGTCACGGTGAACCAGTGCTTCTACGAGATGCTCAACTCGGCCAACCAGGCCTGGACCATGTACCCCGGCTTGTCGCACGGCGCGTACGAGGCGCTGCACGCGCACGGCACGCCCGAGCAGAAAAGCACCTACCTGCCCAAGCTCACCAGCGGTGAATGGACCGGCACCATGTGCCTGACCGAGCCGCACTGCGGCACCGACCTCGGCATGCTGCGCACAAAGGCCGAACCGCAGGCCGACGGCACCTACAAAATCACCGGCCAGAAGATCTTCATCTCCGCCGGTGAACACGACCTGGCCGAGAACATCGTGCACCTGGTGCTCGCGCGCCTGCCGGACGCACCCGAAGGCAGCAAGGGCATCTCGCTGTTCGTGGTGCCCAAGTTCCTGGTCAATGCCGATGGTTCGCTGGGCGCGCGCAACCCTGTGTACTGCGCAGGCCTCGAACACAAGATGGGCATCCACGGCAACGCCACCGCGCAGATCGTGCTCGAAGGCGCCGTGGGCACGCTGGTGGGACAGCCGCACAAGGGCCTGGCGGCCATGTTCGTGATGATGAACGCCGCCCGCCTGGGCGTGGGCAACCAGTCGCTGGGCCTTACCGAAGTGGCCTACCAGAACGCCGTGGCCTACGCGAAGGATCGCATCCAGATGCGAGCCCTCTCGGGCCCCAAGGCACCGGACAAGCCGGCCGACCCGATCATCGTGCACCCCGACGTGCGCAAGATGCTGCTGACCGCGCGTGCCTTTGCCGAAGGTGGCCGCGCCATGCAGATCTACACCGCGCTGCAGCTCGACAAGGAACTCGCCACCGACGATGAAGACGAGCGCAAGGACAGCGCCGACCTCGTGGCGCTGCTCACGCCCATCGTCAAAGCCTTCATCACCGACAACGGCTGGCTCGCCACGTCGCACTGCATGCAGGTGTTCGGCGGCCACGGCTACATCAAGGAATGGGGCATGGAGCAGTACGTGCGCGATGCCCGCATCAACATGATCTACGAAGGCACCAACACGATCCAGTCGCTCGATCTGCTGGGCCGCAAGGTGCTGGCCGACAACGGCGCCAAGCTCAAGAAGTTCGGCAAGATCGTGCAGGCCTTCGTCGAGGACGAGGGCGTGAACGAGAACATGCAGGAGTTCGTGAACCCGCTGGCCGACCTGGGCGACAAGGTCACCAAGCTCACCACCGAGCTCGGCATGAAGGCCTTCGGCAATGCCGACGAAGTGGGCGCTGCCGCGGTGGACTACCTGCGTGTCTGTGGCCACCTGGTGTTCGCCTACTTCTGGGCCCGCATGGCCAAAGTGGCTTTGGCCAAGGTCGACAGCGGCGACCCGTTCTACAAGGCTAAGCTGGCCACCGCCCGCTTCTACTTCGCCAAGCTGCTGCCCGAAACTGCGAGCCTGATCCGCACCGCGCGTGCCGGCCTCAAGCCGCTGATGGAAATGGAAGAGGCGCTGTTCTGAGCCTGTTTTGCGTTCGCCTCAACCAACAAAGGGAGACGCCATGAGAGCTGTGGTTCGTTGTCTTGCCGTGTGCCTCACATTCGCCGCCGGCGCGGCCTTCGCGCAGGGCACGCCGGTGGGCTTGTGGAAGACCATCGACGATGACGGCAAGACCGAGAAGTCGCTGGTGCGCATCGCCGAAAACGGTGGGGTGCTCAGCGGCAGGATCGAGAAGGTCTTCGACCCGAACAACCAGGGTGCCAAGTGCGAGAAGTGCACCGACGCCCGCAAGGACCAGCCCGTCGTGGGCCTCACGATCATCCGCAACGTGAAGCAGGACGCCGAGGACAAGGACGTCTGGACCGGCGGGGACATCCTCGACCCCAACAACGGCAAGGTCTACAAGACGCGCCTGAAGCCCATCGAAGGCGGCAAGAAGCTCGAGATGCGCGGCTACATCGGCCCGTTCTACCGCACGCAAACCTGGGTGCGCGTCGAGTGACCGCACGCGCCCGTTTCAACGAATACCTGGAGAAACAACGATGAGTCGATTCCAAGTCCGCAAGGTCGCCGTGCTCGGCGCCGGCGTGATGGGTGCGCAGATCGCGGCCCACCTGGTCAACGTGAAGGTGCCGGTCGTGCTGTTCGACCTGCCGGCGAAAGAGGGCCCGAAGAACGGCATCGTCAGCAAGGCCATCGACAACCTCAAGAAGCTGAAGCCGTCGCCGCTGGGCGTGCCGGAAGACGCTGCGCTGATCGGCCAGGCCAACTACGAAGAGCACCTCGAGCAGTTGAAGGACTGCGATCTCATCATCGAGGCGATCGCCGAGCGCATGGACTGGAAGCTCGACCTCTACAAGAAGATCGCCCCGTTCGTCGCACCCCACGCCATCGTGGCGTCCAACACCTCCGGCCTGTCGATCACCAAGCTCAGCGAGGCGCTGCCCGAAGAGATCAAGCCGCGCTTCTGCGGCATCCACTTCTTCAACCCGCCGCGCTACATGTACCTGGTGGAGTTGATCCCCACGCCCACCACCCAGCCGCAGATCCTCGACCAGCTCGAGAGCTTCGTCACCACCGCCGTCGGCAAGGGCGTGGTGCGCGCAAAGGACACGCCCAACTTCGTGGCCAACCGCGTGGGCATCGCCGGCATGCTGGCCACCATCATCGAGGCCGAGAAGTTCGGCCTCACCTATGACGTGGTCGACGACCTCACCGGCAAGAAGCTGGGCCGCGCCAGCTCGGGCACCTTCCGCACCGCCGACGTGGTGGGCCTGGACACCATGGCCCACGTCATCAAGACGCTGCAGGACAACCTGGCCGACGATCCGTTCTTCCCGACCTACGGCACCCCTGCCGTGGTGGCCAAGCTGATCGGGCAGGGCGCCCTCGGCCAGAAGGCCGGCGCTGGCTTCTACAAGAAGGTCGGCAAGGACATCCTGCGCCTGGACCCCGCCAAGGGGGAGTACGTGCCCGCCGGCGGCAAGGCCGACGAGATCGTAGGCCGCATGCTCAAGAAGGCCCCCGCCGAGCGCCTGAAGCTGCTGCGCGAGTCGACCAACCCGCAGGCGCAGTTCCTGTGGGCCATCCTGCGCGACGGCTTCCACTACGCCGCGGTGCACCTGGCCGACATCGCCGAGACCGCGCGCGACGTGGACTTCGCGATGCGCTGGGGCTTCGGCACCCAGAAGGGACCGTTCGAGCTGTGGCAGGAGGCCGGCTGGCAGCAGGTGGCCCACTGGATCAAGGAAGACATCGAGGCAGGCAAAGCGCTCAGCAAGGCACCTTTGCCTGACTGGGTGTTCGACGGCCGCACCGGCGTGCACACGCCCGAAGGCTCGTGGTCGCCCACCAAGAAGGCCTACGTGCCGCGCAGCGCGCTGGCCGTCTACCAGCGCCAGTACTTCCCCGAGAACGTGTCGGGCTCGGGCGCGGTGGAGCCGCTGAAATCGGGCACCGAAGTCTTCAAGAACGACGAAGTGCGCGTGTGGACGCAGGACGGCGAAGTGCTGATCGCCAGCATCACCGCCAAGCTGCACCTCATCAGCCCGACCGTCACCGAAGGCCTGCTGAAGGCGGTGGAACTGGCCGAGCAGGGCTACAAGGGCCTGGTGATCTGGTCGCCTGACGACGTGTTCTCGGCCGGCGCCAACCTCGAGGCGCTGATGCCGGTGTTCATGGCGAAGGGCGCCAAGGGCATCGCGCCCGAAGAGAAGAAGCTGCAGGACGCGATGCTGCGCATCCGCTATGCCACGGTGCCGGTCGTCTCGGCCATCCGCGGCATCGCGCTGGGCGGCGGCTGCGAACTGGCCATCCACTCGTCCCGGCGCGTGGCCGCGATGGAAAGCTACGTGGGCCTGGTGGAAGTGGGCGTGGGCCTCATCCCCGGTGCCGGCGGCCTGACCTACATCGCCCGCCGCGCCGCCGAGATGGCTGCGGCCGGCAATGCCAACGCCGACATCCAGAAGTTCCTGATCGACGGCTTCACCTCCGCCGCGATGGCCAAGGTGGGCACCAGCGCCATCGAAAGCCGCAAGCTGGGCTACCTGCTCGACAGCGACGTGATCGTGCCGAACAAGGACGAGCTGCTGTACGTGGCCGTGCAGCAGGCCAAGGCCATGTTCGAGTCGGGCTACCGCGCGCCGCACAAGGCCGTGTTCCCGGTGGCCGGCCGCAACGCGAAGGCCACCATCATGGGCCAGCTCGCCAACATGCGCGACGGCGGCTTCATCAGCCAGCACGACTTCCACATCAGCACGCTGATCGCCGACGTGGTGTGCGGCGGCGACGTGGACGCCGGCTCGCTGGTGACCGAGGACTACCTGATGGCGCTGGAGCGCAAGCACTTCTGCGGCCTGCTGGAGCACCCGAAGAGCCAGGAACGGATCATGGGCATGCTGCAGACGGGCAAGCCTGTCCGCAACTGAGTTGCAGCAGATGGCTTCCATGCACCCTCACCCCAACCCTCTCCCGCAGGCGGGAGAGGGGGCAGGTGTGCCCGACAACTCCCTCTCCCGCGCGCGGGAGAGGGCAGGGGTGAGGGTGGCACGTGCTCTGCGCCGGTCCTCCACCGACGCTGAAGCGCTTTTGTGGAGCAAGTTGCGTGCAAGGCAACTGGGCGGCCTCAAGTTCCGCCGCCAGCATCCGCTCGAAGGCTACGTGCTGGACTTTGCCTGCATTGAAGCGCGCCTCGCCGTCGAGATCGACGGCGGGCAGCACGCGCAACGCGATGCCGTGCGGCGAGACGACTTGCGGACGCAAGTCATCGGGTCTTGCGGCTTGCGCGTGCTCCGCTTCTGGAACAACGAAGTCCTGTCCAACCTTGAAGGCGTTCTTCAGGTCATCGCCGAAGCCGCCCACCCTCACCCCAACCCTCTCCCGCCGGCGGGAGAGGGAGCTGAATCAACTGGAGCCTAGACATGGCCAAGCAAGTTCAAGACGCCTACATCGTCGCCGCCACGCGCACCCCGATCGGCCGTTCCGGCCGCGGCTACTTCAAGAACACGCGGCCCGACGACCTGTTGGTCGCCGCAGTGAAGAGTGCGATGGCCCAGGTGCCCTCGCTCGACCCCAAGGCGATCGAAGACGCCATCATCGGCTGCTCCTTCCCCGAGGGCGAGCAGGGCATGAACATGGCGCGCATCGCCATGGCGCTGGCCTTCTCGCACCCGGTGGGCGGCGTCACCGTCAACCGCTTCTGCGCCTCGGGCGTCACCGCCATCCAGATGGCGGCCGACCGCATCCGCGTTGGTGAGGCCGACGTGCTGATCGCCGGCGGCGCGGAGTCGATGAGCCTGGTGCCCATGGGCGGCAACAAGCCTTCGTTCAACCCCGAGGTGTTCGCCAAGGACGAAAACGTCGGCATCGCCTACGGCATGGGCCTCACCGCCGAGAAGGTGGCCGCGCAGTGGAAGGTGAGCCGCGAGGCGCAGGACGCCTTCGCGCTCGAGTCGCACCAGCGCGCGCTCAAGGCCATCGCGGCCGGCGAGTTCAAGGACGAGATCACGCCGATCGAGGTGAAGGCCCGCACGCCGGATCTCACCACCGGTGAGCAACTGGTGAAGACGCGCGTCGTCGACATCGACGAAGGCCCGCGCCCCGACACCTCGCTCGAAGGCCTGGCCAAGCTGAAGCCGGTGTTCGCCGCCAAGGGCAGCGTCACCGCCGGCAACAGCTCGCAGACCAGCGACGGCGCCGGCGCGCTGATCCTGGCCAGCGAAAAGGCCGTCAAGCAGTTCGACCTGAAGCCGCTGGCGCGTTTCGTGAGCTTCGCCGCGCGCGGCGTGCCACCCGAGATCATGGGCATCGGCCCGATCGAGGCCATCCCGGCCGCGCTCAAGTACGCCGGCCTCACGCAAGACCAGATCGACTGGATCGAGTTGAACGAAGCCTTCGCGGCCCAGTCGCTCGCCGTCATCAACAGCGTGGGCCTGGACCCGAAGAAGGTGAACCCGATGGGCGGCGCCATTGCGCTGGGCCACCCGCTGGGCGCCACCGGCGCCATCCGCGCGGCCACCGTGGTGCACGCACTGCGCCGCCACAACCTGAAGTACGGCATGGTGACCATGTGCGTGGGCACAGGCCAGGGCGCCGCGGGCATCTTCGAACGCGTCTGACCGGCCTGCCGGGCTGACGACACAAGGGCCGCCATCACTCCTGGTGCTGGCGGCCCGAGTCATTTCTGGAGGGAGCTGATGAGCATTCGCAGACGCGAGCTGGTAGTGGCCGCCGCGGCCATGCCGTTGGCCGGTTGCGCGGCTGGCGACGTGAAGGGTTTCGCCGACCTGGCGGCCGCGCGCAAGGCCATCGAAGGGCTCGCATCGGGCTGGCGCTCGACCGGCGCCTGGTCGCTGGCGCAGATGCTCAACCACACCGCGCAAAGCATCGAATATTCGATGGTGGGCTTTCCGGAGATGAAGTCCGCGCTGTTCCGCCACACCGTGGGCAGCGGGGCCTTTGCCGTCTTCAAGGCACGCGGCGCGATGAGCCATTCGCTGGACGAACCCATTCCCGGTGCACCGGCGCTCGCGGCGTCAGACGCGCTGCCGGCCGCCATTGAACGCGTGCTGAAGGCACTGCATGACTTCGAGGCCCATGCCGGTGAACTGCGCCCGCATTTCGCTTATGGCGAGCTCGACAAGGCCGACTACACCCGCGCCCAGCTGATGCACCTGGCCAACCACTGGCAAGAGGTGGTGCCAGCCTGACCCATAAAGAGGAGACCGCGACATGAAGCAGATGTTCGAAGTCCTCACGGCCGACGGCCACCGCCTGCAGGCGCAGACCTTCGGCCCGGCCGGCCAGCCGCCCACGCGCGTGGTCGTCATCGCGCCGGCCATGGGCGTGCGGCAGGGCTACTACGAACCCTTCGCGCGCTGGCTGGCGCAACAGGGCATGGCGGTGGTGACCTTCGACTACCGCGGCATGGGCGATTCGGCGCCCGCGTCGTTGAAGGGCTTCAAGGCCGACCTCCACGACTGGGCACAGCGCGACCTGCCGGCCGTGGTGGAGGCCGCCGCGCAGCGTTACCCCGACCTGCCGATGAGCTACGTGGGCCACAGCCTGGGCGGCCAGATCTTCGGCCTGC
This sequence comes from uncultured Rivibacter sp., assembly GCA_946480925.1. The sequence continues at coordinate 40,798 of CAMLLU010000029.1, forward strand.
TGCCCAACCGCGACCGCTTCGAGCGCGTGCTCACCGTGGCCTCGGGCTCCGGCTATGCCAGGCTCAATGCGAAGCCGCTGCGCTACTACGCATGGTGGCTGTGGCACGTGGTGGCGCCGATCTCCATTGCGCTGAGCGGCTACTTCCCCGGTCGCCGCCTCAAGAAGGTGGGCGACCTGCCGGCCGGCGTGATGCTGCAATGGCGCCGCTGGTGCATGCACCCCGACTACGTAGGCAGCGAAGGCGAGGCCGTGCGGGCGCAATACGCGCAGGTGCAAACGCCCATCACGGCGCTCATCTTCCCCGACGACGAATACATGACCGACCGCGGCGTGCGCCGCCTGCACAGCCTGTATGCCGGCGCGCCGGTGCACTTCGAAACCGTGAAGCCGCAGGCGTTGGGCGTCAAGCGCATCGGACACTTCGGCTTCTTCCGCGACAAGATGCAAGCCGCGCTGTGGCCGCAGGTGCCGCAGTGGCTGGGTGCATCCGCCCGCCTTTGAACACGACAGCTTTTTCCCTGGAGACGACCATGTCCGACATCCTGGTGCACCTCGAGAACTCGGTGCTCACGCTCACCTTCAACCGCCTCGACAAGAAGAACGCCATCACGCAGGCGATGTATGCCGCGCTGGCCAATGCACTGGCCGAGGCCGCCAACGACGACGCCGTGCGCGCCGTCGTGATCCAGGGCCATGAGCAGATCTTCACTGCCGGCAACGACCTGCAGGACTTCCTGGCCTCGCCGCCTGCGCCCGATGCCCGTGAGGAAGCGCCGGTGTTCCGCTTCCTGCACACCATCCAGTCCTTTCCCAAGCCGGTCGTAGCTGCCGTGTGCGGTGCGGCGGTGGGCATCGGCACCACGCTGCTGCTGCATTGCGACCTCGTCTATGCCGGCGACAACGCGGCCTTCAGCCTGCCCTTCGTGAACCTGGGCCTGTGCCCTGAGGCCGGCTCCACCTACCTGCTGCCGCAGCTGCTGGGCTACCAGCGCGCAGCCGAGAAGCTGTTGCTGGGCGAGCCGTTCTATGCCGAAGAGGCAGCCGAAATCGGCATCGTCAACCGCGTGCTGCCGCCCGGCGAGGTGAATGCCTACGCGCAAGCCCAGGCCGCCAAGCTGGCCGCCAAGCCGTCTGCTTCGCTGAAGGCCACCAAGGCCTTGATGAAGAAAGGCATGCAGGAAACGGCGGCCCGCATGAACGAGGAAGGCGAGATCTTCGGCCGCATGCTGCGCGAGCCCGCGGCCCGCGAAGCCATGACCGCGTTCATGGAGAAGCGCAAGCCTGACTTCTCGAAGTTCTGAGTCGGCCAGCATGGCCTTGCTCGCCAAGATCGCACTAGGGCCGCTCCTGCTGTGGCAGGCGCGCGATGTGCGGCGCCGTGCGGTCGCCCTGGCCGAAGCGGCCGGCGAGCGCGAAGGCGTGGTGGGCGAGGGGGCGCCGCTGCGCGTGCTGATCGTGGGCGACTCTTCAGGGGCTGGCGTTGGTGTCGACACGCAGGACGAAGCCTTTGCCGGCTACCTGACGCGGGCCATTGCCCGCGATGGGCGGTGCCGCGTGCAGTGGCAGCTCATCGCCCGCTCGGGCGTTTCGACGCCGGCGGCGTGCGACCTGCTGAGCACCAGCACAGCCCGCCCGGCCGACATTGCGGTGGTAGTGCTGGGCGTCAACGACGTGGTCGAGCAGCTGCCGTTGCGCAGCGCCCTGAATGCGCGCGAACAGCTCGTGCAGCTGCTGCGTGAAATGGCTGGTGTGCGGCACGTGGTGTTTGCGCCGCTACCGCCGATGCACGAGTTCCCGCTGCTGCCGCAACCATTGCGCACCGTGATCGGTCGCGACGCACGCCGGCTCGACGCCGCACAAGCCGCCTGGGCGGCGCGACAGGCCGGCGTGAGCCACGTGCCGATCGACGTGCGCTTGAGCCCCGAAGTGATGGCGCGCGACGGCTTCCACCCCGGCCCCGAGGTCTATCGCACGTGCGGCGAGGCGATCGCCGCGTTCATCGTCGACCTGATGGTGACCAGTGACTTGCGACTGGTGACCAGACAAGCGCCGACCGTCCGCATTCACGAGTCACTGCTCACCAGTCCACAACGAGGAGACGAACCATGAGCCTCAAAGGCAAGACCCTGTTCATCACCGGTGCCTCGCGCGGCATCGGCCTGGCCATCGCCAAGCGTGCGGCGGCGGACGGCGCCAACATCGCGATCATCGCGAAGACCACCGACCCGAACCCCAAGCTGCCTGGAACCATCTACTCCGCAGCCGAGGAGATCAACGCCGCCGGAGGCCAGGCGCTGCCGATCGCGGGCGACATCCGGGAAGAAGCTTCGGTGCTCGATGCGGTGGCCAAGACGGTGGAGCGCTTCGGCGGCATCGACATCCTGGTCAACAACGCCAGCGCGATCAGCCTCACACCCACGCACATGACGCCGATGAAGCGCTTCGACCTCATGTTCGGCGTGAACGTGCGCGGCACCTACCTGTGCACGCAGGCCTGCCTGCAGCACCTGCAGAAGTCGGCGGAGCAGGGCCGCAATCCGCACGTGCTCAACATGTCGCCGCCCCTGTCGATGCGCGAGCACTGGTTCAAGAACCACGTGGCCTACACGATGGCGAAGTACGGCATGAGCGAATGCACGCTGGGCCATGCGGGCGAGTTCCGGCCGTACGGCATTGCGGTGAACTCGCTGTGGCCGCGCACGGCGATCGCTACCGCCGCGCTGCAGATGATTCCCGGCGCCGACCTCAACCTGTGCCGCAAGCCGGAGATCCTGGCCGATGCGGCGCACTTCATCTTGACCAGCGACGCGAAGACCACGACCGGCAATTTCTTCATCGACGATGAGGTGCTGGCCAAGCATGGCGTCACGGACCTCGAGCCTTACAGCGTCGTGCCGGGGACGAAGAACTTCATCCCCGACTTCTTCGTGGATTGACGCCCACCCCCTACGGCCTGACGGCAGCCCCCTCAAGGGGGCGACGCCAGTGGACCGGCGGAGCCGGATCCACGGCGTCCACCGGGCTTCCTTGTCCGCGCTCAGGTTCCGCAGAAGGCGAAGTCGACCTCTGGCCGCCGACCGCCGATGATCTCGGCGAGTGCGCGGCCCGACCCGGTGCCGTGCGTCCAGCCGAGCGTGCCGTGGCCGGTGTTGAGGAACAGCTTGCCCAAGCGGCTGCGGCCGATGTACGGCACGTTCCCCGGCGTTGCCGGCCGCAGGCCGGCCCAGAAGCTCGCCAGCTCCGGCCGGCTCACGCCCGGGAAGATCTCCAGCGTGCGTTTGACGATCGCCTCGCAGCGCACGCGGTTCAACGTGAGATCGTGCCCGTTCAACTCGGCCGTACCGGCAATGCGCAGCCGCTGGCCCAGGCGCGAGAACACGAGCTTGTATTCGTCGTCGGTGAGGCTCACCTGCGGCGCCCTTGCTTCGTCCAGCACCGGCAACGTCGCTGAATAGCCCTTGGCCGGATAGATCGACAGCGCAATGCCCAGCTGCCTCGCGAAATGCACGCTGTGGCTGCCCAAGGCCAGCACGTAGGCGTCGGCCGTGGCGAGCTCGTAGCGGCCGTCTTCGGCGGCGAACTCCACACCCGTCAACTCACCGCCGGCTTCATGCAGCCGCTGCACCCGCACGCCGTAGCGAAAGCGCACGCCGCGCCCCTCGCACAGCGCCGCAAGCCTCGTGGTGAACAGGTGCACGTCGCCCGATTCGTCTGCGCTCGTGTAGGTGGCGCCCGCCAGCTGCGGCGCGATGTGCGCCAGTGCTGGCTCGATGTGCACGATCTCGCTGCGATCGATCACGCGCCGTTCGCAGCCGAGCTCGCGCATGACGCGTGCAGGCTCCAGCGCTGCATCGAACTCCTGCTGGCTCGTGTAGTAGTGCAGGATGCCGCGCTCCAGGTGGTCGTACTGCATGCCGGTCTCGGCACGCAGCGCCTGCAGGCTGGCACGGCTGTAAGTGCCCAGGTTGAGCAGCTGCACCATGTTGTGCCGAGAGCGCGAAGGCAGGCACTCCAGCAGGAAGCGCAGACCCCAGCGCCATTGCGCCGGGTCGGCGCGCAGGCGAAACAGCAGTGGTGCATCTTCGCGGCCCAGCCACTTCAGCAGCTTCCACAGCGCGCTCGGGTTGGCCCAGGGTTCGGCATGGCTCACCGAGATCTGCCCACCATTGCCGAAGCTGGTTTCACGTGCGGCACCGGCATTGCGCTCGAGCACCGTGACTTCATGGCCCGCCTTGGCCAGGTACCACGCGGTGGAAACGCCGATCACGCCGGCGCCCAGGACGATGACTTTCATCTTTCAGACTCCAGGAAAGCAAAGGGCCGGCGACCGAATCTTCATCGGTCGCCGGCCCTCACTGTCCTTTTGCCTGAGAGATTCGCCGCACGTCACCTCGACGGCTGCTTGCCCCTTCGGCGGCCGCCACGGCTACATGCGAAGCCGTGCGGCGCTCTCCAGTCGTTCTAAATCAGAAGGTCCAGTCATTGAAACCTGAGCGTTTTGAGGTGTACGCCTTCGGTAGGGTGCGACGGTCATCCAGCCAACACCGCTTCTCCTGGACGGGGGGCAGCTTAACACCCGGGCTGGCCGCTCCTCGCCTCCTTGGCATCCTTGGGAATGGGCCTCGGCTTTCCTTCACGATCGATGGCCACGTAGGTGAGGTTGGCCTCGGTCACCTTCACCAGCTGCGGGGCGGCCGGGTCGCGCTGTGCATAGACCTCCACGTGCACGGTGATGGAGGTGTTGCCGATGCGCTCGATCTTCGAATAGAAGCTCAGCAGGTCGCCCACGGAAACCGCCTGCTTGAAGACGAACTGGTTGACGGCCACCGTGGTGATGCGTCCGCGCGAGATGCGCGCCGGCTGCACCGAACCCGCCAGGTCCACCTGCGCCATGATCCAGCCGCCGAAGATGTCGCCATTGCCGTTCGCGTCCGCGGGCATCGGCATCACTCGCATGACGAGCTCGGTGCCTTCCGGCAAACTGTCCGGCGTCAACAGCGCGGTGGTTGAAATCTCGGCCATACGCATTACTTCCCCAAAACAACCTCGCGATTCTTTCACGATGCGCCGTGTCGCCATGAGCCTGCCCGAGGGCGAGGCCGGTACTTCCGCACAAGCGTCGAAGCCCCGTTCCGACTGGGCCACGCTGCGCCGGCTGCTGCCTTACCTGTGGCACTACCGCCTGCGCGTGGGGGTGGCGTTGGCCTTCCTGGTGGCGGCCAAGCTGGCCAACGTGGGCGTGCCGGTGCTGCTGAAGAAGCTGGTCGATGCCCTGAGCATTTCGCCCGGCTCGGCGCAGGCGCTGCTGGTGGTGCCGGTGGGGCTGCTGGTGGCGTATGGTTTGCTGAGGCTGTCGACCTCGCTCTTCACCGAGCTGCGTGAACTCGTCTTCGCCAAGGCTACCGAAGGTGCAGCGCGGCGCATCTCGCTGGAAACCTTCCAGCACCTGCATGCACTGAGCCTGCGCTTCCATCTCGAGCGGCAGACCGGCGGCATGACGCGCGACATCGAGCGCGGTACGCGCGCCGTGCACACGCTGATCTCTTATTCGCTCTACAGCATCTTCCCCACGCTCATTGAAGTGGGGTTGGTGCTCTCGCTGCTGGCCGTGCAGTTCGAACCGCTGTTCGCGTGGATCACCGTCGCAGCGCTGGTGCTCTACATCGCGTTCACGATCACGGTGACCGAATGGCGCACCCAGTTCCGCAAGCAGATGAACGAGCTCGACTCGAAGGCGCACACGCGCGCGATCGACTCGCTGCTGAACTATGAAACGGTCAAGTACTTCAACAACGAGGGCTTCGAGGCCCAGCGCTACGACGAAAGCCTGGAGCGACTTCGCAAGGCTGCATTGAAGTCGCAGACCACGCTGTCCATCCTCAACACCGGGCAGCAGCTCATCATCGCCACCGCGCTGATCGCGATGCTGTGGCGTGCCACCGAAGGCGTGGTGGCCGGCACGCTGACGCTGGGCGACCTGGTGATGATCAACGCCTTCATGATCCAGCTCTACATCCCGCTCAACTTCCTGGGGGTGATCTACCGCGAGATCAAGCAGGCCTTGACCGATCTCGAGAAGATGTTCGGCCTGCTGGAGCGCGAACGCGAGGTGGCCGACAAGCCGGGCGCGACGGACTTGCAGATCGACGGCGCCACGCTGCGCTTCGAGCACGTGGACTTCGCCTACGAGTGCGACCGGCCCATCCTGCACGACGTGAGCTTCGAGATTCCCGCCGGCAAGAAGGTGGCGGTGGTGGGGCCGTCGGGATCCGGCAAGTCGACGCTGGCGCGGCTCTTGTTCCGCTTCTACGACGTGCAAGGCGGCCGCATCACCATCGACGGGCAGGACATCCGCGACGTCACGCAATCCAGCGTGCGCCGGGCGATCGGCATCGTGCCGCAGGACACCGTGCTGTTCAACGACACCGTCGAATACAACATCGCCTATGGCCGCCCCGGGACCACGCGCGAAGAAGTCGAGGCGGCGGCCAAGGCCGCGCACATCCACGGCTTCATCGCTTCCACGCCCAAGGATTACGACACCATCGTCGGCGAGCGTGGGCTCAAGCTTTCAGGTGGCGAGAAGCAGCGGGTGGCCATTGCCCGCACGCTGCTGAAGAACCCGCCGATCCTCGTGTTCGACGAGGCCACGTCGGCACTCGATTCAGCCAACGAGCGGGCCATCCAGGCCGAGCTGCAATCGGCTGCGCGCAACAAGACGGCGCTGGTGATCGCGCATCGGCTCTCGACGGTGGTCGATGCGCACGAGATCCTGGTCATGGAGGCAGGCCGCATCATCGAACGCGGCAGCCATGCGAACCTGCTGGCCCGCAATGGGCGTTATGCCCAGATGTGGCGACTGCAGGAAGCAGGGACCCCTGCCGCTGCAGCCAGCACGGCGATCGCCGCCGCAACACCGCCGCTGTAGCAGCGCCGCGGCGGCAGGCCGATCACTCCTGCGGATCAGTGGGAGCCTGCGGTGCTGCCTCAGGTGGCTGCCCGTCCTCGGTTGCGGAGCCCTCGGGGCCTTCGCTGGAGCGTTCAGCCTTGCGCTTGAGCTTCTCTTCCTTTTTCTTCTTCTTGGCGAGTTCGCGTTGGCGCTTTTCGTAGGAATAGTTAGGGGTGGCCAATGGGCGATCCTTTCAGGTGAAAGCGCGGAAATTCAGCGCATGGTAGCCGGTTGATCGCGGTGCCTCTATCGGGAATGGTCCAATGGGCGTGTCTGTGGACTCCAGCGACCGGCTCATTCACCCCTCATCCAGTTTCTTCATGGCTCTCAAGGCAACCATCTACAAGGCCGATCTGCAGATCGCCGACATGGACCGCGGCTACTACGGCGACCATGCGCTCACCATCGCCCAGCACCCGTCGGAAAACGATGAACGGCTGATGGTGCGCGTACTGGCCTACGCGCTGTTCGCGGCGGGCGACGACGAACATCCGCTTTCGTTCGGCAACGGCATGACCGACAACGACGAGCCGGACCTGTACCGCCGCAATCTCGTCGACGAGATCGAGCTGTGGATCGACGTGGGCCAGCCCGACGAGAAGCTGCTGCGCAAGGCACACCACCGCACGCGCGAGCTGGTGCTCATCACCTTCGGGCGGGTGGCCGAAATATGGTGGGAGCAGAACCGCCGCGAGCTGGAGAAGCTGGAGAGGCTGCGCGTGCTGCACCTGGCCGAAGACCACAGCAAGGCGCTCGCCGCGCTGGCCAAGCGCACGATGCGCCTGCAGGTCACGGTGCAGGACGGGCAGATCTGGATCGGTGGAGACGGCGACGACTCGGTGAGCGTGGAGCTGGCGGAATGGAAGGCGGGCAAGGCCTGAACGTGGGCCGCAAACCCGCTAGTTACACTTGCCGGCGTGGAAACCAAGTGGTTAGAAGACTTCGTCAGCCTCGCTGAAACGCGCAGCTTCTCGCGCTCCGCTCAGCTGCGGCACGTCACACAACCGGCGTTTTCGCGCCGCATCCAGGCGCTCGAAGCCTGGGCCGGCGCCGATCTCGTAGACCGTTCGTCCTATCCCACGCGACTCACGCCCGCCGGTGAAACCTTTCTGGCCCAGGCGCTGGAGATTCTGGGCAACCTGCAGGCCACGCGCAACATGATGCGCAGCCACCAGGTGGCCGGGCAGGACATGATCGAGTTCGCGGTGCCGCACACGCTGGCATTCGCGTTCTTTCCGCATTGGCTGCTGGGCTTGAAGCGCGACTTCGGCCCGGTGAAGACGCGGCTCATCGCGCTGAACGTGCATGACGCGGTGATGCGGCTGGCCGAGGGCAGCTGCGACCTGCTGATCGCCTACCACCACCCGTCGCAGCCGCTGCAGCTCAACCCCGAGCGCTACGAGATGCTGAGCCTCGGCCACGAAACCCTGGCGCCTTATGCCAAGGCCAATGCCGACGGCGCGCCGCTGTTCCGCCTGCCGGGGCGGCCGGGCGAGCGTATTCCCTTTCTCAGCTATGCCAGCGGTGCCTATCTCGGTCGCCTGGTCGAGCTGATCATCAAGCAGGCGGAGCCTGCGCTGCAGCTCGAGCCGATCTACGAAACCGACATGGCCGAAGGCCTGAAGGCAATGGCGCTCGAAGGCCACGGACTGGCCTTCCTGCCGGTGAGCTCGGTGAAGAAGGAGCTGCGCAGCCGCAAGCTGGTGAGCGCCGTCCACGATGGTGTGGGCTTCGACGTGACGATGGAAGTGCGCATCTATCGTGAGCGCCCCGAGACTTCCCGCCACAGCAAGCCCGGCGTGCAGGCGCTGTGGGACTTTCTGCGCAACGTGCCGCACTGAGCTCCGCTTCAACGTTATAGGGTTTACCCGCAGCGGTCATGCGCTGCTTGCATGACGCCTCGTTCAAACAGCATTGGCCGCTGCCTGGCGCGGTGCGTACAGTCCGCCGCCAGTTACAACGAGGTGACAGGTTCATGACCGCAGGCGGCAGTTTTCGCGTCGAGCACGACTTCCTTGGTGACAAGCAGATCCCGGCCGACGCCTATTGGGGTGTGCACACGGCCCGTGCGGTGGAGAACTTTCCGATCTCCGGCACGCCCATCGGCCAGGTGGGCGACCTCGTGCGGGCGCTGGCCTTCGTAAAGAAGGCGGCCGCGCGCGCCAATGCCGAGCTCGGCGTGCTGGAGCCTTCGCTGGCGGCGGCCATCGAAGTGGCCTGCGACGAACTCATCGCGGGCGGCCTGCACGGGCAATTCGTCGTCGACGTGATCCAGGGCGGCGCCGGCACCTCGACCAACATGAACGCCAACGAGGTGATCGCGAACCGCGCCCTCGAACACCTGGGGCAGCCCAAGGGCCGCTACGAGCTGCTGCACCCGAACGACCACGTCAACGCCTCGCAGAGCACCAACGACGTCTACCCCACCGCGCTGCGCATCGCGGCGTGGTACGGCATCGAGGCATTGCTGGCTGCCATGGCGTCGTTGCGCGGTGCCTTCGAGGCCAAGGCCGCCGAATTCGCCAACGTGCTGAAGATCGGCCGCACCCAGCTGCAGGACGCAGTGCCGATGACGCTGGGCCAGGAGTTCTCGGCCTTCGCCATCATGATCGGCGAGGACGAAGCGCGCCTGCGCGAGGCACGCTCCCTCATCGAGGAAGTGAACCTGGGGGCCACGGCCATCGGCACCGGCATCAACGCGCCGGCCGGCTATGCCGCCCGCGTGGTGCACCGCCTGGCCGAAGTGAGCGGCGTGCCCGTGAAGCCGGCCGAGAACCTGGTGGAAGCCACGCAGGACACCGGGGCCTTCGTGCAGCTCTCGGGCGTGCTCAAGCGCGTGGCCTGCAAGCTTTCGAAGACCTGCAACGACCTGCGCCTGCTGTCCAGCGGCCCGCAGGCGGGCTTCGGCGACATCAAGCTGCCGCCGCGGCAGGCAGGCTCGTCGATCATGCCGGGCAAGGTGAACCCGGTGATCCCCGAGGTGATGAACCAGGTGGCCTTCGAAGTGATCGGCAACGACGTGACCATCACCATGGCCTCCGAGGCGGGGCAGCTGCAGCTCAACGCCTTCGAGCCCGTCATGGGCTGGTCGCTGTTCAAGAGCATTCGGCACCTCACGCAAGCATGCCGCACGCTGCAGGTGCATTGCGTCGAAGGCATCCAGGCCAACGAAGCCTTGCTGGCCAAGCGCGTGGCCGAGTCGGTGACGCTCGTCACCGCGCTCAACCCGCTGATCGGCTACGAGAAGGCCGCGCTCATTGCCAAGACGGCCTTGGCCGGCGGCGGCTCGATCGCTGACGTGGCGCAATTGCTGGGCATTCTTTCACGCGGGGAGATGGAAGCGCTGCTAGTACCGGAAAAGCTCACGCAACCGGTGCGTTTGCAGCCCGGAACAGGCGAGGAACGGGCATGAGTTCTGCTCCAATGCGCAGCTGTTTCGATGCATGGAGCAGTTCAAATGCATATCTCTCGTTGGGGCGTCGCGGCAGTACTCGCGGCAATGGCTTGCGCAGTGCACGCGGGCCCGGTGACCGACCGCCTCAAGGCCGGCGGCAAGCTCGTCATCGCACACCGGGAATCCTCGGTGCCGTTTTCCTATCTCGATGCGGACAAGCGCCCGGTGGGCTACGCAGTGGACCTCTGCCTGAAGGTGGCCGAAACCGTGCGCAAGCAGCTGCACCTGCCGGCGCTGGCCGTCGAGTTCAAGATGGTGACACCGGCCAACCGCATCGACACCGTCGCGAAGCACGAGGCCGACATGGAGTGCGGCTCCACCACCAACAACGCGGAGCGGCGCCAGAAGGTGGCCTTCACCGTGCCGCACTACATCACCGGTGCGCGCTACATGGTGCGCGCCGACAGCCGCATCGACGACCTGGCCGGCTTCGAGGGCAAGAAGCTCGTCTCCAGCAAGGGCACCACGCCGCTGAAGGCGGTGGAAGCTGCCAACCGCGAGCGGCTGCTGCGCATCAGCGTGGTCGAAGCACCCGACCATGCCAAGGCGGTCGAAATGGTCGAGTCGGGTGAGGTGGAAGGCTTCGTGATGGACGACGTGCTGCTGTACGGCCTCATTGCAGGTCGGCCGGACCCGAGCAAGCTCAAAGTGGTGGGCAAGTTCCTCACGATCGAACCCCTGGCCATCATGCTTCCGAAGGACGATCCGGAATTCAAGAAGATCGTCGATGACGAGATGAAGCGCCTCATCACCAGCCGCGAGGCGCATGGCATCTACGAGCGTTGGTTCATGAAGCCCATTCCACCCAAGAACAATGCACTCAACCTGCCGATGAGCTACCTGCTCAAGGACTTCTGGAAGTACCCGAGCGACCAAGTGCCTTATTGATCCATTTGATCCATTTGCCGTAGCGCCTGTGGCGCTTCCCCGGGGGGCGTCACCAGTGAGGGCTGGTGCATCAGGGGCGCGGAGGGCGGCTTGAATGCCGATCCCGGAGGGGCCTAAGTGATTCCACTTAATCCCCTGTCCCTAGAATCCCCGTTGTTTCTTCACCCAACATATCCACTGAAGGAGCTCTCATGAAGAAAACCCTGTTGGCCCTGGCTGTTGCTGCCGTTGCCACGAGCACGGCCTATGCGCAAGCCACCGACACGCTGAAGAAGATCAAGGACGCTGGCTCGATCACCATCGGCACGCGCGAGTCCTCGGGTGCTCTGGCTTACACGCTGGGTGACGGCAAATACGTGGGCTTCCACACCGAGATGGCGAACCGCATCGTTGCCGACCTGCAGAAGAAGCTGGGCCTGGCCAAGCTCGACATCAAGTACCAGCCGGTCACGTCGCAGAACCGTATTCCGCTGGTGCAGAACGGTACCGTCGACCTCGAGTGCGGCTCGACCACCAACAACGCCACCCGCCAGAAGGACGTGGCCTTTGCCGTGACGACCTACGTCGAGGAAGTCCGCATCGCCACGAAGGCCAACTCCGGCATCAACAGCGTCAAGGACCTGGCCGGCAAGACCATCGCCACCACCACCGGTACGACCTCGGTGCAGACGCTGCGCAAGCACGAGCGTGCCGCGGGCGTGGACTTCAAGGAAGTGTTCGGCAAGGACCACGCCGACAGCTTCCTGTTGCTCGAATCCGGCCGCGCCGACGCCTTCGTGATGGACGGCCAGATCCTGGCCGGCAACATCTCCAAGTCCAAGAACCCGGCCGAGTTCAAGGTCGTGGGTGAAGTACTGTCGGTGGAACCGATCGCCTGCATGATGCGCAAGGACGACGCGGCCTTCAAGACCGCGGTGGACGACAGCATCAAGGGCATGATCAAGAGCGGCGATCTGGCCAAGCTGTACGACAAGTGGTTCATGCAGCCCATCCCGCCCGCGAACGTGAAGGTCGGCCTGCCGCTGTCGGAAGCCACCAAGGCGGCCTGGGCGAACCCGAACGACAAGCCGATGGAAGACTACGCCAAGAAGTAAGCGGCGTCGGCTGCGCATTGTGCGCGTAAGCCCTGACGACTTTGGCTCAGGGCTTGCTTAAGCTCCTTGACGCGGCGGCATCGGCCGCCGCGTCCCTTTTCTACCCACCCGACGACAACTCGACAAACGACGGAGGCGGCCCTTGGGCAGTTGGGATTGGCAGGTGTTCTGCAGGGACACCATTACTAGTGAGCAGGTGTCACGCTGCTTCGGCAGCGGCGGCGACATTACCTACCTCGACTGGATGTTGTCGGCCTGGGGATGGACGCTGTCCGTCTCGGGGCTGGCCTTGATCGTGGCGCTGTTGGTGGGATCGCTCATGGGCATCCTGCGCACCACTCCGAACAAATGGCTCGTCCTCCTCGGCGATGCCTGGACGGAGCTGTTCCGCAACGTTCCGCTGCTGGTGCAGATCTTCCTCTGGTACCACGTGATCCCGGCGATCTTCGTGTCGCTGCGCGACGTGCCGAGCTTCCTGCTGGTGGTCTTCGCGCTGGGCTTTTTCACCTCGGCGCGCGTATCCGAGCAGGTGCGTGCCGGCATCCAGAGCCTGCCGCGCGGCCAGCGTTACGCGGGCCTGGCCATCGGCCTCACGCTGCCGCAGACCTATCGCTACGTGCTGCTGCCGATGGCGTTCCGCATCGTCATCCCGCCGCTCACGTCGGAATCGATGAACATCATCAAGAACTCGTCGGCTGCGTTCGCGGTGAGCATCGCTGAACTCACGATGTTCGCGATGCAGGCGCAGGAAGAGACTTCGCGCGGCATCGAGGTCTACCTGGCGGTGTCGCTGCTGTACTTCGTGTCGGCCTTCGCGGTCAACCGCGTGGCGGTGTTCATCGAGCGCAAGCTCCAGGTGCCCGGAATGATCGGGGGTGGCAAATGATGCTCAACCTCGACTTCGGCTTCCTCAACTGGGCCGTCATCCAGAGCTTCATCCTCAAGGGACTGTTCTTCTCGGTGCAGCTCACCATCGTGGCGATGATCGGCGGCATCGTGCTGGGCACGCTGCTGGCGCTGATGCGCCTGTCGGGCAAGCCCTGGCTCGTGATGCCGGCCGCGGCCTACGTGAACACCATGCGCAGCGTGCCACTGGTCATGGTGATCCTGTGGTTCTTCCTGCTGATTCCCATGCTCATCGGCCGCCCGCTGGGTGCCGAGGTGTCGGCCATCATCACGTTCACGCTGTTCGAGGCCGCCTACTACTCCGAGATCATGCGCGCCGGCATTCAGAGCGTGCCGCGCGGGCAGGTGTATGCAGGCTACGCGGTGGGCATGAACTACCGGCAGACCATGCAGCTGGTGGTGCTGCCGCAGGCCTTCCGCAACATGCTGCCGGTGCTGCTCACGCAGACCATCATCCTGTTCCAGGACACCTCGCTGGTCTACGCCATCGGCGCCTATGACCTGCTCAAGGGCTTCGACCTCACGGCCAAGAACCTGAACCGGCCGGTCGAGAGCTACCTGATCGCAGCCGTCGTCTACTTCGTCATCTGCTTCAGCCTGTCCATGCTCGTCAAGCGCCTGCAGAAAAAGATCGCCATCATTCGCTAAGAAGGACCTCACCATGTCCGCCATGATCGAAATCAAGAACGTCAGCAAGTGGTACGGCAGCTTCCAGGTGCTGACCGACAACACCACCACCGTCAACAAGGGTGAAGTGGTGGTGGTGTGCGGGCCCTCGGGCTCGGGCAAGTCCACGCTCATCAAGACCGTCAACGCGCTCGAACCGTTCCAGAAGGGCGACATCGTGGTCGACGGCATTTCGCTGTCCGATCCCAAGACCAACCTGCCCAAGCTGCGTTCGCGTGTGGGCATGGTGTTCCAGCACTTCGAACTGTTCCCGCACCTGTCTGTCACGCAGAACCTCACGCTGGCGCAGGTGAAGGTGCTGGGCCGCAACCAGGACGAAGCCGCCAAGCGCGGCCTGAAGATGCTCGACCGCGTGGGCCTGATGGCACACAAGGACAAGTTCCCCGGCCAGCTCTCCGGTGGCCAGCAGCAGCGCGTGGCCATCGCCCGTGCGCTCAGCATGGACCCGATCGTGATGCTGTTCGACGAGCCCACCTCCGCGCTCGACCCTGAAATGGTGGGCGAAGTGCTCGATGTGATGGTGCAGCTGGCCCAGGAAGGCATGACCATGATGTGCGTGACGCACGAAATGGGCTTCGCCAGGAAGGTGAGCCACCGCGTCATCTTCATGGACCAGGGCAAGATCATCGAAGACTGCAAGAAGGACGAGTTCTTCGGCAACCCCGACGCCCGCTCGTCGCGCGCAAAGGACTTCCTCTCGAAGATCCTGCAGCACTGACGCTCGTTCGCGCAGCCCACGCTGCGCGACGTCTGGAACGCACAAAGGGCTCCACAGTGGAGCCCTTTGTCATTGCTGTGAGCCAGTGGCAGTGGCGCACAGCGGGGCAGGTGAGAAAATCCGCCGCATGAGCAGCAGCCATTCCGCCACTTCCCTCACCATCACCCGCCCCGACGACTGGCACCTGCACGTGCGCGACGGTGCCGCCATGCAGGCCGTGGTGCCCGACACCGCGCGCCAATTCGCTCGCGCGATCATCATGCCGAACCTCAAGCCGCCGGTCGTCACCGCGGCGCAGGCTTTGGCCTACAAGCAGCGCATCGAGGCGGCCGTGCCAGAAGGGCTCGCCTTCGAGCCGCTGATGACGCTCTACCTCACCGACAACACGCCCCCCGACGAGATTGCCCGCGCGGCCGAGGCTGGCATCGTGGCGCTGAAGCTCTACCCGGCCGGTGCCACCACCAACAGCGATGCCGGCGTCACCGACATCCGCAAGACCTACGCGACGCTCGAGGCGATGCAGCGCGCGGGCCTCAAGCTGCTGGTGCATGGCGAAGTCACCGACCAGAGCGTCGACGTATTCGACCGCGAGGCCGTGTTCATCGACAGGCATCTCATCCCGCTGCGCCGCGACTTCCCCGAACTCAAGATCGTCGTCGAGCACATCACCACGAAGGACGCGGCGCAATACGTGCGCGAGGCCGATGCATACACGGCCGCCACCATCACCGCGCACCACCTGCTCTACAACCGCAATGCCATCTTCACCGGCGGCATTCGCCCGCACTACTACTGCTTGCCGGTGCTGAAGCGCGAAGAACACCGCCTTGCGCTGGTGGCCGCAGCCACGTCGGGTTCGAACAAGTTCTTCCTCGGCACCGATAGCGCTCCGCACCCGGCCCACCTGAAGGAGCACGCCAGCGGCTGTGCCGGCTGCTACACGGCATTGAGCGCGCTGGAGCTGTATGCCGAAGCCTTCGAAGCTGCCGGTGCACTCGACAAGCTCGAAGCCTTCGCGAGCTTCCACGGGCCCGACTTCTACGGCCTGCCGCGCAACACCGGCACCGTCACGCTGAAGAAGGAGAGCTGGACGCTGCCGGAGGCGCTGCCGTTCGGTGAGGCCAGCCTCAAGCCGCTGCGTGGCGGTGAGGTGTTGGCCTGGAAGCTGGCGGCCTGACGACCACCCTCAGGCCGGCGATGCGAGGTCGGCGTCGGGCTCGCGCAAGTGATGCGTCAGCATTGCGATCACGCCGGCCAGCACCGCAAGCAAGACGAGCGCCGTGCGCAGGCTGGTCGCTTCGGCGAGCCAGCCGATGAAGGGTGGCCCGAGCAGGAAGCCGCCGTAGCCGAGCGTCGCCATCGCCGCGATGCCTTGTCCGGCGCTGTGGCCAGGGCGGCGGCTCGCGCGCCGCGCTGCCGCGCCGAACACCAGGGGCGCCACGGTGGCCACGCCCAACCCGACCAGCGCAAACGCCACCAGCGTGGCTCCGGCATGCGCGCTCCATAGCGCCAGGCCGAGAGCCAGTGCGGCCAGGGCATTGGTGATGCGCAGCAGCGGCACTGGGCCCCAGCGAGCCACCAGAGCGTCGCCGAGGAAGCGCATGCTCATCATCGTGAGCGAAAACACCGCATAGCCCACCGCCGCGACCGCCGCGGTCGTGCCCAGGCTGTCGTGCAGGAACACGGCGCTCCAGTCGGCCATCGCGCCTTCGATCAGGAAGGCGCAGAACACGATGCCGCCCAGCCCTGCCATCGCGGCCTCCGGTCGCGCGAAGCGCGGTTCTCCGTGTCCAGCCTTGGGCCGCGCCTCGCTGCGGGGCAGCCAGCGCATCACTGCCGCGGCGGACAGTGCCAGCACGGCCGCAGTGCCGCCCAGGTGCAGTGCGGGCGACACGTCGAGCCGGGCCATCAGCGCACCTGCACCCGCGCCAGCCAGGCCGCCGGCGCTCCACATGCCGTGCAGCGACGACATGATGGGTTTGCCCACCCGTGCCTCCACCTCGACGGCCAGCGCATTCATCGCAACGTCCATCGCGCCGCTGGCCGCGCCCAGCAGGAACAGCGTGAACGCAAACGACGAGAGCACCCCCACCAAAGCCGGATGCGGCAGCGCAAAACAGAAGATGAAGGTGGTGGCCAGCGTGAGCGTGCGGGCACCCAGCAATGCGCAGCCCCGGCCGGCCAGCGGAAACGCCACCAGCGCGCCCGCGCCGATGGCGAACAGCGCGCTGCCGAGCTGGCCGTCGCTGAGGTCGAGCGCCTGCCGTACCGCCGGGATGCGCGACACCCAGCTGGCGAAGCCCGCGCCGTTGATGAAAAAGATCACCGCGATGGCCAGGCGAGCGACGGTGGGGGAGGGTAGAGGAAGGTAATGCATGGCGGCAGATTCGAGTCGACTCGAGCAATATAGAGCAATTTCGCGCATTGATGCATCACTAGAATCGCGGCCATGGTCAAGTCCAGCGCAAAAACCGCCGATGCATTGCCCCGCTTCGCCGAAGAGCGGCGCGCCCGCATCCTGAAATGGCTGCAGCAGCAAGGGCGGGTGGAGGTGCTCGATCTTGCTCGAATGCTCGAAGTCTCTGAGCACACGATCCGCCGTGACCTGTTGGAGTTGCAGGCACAGGGCGCGCTGCAGAAGACCCACGGTGGCGCCGTGACGCTCGACACCGCGCGGCTGGGCTCCGAGGCTCGCGCCGGCGTGCTTGCCAAGGCCAAGGACGCGATCGGCCATGCCGCCGCGCAACTCATCGAGCCGGGGCAAACGGTGATCCTCGATGCC
This sequence comes from uncultured Rivibacter sp., assembly GCA_946480925.1. The sequence continues at coordinate 58,278 of CAMLLU010000029.1, forward strand.
GGCTCCACCACGCTGGCGATGGCGCGCTCGTTGACCGTGCGGCCGCTGACGGTGATCACCAACGCGCTCGACGTCGCGGCACTGTTCGACCGCGACCCCGCCGTGCAATTGCTGGTCACCGGCGGCACATGGCAGCCGCAGAACCGCGCGCTGTGGGGGCCGGCCGCGCACGACCTGCTGGCCAACTGCCGCGCCGACTGGGCCGTGCCCGGTGCCTGCGCGCTGGATGCCCGCATGGGGATCACCGCCGCCGACGAGGCCGATGCCGCGATCAAGCGCGCCATGATGGCCGCCGCCGCCCGCACGATGATCCTGGCCGACCATTCCAAGCAGCAGAACGTGGCGCCCTTCGTGGTGGCCACATGGCCGCAGGTGCACACGCTCGTGACCGATCGCGCCTGGCCGGAGGTGTCGGCGCTCGGCGTGGCGGTGAAGGTGGCTGGTTCATCGGCCGCAGCGGGCGCCGGCAAGGCCCAGGCGCGGTGATGCTGAACGCCGTCGACTGGTCCCGGCCCTGGCTCGCGCCGTATCGGCAGCGTGGCGAGGCAGCGGCGGCGTTGGCGGCAGGTGCCTCGGTGGCAGACGCGCTCAACGCGGTTCTCGCCCGTTCAGGCCCGCTGCCTCTGCGCAACGGTGAGTTGCGTTTCGTGCCGCAGCACGCGCTGCCCGAGGGCGAGGCCTACGAAGCCTTCATCCACCGCACGGCTTGCGTGCCCACGCGCGACAACCTGCACGACTTCTTCAACGGTCTGATGTGGTTGCACTGGCCGGTTTTGAAGCGCCGGCTCAACGAGCTGCAGGCCCAGGCGCTGGCCGAGCAGGGCGTGCAGGCCACACGCGGCGCGTTGCGCGATGCACTCACGCTGTTCGACGAAAACGCGGCGCTGCTCGAAGCACCGGCCGGCCTGGTGCGACGGTTGTGCGAACGGGACTGGAAGGGGTTGCTGGTCACGGAACGCGATCGGTGGCTGAGCGAAGTGAAACTCACGCTGTTCGGCCATGCGCTGCTCGAGAAACTGGTGACGCCGTACAAGTCCATTACGGCGCACGTGTGGGTCGGCGTGCCGGGCGCCGAACTCGAGACTGCCGCGTTGGTGCCCAAGCCCTTCCTGCCTCTGCCGGTGCTGGGTGTGCCGGGCTGGTGGCCGGGCAACGAGGTGCCCGGCTTCTACGACGATGCAGAGGTGTTCAGGCCGGCAGGAAACCTTCGATCGACAGGTAACGCTCGCCCGTGTCGTAGTTGAACGTCAGGACGCGCGAGCCGGCCGGCAGCTCCGGCAGCTTCTGCGCCACCGCCGCCAGCGCCGCGCCCGACGAGATGCCCACCAGCAGGCCTTCCTCGCGAGCGCAGCGCCGAGCCATCTCGCGCGCTGCCTCAGCCTCCACCTGGATCACACCGTCGAGCAGCTCGGTCTGCAGGTTCTTCGGAATGAAGCCCGCGCCGATGCCCTGGATGGGGTGCGGTGCCGGTTGCCCGCCGCTGATGACCGGCGATGCACTCGGCTCCACCGCAAAAACCTTCAGCTTGGGCCAAGCCTTCTTGAGCACCTGCGCGCAGCCGGTGATGTGGCCACCGGTGCCCACGCCAGTGATCAGCACATCGAGCCCGCCCGGGAAGTCGTTCAGGATTTCCTGCGCCGTCGTGCGCACGTGCACGTCGATGTTGGCGGGGTTCTCGAACTGCTGCGGCATCCATGCGCCGGACGTGGTGGCCACCAGCTCCTGTGCGCGGGCGATCGAGCCCTTCATGCCTTTTTCTCGCGGCGTGAGCTCGAAGCTCGCGCCATAGGCCAGCATCAGCCGCCGGCGTTCGACCGACATGCTGTCCGGCATCACCAGCACCAGCCTGTAGCCCTTGACCGCGGCCACCATGGCCAGCCCGATGCCCGTGTTGCCCGAGGTCGGCTCGACGATGGTGCCGCCGGGCTTGAGTGCCCCGGTGCGTTCGGCGTCTTCGATCATCGCGAGCGCGATGCGGTCCTTGATGGAGCCGCCCGGGTTGCTGCGTTCGGACTTCACCCAGATCTCCCGCCCGCCGGTATCCGGCCCGAACAGCCGGTTGATGCGGACGTGTGGCGTGGCGCCGATGGTTTCGAGGACGTTGTTGACTTTCATGGGATGGGGTCTCCTGATGCAGCTCCGATGCCGATTGCTGATGCGGCTGGATAATCGCGGCCGTGAAGCAAGCCAGACCGCCGCTGGTGCAAGGGCAGAAATGCCGCACTGGAGGAAGGTCCGGACTGCGCAGGGCAGCGTAGCAGGTAACACCTGTCCACCGCGAGGTGAGGATCAGAGCAACAGAGACGAGTCTGGGCGTCGCCGCAAGGCCCGCCCAGGGTGAAACGGGCAATCTCTACGCGCAGCAATACCAAATAGGCCGGCGATGATGCGGCCCGCGGAGCCGGCGGGTAGGTAGCACCGAGCCATGCGAGCGATCCATGGCCCAGAGGAATGGCGGTCACGTCAGGGCAACCTGATGCACAGAATCCGGCCTATCGGCTTGCTTCACACATTTCCGCCACAAGCGGAGCAACAAGAACAAGGCAGCCGATGAACCCCGATGCCCATACGCTCTGGCGCGCACCGCGCTGGGCTCTTGCCGTCTTGCTGGCCTGCCTGGGCATGCTCGGGCCGTTCGCCGTCGACACCTACCTGCCAGCCTTCGACGGCATCGCAACCTCGGTGGGTGCCACGCCGGTGCAGATGCAGCAGACGCTGTCGGCCTACCTGTTCGGCTTCGCCTTCATGAACCTGTTCCACGGTGCCCTGTCCGACAGCTTCGGGCGGCGGCCCGTGGTGCTGACCGGCATCGCGGTGTTCACGCTCGCTTCGGCTGGCTGTGCGTTGTCCGAAAGCATCAGTGCACTGGTGTTCTTCCGCGCGCTGCAAGGGCTGTCCACCGGCGCGGGCATCGTGGTGTCGCGTGCCGTGATCCGCGACATGTTCCCGCCCGCCGACGCGCAGCGCGTGATGTCGCAGGTCACCATCTACTTCGGCGTGGCACCTGCGGTGGCGCCCATCGTCGGTGGCTTCCTGTTCGTGCACGCGAGCTGGCATGCGATCTTCTGGTTCCTCACCGGCGTGGGTATCGTGCTGCTGGCGGCCAACTACAAGCTGCTGCCCGAGACCCTGCACCACACGCATCGGCAGGACTTCAACGTTCCCAACCTGATGCGTGGCTACTGGCAGCTCGGCTCCAGCCCCAAGTTCCTGATGCTCGCGCTGGCCAGCGGCGTGCCGTTCAACGGCATGTTCCTCTACGTGCTGTCGGCACCCACCTTCCTGGGACAGCACCTCAAGCTCGGGCCCACCGAGTTCTTCTGGTTCTTCCTGCTCACCATCAGCGGCATCATGGGCGGGGCCTGGGGCAGCGGGCGGTTGGCCGGCAAGATCGAGCCGGGCCGGCAGATCCGCCGCGGCTTCCTGATCATGAGCGGTGTGTCGCTGGTCAACGTGGCGGCCAACTTCTTGTGGCCGGCGCATGTGAGCTGGGCGCTGCTGCCCATCGGCATCTTCGCGTTCGGCTGGGCGCTCATGGTGCCTGTGGTCACGCTGATGGTGCTTGACCTCTTTCCGGAACGGCGCGGCATGGCCTCGTCGCTGCAGGCCTTCATCGGCAGCGTTGCCAACGGCATCGTAGCCGGAGTGATCGCGCCGCTCGTGATGCATTCCACGCAGGCACTCGCCGTCGCCTCGCTGGCAATGATGAGCGTGGGGCTCTTCGCCTGGCTGTGGGTGAAGCGCCGGCTGCACTGAGCACACTCCAGCGTTTCGTTACGGGTTGCACGGCCTGCCTTGCCTATCATCCGCCCCATGAGGGGCGATAGGGAAAGTGAGAGCTGGCGCATCGACGCCTGGGGCCGCGGCGTGGTCGCCGTGTGCCTGGTGCTGGCCGCGCTGGCTTATTGGTACCGCGAACCGCGGGGGCTTGGTCCTGCGCCGGTGAACCGCACAGCCACTGCGGTGGCGCCGGTGAAGCCGGCTGCGTCGAGCCCCGCATTGGCCAGGCCTTCCGGGCCGCCGGTCGTGGTGTCGGGCATCGAGGCCACGAAGGAAACACCCACCGTTGAAGTCTGTGGCCGGGGCCAGCTCAATCGCGCTGAAGTCAGTTCCGAAGCCTTCCGCAATCGCACCAACGCCGAAGTGGATGCCGCATTGCGGCGCCTGATCGAGCGGCTGCTGCAGGGCGACACGCGGGCGCGGGCAGCAGGTCTGTCGATGCAAGTGGCGCAGCAGGTGGGAACGGCGCTCGAGCAGCGTTCGCGCATCGCCGGTACGCCGGTCGCGGCCAGCGCGCCGGCCGACGACGACGTGCCGGGCGCCACCCGGCCCTTGAACGCGCTCGCGAAGCTCGCAGTCGATTCGCGCGACCCGGCGGTCTATGCGCTGGCCGTGCAGGCTTGCCAGAGCACCGGCGCGCTCGAAACCCGCCGTGGCGGCTGCCAGCTCATCTCGTACGACCAATGGGCGCTGCTCGACGCCCGCAACGCTGTGCCGTGGATGTATGCCGCCGACGCAGCGCTGAGCCGCCGCGACGGAGGAGCGTACGCCGAGGCCATGTATCGCATCGCCCATGCCGAAGTGAGCGAAACCTTCTTCGGCCTGCTGCCGGGCCTTGCGCGCAGCCATCTTCCGGTGGACCTGCCGGCCTATCTGTGGCCGGCGGTCTACACCCGTGTGATCGGCATGCAGGCGGCGATGCCGCTGCCGGGCTATCAGCGCGTCGCGCAGTTCTGCTCGGTTGATGCCGTGAAAGACGCCAACCGCCTGCAGACCTGCAGCGACATCGCTGGCGTGCTGCTCGGCCGCGGCACTTCGCTCATCGACCACAGCATCGGCATCACGATCGCCAAGCGCGCCGGTTGGAACGAGGCACGGCTGGCCCAGGCCGAGCTGAAGCGCGAGGCTTACGGCTATGCAGCCATGAGCGTGGGCAAGCTGTTCGAAGAAACCCGCTGCGAAGACGTGCGCCAAGCCAACGACTATGCGCAGCAAATGGGCGCGCATGGCGAGATCGCGGCCTTGCAGCAGGTGGTGGAGCGCTCCGGCCGCAGCCTGGAGTCGCTGGCTGCTGAACACCGCGCGGCAGCGCAACGGCTGTTGCAGCAAGGGCAACCATCGCAACCGCCCGCCGGTACGTCGGCGACGCTGGCCGTGAGGTGACTCGCGCCGATGAGGCGGCATGGCGTAAGCTGCCGCACTCACCATGCGCTTCGAACACCTCATCCAGATCAACGACGCGGGCAATCCGCTCCTCATGCCCATGACGCGCGCCGAACTCTGGCGTGGCCTTGTCGCGCGGGCCCGCACGCCGCAGAGCTTTCCACTCGGGCCGGACCGCTGCGAACTGGTGAGCGGCGGTGAGGGCGACGCCCAGCCGCTGCGCCGTCAAGTTCACTTCGGCGGCCTGGTGATCGATGACCACGTGCGTTTCGATACCGAGCAGTCGCTGCATTTCGAGCCGCTGCCGCGCGAAGACATGCCGAGCGTGCGCCTGAGCATCACGATCGAGGAGCCCAGCGCTGGCGCCCTGTTCCTGCGCTTCGTCTACACCAGCGACGAGGCCTTGGAGACCGAAGGACTGGACGCACAGCTGCAGGGCTTGCGCGAACAGGCGTGGCTCGCCAACGACCAGGACATGGTCCGCACGCTGCGCGACTGGCAGCGCGAGGGTCGGCTGTAAGGCACTTCGGGGCCGCCATGTTCACGTCGGCGCGCCAGCGCTACACAGACCGTACCGAAGCTGGCCGTAGCCTCGCCGCCCTGCTGTCCCATCTGCTCCAAGACAAGCCCCTGGTGCTCGCGCTGCCGCGCGGCGGCGTGCCGGTGGCCTTCGAGATCGCGAAGGCGCTGAACGCGCCGCTGGACTTGCTGATGGCGCGCAAGCTGCGCGCGCCGGGCTATCCGGAGCTCGGCATTGGCGCCGTCGTCGACGGCGAGCCGCCCCAGCGCGTGCTCAATGACGACGTGATCGAGATGGTGCGGCCGTCTGCAGGCTACGTGGAAGAGGAGGTACGCGAGCAACTGCGGCTCATTGCCGAGCGCAAAGGCCGCTATCGCGGCGACACGCCGGCGCTCCAACCGGCCGGCCGCTGCGTGGTGCTGGTGGACGACGGCATCGCCACCGGCGGCACCGTTCGCGCGGCGCTGCAGGCGTTGGCGGCCGCCGGAGTGCGGCGCACGGTGCTGGCCGTACCGTTGGCGCCGAAAGACACGCTGGCTTCACTGGCGCACTTGGCCGACGAGACGGCTTGCCCGCTGGCGCTGCAGGACTTCCACTCCGTCGGCTACTACTACGACGATTTCGAGCAGACCAGCGACGAGGAAGTTGTTCGATTAATGAACGAGGCAAGGCGCTGGATTGGGTGATTTCCGCCCACAAACCCGAGCCGAACACCCCCGTTTACACGAAGGACCGCCCGTCTGAAGGAAAATACCGCCTTCGCCGCCCGGGCGGCCTCTCCCCAGACAACGCATCGCGTTGGGACATCAATGGCAAAAGACGCAGTCAAGACTTCCATTCACGACGACGGCCTGCGCTATCGAAGCAAGGCGTCGGGTTCCCCCTTCGTTTCCACCGGTGCCTTCGGTGCCGCCACCATGTCGTGCTTCCGCTGCGGCAAGCACCGCCCCCGTGCCTCGCTGAAGTCCGTCAAGTTGCTGGGCAAGACGCAATCGGTCTGCGCCCCCTCCTGCAAGGAACTCGAGGCCGCCGGCGCCACCTGACGCGCTCATCCGGCCCGCGTCGGCGCTCGTTGTCCCCTGCCATGAGCGCCGACGTCCCCGCTTCCTCTCCGAAGGAAAAGACCGCGATCGTCCATCAGATCCGCACGCTGATGGAGTACTGGTCCATCACGCCCGAAGAACTCGAACGGGCGTCGCAACACGCGCCTGCCGCCGCACCGGCTCCCAAAGCGCCTGATCCCGTCAAGTACCGCCATCCCAAGACCGGGGACACCTGGAACGGCGAGGGCTCCCACCCCCAATGGCTGCGCGACGCGCTGCTGAAAGAAGGCTACACGGTGGCCGAGCTGCGCGCTGCCGCGGGCGGTGTCCATCCTGCCGACAGCGCCGGTTGAACGCTGTATCACATTTGGCGGCCACCCCCTAAGTTGGCCTCTTTCTCATCCAACACTTCCAGTCATTGACGCAAGTCCTTCTTTTTGAAGGACTTTTTGTTTCGCCTTGTATGCGGAATGCTGTCTAAGTGCTTGATTCCATTGAGTTTTTCTTACATCTCGTCTTGACCCTCGTGTAGTCGATCCGCTACAGTGGGAGAAAGTGCACTTTAGTGGGTGATTGTGGCAAGTTTCGTGTTCCAAGGGGCTTCGGCGCTTGCGCTGGATGCGAAGGGGCGGTTGTCCGTCCCTGCGCGCCATCGCGACGTGCTGCTGGCCACAGCGAACGGCCAACTCACCGTCACCAAACACCCGGATGGCTGCCTGATGCTGTTTCCCCGCCCCGCATGGGAGGTGTTCCGCGATCGCATCGCGGCGCTGCCCATGTCCGCCAGCGGCTGGAAACGCATCTTTCTCGGCAGTGCCATGGACGTTGAGATCGACGGTTCTTCGCGCGTGCTCATCTCGCCCGAGCTGCGCGCGGCCGCCGGTTTGACCAAGGACGTCATGCTGCTCGGCATGGGCAGCCACTTCGAACTCTGGGATGCGCAGCGCCACGCCGCGCACGAGGCCGAGGTCATGCAGCAAGGCATGCCCGAGGTGCTCAAGGACTTCAGCTTCTAAAGCCGCCATGGAACCGACACAAGGGCCCTGGCAGCACCGCACCGTGTTGCTGCACGAGGCGGTGGACGCGCTCATTACCTCGCCAAATGGCGTCTACATCGACGGCACCTATGGCCGCGGCGGCCACTCGCGGCTGGTGCTCGAGAGGCTCTCGAAGGAAGGCAGGCTCATCGCCTTCGACAAGGATCCTGACGCGATAGCACACGCAACACAAGGTGCCACGCGGGTCTCGGACCCGCGTTTTGCCATTGAGCACGCCAGCTTTGCGCAGCTCGGCAGTGTGCTGGCCGAGCGCGGCATCGCTGCCGTGGCTGGCGTGCTGCTCGACCTCGGTGTGTCGTCGCCGCAGATCGACAACCCCGAACGTGGTTTCAGCTTCCGTTTCGATGGCCCGCTGGACATGCGAATGGACCCATCAAGAGGTCAGAGCGCAGCGGAATTCTTGGAGGGCGCGGACGAGCGCCGCATTGCGGAGGTGATACGCGACTATGGGGAAGAACGGTTTGCTGTTCCGATTGCAAAGGCGCTTGTTGCTCGCCGGGAAAGCGGGCGTCCTGTTCGAACCACCGGTGAACTATCCGAAGTCGTGGCTCGCGCGGTCAAGACCCGCGAACCGGGCCAGGACCCTGCTACGCGCACATTTCAGGCTCTACGGATTCTCGTCAACGCCGAGCTTGAGGAGCTCGAACAAGGGCTGAATGCAGCGCTCGCGGTGCTGGCGCCGAAAGGGCGGCTGGCGGTCATCAGCTTCCATTCGCTCGAAGACCGCATCGTCAAGACCTTCATCACGCGTCACAGCAAGCACGTGGTGGACCGTCGCGCGCCATTTGCCGAGCCGAAGCCGATGCTGCTGAAGGCGCTGGCGCGCATCAAGCCGGGTGACGAGGAGGTGCGTGACAACCCCCGCGCCCGCTCTGCGATCCTGCGCGTGGCCGAGCGCACCGATGCGCCGATGGGAGCCGCGGTATGACGCGGCTCAACATCGTGTTGCTCATCGCGCTGCTGGCCAGCAGCCTCTACCTCGTGAAAACGTCGTACGAGTCGCGCCGGCTGTTCGCCGCGCTCGACCGTGCGCGCGCCGAGGAGCGCAGGCTCGAAACCGACTTCGAGCGGCTGCAGGTGGACAAGCGCGCGCAGGCGACACCGCTGCGCGTGGAGCGCGTGGCGCGCGAGAGGCTGCAGATGCGCAACGCGAACGCGGCAGTCACCGAATACGTGGTGCCGGGCGCGACAGCGCAGGCCGCCGCTGCACCGGCCGCAGTCACACCTGCGCAAGGAGCCTCGCAATGATGCGTTGGCTGCGCCGCAATTCGCAGAACGCACCGCGTCAGGCTGGCGCGCAGTCGCGCAGCGTGCGTTACGCCACCAGCCCGCTGCTGGCTGCCAAGACGCCGCCGTGGCGTTCGAAGCTGCTGGTGGCTGGCGTGGGCGCGGCCTTTCTCGTGCTGATCGGCCGTGCCGCCTACATCCAGGTCTTTTCCACCGACTTCTACCTGAAGCAGGGCGAGACCCGCTACGCGCGCACGCTCGACCTGCCTGCCAACCGCGGCCGCATCACCGACCGCAATGGTCTGCTGCTGGCTTCCAGCGTGCCGGCGCCTTCGCTGTGGGCGATCCCGAAGGACCTGGACGCCACCAAGGCCCAGCGCCGCCAGCTCGCCAAGCTGCTGAACATGACGCCGGCCGAACTCGACAAGCGTTTTGCCGAGAACCAGAACTTCGTCTGGCTGCGTCGCCAGGTGGATGAGTCGGTGGCCCAGCAGGTCAAGGAACTCGGCATCAAGGGCGTCTACCAGCTCCAGGAATACAAGCGCAAATACCCCGAGGGCGAAGCTGCAGCACACGTGGTGGGCTTCACCAACGTCGAAGACAAGGGCCAGGAAGGCATCGAGCTTGCGTTCCAGGCGCAGCTGGCCGGCCGCGACGGCACGCGCCGCGTCATCA
>CAMLLU010000030.1 GCA_946480925.1 uncultured Rivibacter sp.
CCAGGCGCCGCCCACGGCCTCGCTGCCGCCGAACGTGCAGTTCGTGCCCGACCGCACGGTCGATGAGGAAAAGCAGGTCTCCTTCCTCGTCGAGGCCAGCAGCCCCTCGGGCAAGCCGGTGACGCTCTCGGCCGCCCCGCTGCCGGCGGGCGCCACCTTCACGCCTCAGGCTGCCGACCCGCAAGCTCCCGGCGTGGCCCGTGCCGTGTTCGACTGGAAACCCGCCAAGGGCACGGCCGGCAGCTACCTCATCACCTACACGGCCCACGACGGCACGCTCAGCGGCAGTCGCTCGGCGAGCATCAAGGTCAACAACAGCACACCGCCGCCAGGGCCGGGCACACCGACAGTGGACGGCCCGTCATCGGGCGCGCAGGTGACGAGGCTGCGGCCCACGCTGAGCGTGCTGGCATCCGCCCAGTCGCAGGACCCGACCGTGAAGGTGCAGTTCGAGCTCTACCGCGACGAGGCGATGACGCAGCTCGTGGAGAGCGCCGTGGTCGCCAAGGCGGCCGCGACTGGTGGTGCTGCAGTGCCCACCACGTGGCAGCCCGGCGCCGACCTGTCCGACAACACCGCCTACTGGTGGCGAGCCCGCGGCTACGACGGCGTGCAGACCTACAGCCCGTGGGTGGCGGCACGCTTTTTCGTGAACCTGTTCAACGACGCGCCCGAGAACTTCAACCTCACCAGCCCGGCGCCGAACGCAGAGGTCGGCACGCTGCAGCCCGTGCTGGGCTGGACCAACAGCAGCGACCGTGACGGTGATGCCATCACCTACGTGGCGTCCATCTACAGCGATGCGGCCCTTACCGAGCAGGTGGCTGCTTCGGGCGACATTCCGGCAGCCGAAGGCGGCATCACGAGCTGGAACGTGCCCGCGGCGTTGACGAACCATGCGACCTATTACTGGCGCGTGGCGGCCCGCGATGCGCTGGGCGCCCAGACCCTCAGCGTGGCGCGGTCCTTCATCGTGAATACCGGCAACACGCCGCCGGGCGAGCCGGTGATCGTGGGGCCGGCATCGGGCAGCGTGAGCCCTGGCGCCACGACCGTGCTTTCGATCGAAAGCGGTAACGACGCCGAAGGCGACCTCATCACCTACGTGTTCGAGATCGACACCGTGGCCACCTTCGACTCGGGTGACAAGCGCAGCTCGGGCGCCGTGATCCGCAGCGCCGGCGCCACGACGAGCTGGGCCGCCACGGGGCTGCTCGAGAACAAGCGCTACTACTGGCGCGTCAAGGCGCAGGACGGCCGCGCCGAGACGCCCTGGGTGACGTCGAACTTCTTGATGAGCGCGGTCAACGATGCGCCGCCTGCGCCCACCATCAAGAACCCGGGCAACGGAGCCTGGTCCAGCACGCGGCAGCCGGTGCTCGAAGCCAACCCGGTGGTAGACCCGGAAGGCGGCGCCGTGCGCTACGAGTTCGAGGTCTACCGCGATGCCGCGCTGAGTTCGCGTGTGTGGGCCGGCGTGTCGGACTCCACGACGGCCGTCACTGCGGTGCAACTGGCCGACGCCACCACCCACTGGTGGCGCCTGCGCGCCGTCGACCCGCAGAACGCGGCCAGCGCCTGGACTGCGCCAGCCGTGCTGTACGTCAGCACCGCGGCCTACCAGGATCCCGGCATCCAGGTCACCTCGCCGGCCACGCCGGTGACGCCGACCACGGTGAGCACGCCCACCGGCGAGCGCAAGCAGGTCACGCTCAGTTGGGAAGGCGTGGACCCCAACATCGAGCCGACCGTGGCGCTGTACTACTCCAGCACGTCGAGCGACTACGCCGGCACTTTGATCGTGGACGGCCTGCGCCGCTCCGCCGGCACCCATACCGGCAGCCATGTGTGGGACGTGACCGAACTCGCGCCGGGGACCTACTACGTCTATGGCGTCATCTACGACGCCAAGGGCGTGGGCCGGGCGTATGCGCCCGGAGCCGTGGTGATCCCCAACCCCTCGCAGACCGGGCAGATCAAGGTCTCGAAGAAATCCGTCAGCACCAGCGAGGAAGGCAAGCAGGCCCGCTTCGGCGTGAAGCTGCAGGTGGCGCCCAAGGCGGACGTGACGCTGGGGCTGAACGTCACCGATTCGCGGGAGGGCATGGTCGAGCCGTCGCAGCTCACCTTCACGCCGCAGAACTGGTCGGTCGAGCAGAACGTCACGGTGACGGGGCTGGACGATTGCGTGCGTGATGGCAAATCGACCTATCAGGTCGTAATCTCCAGGGCCGCGAGCCTGGACCCGAACTACGCGGGCATCACCGGCCCGCAGGTGAAGGTCACCAATGCGGACGAAGGCGACCAGGATTCCGGCACCAACAACGCTTCGCTGCACGTGTGCAAGTACGGCCTCGTGTCCGAGCGTCAACTGGGGCCCAAGCTGTGGGAATACGTCTTCACCGCCGAGTGGACCAACACGGGAGTGCCGTTGTCCGGGGTGCGTGCCACGCTGGGCAGCGAGCGTTCCTCGACGACGGTGGTCGAGGGCAACGTCACGATCGGCGCCATCGGCAGCGGCGAGACCGTGAAGGCGACGGACACCTTCACGATCAGCACCCGGTCCAGGTTGTCCAAGCCCGCGGACCACATCCGCAAGAACGCGGTGTGGTCGGTTGTCGCCACGCCGGCACCCTGATGTTGTTTCGCTGTTCTCGATCCGTATGAAAACCCTTTTCCCCCGACACGTCCAACGCTGCAGCAGCCGCGGCTTCACCCTGCTGGAGCTGCTGGTGGTCATCGTCATCATCGGCCTGCTGGCCGCCTACGTCGGCCCGCGCTATTTCTCGCAACTCGGCAAGTCGGAGCGCAGCACCGCCAAGGCGCAGATCGAAGGGCTGGGCAAGGCGCTCGATGCCTACAGGCTCGACACCGGCCACTACCCGAGCACGGAGCAGGGCCTCAACGCCCTGTTCGTGAAGCCCAACGACGAATCGAAGTGGAACGGGCCCTACCTGCAGAAGGCGGTGCCGCCGGATCCCTGGGGCCAGCCCTACGTGTACCGCGCGCCAGGCCAGGGCGGGGACTTCGACCTGACCTCCAACGGCAAGGACGGCCAGCCTGGGGGCGAGGGAGAAGGGGCCGATGTGTCCTACCGCTAGCGGTACCGGGGTAGGTCCAGATGGCGCGGGCTGAAAGAATCGCTCCGGCAGGGGCGTCTCATGTGGGCGGGCATGCGGGCGGTGCGGCGCGCGGCCTGCGCACGCGCCTGAGGGTCCGCATGGCCGATGGTGGCGTGCGCTGGGTCGAGCATGCCGACCTCGGCGAGGCCGATGCCATACGCGCTGTCGTCGCACAAGGCGGCAAGGTGCTGGCGGTCGAGCGCGTCCAGCCGGCCGGGTCTGTGCCGGCGCGTGCACGTTTCGGGCTGCTGCTGTTCAGCCAGGAACTGCTCGCGCTGCTCGACGCCGGGCTCAACCTCACCGAAGCGCTGGCGACGCTGCACGCCAAGGAGCGCCAGCCGCTGGCGCGCGACATCCTGGCGCGCATGCTGCAGTCGCTGCGGGAGGGGCGCAATTTCTCGGACGTGCTGGCCGCGATGCCGCAGCACTTTCCGGAGGTCTATGCCGCCACGGTGCGTGCCGCCGAGCGCACCGGCGACCTGCCGCAGGCGCTGGCGCGCTACATCGCCTACCAGCTGCAGTTCGAGGCGATCCGCAAGAAGCTGGTCTCGGCTGCCATCTATCCGGTGATGCTGCTGACGGTGGGGGGCTTCGTCTCGCTGTTCCTGCTCGGCTACGTGGTGCCTCGTTTCAGCGCGGTGTACGAGTCCGCGGGGCGTGAGATCCCCTGGATGTCGGCCATGCTGCTGGGCTTCGGCAAGGCGATCTACGGTCACTGGCAGATCGCCCTGGTCGGGCTGATCGCCGTGGGGGCCCTGGTGTTCTGGGCCGTCAGCCGGCCGGCGGGCCGCACCGTGCTGCTGCAGGCCGTGCTGAGCCTGCCTTGGCTGGCCGACAAGGCCCGCGAGTTCCGCCTTGCACGTTTCTATCGCGCGGTGAGCCTGCTGCTGGCCTCCGGCATCGCGCTGCCGCGAGCCATCGGCATGGTGACCGGCCTGCTCGGGCCGTCGGAGCAGGCGCGCCTCGCGCAGGCCCGGCAGGCCATCGAACAAGGCCAGTCGCTGTCGGCTGCACTGCTCGAGGCGCAGCTCGCGAGCCCGGTGGCCGAGTCGCTCATCAAGGTCGGCGAGCGCTCCGGCCAGATGGCCGAGATGCTGGAACGCACCGCGCGATTCCAGGACGAGGATTTCGCGCGCTGGGTGGACTGGGCCTCCAAGCTGATCGAGCCGATCCTGATGACGGTGATGGGCGTGGTCATCGGCGCGATCGTCGTGCTGATGTACATGCCGATCTTCGACCTGGCCGGGAGCCTGCAATGACGCGCATCACTGCGGAGCTCGTCGCCCAGGCGCGTGCGCTGCCGGCCGGCCCGGAACAGTCGCTGGTGCACCGGCTGCAGCAGGCAGCCGGGCTGGAGGCGGATGCCTTGATGGCCGCACTGGCCGACAGCTTCGGCTATGCCGCATTGACGATGAGCGATCTGCAGGTATTGCAGCCGCTGTTCGACCGCATTCCCTATGCCGATGCGGTGCAGCGCCACGTGCTGGCAGCACGCGACGCATCGGGCGGTGCATACCTCGTGTTGAGCGACCCGTTCGACGGTGCTGCCGAAGATTGGGCCCTGCGCCGCTGCAGCACGGCCGGCGCCGTGCCCAGGCTGGTGCTGGCCCATCCGGACGACCTGCAGGCGTATTTCGCGCAGCAGGAGAGGCAGCTACGCGCCATCGACGGGTTCGATGGCGACACCACCGCCGGCAGTGGCGAGGAGGTGGCTGCGGTCATCACGCTGGCCAGCATCGGCGACGACGCCAGCCCGGTGGTCAGGCTGGTCAACTCCACCATCTACGACGCGCTCAAGCTGCAGGCCAGCGACATCCACCTCGAATGCGATGCCGGCTGCCTGCACGTGCTCTACCGCATCGACGGCGTGCTCGTGCCCATCACGCAGGTGCAGGGCCAGGACATGGCCGAGCAGATCATCTCGCGCATCAAGGTGATGGCCGAGCTGGACATCGCCGAGCGCCGCGTGCCGCAGGACGGCCGCTTCAAGGTGCGCGTCAACGAGCGCGAGATCGACTTCCGCGTCTCGGTGATGCCCAACATCTTCGGCGAGGACGCGGTGCTGCGCCTGCTCGACCGGCAGTCGCTCACCGAAGAGGCGAAGTCGCTGCGGCTGGACAACCTGGGCCTCGATGCCCCGTCGATGGCCGCGATCCGGCGTCTCGCGAACAAGCCGCACGGCATGCTGCTGGTCACGGGCCCCACAGGCTCGGGCAAGACGACGACGCTGTACGCCGCCATCACCGAGATCCACACCGGGCGCGACAAGATCATCACGATCGAAGACCCGGTCGAGTACCGTCTGCCGCGCGTGCTGCAGATCCCGGTCAACGAAAAGAAGGGCCTGACCTTCGCGCGCGGCCTGCGGTCGATCCTGCGCCACGACCCGGACAAGATCATGGTGGGCGAGATCCGCGACGACGAGACGGCCCAGATCGCCGTGCAGGCCGCGCTCACCGGCCACCTCGTCTTCACCACGGTGCACGCCAACAGCGTGTTCGACGTGCTCGGGCGCTTCCTGCACATGGGGGTGGACGGCTACAGCTTCGCTTCGGCACTCAACGGCATCGTGGCGCAGCGCCTGCTGCGCATGAACTGCAGCCATTGCGCCGCCCCCGTGGTGCCCGACGACGACACGCTCGCACTGGCCGGCTTGACCCGCGAAAAGGTGGCCGGCTGGACGTTCAAGGCCGGTGCCGGCTGCGGCCATTGCCGTGGCGCGGGCTACAAGGGCCGACGTGCAGTGGCCGAGGTGCTGGTGCTCGACGACACGCTGCGCGAGCTGATCGCCGAGCGCGCACCGATCTCCGCGCTGAAGGCCCGGGCGGCCGCCAACGGTCTGCGGCCGATCACGGATTCGGCGCTGGCCTGGGTGGCCCAGGGCGAAACGACGATCGAGGAGGTGGCCCGTGTCGCAGGCTGAACGCCCCCTTGCAGGCGCGGTGCTGCACGTGGTCATCGCGGCGCGCCAGGTGCTGGCCGCCGTGCACGGCCGCGGAGGCTGGCAAGTGTTGTGCGGCCTCGAGATCGCACCGGGGCAAGAGGACGAGCAGCCGCTCGATCCGGTGATTGCCGCTTTGTCGCAAGTGCACCAAGCCGTGCACCAAGCCTTGCATCAAGCCGCCCCGGCTGGCCTGCAGGAAGTGCGGGTGGTGGTGGCCGACAGCTGGCTCGCCACGACGACGCTGCCGTGGAGCAGCGATCTGCATTCGCCGGCAACGGCCGCAGCCCATGCGCGTGCAGCGTTGGCGGCCGCAGGCTGCGAGATCGACCCGCGCGACACGATACGCATCGACGACGCCCCTTATGGCGTACTGCGTCTGGCGGTGGCGTATCCGCATGCGTTGCTGGCGGCCTTGCAGGTGCTTGCCCAGGCCGGCAACGTGCCGCTGCGCTCGGTCCGGCCGCTGAGCACCTGCGCATGGGCGTCGCGGTTGCGCGGCTCGGTGGGTGCGCTGGGCCTGTGCGACGACGGCATGGCGATGGTGATGGTCGGTGGCCGCCGCATCACGGAAGCCCACAGCCGATGCACGACCTCGATGGGCGCTGACCCGCTGCAGGACCTGCAGCGACTGTGGCAACGCCTGCGCTTGCGGGAGCCGGCATTGGCCGCCATCGAGCGGCTGCCGGTGTTCATGCTGTGCGCGGAAGCGTCCGACGCGTCCGCTGCACCCGAGCTGGCGCTGCTGCCCAGGCCTTCGCCGCCTGCCGATGGGACGCTGCCTCCTGTCGTGCACCTCCTCCAGGCCAAGGTCGCGGCCGCAGATGCGCTGGATGCCATGGCCGGCGCGCAGCGCCCCCTCGCGCGACACTGGCTGCCTGCCGCCGTGGCGGGGCTCGCTGCGTGCGCCATGTCGCTGCTGGCCTGGCAGTCGATGGCGGAGGTGAAAGCCGTGCACGGGGAGCTTGCCGCCGCGCAGCGCGCCGCGCGACCTCCCGCCGTGCCTTCGGCTGCCTGGACGCGGGAAGAACTGGCCCGCGTGCGTGCGGTGAACCAGGCGGTGCGTGAACTGAACCTGCCCATCGGCGCGCTGCTGGCGGCACTGCAGCCGCCGCGCGACGTGCAGGTCTCGGTGCTCGGTGTGGAAGTGGGCGCCGCCGCGGCCGACGGTGCTTCGACGCTGCGCATCGCGGCGGAGGCGCAAGGGGCCATCGACATGACGCGCTACGTGGCCTACGTGGCGGCGCGCCGGCCCCTGCAAAGCGCCTACCTGCTGCGTCACGAGGTGGCCGACAAGACCCCGCAGGAGCGCCGCTATCGGTTCACGGTGGAGGCCACGTGGACGGACTGAGATCCCTGGCTTGGGTGACGCATGCGCTGGCTTGGGAGCTGCGTCGTCTGGCGCGTGCGTTCTGGCGCCGGTTCGGCGCGGCCGGCGTTGCGACCATCGCGTTCGTCGTCGTTGCAGGCATCGCGATGTGGCTGGATCGAAACGCCCATGCCGAGAAGGAAGCGCTGCAACGTGAACTGATCGTCCACCGCACCGGCCAGCCGCTTGTAAGGCTCGCCACGCAGGCCCCGGGCGACGAGGGCAGGGCACGGCTGGCCGAATTCGACCGGTACCTGCCGCCGCATGACGAGATCCCTCAGGCGGTGGGCGACCTGCTCGCACTGGCCGAGCGCGAAGGGTTGCTCGTGGAAAAGGGCGACTACCGTGCGCAACCCGACCCGCAAGGGGGCTTCCTGCGCTACCGCATGACCCTGCCCGTGAAGGGCGACGCGGCAGCCGTGCGGCGTTTCGTGCTGGCCGCGCTGGAAGGGCAGAAGACCCTTGCGCTGGAAAGCGTGCAGTTCAAGCGCGAGCAGGCGGCCGAGGCACAGATCGAGGCGCGCATCCAGTGGCTGCTCTTCGCACGCTTGCCGCAACCGGCCCAGCCATCCGTGACCCTGGCGGGCCACGTGCCGCAGGAGGGCCAGCGGTGAAGTTCTCGTCGCGCTGGGTACTCGGGCTGTCGCTGGCCGCAACGCTGCTCGCAGCCTACTTCGCACCCGCCACCGAAGCCGAGGACCTGCAGCTCAGCGATCGCACCCGGGCGGCTGCGTCGCGAGCGCCGCAGCCGGCGTCGAAGTCGAAGGGGGGCTCGACCGCGCGCGAGGCTCCTGTCCACGTGCTTGCGATCCGGCCTCGTGGCACGGCCGAAATGGAGGCCAACGCGGCGTGGTTCGACGCAAGGCCGCGGGCACAGCCTTCGCTGCAACGGGTGGCTGCAGTGGCGCCCCCGGCTTCGGCCACCGCCGAAGCGGCGCAGGCCCCGGCGCTGCCCTTCCGCCCGTTCGGCCGCTATGTCGAGGACGGGCAGGAGGTGGTCTTCCTGCTGCACAACGACCAGAACCTCGTGGTGCGGGTGGGCGACACGATCGCGCAGCACTACAAGGTCGAAAGCCTCGACGGCAACAAGCTGACGTTGCGCTACCTGCCGCTCGACCAGGCGCAGACGCTGGACCTCGGCGGTGGTTCGAATTGAAAAGATGCGTGGGAACATGAAATACGGGTGGATCGGAGCATTCCTGTGTCGCTGGTCGCTGCTGTGTGCCGTGGTGGCGACGGTGGCCGGCTGTGCGGCGTCGCAGGCTTTCCGGCAGGGCACTGAGCTGCTCAGCGAGGGCAAGGCCGAGCAAGGCCTGGCCAAGCTGGAGGAGGCCGTCAAGCTGGAGCCGCGCAATGCCGAATACCGCATTGCGCTGGCGGTGCAGCGGGCATCGGTCGTCAGCGGCCTCATCTCGACCGGCGAAGCGGCGCGGCGCGAAGGGCGTATCACCGAAGCGGAGCGAGCCTTCCGCCAGGTGCTCGCCATCGACACGAACAACGCGATGGCCCGGCAGGGGCTGGATGCCTTGATTGCCGAGCGACGGCACCGCGCCGTCGTTGCCGAGGCGGAAGGGCTCCTCAAGAAGGGAAGCGAGGCAGACTTGGCCGAGGCGCTGGACCGCCTGCGGCCGGTGCTGTCGGAAAACCCCAACCAGAAGGAAGCGCTGAACCTCAAGGCCCGCGTCGACGAGGCGCGGGCCAAGTTCGCCCGTCCCGAGGCCAAGCTGGCGGTCGCCTACCGCAAGCCGATCACGCTGGAGTTCCGCGACGCACCGCTGCGCTCGGTGTTCGACGTGATCTCCAAGGTGTCGGGCCTGAACTTCTTCTTCGATCGCGACATCCGCCCCGACCTCAAGGCCACGGTGCTGGCCAAGAACACCTCGATCGAGGACGCGGTGCGGCTGCTGCTGGTGACCAACCAGCTCGAGCAGAAGGTGCTCAATGAAAACTCGATCCTGATCTATCCGAACACCCCGCAGAAGCTCAAGGACTACCAGGCCCTCGTGGTGCGGTCGTTCTACCTCACCAACGCCGACGTCAAGGCGGTGTCGAACACCATCAAGACGCTCGTGAAGACCAAGGACCTCGTGGTCGACGAGCGCCTGGGGATCATCATGATGCGCGACACGCCCGAGGCGGTGCGCATGGCCGAACGCATCGTCGCGCTGCAGGACCTGAGCGACCCGGAAGTGATCCTCGAAGTCGAGGTGATGGAGATCAAGCGCTCACGGCTGATGGAGCTCGGCATACAGTGGCCCAGCCAGATCACCCTGTCGAGGCTAGATGTCGCAGGCACGCCGCTTACGCTATCCGGACTCAAGGATCTGCGTGCTTCCGACATCAAGGCCTCCGCCGGCAACGCGTTCATCAACGTCCGCAAGGAAGACCAGGACGGCAACGTGCTGACCAACCCGCGCATCCGCGTGCGCAACAAGGAGAAGGCCAAGGTCCTGATCGGCGACCGGGTGCCGGTCATCACGACCACTTCCACATCCACCGGGTTCGTGTCCGAATCGGTGAACTACGTCGACGTCGGCCTGAAGCTCGAGGTCGAGCCGAACATCTACCTCGACGACGAGGTGGCCATCAAGGTCAACCTCGAAGTTTCGAATCTCGTGCGCGAGGTGCTGAGCAAGTCAGGGACGCTGTCCTACCAGATCGGCACGCGGAACGCCGCCACGGTACTTCGGTTGAAGGATGGAGAAACGCAAATCCTGGCCGGACTCATCAGCGATGAAGACCGCTCCACCGGCAACAAGGTGCCGGGTCTCGGCGAGTTGCCCATAGCAGGGCGGCTGTTCGGCAGCCAGAAGGACGACAAGCAGCGCTCGGAGATCCTGCTGTCCATCACGCCGCGAGTCGTGCGCTCGCTGCGCCGCCCGGACCTCCTGTCCGCGGAGTTCGACTCCGGCACCGAAACCAGTGTCGGCGCGGAGTCGCTGCGACTGGCGGTGCTCGAGCCTGAAAAGCCGGCCGAAGGCAAGGTTACGCCGCCTGCGACGGCAGGCACCGCCAGACCACCGGCGTCGTCACCCGTTGCC
Source organism: uncultured Rivibacter sp. (assembly GCA_946480925.1). The sequence continues at coordinate 10,474 of CAMLLU010000030.1, forward strand.
GGGGTTGCAGCGGCAACACCTGCTACGACATCTCCCGGTGCCAGCGCCCCTGCAGCCTCGGCAGCCACGCCGGCTGCGGCCACCGGCCCGCTGCGGCTCAGCTGGCAGGCACCGGCGCAGGTCAAGGTGGGTGAGCAGTTCAGTGCCGTGTTGCGCCTGAACAGCCAGGGGCCGTTGCGCGGCCTGCCGCTGCTGGCGGGGTTCGACCCGCAACTGCTGCAGGTGGTCAACGTCTCCGAAGGGGATTTCTTCAAGCAGGGCGGCGGGAGCGTGAACTTCAGCCAGCGTGTGGACCCGGCCCTGGGCAAGGTGTTCGCCGCGGCGGTGCGGCAAGGCGCGGATGCCGGTGTCAACGGCTCGGGCGGAGTCATGACGGTGACCTTCAAGGCGCTCAAGCCGGGGGGCGCGAAGGTGCAGCTGTTGTCGGCCACACCCGAGCCGGCACCGGCCGCGCCATTGCCGCTGCCGGTCGAGCAGGTGGTCAAGGTGGTGCCGTGAGGCGGCAGCGCGGCTTCACCTTCATCGAGCTGATGATGACGCTCGCCGTCATGGGCGTGCTCGTGCTGGTGGCCGTGCCGATGGCGCAGGTAGCCGTCCAGCGGGAGAAGGAGCGCGACCTGCGCGTGGCCCTCGCGCAGATCCGCGAGGCGCTCGACGCCTACAAGCGCGCGGCGGATCAAGGGCGCATCCTCGTGCGCCTAGGGGAAAGCGGTTACCCGAAGACGCTCGATGAGCTGGTCGAAGGCGTGCCGGACCAGCGCAGCCCGACCAAGCAGAACCTGTACTTCCTGCGTTCGCTGCCGCGCGACCCGCTGCACCCGGAGGCCACCGCGCGGCCTGCCGACACCTGGGCCCTGCGCAGCTATGCCTCGCCCCCTGACGACCCGCAGGAGGGCGCGGACGTGTTCGACGTGTTCTCGCGTTCGGAGGCTGTCGGGCTGAACGGCGTGCCGTACCGCCAATGGTGACCCGATGATGCGGTGCACTTCACGAAGCACGGGCTTCACGCTGATCGAGATGCTGGTGGTCATGGCGGTCGTCGCCTTGCTGCTGACGATCGCGGCGCCTCGCTATTTCGGGTCGCTCGACAAGTCGAAGGACGTGGCGCTGGCCGAAAACCTGAAGGTGCTGCGTGTCAGCCTGGACCGCTTCTATGCCGACAAGGGCAGGTACCCGGAAAGCCTCGACGAACTGGTCGAGCACAAGTACCTGCGCAGCGTGCCGGTGGATCCGGTCACAGGCTCCGACCGCAGCTGGCAGCTGCTGCCGGCGCAAGACCCGGCCCTGACGGGCGTTGCCGATGTGAAGAGCGGTGCGCAAGGGCAGTCTCATGACGGTCGCAGCTATGCATCCTTCTAGCGCGCCAACGCGACCCGCCCAGCGGGGCTTTGCCTACCTGTGGGTGCTCCTGCTGGTCGCGTTCATGGGGCTGGGCCTGACCGTGGCGGTGGAAGTGGATGCGACCGTGGCCCGGCGCAGCCAGGAGCAGGAGCTGCTTGCCGCCGGGCATCAGTTCCGCAACGCGATCGCGCGCTACTACGAAGGCCAATCGGCCGGCGGCCAGCGCCAATACCCGGCCACGCTGGACGACCTGCTGCGCGACAACCGCGCCCCGGGCATCCGCCGGCACCTGCGCAAGCTGTTTGTCGACCCGATGACGGGCAAGCCCGAATGGGGATTGGTGCGCGTGGGCGGCCGCATCGTCGGTGTGCACTCGTTGTCCGGTGCCACGCCCATCAAGCAGGACCATTTCGAGGCACAGGACATGGCGTTTCGCGGCAAGGGCAAGTACAGCGACTGGGTCTTCACCTACCCGCCGGACCTGCTGCTGCGCGATGCGGCCGGGCAACCGGCCATGCCGGCGAGTGCGCCGCTGCCGGCCGCCAGCGCGGCGAGCTCCATCTTCAGCAGTGGTGGGCAGCGGTCATGATGGCAAGACGAATCGCATTCCTTTGGCTGTTGGCCATGGGGCAGGGGGCCTTCGGGGCGGCGGGTGGGGCCATGCCGGAAGCGCTCGAGGGCATTGCGCCTGCAGGGCACTCCTGCAAGCGCGACGAGGCTGCGCCACAACCCAGGAGCGTCGCAGAGAGCGCTGCTCCTGCGGTCGTTGCCGACCTGAGCTGTGCCATCTCCGTCCCGGAGGTCGTGAACCTGCGCAGCCGCAACGCGGCCTTTCTGGTGGATACCCGGTCACCCAGGGAATTCGAGGCCGTGCATGTCGATGGCGCCCTCAATGCAACGCCGGCCGAAGTGCGCAGCAAGACCTTCCTTCGCGACCGGATGCTGGTGCTGGTGGGCTCCGGCAAGGCGGAACAGGAGCTGTATGTCGCCTGCACTGAGCTGAAGTCACGCGGCTTTCCAAGCGTGAAGGTGCTGCGCGGTGGCCTGCCGCTGTGGCAGGCGCAGGGGCAGCCGACAGTTGGAGCGCGCGTCGACGGCGGACTGCCGCCCACGCTGAGCACGGCCGAGCTGTGGCTCGAAAGCCAGTTCGAAGCCAACCTGGTCCTGATGGCACCGTCCCACGCCGCATTGAACGATCAGCTTCCCTATGCAGTGCCTCTGGCGCAGGTGAGTGCATCGGCCATCAAGTCCGTGCTCGACCGCCGCCGCCGGGAACTGAAGAACGCGCCGCTCAGTGCCGTGGTCCTGGTAGCCGATGCCGCCACGCTGAGCGCCAGCGCACAACGCGCGCTGACCGCATCGATGGCGCCCGTCCCGCTGCTGATCTACGCGCATCCGGCGGAAGTGTTCATGCGCGAGATGCGTCAGCAGCAGCTGAGTTGGACCGCACTCGCCCGCGGGCCCAGGCAGCCGCCGTGTGGCCGCTGACGCGATGATTGCGCGTCGAAGCCTGCTCCTCGGAAGTGTCCTTGCCGGGCTGACGTCCTGGCCTTGCCGGGCCAGTGAGGAAGCCCGGCGCCAGCTGCGCTTCACCGTGACCCTGCGCAACCCTGGAGTGGCGCCGCTCGCTGACCAGACCGTCTGGCTGTACATGCCTTTGCGCGAGACGGCGACACAGCGGTTGGCAGGGCTCAGCGTGAGCATGCCGCACGAACTGACTAGCGATGCGCTGGGGCACAGCATCCTGAAGCTGGTGCTGCCGCATGTGCAGCCGATGGCCACGAAGGTCGTGGTGGTCCAGGCCGAGGTATCGGTTTGTCGAGAACCCCGTCCACAACCATTGGCATCCCCGTTGGACTGGCTGCATGCCGAGCGCTTCATCGAAAGCGATGACGCTTCGATACGGGAAGTCGCCGCGCAGTTGAAGCGGTCCACATGGGTACAGACGCTGCAGTCGACCTACGACTGGGTGCGCACGAACCTGCGGTATGCGGGTTACCTGGCCGACACCATCGGTGCGAAGCAGGCGCTCGTCCGCCGCTCCGGTGACTGCACGGAATACGCGTGCCTGGCGGCGGCGCTGGCGCGTGCGAACGGGATCCCGGCGCGGATGGTGGGCGGGTATGTGATCACGGGCAGCGCGGCTCCACGTGCCGACGAGTATCACGATTGGACCGAGGTGTACCTCGATGGGGCCTGGCACGTGCTCGATGCACAGAAGGAATGCTGGCAGCGCAGTCCGGAAGACTACGTGGGGTTTCGCATCTACCGGGACCGCGCTGTCAATACGGTCGGGCTGGCTCACCGGTTCCGGGCGGAGGGGGGGATCGAGGTTAGGCTTTGATGGCGCGAACAATTGCCGAGCCTTGATCGCGGCGATTATCTCTTCCTGAGAACCGAACTCCACACTGTGGAGCAGCAGCCCGACGTTTTGACCACGACCCTCATTGCGTGCGGTGTGCCTTGCGCCATTCCCAAGGGGCCACCGGCGCCGCCCGATCGCTCCAGAGTCCGCGGCGAGCCGCACAGCTAGGCGGCGCCTGCAATTTTACATAATGCACATTGTCGCGTGTCCTAGCATGGATCGCCCAGAGCATCAAGGCTGCGATTCTTGGTGTCTTCAAGATGCAACACGCGCGGCCGATAGCTGCCTGATGTTGCACCACCTCCCACGCTCAACTTCCATCCCTTCGCTTCAAACCATGATCGATGACCTGGCCGCCACGCCCGCCCAGGTCGCGAAGGCTCTGCAGATCTCCGAAAGCACCGTCTACCGGTGGCTCGCCCGCGGCGCAGCTCCGCGCGCCGCTGAGCTCGCCCTGTACTGGATCACCCGTTGGGGCCGCGCCGAGCTCGACGCCTCGTTGGAGTACCAGGCGCGCAACGCGCTCGGCCTGGCTCGCTGCCTCCAGGAGAACGTAACCCAGCTGGAATACCGCCTGGCGCGCGTGGCGGCCATCGGCGACTTCGGGGCCGCGAACGATCCGGCTCCCGGTGCCCCGACAAGGCCCCAGATCGGTCCGCCAAGCGATTTTTCCGGGGTCGCCAAGGCCGGTGCCGCAGGAACACCAGCCTTGGCCCGCCAAAGGCCTTCTGTCTTGATGGCGCGGGGGGCCGGCTTTGTGTCTCGAGACGCTCGAGCACGCGAAGCGAGTTCTCCTCGAGGCGAACGGCCCCAGGTTCCCGCGCCCTGCGGGCAGCTCTCCCAGGGCTAGCGCCCTGGACCCCCTCGGTTATTGCGCCGAGGCCACGGCATTGAGTGGAACGACCTGAGCGCCAACCATCGCCGGTTGCGCCTGCTGTTGCAGCGGCCAGCGCGTAACCCAGGTGCCAGCGACTCTGGCCACCGACTCGCGCACCTCAACCGTGGCCCCCATGACCGCAAGCTGCCGGCTGGTGAGCCGCTCGCGCAGTTGGTCGCCGTCGTACCACTCGATGATGCAGATCTGCGGGAACTGCCCGCCGCTGCCGTAGCAGCGATCCAGGCGCGGCCGGAAACGCTTGTTGAGGTCTTCCACGAAGCCCAGCGGCGCCGCGGCCTGCGTGACGGCCGAGGCGGCCTTTGCCGGCGCGCTTGCTGCGGCTGCTGTCGTGACCGGCGCAACGGTCGAGGCCTTGGCCAGGTCCGGGTGGAAAAAGCCCCAGACGGACCAAATGCCCCACACCGCACCGCCAATGGCCAGCGGCAGCCCCCACTTCACCAGGAAGGTGTTTGCGAAGCTGGCCCGGCTGTCCTTGTAGTTGGCCGTGTTCGTGTCTTCTGAGACATGCGACGCGTAGGTGCCGAAATACTTCGGGTCGTAGCTCGCGATGCCATTGCTGACCTTCTCGAAGTGCTCGGGCCGCGTGGCCTTCCACACGACGTAGCTGTAGCGCTTCTCCATGCCGAGCGCGTCCAGCTTGTTGAACACCACTTTCTGCGACACGCGCCGACGCCACAGCGGGTGCACGTCGCGCATGTCCTGGCCCATCAGCAGCAGGTCGAGGCCGCGATGCCGGTGCTCGGTGACGAACTGAGTCAGATCATCGTCAAGCGGCCGGCGCTGCGTGGGCCAGAAGTTCTGCGCCTCGTCGAGTACCACCAGCGCGTTATCACGCACGTGCTGGTGGATGGCCTTAACCTGGTCGCGCTCGACTTGGTGCAGCAGCTCGCGCACCTTCTCTTCAGGCAACTCGGCAACTTCAGCCACCTTTGCGAAGTCGATGCCTTCGATGTACGCAAAGACCTCGCGGCCCTGCTGCAGCGACGGCACGATGTGACGCACCATCGCTTCGTAGCTCTTGCCCGAGCCCGGCAAGCCTTCATGGAAGATGATCACGGGTTCACCCTCGTTGAGTGAGACTGAAGCACGACGTGTCCTGCGGCACGTCGAGGTGAGGTTTGGGACCGCTGCAGCATGTGAGACGTGTCCTTCGGCACTTGCCTCGCGACGTGTCCTGCGGCACGTCGAGGTGAGGTTTGGGACCGCTGCAGCTCGTGAGACGTGTCCTTCGGCACTTACCTCGCGACGTGTCCTGCGGCACGTCGGGTCACCACTGGAACAGCGTCACGATCTTGCGCACCAGGCGCACGCCCCAGCCGGCTCCGTAGAGTGCGACGGCGGGCCCAAAGCCGCAGCTGCTGAGGATGTAGAGGATCGGACCGTCGAGGCCTTGGAACAGCGCCTGCATGCCGGCGCTGAGCCAGTCGGGCACCGGGATCAACGCGATGAGCGAGGCCATGGCGGTCAACAGCAGGTCCGCCAGCTCGATGAGCACATCGGTGAACCAGTCCCACACGGCCGTGAAGGCCTTGCCAATCAGGTCCAGCAGCCAATCGGTGAATTCCTTGAGCATGAGCCCTCCCCTGGCTCAGTAGACGGCGATGCGGAAGGCCGACCAGCCGGCGAGCACCATCAGCACGCCTGCCATCACCGAAAACAGCGTGTTGGCCACCGGGCTGCACCAGAAGTCGATGACCGCCGAGGTCTGCAGGTAGTCCACCTGCATGGTCCACGTCGGGCATGAACCACCGCTCAGGCTGACGACGAAGAAGTGACCGATGCCGCGACCGAGTGCCGAGGCCGACACGGCATCGCGGAACTTGATCAGCACGTCGCTGAAGGTCTTGCCCTTCTTCTCGTACAGCTCACCCGCAGTGCCCGGCTGGCCACCGCAGCCGGCCGCGCTTGGGTTGCGCTCGCACGAGCCGCCATCGACGTTCTCGCCATTGGTCCCGGTGCTGGCCGAGCCACCGTTGGGTGCACCAGTGCCGGTGCCCGGCGTGCTGCTGCCGGAGCCCGACGAACTCCCTGTGCTGCTCCCAGTACCTCCACACTGCTGGCTGGTCGGATTGGCCGTGCAATAGCTGTTCTGGCTCTGCGTGGTGGTGGTCGTTTGCTGAGTCGGTGCGCCGGTCTGGTTGCCGCTGCCATCGCGAGTGGTGGTCGTGGTGGTGGTTGTGGTGGTGCACGTCGTGCCATCGCAACGTGTATCGCGTCTGGTCGTGACTTCAGTGCTACCGCCACCGCCTGAGTTGCTGGTGGTGGTACCGGTGTTGTCACGCGTGTCCGTGTTGGTGTTCGGCGCCTGACTGCAAGGCACACAAACGTTCGCGCCGTTGACCGTGCCCGGACACTGGCCACTCGGACAGCGCGGCGGCTTCGGATCGCCGCTACCGCTGCCGGACTGATCCGGCGAACTCGGGGTCTGGCCGCTGCCATCTGAACCATTGCACGTCGCGCCGGTGTACTTGCCAGAACCGCGCGCCCAAGCCACGCCGTCGGCACCGGTCCATCCGAACTCGGGCTCTGCGGCCACCGTGCAGGTGTTGACGCAGATGTAGCGTGTGCCGCCACTCACCGACCCAGGCCATTCCCAGGGCCCCGCATCCTTGCCCGCACCGCAGGCGCTTTCGCATGCCTGCGTGGCGGGGTTCTGCACCGTCCCCGCGGGGCACGCTTCTACGACGCGCTCGCACTTGCCCGTGTTGAAGTTGGCCGACCATGAGGGTGTCCCCTGCGGGCAAGCCTCTTGAGCCTGCGTCAGATTCGCTAGGACTGTGTTGTCCGAAATGCGCTTGACGTTGCAATACGCCAGCCGCACAGGCGCCGTGCCTGTCATGGTGCCGACCGAGACGAACTCGTAATCACCGCCAAACGTCGCGATGGCCAAGCGGCATCCGGCCTCAGCATTGGCGCCCGCGCCGAACCAAACGGAATCGGTCGTTTCGACCGCTGCGAAGGCAGCACCGCAGCACAGTGCCCACATGCACGAGGCCAGCAGCCTTGCGATACGGCTCATGAGCCCGACCTTCACCGCTTGAAGCCTTGAATGCAGGCCCAGGCGCACAGGCAGCCCAGCCCCAGGAAAAACAGCGTCCACATCGCGTTAGCCCTCCCGCTTGTCGCCAACAAAAAGGGCCCGCACGCTGCGCAGTACGGGCCCACCGGTTCGGATCGCTTAGCGACCGATCATGCCCAGGATCTTGCGACCGCCCCACGAGGCAACCAGCGGCAGCACCTTCACGGCCGCAATGGCCAGGATGCCGGCGACCACGCCGCCGAAGCTGATGCCGGTGGTCAGCGAGGTGAAGTCCACACCGGTGCCTGCGGTTTGCGCGAAGGCGGCAGGAGCGCCCAGGGCCAGCACGGCCAGGGCAACGAGTTTGCGATTCATCATCTTGGGCATAGCGCCACTCCATGTAGGTTGTTCGGCAGGCAAGCCGGCCTGCCAGCGGTTCGCGCACATGCGCAATTCAGTTAGCACCGATGAAGGCCAGGATCCGGCCGCAGCCCCACGCGACGAGGTAGACCAGCATCACGAGCGTGAAGCCGAAGCCGAAGGCCTGCGTGGCTTGCGCCCCGTCGAACGGCGAAGCGCCGATGACGCCCGGCGTACAGGTCGGGTAGGTGGTCTGCACGACCACGCTGCTGGCCGAGCCGCTGCCCGTGGTGCGCGACAGCGCCAGGCCGTTCTCTTGCACACCGGTGCACGAGACGACATAGCTGCCGCTCGCATCGCTGAAGCTCTGCGGGTACTCACTGCGGCAGTGCTCCTCGCGGGCGCCCTGCTCCAGCTGGTAGCAGGTGCCGCGGAACGCGAAACCGGTGTCAGCCATGTCAGGCGGCGGCCTTCACGCCGACAGGCTTAGCCTGGCCGATCGGGCGCACTTCGAGGACCTGCTCACGTGCCTCACGGCCGTTGCCGACGCGCTGGATGTCGAGCTCGGCCTCGAAGGGCAACGGCAGGTGCATCAAGCGCTTGACAGTCTCACCGCCCGGCAGCTTCCACTCTTCAGTGAACTGCCCTTTGGCGTTGCCCTTGGACTCGTCGAGGTTGCACAGCGTGTACAGCTTGCCGCTGTCGAGCTGCTTGCCATCGACGGCGCCTTGGAAGAACTTCATGCCCACTACGGTGACTTTCATCGTTTGCCTCTCATGCCGCTCTGCGGCTTGCTTCGAACTGCGCCAGGTCGGCCGCCGTGAGCGGGCGCAGCTCAATAACGCGCACACGGGGTTTGAACTCGATAACGTTTCGCTTCACCGCTATGTCGAGGCCATAGGGCAGCAGCGCCTTGCGGTGGCGCCAGAAGGTGTTGCGCGGCAGTCGTTTGGCCAGGTCATCACCTGCCAGGTAGTCGCGTGCCGTGCGGCGGAAGTGGTTTGGCAGCTGCTCCAGGTCGTCATGCGTGTGTTCAGCACGACCCATCACGGCGCGGCGTTCTTCGAAGAGCAATTCGAGCTGGTGCATGTCCAGGCTCCCTAGGTACTGGCACCCCATCGAGATCAGCTGCGTGCTCTTTACCGTGACCTCGAAGCGGATGAGGCCAACGTGCTCGCAGAACTCAATCAGCTCGCCGGGTGCCCCATGGCGAGCCATCTCGGAAGACTTGAGGTAGCACTTCGCATAGACGCGCCGGGAGCCCCTGCCCCAGTCCACCGTCTCGCCGTCGAAGTGCGTCCCAACCTTGATGCGTGCGCTCTGCTGCTGCGTCGAGAGCCACGCCATGTAGGCATGCGCGTCGCTCAGCGAGCCCGCGCCGTAGTTCGCCGTCAGGTCAATGCGCGTGACGCGACAGCCGGTCCAATGCTCTTGGATCTCGGTAGACCTGGTGTTGCGGTCGTTGTTGTCGAAGCAACCTTCCTTCACCACGCTGCGGTGGTACTTGCGGCCCATCGTGAACGGCGGCAGACCGAGCGTCTGCAGCAGCTCGTTCACGCGCCGCATGCACTCCGCCAGGCTGAAGCCGAACAGGTTGCTCGGCCGGCCGAAACGCGACACGTTGCCATCGAAGCTCACGCGGTGGCCGTCGCAGCGGACGTTGACCGAGCTGTCATGCGAGCCTTCGATGCGAACCGCGCGCGTGGTCTTCCAGACCAACTCGCCGTGTTCATCGACACCCATCACGCAGCCGGCGTCGACCACGGGCAACTCGTGCTCATGGTCCTGGTAGAGGCTCAGCCAATCGACAAAAAACGGCTCCGGAGCGTCCGGGCCGAAGTAGACGGCCTGCCCTTCGCCAAGGCGGTAAACAGGGGCGGGTAAACCCTCGGTTTGATCCGCCTTTGTTCCACCGGTGGGATTCTGGTGACGTGTTACTAGCACGTCACCTCCGTTGTTCGGCTGGCGAACGCCTTCGGGCGGCCGGGTCGCAAGCTCCGCGGGCCGCCCGAAGGCGTCCGACAAGTGCGGCTCCAGCCTATGAACATTGGAAAGTCGATAGTGGTCAAGCACGCGCCTGACCCTCGTCGCAAGTGCACCGGCCGTCGCCTGAGCACAAACGCACCTGACGGTGCTCGGCCCAGACATCGCCAAGGTCAGGCGTGTTGACCTTGAACCATTGCCCGTCGCTGGCGAACTCGCCCAGCTCGACGACCTGGCCGCACAGCGTGGCGCCGCGGCGGCGGATCTGGACGTGGACCACCGGCACGCGACGCTCGCGCACAGCAACAGTCGTGCAATGCCGGCTATAGGCCTCGTGTGTCAGCGGCCGGTCAATCATCACGATGGCTCCCTGCGAGGCGCTCCACCGCAGGTACAAACACCCACTGGAAGACCACGAACGCAAACAAGCAGGAGGAAAAGACGATGCCCACCAGCGACCAGACGAGCGCAGGCGCACTTGCTGCAAGTGCGCCGACTAGCGCTTCAAGCGTGATAGGTGTGCCCCCGTCAGTGCAGGCAGCCGTCGCACGCGACACCGAGCTGCTGAACGCCGGGCTCATGAACATCGCCAGGGAGGCAGCGATTGCAATGCTGTGGGTCTGCTTGGCAATCGTGCTGGTGACGATCCTCAAGGGACTGAGCAGACGAAGGCGGCAGCCTCGCAAGTGGGACGACAAGCATCGATAGACCGCGACAGCCGAGCGGTGTCGGCTGTACGCCTCGTGCGTCAGCGGCAGGTTTTGACCAGGTGCAGCGACGCCCCCAGAATTCGCAAATTGCAAATGCATCACTCGATCCCGTTTTGCGCAAGTTGCGAAACGTAAGGGCTATTTCGCAACTTGCGCAAATGGGGCAACGCACCGAGGGGTTATTCGATGTACCGAGAAGTTGTTGAGGCGCTGACCAAGCAGCAGATCGACGAGCTGGAGAAACGCGGCATCGTCCGGTCCACCGTATCTGCTTGGAAACACGGCAAGCGAAGCCCTACCCTGCCTCAGGCAAAGGTGCTCGCCATAGTGGCGATGGTGAGCTTTAGCGACCTGGTCGAGGAGCTAGCTGAGCTGGAGGCGACGCCTGAGCAGCGGTCGTTTTTTCGAGCAACAGTGGCAAAGGGACTAGCTGCGTCCTTCGCCCTCTTCTTTTGCATTTTGCAAGTGCTCTTCGCGGAGGACGCGAAGGCCGCAGAGCCAGCATTGGCGCGGGTTTCCGGCTTGTCTAGTCAAGCCGAAACGCAGCCGGCACATTGCACATTGTGGTGATTTAAGAGCAAGCGACGGCCGCTAACCGTGCGCCGAGTGCGCATCGCTGCTACGGCTGCGAGTGGGCATGGACCTGCCTAGCAAGGACTGGGACGGCTGGTGCTTTTCAGTCGCGGCAAGCTCTGGTATGGCCGGGTGCGGCGGCGTCTTGCCTATCAAGCTCGCTGCGACTCATGCCCGTGCTTAAGCCCAAGTTCATTGCCGAATCAGAAACGGTGGATTGGCGATCTGGCCGTTTATCTATCGATTCGCGAACCATAAAGTCTTGGCCATGGACGACGCCGGATGCGCATCCACCGACGCCAGCCCCTCCCAACCGACCCAACCGGATGTGCGAAAGGAAATAGTCATGACCAAGCTGTCTGCCACCGCTCTTGCCACCCTTCTTGTCGCCGTTGCCGGCGCTTCCACCAGCGCTTTCGCGCAAGAGGGTTCGTTGACCCGCGAACAGGTTCGTGCCGAGGTGCTGCGTGCCCAGGCCGCCGGTGAATTCCTGGCACCCAAGGCCGAGGACTACGGTGTCTTCGTTTCCCCGCGTGCCGCGCAGCCCCAGCAATCGACTCGCGAAGCTGCAAGTGCCACCGAAACGAAGACCAATGAAGCCAAGCCCGCCAAGGCGCGCAGCGAAAGCTGGCATTCGGAGCACAACCCGCAGGACTACGGTGTGTTCCTGCCCACCGGCACCACGAAGAAGGCCTCCGAGCAGTACGCCCGCGGCCAGTGAGCGACCCGGGCGCATAGCCCGCGCAAAAACCACCGCCAGTTTTGTGCCGATGCGGATGTTCGGTGTGGTTGGGCGCAGTGCCTCGCGGCACGACCGGGTTGGTTCCGGACGTCCATCCCAACATCGGCACAGTCGGCGGGTCACGCTTTCATGGCGTGATCCGCCGACACCTTTCAGCCTTGCCCAGCCCTTCTGCCTGCGCGGCAGCACGTTCTGCGGGCAAGCTCTCCAGCAGACTCTTCAACTGAGCCATGTCTGCCGGCTTGGCTAGGTGTGCCTCGAAGCCCGCCTCCTGGCTGCGCCGGCGATCACGGTCTTGCCCATAGCCACTCAAGGCGATGAGGCGGCATGATGCGCCGCCCGGCGTTTCTCTGATGCGCCGGGCGAGTTCATAACCATCCATGCCGGGCAGGCCGATGTCGAGCACGGCCACTTGCGGCTCGAATTCGTCGGCCCGAGCCAATGCGCTCAGTGGGTCCGCCGCGACGCGGACCGTGTGTCCGAAGGCCCGAAGCACTTCCGCCAGCGAATCACCGGCATCGCGGTTGTCGTCGACCACCAGCACGCGCCCCATGCTCGAGCGTTGCGGCACTGGCCGTGGTGAACCGGCTTCGCGGCCAGTTTGCTCAGGGCCGGCCACCAGCCTCGATACCGGACTCGGCAGGCGGATGATGAATTCGCTGCCCAGTCCAGGCCCGTCACTGTGTGCCGTCACGCTGCCGCCGTGCAGCTCGACCAGGTTCTTCACGAGAGCAAGACCGATTCCCAGGCCTCCCTCCGTCCTGTCCGTACCGCGGTGCCCTTGCACGAACAGCTCGAAGATGTGCGGCAGCAGCTCCGCGGGGATGCCGATGCCGTTGTCGCGCACGCTGATGACGATGTGGCCTTGCTCGCGCCACGCGCGCAGCGCAATCTGGCCGCCAGTAGGCGTGTAGCGCGCAGCATTGGTCAGCAGGTTGGCCACCACCTGCGCCAGGCGCACGCTGTCGCCTTGCCACTGCAGGCCTTGCCGGCTGACCTCGATGGTCAAGGCGTGCTTGCGCTGCTCGAGCAGCATGCTGGCCATCTCGACCGCCTTGGCCAGGACGTCTGCGATCTCGAGGCACTCCAAGCGCAGCTCGACCTTGCCACGGGTGATCTTGGAAACATCGAGCAGGTCGTCGACGAGGCGAATCAGGTGGTCCACCTGCCCCTTGGCCGTCATCGGTCGGCTGGCATCGGGCTCGGCTGGTGCGGGCATGTCGTCGAGCACTTGTGACACAGCGGCATCGAGCTGCTGCAACCTGGCCTCGTCGAGCCCGCTGGCATGCACCTTCAGCGCCGGAGCATCGCCGCCCTGCCCCGCGTAGATCACCGCGAACGGAATGTCGGCCGTGACCTGCGCAAGTGCGCTGCCGACGTGCCGGATCACATCGAGCGGATCGCTCGCAGCGGCACAGCCGACCAGCTGATGCAAGGCCTGCTGCCGGCGATCCGAGAGCACGCGCTGCGTGGTTTCCATGCAGACGATGAGCGTGCCGGCAATTGCGCCGCTTTCATCGAACACGGGCGACGGGCCGTAGCTCCAGAAGACGTCTTCGACGCGGCCGTTGCGAGTGATGGGCACCAGCCGGTCTTCGCTCCATGAAGCCTTGCCGTGGCGCATCACCTCGTCGATCTGCGGCCACATCAGCGGCCAGATCTCGCGCCACAGCTCGGTGGCTGGCTGTCCCATGGGGGGCGGCTCGCGTCCGGGCCCCAGGCTGGGCAGGAATGCGTCGTTGTAGAAGCGCAGCAGCTGCGGTCCCCACAGCAACAGCATCGGGTGCTTCGAATGCAGCAGGATGCCCAGCGTGGTCTTGAGGCTCTGCGGCCACAGCGCCACCGGACCGAGCGGCGAATCGTGCCAGTCCGTGTTGCGAATCTGCGCCTTGGCGATGCCCTCACCCTGCAGAAAGTCAGGCAGGCTCAAAGCTGCCGGACGACGAAACGGAATCTGTGTTGCAGACATGGTGACCCTCCCTCGCTGCATGAGAATTTTTTGTTTGCCGCACTCTAGTCCACCCAGCCACCCTCGCCCGGCTGTTACATGCGCATGACGGGGGCTTTGTGTCGCGCAAAGACGCCTCACGCGCGAGAACTCTTACCGGGAGTCGCGCGGTTTTTGTTTGCGGGGGCTCAAATTGCCTTTTGCAAGACACGCCAGCGGCCGATGATGGCCGCCATGGATGCAACGGAATGGATCGACCGCTGCGCTGCGAAGCTCGACGAGTTGTGGCCGCGCAATTCGGGCGTGGACGTCAACGAGCTCACGCTCGAGCTGTGGCGCGAACGCCGCTGGCGGCTGATGGAGCCCGAGGTCGCCGCCGCGCAGTGGACGACGTTCGCCAAGCCGCCCGAGTTGGCGGCTAGAACGGCGCCGGCAGCATTCGCAAGCCGAGCCAGATGACCGCGATCACCGCGTTGATCGGCACGCTCAAGGCACCGGGGACATAAAAAAACGCCGACAACAGCGGCGCTCCGAGCACCAGTTCGACGAACCAGCCCACGGCGTACAGCACCACGCCGCACCAGAACCACCGGCGCATGTAGGTCGGCAGCCAGCGTGCCTGCTCCTGGTTGTGGCGCCACGCCGCAGCGCGCTCGAACACGTTGCCGCGGTTCACGTCGAGGAACAACCAGCTGAAGAAGAAATAGCGGTACAGCAACATCTCTTGACACCAGGTACTGCGCGCGCCCCCGGTGAAGAGGAGTTGTGGCCGACCCGGCAGGTTCCGCGCGGAAACGTCTGTGCGCTTTGGAAATGCTTGCCGCGCCGCCGCCCGCCTCATTCGAGCGTGAAGCCGATCTTCAGCGACACCTGCCAATGCGCCACCTTGCCGTCCACCACGTGGCCGCGGGTTTCCGTTACCTCGAACCAGTTGATGTTGCGCACCGTCTGGTGGGCCTTGGCGATCGCACGCTCCACGGCGTCTTCGATGCTCTTGGTGGATGAACCGGTGAGTTCCAGCAGCTTGTAGACGTGCTCGCTCATGGCGTTCTCCTGCCTGTGAGAAGGAAAAGTGCGGCACCAGCTTAGGCCTTTCCCGTAACGGCCACAACACGGCCAATGCGCCACCAGGGCCGCTCCACCATGCGGTGGCACGGGGCGCGATGGAAAACTAAGATGCGCCGACGCGACGTGCGCCAAGCCCCGTGCGCGGCCCGCCTGCGTCCACCAACGATGACGAGGAGATTCACATGGTCAAGTCGGTTATCGACCAGAGCGCGCTGATCGAGATGTTCTCGCAAGCCAGTGCCCAGCAGGGCGAAGCGCTGCGCAAGGCCGTCAGCGAGGCCACGCTCAAGGCGCTGCAGGGCCGCGAGCTCACGCTGCAGAACATCCGCAACGTGCTAAAGACGGTGACGCAGGCCGCCTCCAGCGGCGTGATGCAGAACGCGAGCCCATCGGTCGATGCGGAAGAGCTGTTGTCGAAGGCCATTGCCGGCATGGATGCAGCACTGCTGCAAGCGGTGGAAGCCAACCGCATGGCATTGCAGCAGTTCGTCAACCAGGGCGTCGGCCTGCAGGAGGAGCGTCTGCAAGGGGCGTTGAAAGACCTCGAGAAGATGGAAGACGTGTTCCTCTCCACCGTGACCAAGGCCGCGCAGGCTGCGGGCGAGCAGCTGCAGGCGCCGTGGAGCCAGGTGCTCGAGTCGATGCAGCTCAAGGGCACCAGCACCGGCGCGCAGGCCACCAATGCCGTTGAGCAGCTCATGGCCCAGGGGCAGACCGCCCTGCGCGACAGCCGCATGATGGGCGCACGTGCGGCGCAGGTGCTCATGGACAGCTACTCGGCGCTGGTGAGCGGTGTGCTGATCGGCATGTCCGAAGGGCTGCAAGGTGGCACCGACGCTGGCACAAGCCGCACGCGCCGAAAGTGACACGGCACTGCCGCACCAACCGCAGCTGCACCTGCTCCTGCCCTTGCTCCTGACAGCCGCTGCCATCTGCTGCCCTACGCTCCTCGGAGGTGCGGGGCATTCACGATTTGTCGCTTGCCATTCATGGGCAGCGAACTAACATCGCCCCTCCCGCGCGCCAGCACCGGCCGGCGGCGGGGGGCCGCAAGGCCGTCCGAGGGGAGGTTCGTTCGCTGATGTGCTCCGTCGACAACGCATCGTTTGCACCGGCCGCCGGGGCCTCGGCCCCAGGCGCCGTGACCGAGCTGCTGCACAGCTGGTCGCAAGGCGACGAGGCCGCGCTCAACCGCCTGCTCCCGCTGGTCTATGACGAGCTGCGCCGGCTCGCGCACCGGCACCTGAGGCAGGAGCGCACCGGCCACACGCTCGAAGGCACGGGCCTCGTGCACGAGGCGTTCATCCGCCTCGCGCAGCAAGGGCCGGTGCGCTGGGAATCGCGCGCGCACTTCTTCGGCTGGGCGTCGACGTTGATGCGCCACATCCTCGTGGACCACGCGCGTGCACGGCAAGCCAAGAAACGCGGCAGCGGCGCGCCGGTGCAAAGCCTCGATGCCCTGCAGGAAGCCGCAGAAACCGGCGTACCCATGGCCCCGCCCGCGGCGTTGCAGGCCGACGCCGACGAGCTGCTCGACTTCATTGCGCTGGACCACGCGCTCAAGCGGCTGGAAATGCTCGACGCGCAGCAAAGCCGTGTCGTCGAGCTGCGCTTCTTCGGTGGCCTGAGCGTCGAAGAGACCGCCGAGACGCTGCAGATCTCGCCTGCCACGGTGAAGCGTGAATGGGCCACGGCACGGGCCTGGCTGCTGCGCGAGCTGGGGCGCACCGCCGCCGCGGCCAAGGCATGACCCACCGCATCGGACAGCGGCTGAGCCACTGGCGCGTCGTCGCGCTCATCGCGCAAGGCGGCATGGGCGAGGTGTACCGCGCCGAGCGGGCCGACGGCGAGTTCGACCAGCAGGTGGCGCTCAAGCTCATGCGCTCGGGCATCGAGCCCGTGCAGGGCGCGGCGCGCTTCAAGGCCGAGCAACAGATCCTCGCAAGCCTGGACCACCCGCACCTCGCCAAGCTCATCGATGGCGGCATCACCGACGACGGCCTGCCCTACTTCGTGATGGAGCTGGTGCAAGGCGAGCCGATCGATGCCTACTGCGAAGCCCGGCAGCTGCCGCTGGCACAGCGGCTGCAGCTCGTGCGCACCGTGTGCTCGGTGGTGCACTACGCGCACCGCAAGGGCGTGGTGCATCGCGACATCAAGTGCAGCAACATCCTCGTCACGAGCGCCGGTGTGGTGAAGCTGGTGGACTTCGGCATCGCCAAGCGGCTCGAACCATCGCCTGCGCAGGCCGGTGCAGCAGCCACCATCGCCGCTGGCGTGCTCACGCCCAGCTACGCGAGCCCGGAGCAGCTGAGCGGCGAGCCGGTCAAGCCGGCTTCGGACGTCTACTCGCTCGGCGTGGTGCTGTACCGCCTGCTCACCGGGGCCAGTCCCTATGCCGCCGCGGAACACGACCACTACGCACTGGCACGCGCCATTCGCGAAGACGAGCCGCTGCGCCCCAGCCGTGCCGTGGCCTCGCGCTCACGCGAGCTCGCGAGGCCGCTCAAGGGCGACCTCGACGCCGTGGTGCTGATGGCCCTGCGCAAGGAGCCTGCGCGCCGCTACGCCTCGGCTGAAGCGCTGGCGGACGACCTGTTCCGCCACATCGAAGGCCTGCCGGTGACGGCACGCCACGGTGCCTTCAGCTACCGGGCCAGCCGCCTGCTGCTGCGGCACCGCGCGGTGGCCGGTGCCGTGGTGCTGGCCAACCTCGCGCTCGTGGGCGGCATCGGCTTCGCGGCCTTTCACGTCTACGAGGCCAACCACGAGCGCGAACGCGCAGAGCGCCACATGGCCGCGGTGCGGCAGCTGGCGCAGGTGTTCATCTTCGACATCCACGATGCGATCAGCCCCCTGCCCGGCTCCACGCCGGCACGCAAGCTCGTGGTCGAGCAGGCGCTGGGCTACCTGCGCGAGCTGGGCGACGAGCCCACGCGCGACCCCATGCTGCGCGTGCAGCTGGCCGCCGGCTACCGCAAGGTGGGCGATAGCCAGGGCCGCCCCAACACCCAGAACCTGGCCGACTCGAAAGGCGCCATGGCCAGCTACGACAAGGCCGTGGAGCTGCTCGGCGCGCTGGTCTCGCAGCGCATGGCCTTTGCACCCGCGCGTGCGGCCCGTGAAGAGCTGGCGCTGGTGCAGCTGCGCCGCGGCACGCTGTTCGTCATGCTGTCGGACTTCAAGCAGGCGCAGGTCGCCCTGGGCCAGGCCGACGCGCTGGCCAGCGAACTGGTCGCGCAAGCGCCCCGCGAGGTGCGGCACGAGCTGCTGCTGGGCCAGGTGCATGCGCAGCGCAGCCGTGCCTACTTCTACGCCGACGATCATGCGGCCCACGACAGGCTTGCCCCGCAAGCCATGCGGCTGCTCGAATCGGTGCTGCAGCGCCAGCCCGACGATCGCGAGACGCTGACCAGCCTGGCCGCACACCTGGCCGTGCGAGGCGAATACTTCATGGCCAAGCGCGACGCCAACACCGAACATGCACGCGAAGCCCTGAAGGCGTTCACGCAAGGGGCTGCGCTGGTGCAGCGCCTGCACCAGCGCGAGCCGGGCAACGTTTCGCTGCAGCGGCAGGTGGCCGTGAGCCACAACCGCATGGCCTGGACGCTCATGCGCATTGGCGACGCACGCGGCGCCGCACTCGAATACCGCGACGCCCTGGCGCGCTTCGAGCGGCTTGCGGCGCAAGCGCCCAACGAGGTGCAGTTCAAGATCGACCTGGCCCGCTCGAACGCCGACCTCACCCGTGCGCTGTTCAAGCAGGGTGACGTTGCCGCCAGCGTGCAGGCAGGCCGCGCTTCGGTGGGCTTGTTCGAAGCCTTGCCCGAAGGCGCCCGTGCCGAGAGCGCGGTGCGCTTCACCCAGGGCTCGGTGTACTACTGGCTCGGCCAGGCCCTCGAGCAGCAGGCCGCTCGGCCCCACGCGGTGGGCCCAGGCGCTCGTGCCGAGCGGGCCGAAGCCTGCGAGTACTACCGGCGTGGCCTGCCCATCCTGCAGGATATCCACGACCGCTTCGGGCTCGGCGGCCACCCCGACGACCTTCACCCCGACAAGCTGCGCGCCTCGCTCAAGCGCTGCGAAGCCGCCATACGGACGTGAACCCACAGGCACGTGACGCTACTCGCCCGTAACGTTTCCGCTTGCAACCGCTGAGCCACGCGCCATGGGTTTTCCGCTTTCTGACCTGGATGCAAGGCCCCTGGACCTGGGAGACGAGCGCATGGACCCACAACGCTGGCAGCAGGTGAAGCACCTGCTGGCGGACTGCCTGGAGCTGCCGCCGCACGAGCGCAACGCGGCGGCGCTGCAGCACTGCGGTGACGATGCCGAGCTCCGGCAGGAACTGCTGTCGCTGCTGGCAGCCTCGGCCAGCGACGATGTGAGCCTCGACGTGATGCCGGCCGCCCACGCGCTCGAAGCGCTGGAGGCCCTGGCCGGCCAGCGCGCGGTGGGCCGGCGCTTCGGCCCGTGGCGGGTGGTGTCGCTCATCGCCGCCGGTGGCATGGGCGAGGTGTATCGCGCCGAGCGGGCCGACGGCCAGTACGAGCAGGAAGTGGCGCTCAAGCTCATGCGCCCCGACATGGCGCCGCAGGCACTGCTGGCCCGCTTTCGCGCCGAGCGGCAGATCCTCGCGAGCCTGGACCACCCCAACCTCGCCAAGCTTCTGGATGGCGGCGTCACCGAGGAAGGCCTGCCCTACTTCGTGATGGAGCTGGTGCACGGCGAGCCGATCGTGGACTACGGCGAGCGGCTGCAGCTGTCCGTCGACGAGCGGCTGCGGTTGTTCCGCTCCGTCTGCCAGGTGGTGCACTACGCCCACCAGCAAGGCGTGGTGCACCGCGACCTGAAACCGTCGAACATCCTGGTCACCGAAGGCGGCGTCGTGAAGCTGGTGGACTTCGGCATCGCCAAGCAGCTCGCACCGGTGCCCGGCGACGGCACGCCGAACGAGCAGACCTCCACCGTCTACCGCGCGCTCACGCCCGAATACGCAAGCCCCGAGCAGTTGCGCGGCGCCACGGTTACGCAGGCTTCGGACATCTACTCGCTGGGCGTGGTGCTCTACCGCCTGCTGGCGCATGCCAACCCCTACGGCCCTGCCGCCAAAGACCATTACACGCTGGCCCGTGCCGTCGTCGAAGGAGAACCCACGCGGCCCAGCGACGCGGTGAGCGACACGCTGCCTGGAGCACGTGCGCTGCGGCGCCGCCTCAAGGGCGATCTCGACGCGGTGCTGCTGATGGCCTTGCGCAACGAGCCGCAGCGCCGCTATGCCAGCGCCGAAGCCCTGGCGGACGACCTGTTCCGCCACCTCGAAGGCCTGCCGGTGCAGGCGCGCCGCGGTGCCTGGAGCTACCGCGCCGGGCGCTTCGTGCTCAGGCACCGCGCGGCGCTCGGTGCCGCCGTGCTGGCCAACGTGGCGCTGGTGGCCGGCGTGGCCGCGGCCAGCTACGCGGCCTACGAGGCAACCCAGCAGCGCCAGCGTGCCGAGCGGCACTTCGACAACGTGCGCAAGCTCGCCAACGTGCTGATGCTCGACGTGCACAAGGCCATCGAAACGCTGCCCGGCTCCATGCCGGCGCGCCAGCTCATCGTGAACAACGCGCTCACCTACCTGCAGCAGCTGAGCTCCGAGGCTCGCAACGACTCGGCCCTGCAGCTCGAGCTGGCAGCCGGCTACCGCAACATCGGCGACATCCAGGGCGGCGCCTACGGCGCCAACCTCGGCGACCCGAAAGGTGCACTGGCCAGCTACGAGCGCGCCCTCGCGCTGGCCGACACGCTGGCGGCCGCACGCGACACCGCCGCAGCCACCCGCCACCGCGCGCATGGCGAGCAGGCGCTGCTGCATCAGCGCATGGCCGCCTTGCTGGTGTCGCAAGGCAAGTACAAGGAAGCCGAAGCCGCGGCCCGCGCCGGCGTGGCTGTGGCCCAACAGCTGGCCGAAGCCGAGCCCGACAGCCACCGCGTCATGCGGCTGGTGGGGTCGCAATATGCGCAGCTCTCGCAAGTGCACATGATGGCCGGCAACACCGAGGCCTTTCTCGAAAGCAACCAGCGCGCAGCCACCCAGCTCGAAGCCGTGCTCGCGCGCAAGCCCGACGACCTGGAAACCGTGCTCAACCTCGCGAGCACCTATGGCCTGCGCGGCGCGCACCTGCTGGAGCGCGATGCCGAGCCCGAAAGCGCACGCCAGGCACTCGAAGCCACCGGCCGCGCCATCGAGGTGCAGGAGCAGTCCTTCGAAAAGAACCCGCTGAACACCATGCTCGCGCGCAACCTGGCCACCACCTACAACGACGCCGGCTCCGCGCTGATGCGGCTGTCGCGCCCGCGCGAAGCGGCCGAGCGACACCGCCGTGCGCTCGACCTGCTCGCGCCGCTGTCGGACAAGGACCCGAGCAACGTGCAGTTCCGCGCCGACACGGCCATGTCGCAAGGCCTGCTGAGCGACGCGCTGCTGGCACTGGGCGACGTGGGCGGCGCATACGAGGCCGCGCACGCCGCGGTCGAAGGCTTCGAAGGCGTGCCCGAGTCCGCCCGCACCGACGTGCTGACCGACTACGCCTGGGGCCTGAGCCATTACCAGCTGGGCCGCGCCCTGCAGGCCCGTGCCGCCGGAGCCGGACCTGCCGCGGCACAGGCCGACCAGCAGCAGGCTTGCCGGCACCTGCGCCGCAGCCTTTCGCTGCTGCAGGCACACGAGAAGGTCGACCGCATTCCGCCGGCGGACGTGGGGCCGCAAGCCGTGCAGGAGGCCCTCCGGGGCTGCGGCTGAACCGCTGGGCGACACGCCCGGGCGAACAAGCGTTCGAGCTGCCGTCCATCGGCACGCAGGCGTATCGAACTGCAACTCCGTGAGCTTTTCACGCTTCGATTTCCGCATTGAAGGGTATCGAGCGTTGCAAAGCGACTGGAGATCGCCATGGGGATCGTCATGTGGTACGACGCGGTGTTGCCGCAGCGGCAGTCGGCTGCTGCTGCGCGCAAGACCGCTGCATCGACAACCAGCAAACCGGCCATGCGCACGGCCTCGCCGGTGATGCTGCACGAGGAGCCCGCTTCTGCGGGCCTGCCGCCCGGCAGCGTGCCGGCGCAGCCTTCGCTGCTGGCCGCGCTGCTGGCCGCCGAAAACGCCACCGAACGCCGCCGCACCGTGAGCACGCTGGTGCATTCGCTCGGCTTCGAATGGCTGGGCTATGGCCGGCTCATCCAGCTGGGCACGCACGCCATGCCGCTGTCGTTCTGCACCACCTATGCCGACCGGCGCTGGGTCGAGCGCTATTTCGGCGAGGGGTATCACGAAGAAGACCCGCGCCTGTCGATCGCATTGCGCTCCAGCCTGCCGGCCGTGTGGTGCACTGACCAGCTGGCCGCGCAGGCGGCAGGCGACGTGGCCGGCTCCAAACTGCGGCGCTTCGTGGGCGAGCTGGCCGACACCGGCATGCGCAGCGGCGTGCTGTTCGCACTGCCCGCGAATTCAGGCCCCGAGCGCCACTTCGTGAGCCTGCTCTCACGCACGCCCGGCACGGGCTGGATGGGCGACGGCCTGCTCGGCCAGGTGCTCACGCTGGCCCTGTGCCTGCACGAGTTCTATTCACGCTATGCCGGCGCACCGCAAGCTGCCGAAGCGCCCGCCGTGCAGGCACCGAAGCTCACGCCGATCCAGCGCGACATCCTGGTGTGCGTGTCGCTAGGCATGGGCGACAAGGAAATCGCCGCTCGCCTGAGCCTCACGTTGCACAACGTGGACTACCACATGCGCCAGCTGCGGCGGCGCTTTGCGGTGCGCAACCGTGTGCAGTTGATGCAGGCGGCTCAGAACCTCGATCTTTCGGCGTCTGGTGCGGGCTGAAGCCATGGTCACATCCACCACACCTGCACGGCCTGGCCCCGTTCCTGAGCATTGCCATCAGCAGACGTAGCCTTCGACATGGGTAACAGTTGGTGAATCTGTCTGTTGCAGCTGACACGCCATGCCTTCGCCATGACAGCGTTGATGCGTCTGCACTAACTTGCCGCACCTCAACGATGACCAGGGTGTGGACATGTCCAAGAAGATCGCCGAGTGCATGAACCACGAGGGTTTACCTGACCCCGCAAGGCGAGCACTGTCCCTGGGCTTGGGGCTGTTCCCGATGCTTCCGCTGCTGCCGGGTTGCGGTGGGGCCGACGAACTCGGCCAGCCGTCGGACGTGCAAGGCCAAGGTGAGGACAGCGGTGCTTCGACGGAGGCGGCAGCCACCGCTTCCGGATCTGCTCCTGCCTCGGTGAGCGGCGTCTTCCGCCACCCGGGACTGCTGGTCACCGAACCGGACTTCACCCGCATCCGTGAGCTGATCAAGAACGGCCAGCAACCGTGGACGGGCTGGTGGGACAAGTTGTGCGCCGATCGCTTCGCCACCCTGGACACCAAGCCCTACCCGCTGCCGGGCGTCTACCGGGCCGACGGCAGCAAGAACAATCTGTACGTCGACATCTGGCGCGCCTGGAGCCTGACGCTGCGCTGGAAGATCTCGGGCGACACGCGTTATGCCGACAAGGTGGTGGAGTTCCTGGACGCCTGGGCGAACACACTGAAGGTGGTCGGTACCGTCCCGCCGGGCTCGACGGCCCACGACGATCACACCTTCATCCTGATGGCCGGCATGCAGGGCCACCAGTTCGCACAGATCGGCGAGATCCTGCGCACCTACTCCGGCTGGGCGCCGGAGAAGCTGAAGCGCTTCCAGGACATGCTGATGACGGTGTTCGCGCCCATCTCGTCGTGGTTCCTCAGCGATGGCCGCATCAAATCCCACGCCAACTGGGACATGGCCTCCATCGTCGGCGCCATGGCCATTGGCATCTTCTGCGACAACGTCGAGCTGTACAGGCTGGCCTGCGATTCGTACGCCGCCAACAACCGCGGCAAGCTCAGGAACTTCGGCAACGGCTCGGCCCTGCACGGCGTGTACTACATGCACCCCGGCCACTTCGGGCAGTGGGAGGAGAGCGGGCGCGACCAAGGCCACTCGACGCTGGGCATGTCGCTGGGCGGCGACGTGATGGAAATGGCGTGGAACCAGGGCGACGACCTCTACGGGCTGTACAACAACCGCTTCCTCGCGGCGGCTGAATACGTGGCGCGGTCGAACCTGCTGGACGACAGCGGCAAGCCCTATGCGATGCCCTATGTGCCCGAGCACAACCCCACGGCACCGCACCCAGCGCCATGGACGGAGGTGAACCAGTCGTTCCAGCACGGCCGCAACGCGTGGGAGCCGATCTACAACCACTACGTCAACCGCATGGGACTGGCCGCGCCCAACGTCGCGCGCATGGTGATGTGGTGCGAGCCGAAGCAAGGGGGCAGCAGTGATGACATCTGGTGGCCGACGCTGATCCATCGCCGCGTGCCGTATGCCGGGCCAATGAAGCCTCCGTCGGGCCTCACGGGCCATTTGAACGACGGCCGCGTGCTGCTGTCGTGGTGGGGCAGCGTGGGAGCGACTGCCTATGTCGTGCAGCGCGGCACGTCGGCCAGGGGTCCCTTTGCCCCATTGGCCACGATTGCAGCCGACCAGCTGCTCACCTACACCGATGCGCCGCCCAAGGGCATCTGGTTCTACCAGGTGGTGGCCCAGGGCCCCGGCGCGCCGCGCAACGGCTCCAACACGGTCCGGATCCCGGTCCCCGGCGAACTGCGCTTTCGGATGCCACTGGACAGCGCGAACGGCCTGGTCGCCACCGGCACGCTGCTGAAGCCGGACGGCACTTCGACTTCCGTGGAGGGCAAGCTGCTGGACGGCGCGACCTGGGGCGAGGGGCGCAACAAGGAAGACAAGGCCGTCGTGTTCGATGGCATCAAGGCGGGCCTGCAGCTGCCGTCCGGCTTGTTCAACAACCTGGACGACTTCACGGTGTCCATGTGGGCCTATGCCAACGGGCTGCGCTGGGACACCTGCATCCTGTTCGCCGGGACCGATGCCTTCTCGTGTCTCCACATCGCCCCGAAGGCCGGCCGTGGCCTGCGCTACGGCATCTACGGTGCAACCCACAACGACACGCGTGCGCTGGAAGCACCCAGCTTCATGGCCACGAAACGCTGGGTTCATGTCGCGGTCACGCACAAGGGCACGACGGGTCGGCTCTATGTCGATGGCATCGAGGTGGCGAATGCCGACCACATGACGCTGACGCCCCGCCAAGTGGGCGACCAGGTGACCTTCCTGGGGCGCAACTGGGGGCATCCGTCGTTCCACGGCCGCATCCAGGACTTCCGCATCTACGCGGGGGCCCTGAGCGCAGCGGAGATCGCAGCGCTGGCCAAGTGACGCAGGGCCCGGCAACGGCCGGGCCCCGTTTTCGGCCACTGCGTCAGGCGGCCAGGCCCTCCGCCTCCCTCACCGCATTCACCAGCTGCACGCGGTTGCGCGCGGCAAAGCGCCGCCGCAGCTGGCGCATGTGGTAGTCCACCGTGTGCCCGGAAAGCTTCAGGTGGTAGGCGATCTCCTTGTCGCTGCGGCCCTGGATCAGGTAGTTGAGGATGTGCTGCTGCGTGGGCGGCATGTCGGCCGCCGGGCTGGGCCGCGTCGTCACCGAGGGGCTGCGCTTTGCCAGGCATTCGTGCACGCTGAGTGCCAGCGTCAATGCCTGGCCCAGCACGCTGTCGACGATCCACAGCCGGTTCGGCGAGCTCGACATGAGGCTGATCACCGTGCGCTCGTCGGCCCGCGTGGGCGATGCCAGGCTGAAGAACACGCCGCTGCGAATGCCGCTGTCGCGAAAGTCGTCGAGGAAGCGGCGGCGGTGCGGCGTCAGCGGCACGCTGTTGAGGGGTGCCGTCAGGTGGTCGACGTCCCACAGCAGCGGCAGGCTGGAGCACGGTGCGTCCTGGTGGCGTGAATCGACTTCGTAGTAGCGCTCGTCGAAGTAACGTTGCGTCCACGCCGGGTGGCCGTAGCTGGTGAAGAAGGTGAGCGGCACCGAGCACGAGCGCTGCTGGCTCACCGTGCCGTAGCCCAGCCACTCGAAGCCGATGGCGTGCAGCATGGCGCGCACGAGGTGCTGCCGTTCCTCGCCGCTGCTGGCGCACAGCAGGTCGTTCACCACGCTGGGCACGCGCGGCAGTGCCGCGGCACCGGCGGGCGATGCCACGAGGTCTTCTTCCGCATACAGCAGTGGCCCGGCGAGGGCCGGCAGGGCTGAGCCGCCTTCGTACTTCATCGCTTCGCCTTTCAGTTCAGGTTCCTCACCGCTCGAGCAGTGCCGCAGCGCAGTCAAGCGGGCGCGGCGAAGCCGCTACGGGGGTGGGCCACGACAGACACGCCATGGCCGGCGAGGTGGAGGCTCACGGGGGCGCCACGAGACAGCGGCTGCCTGACGTCCGGCGAGACGACGAAGATGTCGCCCAGCAGGCTGCCGAGGGTGTACTCCATGACACTGCCTACGTATGTCTGCTTGATGACGCGTGCCGCCAGCCCCGAGCTGCTGACCGGCCCGATGACCCAGGCCTCGGGCCGCACCGCCACCTTCACCGGCCCGGGCGGCACGGCCTGCGCGGGGCGGATGGACAGCGAGCCCAGCGACACGCTGCCGTCGGCCTGGCTCATGCCGTCGAACAGCATCGCCTCGCCCATGAAGCCGGCCACGAACTCCGACCGAGGCGACTCGTACAGCTCGTGCGGCGTGCCGGACTGTGCGATGACGCCCTGCTCCATCACGATGATCTGGTCGCTCACCGCCAGTGCCTCGCTCTGGTCGTGCGTGACGTAGGCCACCGTGAGCGACAGGCGCTGCTGCAGCGAGCGGATCTCCTCCCGCATCGAGCGGCGCAGCCGCGCGTCGAGGTTCGACAGCGGTTCGTCGAACAGCAGCACCGCCGGCTCCAGCGCCAGCGCGCGGGCCAGCGCCACACGCTGCTGCTGGCCGCCCGAAAGCTCGCTCGGCATGCGGGCGTCGAGCCCGCGCAGGCCCACCGTCTCGAGCATCACCGCGGCCTTGGCGCGGGCCTGGTCCACCGGCAACCCCGACATGCGCAGCCCGTACGACACGTTCTCGATCACGTTCATGTGCGGGAACAGCGCATAGCTCTGGAACACCAGGCTCACGTTGCGCTGCGCCGGCCCGAGCGTGGTGACGTCGCGGCCGTCGATGAAGATCTGCCCCGACGTGGGCGACTCCAGCCCCGCGATCATGCGCAGCGTGGTGGTCTTGCCGCAGCCCGACGGCCCGAGGATGGTGGTGAGGCTGCCCTTTTCCACCCCGAAACTGATGTTGCGCACGGCCAGCGGCGAGTCCACCGAGGAGCCGTAGCGTTTGGAGACGTTGCGGAATTCGATGCCGTACATCGTTGTCGTTCCTTCCTGGGAGTCAGTCAGAGTGCGCGCTGCGGCGCGAGCGCCGGCTGTGCCGGGGCGGTTTCGGCGGCGGCCACCTCGCGCCGGCCGAGCTTGCGGTCGCCCACGAGCCATTGGATGGCGGCGGTGGCGAGCGCCATCAGCACGATGAGCGCCGTGCTGTACGCCAGCGCCACGCCGTAGTCGCCCTGCCCCACGCGGCCGATGATGAAGGTGGTGGCCAGCTCGGTCTGCGCGGTGACCAGGAAGATCACCGCCGATACGGTGGTCATGGCCCGCACGAAGCTGTAGATCAGCGAGGCCGCCACCGCCGGCTTGAGCAGCGGCAGCACCACGTTCCACAACGTGCGCGCGGTGGAGGCGCGCAGCATCAGCGAGGCCTCGTCGAGCGACTTGTCCAGCTGCCTGAAGGCGGCCGAGCCGGCGCGCACGCCCACCGGCAGGTTGCGGAACATGAAGCACATCACGATGATGAGCCCGCTGCCGGTGAGCTCGAACGGCGGTACGTTGAAGGCGAGGATGTAGCTCACGCCCAGCACCGTGCCCGGAATGGCAAACGCCATCAGCGCAGAAAACTCGAACGCGCCCTGCCCGCGGAACTGCAGCCGCGCCAGCAGCCAGGCGATCAGCAGGCCCAGCCCGGCGGTCAGCGGCGCTGCGGCGGCGGCCAGCTTCACCGTGGTGAACAGCGAGTCCCATGCGATGCCCTGCCAGATGAGCGAGCCGCCCTCGATGGCGATGCCGAACGCATTCTGGAAATGCGCCAGCGTGGGCGAGTAGTTGCGTCCCCAGGTCTGCACGAAGCCGCCGCTGAAGGCGAACAGGTACACCACCAGCGTGAACGCCAGCCACGGGATGGCCACCGCCAGTGCCACCCGGCGCAGGCCGTCCGGCAGCCGCATCGCGATGCCCGCATCGCCCTTGCCCGACACGGTGGTGAAGTTGCGCTTGCCCAGCACGCCGCGCTGCAGCGCGAACACGCCCAGTGCGAACAGCGTGAGGATCCACGCCAGCGCCGCCGCGCGCCCCTGGTCGAACTGGGCGCCGACGATGGCGAAGAAGATCTCGGTGGAGAGCACCGAGAACTGCCCGCCGGCCACGATGGGGTTGCCGAAGTCGGCAATGCTCTCGATGAAGCCCACGAGGAAGGCATTGGCCAGCCCCGGCAGCATCAACGGAAAGGTCACGTGGCGGAAGGTGCGCCACGGGCTCGCACGCAGCGTCTGCGAGGCTTCCTCGAGCGAAGGGCTGATGCCCTGCACCACGCCGCGCACGATGAGGAAGGCGATCGGCGTGAAGGCGAACAGCTGCGCGAGCCACACGCCGAACCAGCCGTAGAACCAGCGCCCCGGCGTGATGCCGAAGGCCCATTCGAGGAACTGGTTCACGAGCCCGGCGCGGCCGAACAGCAGGATGAGCCCGAGCCCGACCACGAACGGCGGCGTGATGATCGGCAGCGGCGCGAGCAGCCGCAGCACCCGGCGCACGCGCGAGTCGCTGCGGTCTTCGATCAGCGCGAGCAAGGTGCCCAGCACCGTGGTGCTGGCGCCGGTGAGCACCGCCAGGAACAGCGTGTTCCAGGCCACGCCGCAGGCTGCGCCGGTGGTCACGCAGCCCAGGCCCCAGATGCGCTCGTTGGCGATGCGCGACCAGCCGGCGGTGAAGCTCCACTGGCCGCCCTCTTCGACGAAGGCACCGGCCAGCGCGCGCGTCACCGGAAAGGCCACGAACAGCAGCAGCAGGCTGCCACTGGCGACCACCGCGCCCGAGACGAACAGGTCGCCCCGGAAAGCGCCCAGGCGCGCGAGGCCGAAGGCGATCTGCAGCAGCAGCGCGGCCAGCACCAGCGTCGCGCCCCAGCCGAAGCCGGGCTGTGTGGCCGGCTCGGCGCCGGCGAACCACGGCGCGAGCCAGGCGATGCCGCTGCCCTGCAGCCCGATGGCAAAGCCCTGGGCCAGCACCGCGATGAGGCCCAGCACGCCGCTGGCGAGCAGCACCTGCCCCTGCATGCGACCCGGCGCGAGCGCGGCCGCGGCCAGGCCGATGACCAGTGCCACGGCGCCCCAGACCAGCCAGCCGCGGCGATGCAGCAGCACCTGGGCCAGCGCCGAGGAGGTGTCGTGGCCGCCGGCCAGCTCACCCGGGCTCAGGGCGAACAGCCCCTCGGGCAGCTGGTACCAGGGCAGCAGTGCAAAGGCGGCCAGGCCCAGCAGCGCCCAGACGGCGATGGCCTTGTTGTTGCGAAAGTCCATGGCGTGATTGCCTTCTTCTCTCAGTTGCTGCGCCGCGCCGCGCGCGACCCGCGACGGATCAAACGGGATTCAACAGCCTTCACCGCGGAGGCGCAGAGGTCGCGAAGATTCGCGGAGAAATGCAGATGTGCTCCGCGCCCTCCGCGCCTCCGTGGTGAATGAATTGGGGTTCATGCCGCTACGGGGGTGGTCCATACATCACCGGGGCAGCGAGTTCACCTCGCGCTCCCAGCGCTCGATCAGGCGCTTGCGCTCGGCCGACTTGCCGTATTTCGCGTAGTCGTAGGGGATGAACTTGATGGTACGGAAGTCGGGAATGCGGCTGTCCAGCGGCGTGGTCTTGTTCGACGGCAGCTGGAACTGCTTGGCCGCCACGCCGAGCTGCTGCGCATTGGGCGTGAGCGCCCATTCGTAGAACTTCTTCGCGTTGTCGAGGTTGCGCGCGCCCTTGATGATCGACATGGAGCCGATCTCGGCGCCGGTGCCTTCGCACGGCGTGGAGGTGGCCACCGGAAAGCCCTGCATCTGCTCGCCCGGTGCATCGTGCACGAAGCTGATCGACACCGTGGTCTCGCCACGCGCCGCCGCCTTGATGGGACCGGTGCCCGAGCGGGTGTACTGGCTGACGTTCCTGTGCAGGCCCTTGAGGTATTCGTAGGCCTTGTCTTCGCCCATGAGCTGCACGATGGTGGCGATCATCGTGTAGGCCGTGCCCGAGCTGGCCGGGTTGGCCACCTGCACCTCGCCCTTCAGCTCGGGCGCGAGCAGGTCCTTCCAGCACTTGGGCGCCGGGAGCTTCTTCTTGGCCAGCAGCTCGGTGTTGAAGCCGAAGCCCAGCGGGCCGGAATACACGCCCACGGTGCGCCAGCCCGACTGCTGCGCCTGGGCCTGCGCCCATGGGTGCAGCTGCGGCAGGCTGGGCGACTTGTACTCGAGCGTCAGGTCCTGCTCGGCGGCCTGAAGGTGCGGGTCGCCGGTGCCGCCGAACCACACGTCGGTCTTCGGGTTGGCGCGCTCGGCGATCAGCTGCGCCAGCGCCTCGCCGCTGCCGCGCTTGAGCACGTTGACCTTGATGCCCGAGCTGCGGGCAAAGGCCGAGCTCATCATCGAACACCACTCGTCCTGCACCGAGCAGACGACATTGAGCTGGCCGGCGCCCTGAGCATGGGCTGCCGCGCCGGTGGCGAACACGGCGGCAGCCGCCACCGCCCGAAAGCTGCATGGATTCATCGAACGTTTCTCCTCTGGTATGGAATTCGAAGGAAAGACGCGCCCCGCATGCACCGCACCCCGGGGCATGCATCACGCCATGAGACGGAAGGTGGTGCGCCGGGTCAGGGGCCCTGGCCCCAGGTGACCACCGCATCGACGCCGATGACCTTGTCACCCTCGATGCGGTTGAACAACTCCATGCTGGCGCCCATCGCATCGGCGATCTGGCGGCAGATCGACAGGCCCAGGCCCACGCCGCCCTTGGCCGAAGAAAACGGCTGGAACAGGCGCGGGCGGATCTCGTCGTCCAGGCCCGGGCCTTCGTCCCACACCACCAGCTCGGTGACGCCGGCATAGGTGCGCAGCAGCACGCCCAGCCGGCCTGCGGCCTGCGTGTGGGCAATGGCATTGGCCAGCAGGTTGCGCACCAGCTCGCCGAGCATCACCGCATCGGCCGGGGCCTGCGCGCCCTCTTCGCCTTCGAGCGCGAAGTCGAGCCGCTTGGCGGCGATGAGCGGCGACAGCTCCATCACCGCCTCGCGCGCGACACCCCACAGCGCGACCGGCTGCAGCTGCCCTGCCCGCTTGATCTGCTCGAGCTTGGTGAGGCTCAGGAGCTGGTTGGCCATGCCGCTGGCGCGGTCCACCGTGTGCAGCATCTGCGGCAGCACCTCGGCGGCCGGCACATCCCCTGCGATGGCCGACTGCAGCTGCGTGCGCAGCACCGACATCGGGGTGCGCAGCTGGTGCGAGGCGTCGGCCAGGAAGCGGCGCTGCTGCCCCACCCATTCGCGCTGGCGGCGGTGCAGGCCGTGCATGCGCTCCACCGCCGGCAGCAGTTCGGCCGGCCCGTCGTAGGCCGCGACATCGGTCTGCGGCGACCCCAGTGCCTCTCGTGCACGGTCCAGCCAGCGCAGCGCGAGCGCCACGCCGCTGGCCGCCACCAGCGTCATCGCCGCGGCCAGCGCATACACCCACAGCAGCGGCTCGCGCGGCAGGTCGCGCAACGACGGAAAGCGCAGCGCCAGTGGCTCGGCCGACTGCACCATCACGCTGGCGGCATCGTCCGGCGCGCGGCTCACATGGCGCACCGCGGCTGCCGCGCGCACCAGCGTGCCGTGCAGGTGGGTCACGTAGAGCTCGGGCGTGCCGGCGGACGCCAGCGAGGCGCTCCACGGGTAGGCCGCGAGGCCGCGGTCGCCGGCGAGCCATTCACCGTTCATGTCGCTCACCCGGTAATGCGTGGGCATGAACGAAGGCTCGGCGCCCGAGAGCACGCCCGAGCGCGAATGCACCGCATGCCGCGGCTCGGCCATGCTGCCGCTGGAGCGGCTTTGCACCACCTCGGCAATCGCACTGCGCAGCCGCTCGTCCTGCGCCTCGGCCGTCTGCACGGCGGTGGCGAGGTAGAGCACCAGCGTGATGCCGCCCACCAGCCCCCACAGGCCGCCCAGCAGCCACACCAGCAGGAAGCGCCGCAAGGACCGGGCGCGCAGGAGCCAGGCGTGCCATGTGAGCATCACCTCGCCGCCTGCGCCACCGTGCTGGCGTCGTCGCACAGCAGGTAGCCCACGCCGCGCAATGTGAGGATCTCGACGCTGGCGCGCTGCAGCTTCTTGCGCAGCCGGTGCACGATCACCTCGACCGCGTCCACATGTGTCTCGTCGTTGTCGCCGAACACCGCGATGCGCAGCTCTTCCTTGGGCACCACGTGGTCCACGCGGGACATCAGGCGCTTGAGCAGGTCGCCTTCGCGGGGCGACAGGTCCAGCGGCACCTCGTTGTTGTAGAAGGCGTTGGAGGCGGGCTCGTAGCGCAGCTGGCCGCAGCGGAGCTCGCCGTCGCGGCCCAGACGCCGCGTCAGCGCGCCCAGCCGCGCCACCAGCTCGTCGAGGTCGAAGGGCTTGGCAAGGTAGTCGTCGGCCCCCGCGTTGAGCCCGGCCACCCGCTCGCTCACCGCGCCGCGCGCGGTGAGCACGAGCACCGGCACACGGTTGCCGTCGCTGCGCAGCCGCTGCAGGAGTTCGAGCCCGTCGAGCCGCGGCAGGGTGAGGTCGAGCACCAGCACGTCGAACGGCTTCTTGCGCGCTGCAGCAAGGGCCTCGATGCCGTCGGCGCAGCACAGCACGTCGAAGCCCCGCGCGGCCAGGCTCTTGCCCAGCGCGCCGGAAAGATCGAAGTCGTCCTCAACCAGCAGCAGTTTCATGCCGTGCATCGTGCCACCGTGCGTCTGGTTGCGAACCCGGACTTGCACCACGAGGGCTTGCAAGCCAGCCGAAAGCAACGGCGGATCCGGGCCACCTTGCAATTTGCTGGCGCCGGCGTAGCGGGTAGATCCGTTTGTTCGTGCCTGCGCATCCATGAAGCATTGCCGCGCGCCACACACGGAGCGCGAACGGCAATCGCCCTGCCGCACCGGCGGGCCTATCCACGGAGACTTCATGAGAACCAGCCTCACCACCCTTGCACTGGCAGCCTGCGCGCTGCTCGCATCCCACGGCGCCCATGCGCAGTTCACCCTCTACGGCCGCGCCAACGTCGACTTCGAGAAAACCAGGCTCGGCGGCACGCCGGCGGCAGACGCCTTCGGCGGCAACCAGCGCGTGTCGAGCAACTCGTCGCGCTTCGGCCTGCGCGCGGCCACCGAGATCGAAGGCATCAAGGTGTTCGCCCAGCTCGAGTCCGGCGTGAGCTGGGACGCGGGCGGCGACACGCTGGCCGGTCGCGACACCTTCGTCGGGCTCGAGGGCGTGTTCGGCAAGTTCCGCCTCGGCAAGATGGACACGCCGATGAAGGACCTGGGCGGCCTCACCGACCGTTTCAAGGGCACCGGCATCCAGGACGACGGCTCCATCGCCGTGCTGGGCGGCTCGAACAACGGCTTCGGCCGGCGCCAGAGCAATTCGCTGCGCTACGACTCGCCCGACTTCGCCGGCTTCGGCGCCGCGCTCCAGTACGGCCTCGACAACGAGGACAAGGGCTCGGGCGAGCAGAAGAAGCTCGTCAGCCTGTCGCTCACCTGGCGCATCGCCAGGCTCAAGGCGATGGCGGCGTGGGAGCAGCACCGCAACTTCAACGCCACCGGCTTCAAGGACGACGCCTGGCGGCTGGGGGCCAACTACGACTTTGGCTTCCTCAACATCGGCGCGGGCTTCAACAAGCTCAACTACGAGCTGCCGGTGGGCACCGCGAGCCGCAAGTACGCCACCGTGACCGCGGCCGTGCCGGTGGGCAAAGGCGCCTTCAGCCTGCGCTACGGCCAGGCCGGCGACGTGAGCGGCTCGGCGCCCGGCGGCACCACCGTGGTGGGCGCCGACGCGGCGGCGCTGTTCGTGGGGGCCGATTCGGGCGCCCGCCAGATGACCTTCGGCTACGAGCACAACATCTTCAAGGGCGCCCAGGCCTACGCCTACTGGACGAAGATCAGCAACGACACCAACGCCAACTACCGCTTTGGCGTGAACCCGCTGAACGTGGCGGCCGCGGGCGCGGGGGCCGATCCGTCGGGCTTCGTGATCGGCATGCTGTACGACTTCTGAGTCTGAGGCACGAGGCGCCGGCGACAGCCTGCGTCTCGTGCCGAGCGCCTGCGCCATGCAGGCGCTCGGGGGCAGGCCTTGCGGCTTGGGCGCTCTCAAGCCATCCGCTCTCCCACCTTCACCTTCCAGCCGTCCACCAGCGTGTCGGGGTCTCCCTCGATGTTGGTGACGACGCCGTCCATCAGACGCTTGTCGAACCGCGGATTGAGGTTGAACAGCTGGGTCAGCGCTTCGCTGACCACATGATTGCGGCCGCCCTCCTGCTTGGCCTTGTCGAGTGCCGGGCCGGCCAGCAGCGTCGTCACGTTGTGCTCGGAGATGCCCCACAGCGTGGCAGTCTTGGCGTTGCTGCCGTCCACGGTGACGTAGACCGGCTGCAGGGCCGGCGGCAATGGGTCGCGATCGGGCGGCAGCCCGGGGTCGTCGGGGTCGCTGCCGGGTGGCCTGGTGCTGGTGCCCGGCGTCGGCGTTGCCGATGGTCGCTGGGTCGGGGAGGCAGACGGCCCGCTGGTCACCGACGGACTGGGCGTCACGCTCGGCCCCGTGGTGACCGGGGGGCTGCCGCTCGTGCCCGGCGCAGGCACCTGGTCGGCCGGTTGGTGCAGCCAGTCATTCACCCCGCTGGCCGCCTGCTTCAACCCCCAGACCGTCCACTCGACGAGGTTCTTGGCGTTGTCGTCCTTCTTCGGCGCGAAGAAAGCGTTGTAGACCGCCGGAGCGACCGGCACCAGTGCGATGGACCCCACCGCGCTCCACTTCAGGATCTTGGTGGTGGTAGGCGCTGCGCCGTTGCGCAGCGCCGGAATCTGCTGCAGCCCGACCCATGCCACGGTCAGCCCAGCTTGCGTGTAGGAGGCGTATCCGAGCAGGTGGAGTCCCGCTTCCTGCAGACCGACGCCCACCGCGACGGCTCGCCCAGCGCTGGCGAGGCCGAAAAAGTCTCGCCACTTGTTCCACTTGTCCTTGTCGATCTGCGCGTTCGTGAGCTCCTTGTCGAGAGCCGGGTCCGCGGCGCGTGTCTGCTTCTCGTCGAGGCCGCTGGCCTTCATCGCTGCCTTGAGCTTGGCCTTCACGTTGTCCAGGTGGTCCACCTTGATGTTGTACTTGTAGTTGGCCCACAGCGAGCCGCCGGCCAGCAAGTCGGCGAAATGCGCCACACCGGTCGTGACCGAGCTGATCCGCATTGGCTTGAAGAACCAGCCCACGAACACGTTGGTGCTCGCCACCAGCGTGGCGCGACGGCTGGTGAGGCCGAGCCGAGAGCTCGGCGCGTTGGTGCTGCCGGCATTGCCTTCGGCGGCCTGAGCGCTCACGTATCCGGGCTTCTCGGGGTCGGCCGCCACCTCGAGCAGCATCTTGTACAAGTCGCCATGCGCGCGGCGCAGCTCCTGGCGCTCTTCGACCCGGCGCTCGAACGCCTTGCGCACCTCCGGAAACCGGCGCAGCAGCCGCGCCTCGGGCGAGTTGTCCTTCGACGCCGGATCGGCCGCTCGGGCCAGCTCGCTGCGGTCCATGTTGCTCAGGCGGCGCAGCAGCTCGTGGCGCACCACAGGGGTCTTCTGACCGAACATTCCGTCGCGCTGCCTGAAGCGAACCAGCTGGATGAAGTCGCTCACACCCGGTGCACGCAGATAGCTCTTCGGCGCGAGCGCCACTTCGTCGGGATGCTGGATGGTGTCAAGCCGGAACTGCCTGGCCGGCGGTGCGTCGGCGCCCATGGCGCCGAGTTTCTGCCTGAAGGTCTCAGCCACCTCTTGGACCTTCCAGATGTCGGTGTACAGCTCATCGATCTTCGACCGCTCCATCAGGTTGTCGCCGCGCCAGCCGGAACCTCTGGTCACCTTGCCAATGAGCTTTTCCGCCAGGCCCAGGTTGCCCGTTGTGGCGGCGGCATAGGCTTCCTTGGTCCGCTGAGATGCGGTGAGGTAGGCGCCGCGCCCAAAGCTCGACAGCGGCTGCGTCGCGTAGCCCGCGCCGGGATGCTTGAGGGCGGTTGCAGGCCATGGGAAGAACGACGCGGCGCCCTCCGCGGCGATCCGGGCTCCAGCCGCCCCGTAGGTGAATACCTTGGCGCGGATCTGCTTTTTCTCGCCCGTTCTCCTGTGAGTCGGCGTGTGCGTCAACACGTCCTTGACGGCCTCCTTCCACGTCGCAGCCACCTCGGTGGAACAGCCGAGTTCAGTGCCGTGGCGCGTGTTCGGAATGCCGATCGGCAGCTGCGCGCCGTCGCGGCCCACGTGCACCGCGCCGATGATCTCCGAACTGTCGAACTGCTGGCGCTTGCGCGGCAAGCCCTTCGCCGCATCAGGCACCAGCCGGTGCACCCAGCCGCCACCGTTTTCCTCGGCAGCCTTCGCGGCTGCCGCGTGGGTCTCATAGAGTTTTCGACCCTTCACGCCAGCGCCGCTGAAGATGGTGTCGTGGGGCCCCACCTTCGAGACGACGAACTTGACGCGCGAGTTGATCTCTGGCTCGTCGGTGAGGCTCTTCAACACTGCTGCCTCATCGGCGGAGGTCTTCAGCGGCGGCACTTTCGAGCCGTGCTGGGCGGCCAGCTGCTGGCGGTGGATGTATCCGTCCGCTCCCCGAGCCACCTCGTCCCAGGTGTTGCGACGCCGGCCGAACGAAGTGGGTTGCAACGCATCGCCTTGCGCATCGAACCCAGGCTTCCCGGCATTGGAGGACAGCCCTGAGACCAAACCCTGCGGCCCCTGCGCCGGTGCGTCGTGCGGCGAAGTCGCCAGGAATCGCCGCAGCTGCGGCCCCGACATCACCGTCATGTCCGCCGGCGGCTTGCCGCCCTGGTGCGTGACGATCACGTGCACATCCGATGCGTCGAAGTTCCTGACATGGCGACCGGCCTGCGCGTCGATCACGTCCACACCGTTGCTACGCCGCACGAAGTTCACGATGTGCAGATCTGCGCCGCCGCCGCCCATCGTGATGAAGCCGCGCGAGCCTTCGGGCAGCGTTGCGACGCGTGCCAGCGCATCGCCAGAGTTGCTGAAGGCCGCCGTGGGCGCATCGCCGTACAGCGCAAACACCTGCGCCAGCGTCTTGGCGCTCGAAGGCACGGCCTGCAGCAGCGTGCCAGGCGAACTCATCATCCGATCGAGCGTCACGGCGCTGTTGATGCAGTTGGTGTCCGAGCGCGTCGGGTTCACGTTGCGCGCCAGGGCGTGTTCATCGCCATGCGTGATGCGCCACGGCTTCGCGCCTTCACCCTGCGTTCCCGTGGCCTGCTGGCGCTCGATCGGAACGCGGCTGCCGCCGGGCGTCCGGATGCTGCGCTGGTACTGCAGCGGCGGGTGGTACGGATCGGCGGCTGGGCGGAAATGCAGGTTGGTCGCGTCGGGGTAGCCCGCGTGGATGTGGCCATGCACCTGTTGCATCGAATGCGCCGCGTTGATCTGGTGCGGGGCCGCCAGCGCGGGAAATCCCTCATGCCCTTCGCTGCCCAGGCCCAGCGCGCGGGCGAATTCGATCTGGTGGTAATAGGCGCGCGCTTCCAGGTCGCCGCCGAACACCTCACTGCCGCGCTGGTGCACACCGCTGTCCACCACCTTGTCGCCGACACGGATCTGGTAAGGGCGCCCGATGTCGAGCTGTGTCAGGTGATCCAGCGCATGCGTGCCTTCATGCACGGCATCGAGCAGCAGCGCCCATGGGTCGCTGTCGCGGTTCAGAAAGATGCGGTGGCCACGCGCGAACGCCAACGGCACGTCCGTATTCTGGGTGGTACGCGCACGCTGGAATTCCGGCGCGCTCAGCAGGTTGAACTCGATGTCGCCGTTGTCCAGGGCCCGCGCGATGCGCGTCGACTGCGGCGTGACGCCTCGCAGCGTGTTGGCGAAGTCGGCGGCCGTTTCCAACTGCGGCGGGCGCGACGGCCGGATCTGGTAAGTCTGCGGGCGCGGTGTGACCAGCGGCGTCCAGCCGTTGATCTCCACCGGTGTACCCGCATGTTCGAGCCGCCGCCAGGCGGCGAGCACCTGGCGCTGGAAAAGCTCTGGCATGTGGGTGGAGGTCATGCGGACGCTCTGCGGTGTGCCATAGAGCGTCTCAACCGCTTCGAGGTATTGCTGCGGCGTGGCTTCAGGCGCTTCTTGTCGCATCACGTGCAGCAGCTCTTTCTGCACGGCCGGATGCAAGGCCGCGCGCTGCAGCGTGTCATGAAACCAGCCGGGGGCGGCTGGTGCCGCATCGTCGGCGTCGCGCGCCCTGGCCGCGAGCGTGAGTTCGTCTTGCGGCGATCGGCGATTGGGATTGCGCACAGCGGCCCCTGGCTGGTTGGCTGGCGCAATTTCGTCTGTGCGGGCGCGCGCATGTGGATTGCGCAGGTCGCGGTGCGTGGGGATCGTGCGACCCGAACCTTCGCTGGCGAGCCGTCCGGACGATGGCCGATCGTTCAGCGGGCGGCCGTGATCTGTGGTGCGCTTGAGGTTTGTGGTGTTCAGGTTGGAAAGCACGATCTTGCTGCCTTCGTCCAGGGCGGCCGGCTTCACAACCTTGATGGATGAGGTCCCTTCTGGCGCCTGTCTCCACCAGGAAGGCCGCTCGCGCAGCGGGGCCAGCGGGTCGGGTGCAGGCTCCCCGTCCTGCCTGCCCGTTGCGGGCCGCGTGTGCTTGGCCGGCACCACCGCGCCATCGGCCGGCACCACCGTCGTGCCGTCGCGACTGCCGGAGGCCTGTGTGGGCAAGACTTCAGGTTCGCCGTTTGTGGTCGGGCGGCCCACCTGCTGGGTGGTCCGCGGCGCGCCGGTGGTCGAGCCCGCGTTGCTCCAGCCGTCGCGCAGCCCGACGTGCACCCGCGTGTAGCCCCTGGCAAACACCGGCGACGCAAAGCCCGCTGCATTGAGCCCCAGCATCGCGATCTGCTGGTTGCGCTCGCTGGGCGACATGTTGTCCCAGTTCTGGATCAGGTGGCGCACGCCCTCTTCCATGGCGACGCCGCTGCCCACGGCCAGTGGCTTGGCCGCGGCCTGTGCCGGCTTGCCCCAGGCCGCCGCGCGCTGCGCATACGCGACGCCCTGCTGCAGGTCGGCAGCCTGCTGCGCCGTGAGCTTGGTAACGTCGGTCACGTCGCCCACCCGGTCGAATGCCGCCTTGGAGCGCAGCGCCAGCATCGTGGCGCGACCCGAGGCGCCCACCACCGGCACGCTCAGGGCCGACAGGCCGAGGTTCAACCAGTCCATGCGCGCCTGCGCGTTGGTGAAGGGGTTGACGCTCTGGCCGTGGTCGGCCTGGCGCTGCAGGCTCTGTGCGGAAGTCACCACGCCATAGGTGCCGGCCGCCACCAGGCTGACCGAAGCGACCGCGATGGCCGCGCCCGGCACCGACAGGGTGCCCATCGATCCCACCGTGAGCACCACGCCGGCCACCAGCCCCACGCCTGCGACCACGTAGTCGATCTTGGAGACGCGGCGGAAGGTTTCCCAGCCGGTTTCGGTGCGTGCATCGGCCACCAGCAGCTTCACGTTGCCCTTGTCGTCGAGGGTGAACTTGCCGTCCTCGGGCATCACCAGCTTCACGTCCTCGACCGGCAGGCTGTTGTTGGCCCGGTAGTCGTCGAGGCTCTTGTATTCCCAGCCCTGCTCGTCGACGTACCTGACCTGGCCGTTGTCGCCTTCGACCTTGAAGATCGCGGTCTTGACGATGCCGCCGTTCTTCTCGTCGAGGCCGTAGACCACCGGCAGCACGGTGACCTTGGCATCGTCGCCGCCGAGCTCGACGATCTTGTCGACCACGTTCCCGCGCAGCTCCTTCTGCTCCTTCACCAGGTTGCCGTAGAGGTCCTGCGTCTTCGTGAGCTGCTGGTTGTAGGCCGGGCTGTTCGGATCAAGCTCGACGCTGGGCTGCCAGCCCAGCGCCTGCGACACCAGGTTGCCCAGGTGCGTGCGCCCTTGCATCGTGATGGCCTCGCCGCCGTACTGCACGTAGTGGTCGTTGATGACCGCCTGTGCCATCACCTGCGGGTTGCTGTCGAACAGCCGGTACAGCGCCCCCGGGTCGTTGTGCTCGCCGGGCTTGAGGTTCTGCGAGATGAAAGCCTGCTCGTCGGCGCGCGCCCCGGCGTTGGCCGCCTGCCGCCGCTTGACGAGGTCGTAGTCGCCCTTGGCCTGCTGCAGCGCCTTCCAGGTGTCGGAGCTCTTCTCGGAGCCGGCGAGCCAGGGGTTCTCGCGCTTCCAGGTGTCATGGGCGGTCTGCGCCGAGTCGACCTTGCGCTGCGCGCGATCGGTGTGCAGCTTGTCGCGGGCGCCCTGCCAGTCCTTGATGGCCTTCAAGGCCAGGTCGCGCTGGTCGTCTGCCGTCTCGCCGGGTGGCTTGGCATAGCACATGGCATCGGGGCGGCCGGCGCGCTTGTTCGCGTCGTACTCTTGTCGTTCCCGGTTGCTCGACTGCCACAGGAGCACGGCATCGACGGCCGCCTGCTCCTTGCGCGCGATGTCCTCGAGCGCAATCGCGTCGTCGAGCTTGGTCTTGAGCTCGGTGCGGTCGCCCGTGCCTTGGTCGTAGTTCTGCTGTGCCAGCTTGCGGGCGTCGGTGGCGTCGGTGAGCGCCTTGTCCACCTGCGGCTTGCGCTTGGCCAGGTCGTCGGTGAGCAGCAGCGTCGGCCGAGGCTTGCCGTCCAGCCCCAGCACCGGGGGCTGGGGCTCGGCCGGGGGGAGTGTCTGGCCCTTCAGCTTCAGGTCGTCAAGGAACTTGGTGCGGCCGACGTCGGCCTCGTAGGCCAGGCGCTTGGTATCCCAAAGCTTCGCGGTCACGCCGTGCATCTCGAACTTGTCGCTGCGCGAGGCCACCATGCCGGCGCGGCCCGCCGCGACGTAGGTCTTGAAGCTGACGTAGTACTTGCCGTCCTTGTGCTCGATCTGGGTGCCGTCCTTGAGCTCCCAGGTTCCGTCGGGCTTGATCTTGGTGCCATCGCTCAGCACGCGGGTGCCGTCGTCCTCCTTCTTGGCCGTGCGCAGCAGCTCGTCGTAGTTGGACGGCGGCTTCACGTCGTAGGTGGGGTCGAAGCCGTCCGGCTGGTCCTTGAGGTTCGAGGCGAAGTTGTAGCCGCCCCGCGTGTAGCCCTCCTTGGGCTTCACGAA
Source organism: uncultured Rivibacter sp. (assembly GCA_946480925.1). The sequence continues at coordinate 51,919 of CAMLLU010000030.1, forward strand.
ACCGAAGTTGTCGTACTGGTTCTGCGCCGCATCGGCTCGATAACGGGTGTCGGCCTGCTGGACGAGGCTCTGGTCGTTGTCGACCGCCAGCTTGAGCTGGTCGTACTTGTCGAGCGCGGCCTGGTAGGCCTGGTCCTTCTTGACCTTGTCGTCGCCGGTGGCGTTCTGCCATTCGGTGCGGGCAGTCTCGACCGTCTGCTCCTGCGTCTTGAGCAGCTTCTGGTTGCCGTCGAGCCGGGTGCGCGCCGCCTTCACCTGCTCTGGCGAGAACTCCGGCGGCTTGAGCGCATTGGTGACGGCAGTGCGTGCCTTGTCGCGCAGGTCGTTCACCCGTTGCCGGGCCTGCGCCTCGGTCATCGTCGGGCACCGGTTGGCCGATCCCGGGTTCTGGATCTCGGCCAGCTCACGCTGCGCCTGTCGCAGGTCCTTGACGGCCTTCAGCGCGTCGACCATGCCCTGGGCCTGCCGCTGCAGTTGCAGCTTGCCCCCCAGGTCCGCTTCCAGGTCGGCGATCGTGTCCGCCGAGGCGCCGTACCTGCGCGCCGCGGTCAGTGCGCTCTGCGCCGCGGTCACGCCGTCGTTGGCATCGGTGAGCTTCTTGTTGATGTCACCTTCGGCTCCCAGCCAGGCCTGGCTGTCGAGCCGGCCCGGGGACTGGCCGTCGCCGGTGCCGAACATGTCCTCGAGCGTGAGCTTGAGCTTGGCCTGTGCCTGGTCTGCCGCGAGCTGGGCGCCGCCCACCGTCTTGCCGTCCTTCTGCTCGCCGTTCACGCCCACGTGGGCTTCCCACAGCTGGGCGGTCACGGGGTTGAGCTCCTGCTTGCTCTGAGTGCCCCGCGGCCCGGACGTCACGTAGTACCACTTGCCGTCGATCTGCTGGACGTTCTTGCCGGCGTCGGTGCCAGGCGTGGCCCAGAAGGTCTTGTCGTAGCCGTCGGGCGTGATCGTGCGGGTGGTCTTGGTGCCGCGGTGGTTGTACTCGACCTCCTTGAGCTGCGGCTGGTTGCCCTTCTCGGCTTCCCATGCGGCCTTGGCATCGGCTAGGTTGCCCTTGGCATCGAACAGCTCGAGCTTGGCCGAGGCGTCGTCCCGCAGGTCGTGGGCCAGCGTCTGCTCGTCGATGGCGCCGTCGAGCAGCTTCTCTGCCTTGGCGATGGCGTCCTTGTCGCCGCTCGCCTGGGCCTTGACATAGCCGGCCTGCGCGTCACGCACCTTGATGTCGGCGATGTCCGATTCGTACTCCGAGTCCGTCGCGTCACCCTGCAGCTTCAGGCGGTCCGCCTTGGCCTGCGCCTCATCGGCGGCCTTGCGCAGGCGCTTGGCCTCGGCGCGCGCGTCCTGCTGGGCAGTGACCTGCGAATCGGTGGAGGCCGACGTGAAGTTCTTGGCATAGGCTTCCGCCGCGTCGGCCTTCTCGTCGGCCGTCTTCGCGTCCTGGCGGGCCTTGTCGTAGTCGACCTGCGCCGTCTTGCGCGCGTCGTACTGCTCCATGCGCAGCTGGCGGGCCGCCGGGCTTTCGCCTTTCACCTCTGCCTTGGCCGCGCCGAGCGACTCGTCGAAGGCCTTGGGGTCGAAGACGCCGCCTTCCTCGAGGCGTTTGCGGATGTCGGCTGCCTGCTTGTCGATGGCGGCGTTCGCGTCACCGCCCTTGGCCTGCGCGGTGACCCCTGCCGTGCGCATCTCCTGCTGCGCGGCATCGAGCCACTCGCCCAAGGCCTTGTTGGCCTTGTCCTTCTGCTCCTGCGTCGGCTGCTCGCCGCGGACCATGGCATCGAACGCCGGCTTGGCCGCCTCCTGGGCCTTGGTCTGCAGGTCCTTCGTGCGCGCCGAGGCTCCATCGAGTGCCTGGTCGCCCTTCTGCTCCGGCGCCTCGTACAGCGCCACCACCTTCTTGGCCAGGTCGACTTCCTTCTGGGCGGCCTGCGTGCCCTCTGACGGCGCCCCCGCCTTGTGCCCCTGCTGCGCGTCCTGCAGCTTGCTGTCGGCCAGCACCTGTTCCTTCTCGGCGAGGTTCGCCTTCGCCTCCTTCTTCAGCGCCTCGGTCTCCTTGGCCTTGGCCGTATCGCGCAACTGCTGGAGCTGCTTGTCGTCCTTTTCGTCCTTCTTCTCCACGCGCGCCGCATCGTCGGCAGCCTTCTTCGCCTGCTCGGCCTCGCGCCTGGCAGCCTCTGCCTGGCGGCGGGCTTCCTCGGCCTTGCGACGGGCCTCCTCCGCCGCGCGGCGAGCGGCTTCTTCGGCGCGCCGACGAGCTTCCTCTGCAGCCCGCAACGCGGCCAGGTGCGCTGCAGCGGCTTGCGATTCGGGGCTGGGCTTGCTGACGGTTCCGGGTCCCATGGTGGTCGTCCTCGATCGTGTTGGTCGGGTGCGCTGGGCGCGGGGCTATTCCTGCCCCTGCGCCCAGCGCAGCAGCTTGGCCACCGGCGCGTACAGCGCACGCGGTATCGCCATGTCCTGCGGTACTTCGTCATAGAGCCGCTCGGCAAGCTGCGGCTCGAATTCGGTGGGGATCAGCGCCTCGCTCGAGATGCGCCGGATCTGGGCGGCGATGTCGCCCTCGCCTCGCGCGATGACCCGCGGGAGGTCGTTTTCGCCCAGGTACTGCAGCGCCACCGCGGTGCGCGCGGAATGGATCACCGCCGAGGCCATGCGCACGCGGTCGGCCAGCGTGAAATACACCGCCTCGAAGTGGGCCGAGCGGCGCCGCGAGCGGTTGATCGGGTCGCCTTCGGATTCCTTGTGTTCCTGGCGCAGGTCTTCGATGGACATGCGCTGCTGCTTCATGAACTCGTAGTGCTCGTGCGCGTAGTCCACCAGCGCCATCACGACGTAGATGACCACCGCCCAGCCGAAGGTGGTGAGCACCATCTGGGCGCCGGCGCTGAGCATGGCGGCCGGCTGCGCGTAGCCCAGGCGCAGCGCGGGGTCGACGAAGTTGCGCACCACCACGTAGATCAACGCGCCCAGCAGCGTGGTCTTCACCACCATCTTCAGCAGGTTGACGAGGTTGCGCGTCGAGAAGATGCGCTTGATGCCTTCGCCCGGGTTCATGCGGTTGGCATCGGGCTTGATGCGCTCCCAGGCCACCACGCCACCCACCTGGAACAGCGAACCCAGGATGCCTGCGATGGCCGCCACCACCATGAGCGGCAGCGTGCCCCACACCAGTGTTTCGGTGGTGTGCAGCAGCAGCTCGCCGAAGCGGTCGTCGGGCCGCGTGAGCAGCGTGGTGCTGGTGGCGTGCAGCCACAGCTCGCGCAGCAGCGAGAAGATGAAGGCCCCACCCAGCCACAGCGAGATCACCACCACGGAGAACACGGTGGTGGAGGCCACGTCGGAGCTGAACACCACCTCGCCGCGCTTGCGCGCCTCGCGCAGCCGTTTCGGGGTGGGATCGTGGGTCTTCTCGGCCATGGCACCGTGCCCTACAAGGTGGCCCGCAGGAAGTCCAGCACGCCGTTCTCGGGCCGCAGGAACTGCTGCAGCGACTCGTACACGAAGAACAGCAGCAGCACCATCATCAGCGTGGCGAGAAAGCTCTTGAGCGGCTGCGAGAACACGAACACGTTGAGCTGAGGCGCCACACGGCTGATGAGACCCATGCCCAGTTCGACCAGCATGAGCACGAACACCACCGGCGCGGCCAGCTTCACGGTCCACATGAACAGCGTGTCGCCCTGGCGGATGGCGAACTGCTCGAGCACCGGCCCCAGGCTCGGGAAGAAAGAGCCCACCGGCCAGATGCGGTAGGAGTCCACCACCACGCCCAGCATGGCCAGCAGCCCGCCGGCCGACACGAACAGCGTGATCACCATCCAGCCCAGGAATTCGCCGGTCGGCCCGTTCTCGTGGCCGGCCACGGGGTCGAAGAACGACGCGTTGCTCGAGCCGGTCTGGAAGTCGATGAGGTCGCCCACGCTCTGGATGGCCCAGATGAAGATGCCGAAGCCCAGGCCCAGCAGCAGGCCGATGAAGGCCTCCTTGCTGGCGATGAGCACCCAGGTGCTGATCGACACCTCGGGCAGCTGCCCCGCCACCGGCGACATGAAGATGGCCAGCATGAGCAGCAGGCCGTTGCGCACGATGCCGGTGATCATGCTGCCTGAGAGGAACGGCACCACCGCGAAGATTGCGAACAGGCGCGGCAGGGTGAGCACCACCGCCGAGAACATGCGTTCCAGCGCTTCGAGCTCGATGGTGGTTTCCATGCCGCGGCCCCTGCCCTGCGCTACGAAAAACGCTGCGAAGACCAGGCTACCGAGGCCACTTCCTCGGCCGCGTCTTCCTGCCTGGCTTCCTGCTGGCGCCGCCGTTCCTGCGCGCTGCGCTGCTGCATCTGCTGCGCCTTTTCCACCTCGCCCGCGGCGGCCCGCATGCGGCGCCGGCTTTCCTGCAGCACCTGCTCGCGCTGCAGGTGCCTGCCCTGCGCCTGCGCCACGCCCATGGTGGCCGCGGCGATGTGCCCGTCGAGCGCACCGCTCCAGGCGCTGGCCTGGCGCAGCTGGGCCACGCTGCATGCGCCGCCCGACAAGGTACCCACGGTGGCCTGCCAGTGCGCGGTCTTGGCCTCGACCTGCTGCTGCAGCTGCGCATGCGCCTGCTGCAGGTGGGCGAGGCTTTCATCGGCCGCGGCACGGTCGCGCGCCACCTGCTCCATGGCCGAGCGTTTCTGCCGCTCGCGCACTTCGATCAAGAGCTTCCAGTCCACTGCCATGGTGTTCAACCTCCGAAGCCCTGCAGCTGTGCCACGGTGCGCTCGAGCGGCTGCAGCACCTCGGGCGACTGCTTCAGGAAGTCCAGCATCGCAGGGCGCGCGCCGATGGCACGGTCGGCCAGCGGGTCGGAGCCCGCACGGTATTCGCCGATCTGCACCAGCAACTCCATCTCCTGGTACTTGGCCAGCAGGCCGCGGAAGGCCGAAGCCGCGTCGCGGTGCTCGCGCGCGGTCACCAGCGGCATCACGCGGCTGATGCTGGCGAGCACGTCGATGGCCGGGTACTGGTTGGCCGAGGCCATCTTGCGTGAGAGCACGATGTGCCCGTCGAGGATGGAGCGCACCTCCTCGGCGATGGGGTCGTTCTCTTCGTCGCCTTCGGTGAGCACCGAGTAGATCGCCGTGATGGAGCCCGTCCTGCCCTGCCCGGCCCGCTCGAGCAGCTGCGGCAGCATCGAAAAGATGGAAGGCGGGTAGCTGCGCCGCGTGGGCGGCTCGCCGCTGGCCAGGCCGATCTCGCGCTGTGCGCGGGCAAAGCGCGTGAGCGAATCCATCAGCAGCAGCACCTTCTTGCCCTGGTCGCGAAAGTGCTCGGCGATGGTGGTGGCCACGTAGGCCGACTTGATGCGCTCCATGGGCGGCCGGTCGGAGGTGGACACCACGAGCACGGACTTCGCCAGCCCTTGCGGCCCCAGCGCGTGCTCGATGAACTCCTTCACCTCGCGGCCACGCTCGCCGATGAGCGCGATCACGTTCACGTCGGCCTGCGAGCCGCGCGCCAGCATGCCCAGCAGCGTGCTCTTGCCCACGCCGGGCGGTGAAAACACGCCCACGCGCTGGCCTTCGCCCAGCGTGAGCAGCCCGTCGATGGCGCGGATGCCGGTGGCCAGCGGCGCCTCGATCATGCGGCGCGCCAGCGGGCTCACCGGCTCGCGGTGCACCGGCTGCTGCGCCAGCGTGGCCAGCGGCCCGGCCTCGTCGATGGGCTGGCCCAGTGCGTTGAGCACCCGGCCCAGCAGCCCGACGCCCACCGGGCACACGTGGCCGCGGCCGGTGGGCACCACCTCGGTCAACGCCGAGATGCCGGTGGTCGGCCCCAGCGGCGTGAGGATGGCGGTGTTGTGGTGAAAGCCCACCACCTCGGCCAGCAAGGGCGGCTCGCCGGGTGTGACCAGCTCGCACAGCTCGCCCACGTGGGCCTGGATGCCCGAAGCGTCGACCAGCATGCCGACCGCCTTGCTCACGCGGCCACGCATGCCCACCGGCGTGATGCGGCCGAAGGCCTGCTCCAGGTCGGCAACGATACCGAGCGCTGCTTCGGAGACGGGCTGGTTCATGCAGGCTCCAGTCCTGAACGCTGGATCGCCCGGCGGAAGGCTTCGAGCTGCGCGTCCACGCCCAGCTCCAGCGTGCCCGAGGCCGTCTGCACCACGCAGCTGCCTTCGGGCAGCGTGGCATCGGGCTGCACGGCCACGTTCATCTGCCAGTTCGCCTCGTCGCGCAGACGTGCCAGCACCTGCTGCATGGCGGCTTCCTGCGCCGGTGCCACGCGCACGGTGATGAAAGGCTCGGTGCGCACCAGCGTGTCCACGCGGCGCAGCGCGGCCTCGAAGAGCCGCGCAGGCTCCGCTTCGGCGATGAACTGGCCCACCGCGCGCACGACGATCTGCGCCATCGACGCGCGCAACGCATGCAGTTGGCGCTCCGAAGCCATGGTCTCGGAAACCAGCCGCTGCGCGTATTCGACGCGGGCGCGCTCCAGGCCTTCTTCGTAGCCCTGCTGGCGGCTGGCCTCGGCCTGTTGTGCGGCCTGCTGCACGATGCGCCGCGCCTCGCCGCGTGCGGTTTCGATCACCGCGTTGGCGTCGAGCAGCGCCGCGTACTCGGCTTCCTTGAGCACCTTGCGCTCCGAGAGGAGCTGCAGGTTCTCGGTGGTGATCAGAAAAGCCAGTCCCATTGCGGCAACCTTTCAGGAACGATGCACGACAGCGCCAGCTCGCCCAGCTGGCGCCGCTGGCGCGCCTCCAGCTCCGGCACACGGTAGGTGGATACACGGCGCGGCAGCTTGTGCTGCGCACGCTGCAGCACCGCCTCGCCCTCGCCGGCCAGCAGCCCCAGCAGCAGCCGGTAGCCGCGTGTGGCGATCACGTGGCCGGCACCTGTGGGCTTGTCCTTGAGTGCCTTGGCATCCATGCGCAGCTCGGAGAGCTCGGGCACGCGCTCGAGCACGAAGTCGAGCGCGTCGTCGCCCAGGCGCCGCGCCTGGCGGCGCATCTGCGTGCCCAGCGCGCCCCGCTGGCGCAGCAGCGGCAGGTGCACGCACAACCCGCAATACAGCGCCAGCCGCCGCAGCGAGCCGGCATCGAGCAGCACCAGGCGCTTGACGCGCGAGTCGAAATTGAAGTCGCTCGGCACGCCCCTGGCCGAAGCGCGCATGAGCAACTGCGACAGCACAGCGCTGCCTCGCAGGCCCAGCCTGGCCGGAATGCGGTGACGCGCCGGCCAGTCGACCGGCAGCCAGCTCGGGTGGAGGTCGGCCTCTGGGTGGAGGTTGAAGCGCGTCACCAGCCGCACCAGGTCCATCGGCCCGGGGCCGCCGCTGTGGGTTGCTGGCAGAGCGGTCATCTCAGCGGCCCATTGCGCTGCATACCGCCCGCAACGCCTGAAATGCAAAGAGAAAACGTCCTTCACCGCGGAGGCGCGGAGGGTGCAGAGGATCCGCAGAGAAATACAGGCTTTCTCTGCGGTCCTCCGCGTTCTCTGCGTCTCCGCGGTGAATGAATTGAAGTTTCATCCTAGTTTTCCATGGCGCCGAAGCGGCACCGTCGACGCATGAACCTCTGCGCCGCGTCCAGCGGTCGCAGCCCAGCGGACGCCGCGGATCCGGCTTCGCCGGTCCGCTGGCGTCGCCCCCTTGAGGGGGCTGAGCCCGGACACGAACAGTCCCTGCGGACTGTTCGTGCCTGGCGAAGAGCCGGACCGTCCTCGGTCCGGCGCGGCCTGCAAGGCCGGCGAAGCCGCTACGGGGGTGGGCCACTTCACCGCCGTAGTACCTGTCGGCGTGCCCAGGTGCGCCAATCCAGGCCCTGGCGCCGCAGCAGCGTGGGCAGCACCATCAGGCACACGGCAGCCAGCAACAGCAGCCCGAGCAGCACCGCAGCCGCGCTGGGCGACAGCATGCCGAGGATCTGGCCATTACCACCACCGTTGCCGTTCGCTTCGGCCGCACCGTTGGCCGTCGCCGGCCGGCGTGCCTCGAACAGCGACAGCGACACCTGGTCGTGCGTGAGGCCTTCGATGCTGTGGGCCACCATGTCCTTCACTGCGGGGGCCAGCAGGCGCAGGTCCACGTCGGACCGGTGCTTGATGAACACGGCCGCCGACGACGGGCGCACGCGGTCGCTCAGCGGATCGTTGGCAGGAATGACCACGTGCACGCGGGCGGCCACCACGCCGTCGACGTTGCGCAGCGTCTGCGAGAGCTCCTGCGACACCGCGTAGATGTAGCGCATGCGTTCTTCAGCGGGCGTGGACACCAGGCCCTGCTTCTGGAACACGTCGCCCATGCTGGCGTAGCGGTCGTGCGGCAGGCCTTGCGCACGCAGCACGTCGAGGGCGGTGCCCAGGCGGCCTTCGTCCACCTGCACTTCCCAGTTGTTGCCTTCGACGCGTTCCTTGGCGGCCGAGATGCCTTCGGCCGACAGGGCCGCGACGATCTCGTTGGCCTCCTGCTCGTTGAGGCCCGAGTACAGGGCGACCTTGCAGCCCGCGAGCGTGAATGCAAGGGCCAGCGTGATGAGTGGCCGGAGCCAGTGGTGCACGGTCATGGCAGCCTCACTGCTGGTTCTTCAGCAAGGTGCCGAACAGCCCGGTGGCCGCGCTGGCCAGGCCGGTGGAAATGTGCAGCTTGGCGAACATCGTGTGGGCCTCCATCGAGTGGTCGGTCAACACGAACATGGTCTTGATGGGATCCGACAGGTCCATCGCCTCGAGCATGCTGCGGCGCATGTCTTCATACGAGCGCACGTTGCCCGACAGCTGCGCGGCCACTGCCTTGGCGGCATCGCCCAGCGTGCTGGGTCCACCGGCCACCGAAGGCGGTGGCACCGGCATGCCTTGCATCATGTTGGCGAACAGCTTGGTGTCGGCAGGGTCGAAGCGCTGCGCGCTGCCTGCGGCTTGCTGCTGCTGTGTCGCTGCGATCTCAGCTGGCTGCGCGGCCAGCGCGACGGGGTCGGTCATGGTTCACCTCTTGAATCGACGGAGCGCCGCTCCAACGCGAGAACGCGGCATGCACCCGGCTCGGGCGCCGCCGCTGCCTTGCGCTTTTGGGGCAAGACCGGGTGCGCGACGCGGTTCGCGCATCGCGCACCGGGCGGTCCGATCAGGACGACTTGGCGGCCTGGCGGATGTCGTTGCCGGTGGCCTTGGCCACTTCACCGCCCGCGGCAGCAGCGCCGTTCACCGTGTGAGCGGTGGAGGCGGCGCCCTGGATGCTGGTGGACGCAGCCATGCTGGCGGCCATCAGCTTGGCGTTGTCGGCGGCGGCCTGGTTCATCTTCTCGATGGAGGTATCAACTGCAGCCATGTCTTTTCTCCTAGCGTTTTGGGGTTGAGTGCCAGTGGTCAGCCCTGCCCGCCCGTTTGAGGCAGGCAGGGAATTCCACGCGGCGGAGTACCGCCGCATGAAATGCGTCGAGCAGAGCGGGATGGGGGTGCAAACGCTGCGTCCATCACCTCGCCTGCTGTCGTGTCTGTTGCTGCTGCTTCGCATCGGGCGCGCCGCTGACCACCAGGCCATCGGGGTCGATGCGCTTGAGCTCCGCGCCCGAGCGCAGCACCGAGCCTTCGTAGTAGCGGCTGCCGTTGGACAGCTGGATGTGCTTCAAGCCGTTGCCGTCGTCGGTGATGCTCACCATGCGACCGGGCAGCACGCTCTGCCATGCGCTCCACTGCGCCTGCAGGTCGGTATTGCGTTCGCCCTCGGGCTTGGGCCGGTACACCACCTTGTCGGACACCAGCACCGCCGGGTGCAGGTCTTCGCCCAGGCGGCGGATCTTCTGGCGCACCGACTCGTCTTCGACCGTGCCCGACATGACGAGCCGGCCCTGGCCGGCATAGGTGACGGCCACGCCCGGGTCGCTGACGTAGCGGCGAGCCTGCTCGACCATTTCATCGGCCGCATGCACGTTCACGCTGACCTTGCGGCCGAACGGCGCCATGGCGTCCTGCAGCGACAGGCGGCGCTGGCGCGATTCCACATAGCCCTTCACCGCGAACTGCCCGCCCTGCGCGGCCAACACCTCCACTTCGGGGAACGGCGCGAGCGCCTTTTCCACCTCGGCGAGGTTCACGCTGCCGGTGCCGTGGTGCGAAGGGTTGCCCGCCCCCACCGCGACAGCGGTCAAGCCCGCCAGCGCCAGCACCGCCAGCACTCCGCCGGCCCAGTAGCCATGGCGCGGCAGCGGCGCGGCCGGCGGCTGTGCCTGCACCGTGGCGCCGGGCAGCACGCTTTCGGGCCCGGCGAACATGCGGTCGTCGGGCTCGGCTGCGGCCGGGTAGGTGCGGTCGAGCTGAAAGTCGATGTTGCCCAGCGACACGATGTCGCCGGCCACCACGCTCTTGCGCTGCTGCTTCATGTCTTCGCCGTTCAGCCGTGCGGAGGCCGTGCCGACCTTCTGCATGGTGACGACGAGTTCGCCCACGGTGAACACCAGATGCCGTGGCAGCACGTCGCCGCCAGGCAGCATCACTTCGCAATCACCGCCCGAGCCCAGCACGTTGGCGCCGGGCTTGAGCGCGATGGTGCGGCCCTTCACCGCGCCGCTCAGGAAGCGCAGGCACCAGCCATGGTTGGTTTGGGAGTGGTCCATCTCAATGGTCCTCCCGCCACGCCTGGACATCCTTCACCACAGAGGCGCAGAGGGCGCGGAGCCTCGCGGAGGCATACACGTCTTCTCCGCAGTCCTCCGCGTTCTCCGCGCCTCCGCGGTGAATGAATTGGTGCTTCACTTCAGCCTCCCGGTGCCGGTGTGGCGTTGAGCGACGCCGGCGTCACGAGCCGCGGCGTCAGCAGATAGAAGCGCTCCATGTTCACGCGCTTCTTCTCGCTGTACTTGAACAGGTTGCCCAAGATGGGGATGCTCGACAGCACCGGCACGCCGGAGGTGGCGTTGCTCTTCTCTTCCGACGAGTAGCCTGCGATCAGCAGGCTCGTGCCTTCGTCCACCAGTGCCTGCGTGTTCACGGTGCGCCGCCGCACGATGGGGATGCTGTCCACCGCCTGGGAGCTCAGGTCGCCGTCGACGATGTCGATGGACATCATCACGCCGCGCGCGGTCTTCTCGTCGATGATGAGCGGCGTGACGCGCACCGAAGTGCCCGCCGTCACGCTGAAGAGCCCCGCGTCCTGGAAGCCGTCGACCCGCACGTAGAACTCCGACAGGTTCTCGAGGACGGCCTCGGTGTTGTCGAGCGTCATCACCTTGGGCCGCGCCACGAAGTTCGCATCGCCCTTTTCGGCCAGCGCACTCACGCGAGCCAGCAGGTAGTTGCGGATGTCGTGGCCGATGGCCGCGGTGAACACCATGCCCAGCGGCGTGGTGCTGCCGGTGGTGCCGCCTTCGGTGGTGGCGCCGTTCCAAGTGAGCGGCGGGCGGTCGCCACGGCCGGTCTGCAGGTCGCCGTGGCGGCCGTGCCAGCGCCAGTCCACGCCCAGGCTGTCGAGGGTGTCGGTGCTGATGTCCATGATGGTCACCTCCACCTCGATGAGGCGCGGCCGCACGTCCATGGACTCGATGAGTTTCTCGTACTGGCGCATGCGGTCGGGCGTGTCGCGCACCAGCACCGCGTTCATGCGCGAGTCGGCCTGGAACTGCGGCAGATCGCCGCTGCCGAAGCTCGGCAAGCCGCCTTCTTCACCGCCGCCCGCGGTGGGGATCTCGACCTTGGGCGCGTTGATCGTCTCACCCGTGCGCAGCCGCAGCTGGCGGCTCGGCCCCACAGAGAACGGCGAGTTGGCAGTGCGGCCGTCGCTGCTGCCGTTGGGCCCGCCCTTGCCGTACAGGCTGCGCAGCACGTTGGCCACGCCGGGGATCACCGTCTCCTTGCCCGAGCGGTTGATGCGAAAGTCCGCGGCCCAGGCGTACTTCAGCGGGAACAGGCGGATCTCCGCACCGTCGGCCAGCGCCGCACGCTGGTCCACCAGCTTCACCGCCTGGCGCACCATCTCGACGTAGCGCTTCGGTCCCGAGACGTAGACGCTGCCTTCCCTTTCGCTGATGGACAGCGGATAGCGGTTGTCGGAGATCTTCAGCCGCGCCAGCGTTTCGGCGATGCCGCGCGCATTGCCGCTCGCGATGGGCAGCACCTCGTTCCGGGCGTCGCTGGCCGGGTCCACGAAGAGGAAGGCACCGTCGTAGTACCACGTGAGGCCGTTGGTGGCGCACACGCTGTTGAGGATGCTGAGCGCCGAGCCGTTGAACTTGCCGCTGATGGTGCCGCCCACCTTGCCGTCGATGACTGCGGTGGTGCCTTGCGAAGCCGCCAGCTCGCGCAGGAAGTCCGGCAGCGGCTTTTCGTTGGCCACGATCTGGAACGGCCGGCCGCGCCATTGCAGCTCGGCAGTCTTGGCCGGCCCCGCATGCAGCAGGCACAGCATCGCGGCGCAAAGCCACAGGAAGGTTCGCAGTCGAAGCAGTTGCGCGGGCACGGCCGTCATGGAAGCTGGGTCAAGGTGTGGAAGGCGCGCTCTGCAAAGCGCATCACGTCGCGGCCCATCCAGCCGGCCGTGGCGATGATGGCCAGCATCACCGCGATGAGCCGGATCGACTGGCCGATGCTCTGGTCCTGGATCTGCGTGACGGCCTGCACCACGGCCACCAGCAGCGCGGTGATGGTGGCCACCGCCACCACGGGCAGCGACACCCACAGCACGATGAGCAGCCCTTCGCGCGTGATGTCCAGGATGTTCTGGGGGGTCATGGTCTGCCCCCGAAGCAAACGGGCCGAAACACTTCACCGCAGAGGCGCGGAGAGCGCAGAGACTCGCGGAGAAATACTGGGCTTCTCTGCGGTCCTCCGCGTTCTCCGCGTCTGCGTGGTGAATGAATTGGAGGTCTCATTTCAGCCCCTCATTGCGCTTGAGGGTTGGTCACCCAGCCCACAGGTTGCAAGGCCACGTCTTCGTCGACCTCCTGGTACGACAGCACCGGCAGCTGCGGCGCCACGGGCTCGAGCAGCGTCTTCACGTAGCGCCGCACGTCCGACGACACGATGGCGACCACGCGGCCCGCGGTGGAACCGAGGATGCGGCGCACCTGCTCGCGGATGTCCTGCGTGACCGCGGGGCTCAGCAGCA
>CAMLLU010000031.1 GCA_946480925.1 uncultured Rivibacter sp.
GGTCGCTCCCTCTGCGTGCGCACGCGGCATTGCGTGGCGCGCGGCAGCTTAGCAGCAGGGCTTCGGCTGTCCTGGCCGTCAACCGTTACGGCATGTTGCAGCCCCCGCGAGTCCGGGGGGCCGTGAGCCTTCGCCGGTTCTCGCAAGCAACCTCTCCATCAATTCCCGCACGCTGGCAATGCGCTCGCCGAAAGGCAGCTTGCCCACGCCGCGAAAGAAGAGGCCCTTCTTCACGTCGCCGCGCAGCGCGGCTGCGAGCTGGTGGTCGATGCAGAACTGGCCCCAGGTGGCAAAGCCGTCACGCAGGCCGCATTGCGCCAGGCAGTCGAAGGCCTTGGTGCAGCGCGCCTTGGCATGCGCCACGGCCTGCAGCCGGGGCTCGAGCGTCAGATAAGCCCTGAGCCACGGCGTGGGCACCGCGCGCGCCGGCAGGCCGGCCACGCTGGTGAACTCCACCAGCTCTTCGTCCTTCGCTTCGGCGAGCACGCGCTTGAACTCGGGGTGCGCGTCGCCCTCTTCGGTCACCGCGAACGGCGTGCCCAGCTGCACGCCGGCCGCGCCCAGCGCCTGCACGCGGGCAATGTCTTCATGGCCGCGGATGCCGCCGGCCGCGATGAGCGGGATCTCGCGTTCGACGCCCGCGCTCTTCAGGAACTCGCGCGACTGCGGGATCACGTTCTCGAAGTCGAAGCGCGAGTCGTTCAGGTCTTCGATCTTCGCGGCGCCCAGGTGGCCCCCGGCCAGGCGCGGGTGTTCGATCACGATGGCATCGGGCATGCGCTTCTTGCGCTCCCACTTGCGCACGATGAGCTGCACGCCTCGCGCGTCTGAAAGGATGGGCACAAGCAGCGCCTTGGGGTGCTCGGCCGCGAGGTCGGGCAAGTCCAGCGGCAGGCCGGCGCCCACCACCACGGCGTCGATGCCCTCTTCCAACGCCCGCTTCACGCTGGCGGCGTATTCGCCCACGGCGCGCATCACGTTCACCGCCAGCAGGCCCAGGCCGCCTGCCAGCTCTCGCGCTCGCGCGATCTCGCGCGACAGTGCTTCGAGGTTGGCCGCATCGATGAGCGCCTTGGCGCTTTCGCCGAAGCCGATGCCGCGCGTGCGCTCCATCAGGTCGGGGTGATGGCGCCGCAGGTCTACCGAGCTGATGGTGCCCACGCCGCCCAGCGCGGCCACGCTGCCGGCCAGGCGGTGTGCCGACACGCCCACGCCCATGCCGCCCTGCACGATGGGCAGCAGCCTGCGCTCGCCCAGCGTCAAGCCCGCCAGGCCGCTGCTTGCGAGCAGCGGCTGCATCTCGGGGTGGATGGCCATCAGTGCAGCACCAGCAGCGGCACGCGGCTGCGCTGCATCACGGCCTTGGTGTGCGAGCCGAACAGCAGCTGACCGAAGGAGCCGCGGCCGTGCGTGACCATGACGATCATGTCGCACTGGTGGGCTTCGGCTGCATGGGCGATGGCCACGTCGACGTTGTGCGCATGCGAGAACTCGCCTGCGAACGACACACCCGCCCACTGCGCCTGGCGCTCGAACTCGCGCAGCACGCGGCGTGCATGCTCGGCCGCACGTTCTTCATGGACGATGAAGGCCTCGGCCACGGCCCGCGGGCTCGTGCCCGGCGCGGGCGACGGGCCCACCGGCTCGGCCACGAAGCCGGTGATCGCGGCGCCCAGCTGGCGAGCCAGCTCGATGCTCTTTTGCATCGCGCGGGCCGACAGCTCGCTGCCATCGACCGGAACGAGCAGGCGTTGGTACATCGTCTCTCCTGATGAAGCTTGGTGCTCTGTTGCCTGCATCCAGTCTAGGCAGCGGCCACGCGCGCCGTATTGACCTGACTCAAACAGCCACGGGAACTGGCCTTGTCCATCCCCAAGGCTGCATCCCTAGGCTGAACTGCGCTTTCCACAGTGCTAGGGATGCCAGCCGCGCATGTGCGTCCCTATCCTGCGCGCCCAGGTTCAGCAACGGTTGCCGAACCGGCCCACGGAGAAATGCGAAATGCTCGACAAGACAAGACCCGCAACGCAGGACTGGAAGGAGAGGCCCACCGATGTCAAAGCCTCCGCCGACGCGCTCAGCACGTCGCGCCAGGGCTTCCATGGTGTGAAGGTGCCGCTGTTCTGGTTTCCCTTCGCGACGCGCAACTCGCCTTGCGCAGACAAGTTCGGCTACATGGCCCCTCTGCGCGTGCGCACGAAGAGCCGGCTGCCCTTCGATGCGTCCACGCGCACGCTGCTCGAGCAGCTGGGCGAGCTCATGGGCACGGCCGGCCGCGAGAACGGCATCACCGACGGTCCCATTCCCGCAGGCTTCACCTATGTGGGCCAGTTCATCGACCACGACATCACGTTCGACGTGAGCTCGACGCTCGATGCGCCCACCGACGCCGAGACCATCAACAACATGCGCACGCCGCTGCTGGAACTCGACTCGGTGTACGGCCGCGGCCCGGCGCTCGACCCCTTCCTCTACGTCTTCCCTTCTGCCGGCTCACCGCCCACGGCGATCAAGTTCGCGCTCGGCTCGAACCAGCAGAACGGGCCGGGCGGCGCAGGCGGCAATGCGGGCGGCGCGGGCATGAAGGAGCAGCGCAGCTTCGACGTGCCACGCATCCACAACCCCATCGACCCGGCCAACAGCTCGCTCACGGCCGTGATCGGCGACCCGCGCAACGACGAGAACCTCATCGTGAGCCAGTTCCACCACGCGATGCTGCGCTTCCACAACCGCGTGGTCGACCAGCTGGTGTCGCAAGGCTTCAGCGGCGACGTCTTCGTGGAAGCCAAGCGGCTGGTGACGCACCACTTCCAGTGGGCCGTGGTGCACGACTTCCTGCGCCGCATCTGCGGGCAGCCGGCCGTGGATGAAGCCATGCACTCGGTGGCCGTGCTGCCCGGCAGCCCCTTCAGCATGCCGGTGGAGTTTTCGGTGGCGGCCTATCGCTTCGGTCACAGCATGATCCGCGACACCTACTGGCTCAACCACAACTTCACGAACCAGCCGCTGTCCGACGTGTTCAAGTTCATCCGCAAGCCGCACATTCCGGTGCGTTCGAACTGGGTGATCGACTTCAACGCGTTCTTCGACACCGGCATTGCGGTGCCGGTGTTCAACAGTGCGCGCAAGATCGACAGCGTGCTGGCCAACGGCCTTTCGTCGCTGCCCGGCTTCAGCGGCCTGATGGCCATGCTGGCCAAGCGCAACCTGTTGCGGGGCCTGGCGCTCGGGCTGCCCAGCGGCCAGGCGATGGCCACCTTGCTCGGCGCCGTACCCATGACGGCCGCGCAGCTCACGGCCGGCCTGCCCGCCAACGAGGTGGCGCTGCTGAACGCCAATGGCGGCCTGCTGATGCAGAAGACACCGCTGTGGTACTACGTGCTGCGCGAGGCCGCAGTCATGCAGCAAGGCAACCAGCTCGGCCCCGTGGGAGGCGGCATCGTGGCACGCACCTTCGTGCGCATGCTCAAGCGCGACGCGTCTTCGTACCTGCACGTCGACAACGGCTTCGCGCCCAGCCTGCCTTCCAAGACGCCGGGTGACTTCACCTTCGCCGACCTGGTGAACTTCGCAGGCGTTACCCAGCCGTAGCGGCCGCGCCGTGGCCCTGCGATGCTTGTGCGCCGCGCAGGGCCGTGTCGATCTCGTTGAAGACGGCGCCTTCCTCGTGCTGCTTGTAGGGGCCGGTGCCGCTGTGTTCCGCGCACGAGGCCGGCACGAAGCTGCCGCTCTTCACGTCGAACACGTGCACCTCGCCGTCTTCGATGACGTAGTGCCAGCCGTGTAGCGAGAGCTCGCCGCGTTCGACGCGGCTACGCACCATGGGGTAGTCCATGAGCCGCTCGAGCTGCAGCACCACGGCGCGCTGTTCGGTGCGGCGCAGCACCTCGGGGCGTGGCAGGGCGCCGGGCCGCCCCAAGCCCTGCGCACCCCCTTGGGGGGGCGACGCCGAAGGCGTCTCGGGGGCATAAAGACACACTGGCAATGCTGCTTCGCGGGCGAGGTCGAGCCAGGCGCCGAGGTTGCGTGCTTCGGGGGAGACGTCTTCGTACAGCGCCTTCATGGCGCCGCAATGGCTGTGGCCGCACACGATGATGCGGCGCACCTTGAGGTTCAGCACCGCGAACTCGATGGCAGCGGCGGTACCGTGGTGGCCGCCATCTCTGGTGCCGCAGCACGGCGGCACCAGGGCGCCCACGTTGCGCACCATGAAGAGTTCACCCGGTCCGGCCCCTGTCAGCAGGTAAGGCACGAGCCGCGAATCCGAACAGCCGATGAAGAGCGTTGTGGGGTGCTGCCCGTCGGTCACCAGGTCCTGAAAGCGCGTGCGGTACTGCGGAAAGGCGTCGTCATGGAACCGGCGCAGCCGCTGCAGCAGTTCGTCGGGCATGGCGGCTCACTGCACGAGCGGTGTGTCGGCGGTGTCGAGCACCACGCCTTCGACCAGCGCATCGCCGGCCAGCAGCTGAAGGTACTGGCGCAGCATGGTCACCCACGCCCGCTGGCGCAGCGAAAGCTGCACCGCAGCACGCACCTGCTCGAAGCCCGGTACCTCGCCGCGCTCGCGCGCCAGCGCCTCCACCACGTGCAGGCCGAAGCGGCTGTGCACGAGGCGCGGCAGCACACCGATCTCTTGCGTGCCGAACACCTCGCGGGCGAACTCGGTAGCGCAATCGGCCTTCGTGAGCCAGCCCAGCTCACCGCCGTGCCGGCCGCTCGGGCAGTTGGACCATTGGGCTGCGGCCTCGGCAAACGCGCCGTCCTGCGGCGTGGCGCAGCGCAACGCGAGCAGCACGCCTTCGGCCTTGGCGCGCAGTGCGTTCACGTCCACACCCGGTGTCACTGCGAACAACACATGGCGCAGCAGCACGCGCTCGCCGTGAGCATAGCCCTGGCGGTTGGCTTCGTAGTGGCGCCGGCAGGCTTCTTCAGACGGCTCGGGCAGCACGAGCTGGCGTTCAAGCAGTTGCTCGATGGCCTCGCTCGCTGCACTGCTCATGGCACCGCCTTGCGGCGCCGGGTCGTCCTGAGACAGCAGGCCTCCGCGCTGGGCCGCCTGGCGCAGCAGCTCGCTGCAGGCGCGCTGGCGCAGGGTTTCTTCGTCGTGCTGTTCGCCCGCTGCATGCAGCGGTACGCCGTTCACGTGGGCAATGGTGGTGGTCAGCATGTGGATCTCCTGTCGGCTGCTACGCCACGAACGATGTGGTTCGCGCATCGTTCGCCAATACCTTCACCGCGGAGGCGCGGAGGACGCTGAGATCCGCGGAGAAAAGCAGGTATTCCTCTGCGGTCCTCCGCGTCCTCCGTGTCTCTGCGGTGAATGAATTGGGGTTCATCTCAGGTACGCGCTTCGCGCTGGTGGGCAGGCACGGCGGCGTAGCCCGGCTGCGTGGCCGCAGGAACCTGCGCGCCTTGCGGCACCGCCGGCAGGCCGCGCTGCGGCGTCAACTGGCCTTGCGGCAGGTTGAGCCGCCGGCTGCGGGCCAGCTGGTAGGGGCGCAGCACGTAGGCCAGCGTGCCGAAGCCGCTCCACACGTGCACGAGCCGGGTGAACGGGAACACGAGGAACATCGTCATGCCCAGCACCATGTGCGCCTTGAACACCCAGCCCACGCCGGCCATCAGCTCGGCGGCGCCGGGGCGGAAGGTGACGATGCGCTGCGCCCATTCGGCCAGCTGCATCATCATGCCGCCGTCGAGGTGCTGCGCCGACAGCGGAATGGTCGCCAGCCCCAGCGCCAGCTGCAGCCACATGAGCACGAGGATCACGATGTCACTGGCCTTGGACGTGGCGCGGATGCGGGCGTCGAACAACCGGCGGTGCAGCAGCAGCGACACGCCCGCGAAGCCCAGCAGGCCGGCGATGCCGCCGCTCACCATGGCCATGAGCTGCTTGTGCCCCGCGCTGATGAAGGGCTCGTACAGGAAGTGCGGCGTGAGCATGCCCACGCTGTGGCCGAAGAAGAGGAACAGCACGCCGGCGTGGAACAGGTTGCTGCCCCAGCGCAGCGAGCCGGTGCGCAGCAGCTGCGACGAATCGCTCTTCCAGGTGTACTGGTCACGGTCGAAACGCAGCAGGCTGCCGACGAAGAAGACCGTGAGGCAGACGTAGGGGTACAGGCCGAACAAGAAGGTGTTGAGGGTGTTCATGCTGCAGCTCCTCCGATGGCGGATGAGTTCGTTGTCTTGCGCACGATGTGCACCGGCTGCGCGGCGCCCGGGCGTTGGCTGCCCTTGCTGGTGCAGCCGTCGAAGGCCTCGGGCTCGGCCCAGCTCGCATCGAGCGGCTCTTCTTCGGCCACGGCTACCGGCTTCACCGGCTCGCCGGCGAGTTCGAGCGTGGCGGCCACCACCGCGGCATACGGGCTGCGCTTCTTCTCGAGCGCCGCATGCAGCGCGTTGAGGATGTGCGCCATCTCGGCCAGGAACTCCTGCGCCACGTCGGCCGGCTGGGTGGAGACGAACTCCAGCACCGCGGGCAGGTAGTCGGGCAGTTCGCCCGGCGCCAGGTAGAGGCCCGCCCGCTCGTAGGTCTGCTGCAGGTCGATCATGGCCGGCCCACGGTCGCGGGAGTCGCCGTGCACGTGCTCGAACAGGTGCAGCGAGGTGCGGCGGCCTCGGTCGAAGCAGTCGACGTATTCGGCCTGCGCGTCGAGCGCGTCGCGCTCCAGCAGGTGGTCGATGAAACGCTGCAGCGCGTCGCTCGTGGCGCCCGAAAGCGCCAGCTCGAAGACGCGGGCTTCGCGCAGCCTGGGCAGCAGTTCGCGCACCTCGTCGTCGGGATAGCGCAGCAGCAGGGCCAGCGAGCGGCAGGCGTTGCGGTGAACGAAGCTTGGATTCATGTGTCTGCCCTGCCCTTTCACACCGTGGCCTTGATGGGGATGGTGCGGCGCTTCTTGCCGCCGAAGAGGCTCGTGTCGCCCGCGCCGTCGGAGCAGCCGTTGCCGAACGAGAAGCCGCAGCCGCCCTTCATGTCGAAGGCGTTCTCGGCGTATTCGCGGTGCGTGCTCGGAATGACGAATCGGTCCTCGTAGTTGGCGATCGCCATCACCTGGTACATCTCCTGCACCTCGGCGGCACTCAGGCCGACCTGCTGCAGCGCCGCGAGGTTGTCGCGGCCTTCGACGTGGCGCTCGCGCTGGTAGGCACGCATGGCCAGCATGCGTTCGAGCGCACGCACCACCGGGCCGGTGTCGCCCGCTGTCAGCAGGTTGGCCAGGTACTGCACCGGGATGCGCAGCTGGTTCACGTCGGGGATCTCGCCGTTCACGCCCACGTGGCCGGCCTGTGCGGCGGCCGTGATGGGCGACAGCGGCGGCACGTACCACACCATGGGCAGCGTGCGGTACTCGGGGTGCAGCGGCAGCGCGATCTTCCAGTCCACCGCCATCTTGTAGACAGGGCTCTTCTTCGCCGCTTCGAGCCAGGCCTCGGGGATGCCGTCGGCACGGGCCTGAGCGACCACCTTGGGGTCATGCGGGTCGAGGAAGATGTCGAGCTGCGCCTGGTAGAGGTCGCGGTCGTGTTCCACGCTCGCCGCCTCGGCAATGCGGTCGGCGTCGTACAGCAGCACGCCCAGGTAGCGGATGCGGCCCACGCAGGTTTCCGAGCACACCGTGGGCTGGCCCGCTTCGATGCGCGGGTAGCAGAAGATGCACTTCTCGGCCTTGCCGGTCTCCCAGTTGTAGTAGATCTTCTTGTAGGGGCAGCCCGAGACGCACATGCGCCAGCCGCGGCACTTGTCCTGGTCGATCAGCACGATGCCGTCTTCCTCGCGCTTGTAGATCGAGCCCGAGGGGCACGACGCCACGCACGCCGGGTTGAGGCAGTGCTCGCACAGGCGCGGCAGGTACATCATGAAGGTGTTCTCGAACTGGCCGTAGATGTCCTTCTGCACATCGTCGAAGTTCTTGTCCTTCGAGCGCTTGCTGAACTCGCCGCCGAGGATCTCTTCCCAGTTCGGGCCCCACTCGATCTTTTCCATGCGCTGCCCCGTGATCAGGCTGCGCGGGCGTGCGGTGGGCGCGGCCTTGCTCTCCGGCGATGACTGCAGGTGGTCGTAGTCGAAGGTGAAGGGCTCGTAGTAGTCGTCGATCTGCGGCAGGTTCGGGTTGGCGAAGATCTTCATCAGGAGCTTCCACTTGCCGCCCTGGCGCGGCTCGATGGATCCATCGGCGCGGCGCACCCAGCCGCCGTTCCACTTGTCCTGGTTCTCCCACTCCTTCGGGTAGCCGATGCCCGGCTTGGTCTCGACGTTGTTGAACCATGCGTATTCCATGCCCGGCCGGCTGGTCCACACGTTCTTGCAGGTGACCGAGCAGGTGTGGCAGCCGATGCACTTGTCGAGGTTCAGGACCATGCCGATCTGTGCGCGTACTTTCATTTCTTGCTCCAAACTCAAACGGAATGCTTCACCGCGCAGACGCGGAGGACGCAGAGATTCGCGGAGGCATTCCGGACTTCTCTGCGGTCCTCCGCGTCCTCCGCGCCTCTGTGGTGAAGGTATTCATTCACCGTCCATCCAATCGATCTTCTTCATCTTGCGCACCACCACGAACTCGTCGCGGTTGGTGCCGATGGTCCCGTAGTAGTTGAAGCCGTAGCTCAGCTGCGCGTAGCCGCCGATCATGTGGGTGGGCTTGAGCACGATGCGGGTCACCGAGTTGTGGATGCCGCCGCGCTGGCCTGTGATCTCGGAGCCCGGTGTGTTCACGATCTTTTCCTGCGCGTGGTACATGAGCACCATGCCGGGGTTCACGCGCTGGCTCACCACCGCGCGCGCGGCGATGGCGCCGTTCACGTTGTAGAGCTCGATCCAGTCGTTGTCCTCGATGCCGCCCGCCTTGGCGTCGGTCTCGCTGATCCACACCACCGGCCCGCCGCGGTTGAGCGTGAGCATCAGCAGGTTGTCGCTGTAGGTCGAGTGGATGCCCCACTTCTGGTGCGGCGTGATGAAGTTGAGCACCAGCTCCTGCTCGCCGTTGGGCTTGCGGCCCTTCACCTCGGCAATGGTCTTCAGGTCCACCGGCGGGCGGTAGGACGTGAAGCCCTCGCCGAAGTCGCGCATCCACGGGTGGTCCTGGTAGAACTGCTGCCGCCCCGTGAGCGTGCGCCAGGGGATCAACTCGTGCACGTTGGTGTAGCCGGCGTTGTAGGAGACCTTCTCGCTCTCGAGCCCGCTCCAGGTGGGCGAGCTGATGATCTTGCGCGGCTGCGCCTGGATGTCGCGGAAGCGGATCTTCTCGTCTTCGCGGTGCAGCGCGAGGTGCGCATGCTCGCGGCCGGTCTGCTTGCTCAAGGCCTCCCAAGCCTTCACCGCGACGTGGCCGTTGGTCTCTGGCGCCAGCATCATCACCACCTCGGCGGCGTCGATGTCGGTGTCGATCCGCGGCAGGCCCTGCGAAGCCCCGGGTTCGCCCACCGTGCCGTTGAGCTCGGCCAGGTGCTGCACCTCGTCCTGCGTGTTCCAGCCGATGCCCTTGCCGCCGTTGCCCAGCTTGCCCATCAGCGGCCCGAGCGACGTGAAGCGCTTGAAGACGTTGGGGTAGTCCCGCTCGACCACGGTGACCTGCGGCGCCGTCTTGCCGGGCACCAGGTCGCACTCGCCGCGCTTCCAGTCGGCCACGCCGAAGGGTTGAGCCAGCTCGCCCGCGGTGTCGTGCATCAGCGGCGTCAGCACCACCTCCTTCTCCACACCCAGGTGGCCCACGCAGACTTCGCTGAACTTCTTCGCGAAGCCCTTGTAGATATCCCAGTCGCTGCGGGCCTGCCAGGCCGGGTCCACCGCGGTGGACAGCGGGTGGATGAACGGGTGCATGTCGCTGGTGTTGAGGTCGTTCTTCTCGTACCAGGTGGCCGTGGGCAGCACGATGTCCGAATACAGGCAGGTGGTGCTCATGCGGAAGTCGAGCGTCACCAGCAGGTCGAGCTTGCCTTCGGGGGCCTTGTCGCGCCAGACCACCTCCTCGGGCTTCGCATCCTGCGAGCCGAGGTCCTTGCCCTGCACGCCGTGGCTGGTGCCCAGCAGGTGCTTGAGGAAGTATTCGTGGCCCTTGCCGGATGAGCCCAGGATGTTGGAGCGCCACACGAACATGTTGCGCGGCCAGTTGGCCGGGTGGTCCGGGTCTTCGCAGCTCATTTGCAGCGCGCCGCTCTTGAGCCCGTCGACCACGTACTGCTTCGTGTCCACGCCCTGCGCAGCCGCATCGCGCACCACCGTCAGCGGGTTGGTCTGCAGCTGCGGCGCGCTGGGCAGCCAGCCCATGCGTTCGGCACGTACGTTGTAGTCGATCATGCTGCCGCCGTACTGCTTGCGGTCGGCCAGCGGCGAGAGCACTTCGTCCACGCCGAGCTTCTCGTAGCGCCACTGGTCGGTGTGCGCGTAGAAGAAGCTGGTGGAGTTCTGCTGGCGCGGCGGGCGCAGCCAGTCGAGCGCGAAGGCCAGCGCCGTCCAGCCGGTCTGCGGGCGCAGCTTCTCCTGGCCCACGTAGTGCGCCCAGCCACCGCCGCTCTGGCCGATGCAGCCGCACATCATCAGCATGTTGATGATGCCGCGGTAGTTCATGTCGCAGTGGTACCAGTGGTTCATCGCCGCGCCGATGATCACCATCGACTTGCCGTGGGTCTTGTCGGCGTTGTCGGCGAACTGCTCGGCCACGGTGACGATCTGCTCGCGCTTCACGCCGGTGATGTGCTCGGCCCAGGCCGGCGTGTAGGGTTTGTTGTCGTCGAAGCCCTTCGGCACGTCGTCGCCGGCGAAGCCGCGGTCGATGCCGTAGTGCGCCACCATCAGGTCGAACACCGTGGCGACGATCGCCTCGCGCTGCACGCCGTTCTCCTCGACCGGCAGCGTGGTCACCGGCACCTGGCGGGCCAGCACGTCCTGCTGCTTGTTGGCGGTGAACTGCGGCGAGTCGATGCCGCCGAAGTACGGGAAGCCCACGGTGCGCACGTCATGCGCCTGCGCGCCGCATTCGTTTTCGAGCACCGACAGCTTCAGGTGCACGTCGTTGCCGTGGCGGGCTTCCTTGTTCTCGAGGTTCCACTTGCCCTTGTCGGGGTCGCCTTCCGGGCCCCAGCGGAAACCGATGGAGCCGTTGGGCAGCACCGCCTTGCCGGTGGCGTCGAAGCCCACCGTCTTCCACTCGGCATGGTGCTTCTGGCCGAGGTGGCCGTGGAAGTCGCTGGCCCGCACGTAGCGGTCGGGCACCAGCAGCCGGCGGCCGTCGGGCAGCGTCTGCTCCTTGAGCATGACGAGCAGCGGCAGGTCGGTGTAGCGGCGTGCGTAGTCGTCGAAGTATTCGCTTCGCTTGTCGAAATAGAAGCGCTTGAGGATCACGTGGCCCATCGCCATCGCGATGGCGGCGTCGGTGCCCTGCTTCGGGTGCAGCCACAGGTCGGCAAGCTTCGCGACCTCGGAATAGTCCGGCGTCACCGCCACCGTCTTGGCGCCCTTGTAGCGAACCTCGGTGAAAAAGTGCGCGTCGGGCGTGCGCGTCTGGGGCACGTTGGAGCCCCACGCGATGATGAAGGTCGAGTTGTACCAGTCGGCCGACTCGGGCACGTCGGTCTGCTCGCCCCAGGTCTGCGGGCTCGAAGGCGGCAGGTCGCAGTACCAGTCGTAGAAGCTCATGCACACGCCGCCGATGAGGCTCAGGTAGCGGCTGCCGGCGGCGTAGCTCACCATGCTCATCGCGGGGATGGGCGAGAAGCCGATGATGCGGTCCGGCCCGTGCTGCTTGATGGTGAACACGTTGGCGGCCGCGACGATCTCGTTCACCTCGTCCCAGCTGGAACGCACGAAGCCGCCCAGGCCGCGCTGGCGCTGGTAGTCGGCGCGGCGCACGGGGTCGTTGACGATGGAGGCCCAGGCTTCCACCGGCCCCATGGTCAGGCGCGCGGCGCGCCAGTGCTTGAGCAGGCGGCCGCGCACCAGCGGGTACTTCACCCGGTTGGCGCTGTAGAGATACCAGCTGTAGCTGGCGCCGCGGGCGCAGCCGCGGGGCTCATGGTTGGGCAGGTCCCAGCGGGTGCGCGGGTAGTCGGTCTGCTGGGTTTCCCAGGTGACGATGCCGCCCTTCACGTAGATCTTCCACGAGCAGGAGCCCGTGCAGTTCACGCCGTGGGTGGAGCGCACGATCTTGTCGTGCGCCCAGCGCTGGCGGTAGGCGTCTTCCCACGCGCGGTCTTCGCCGGTGGTGAGGCCGTGGCCTTCGGAGAAGTTCTCCTTCGGCTGGGCGAAGAAGGTGAGGCGGTCGAGGAAATGGCTCATTCTTGTGTCTCCGGAGTCCGGGCAGTCTCCTTGCCGTGCGTCAATGCGGCTTGAACGGCAAGGGTCGTGGGGTAACGCTTGGTCAACGGCATGTGTCGTTTCGGTAAACGGCGCCGGTCGTCAGCAGGGCATCTCGGCACGCCTGCGGCTGTAGTACCACCACGTCATCACGATGCAGGTGACGTAGAAGCCGATGAACACGTACAGCGCAGCTTCCGGGCCGCCGGTCATCGAGATCGAAGTGCCGTAGCTCTTGGGGATGAAGAAGCCGCCGTAGGCGCCGACCGCGGAGCTGAAGCCCAGCACGGCGGCAGCCTCCTTGTTCGCATCCTTCACGGCAAGGTCCTGTTCGGCCCGGCTCCTGCCGGCGGCACGCTGCCGCTCGGTGAGGAAGATGATCGGGATCATGCGGAAGGTGGAGCCGTTGCCGATGCCCGAGGTGGCGAAAAGGAACAGGAAGGCGATGAGGAAGCCGTTGAAGTTGCCGCCCTGCCCGCCATGCGGCATGAACTGCAGCACCGCCAGCACGCCGGCCACCATGGCGATGAAGTTCCAGAAGGTCACGCGGGCGCCGCCCAGCTTGTCGGACAGCCAGCCGCCCGCGGGCCGCACCAGCGCGCCCACCAGCGGGCCCATCCATGCGTACTGCAGCGCGTTCACGCCGGGGAACTGGCTCTTGATGAGCAGCGGGAAGCCGGCCGAGTAACCGATGAAGCTGCCGAAGGTGCCGAGGTAGAGCCAGCACATCAGCCAGTTGTGCTTGCGCTTGAAGATCACCGCCTGGTCGGCGAACGAGGCCTTGGCCTCGGCCAGGTCGTTCATGCCGAACCACGCGGCCACCGCGCTGGCCAGGATGAACGGCACCCAGACGTAGCCGGCGTTCTGCAGCCACATGAGGCCCTGCTGGCCGGCCTTGTTGATGGCCTGCGGCTCGCCGCCCAGTTCGCCGAACACACCGGCGGTGATGACCAGCGGCACCACGAACTGCACGATCGAGACGCCCAGGTTGCCCAGGCCCGCGTTGAGGCCCAGCGCCGTGCCTTTCTTCTCCTTCGGGAAGAAGAAGCTGATGTTGCTCATGCTGGAGGCGAAGTTGCCGCCGCCGAAGCCGCACAGCAGCGCCAGCAGCACGAACACCTCGTACGGCGTGCCGGGGTTCTGCACGGCGAGGCCGATGCCGCCGGCCGGCAGCAGCAGCGAGGCGGTGGAGATCGCCGTCCAGCGCCGCCCGCCGAAGATGGGCACGGCGAACGAGTAGAAGATGCGCAGCGTGGCGCCGCACAGCGCCGGCAGCGAGGCCAGCCAGAACAGCTGGTTGGTCGAGAACTTGAAGCCCACCGTGGGCAGGTTCACCACCACCACCGACCACACCATCCACACCGCGAAGGCGAGCGTGAGCGCGGGGATCGAAAGCCACAGGTTGCGTTGCGCGATGGACGCGCCCTTGTTGCGCCAGAAACCCTGGTCTTCCGGGTTCCATTGCGCGATGACTGCTGAAGAAGCCATGTCGTGCTCCTCGAGAGGTTGAAGAGGAAGTTCAGGCCCGTGCCGCGGCGGCACCGGCGTTGACCGTGGCGGCTGGCGCGGCCGAGGGCTGCGCCAGCAGGTGCGGCGAGTCGGGCGCGTTCCTGCCCATCAGCTCGGTGCGCCGCACTTCGGTGAAGTACATCCAGATGAGCGAGACCCACACCACGCCGTACATCAGCATGAAGGCCGACGAGCGCACGCCGGTGAGGTCGAGCAGCGCGCCGAACATGATGGGCAGCACGAAGCCGCCCAGGCCGCCGGCCAGGCCCACGATGCCGGAGATGGCGCCGATGTTCTGCGGGTATTCGTCGCTGATGTACTTGAAGACGCTGGCCTTGCCGAAGGCCCAGGCCACGCCCAGCACCGCCATCACCGCGGTGAAGGTATAGACGTTCAGGCCGATGCTGAAGCTGCGCGGGCCGTTGATGGTGGTGACGGTGAACTCGGTTTGCGGGTAGCTCAGCAGGAACAGGCAGATCCAGCTCACCCACATGACCCACCAGGTCACGCTGTGGGCGCCGTGCTTGTCGGACAGCCAGCCGCCGATGGCGCGCAGCACGCCGCCGGGCAGCGAGAAGCAGGCGGCCAGCAGCGCGGCCACGCGGATGTCCAGGCCGTATTCGCCCACGTAGTACTGCACCATCCACAGCGACAGCGCCACGTAGCCGCCGAACACGATGCTGTAGTACTGGCAGTACTTCAGCACCTTCGGGTCCTTCAGTGCCTTGAGCTGCTCGGTGAACCTGACGTTGCTGGCCACCACGTGCGCCGGGTCGTGCGCACTGAAGAACCAGAACAGCACCACCGTGCCGAGCATGATGGCCGCGTACACCTGCGGCACCATGGCCCAGCCGAAGGCCACCACCAGCGCAGGGGCCACGAACTTGTTCACGGCGGCGCCCGAGTTGCCGGCGCCGTACACGCCCATCGCGAAGCCCTGCTTGTTCTTCGGGAACCAGCGCGCCACATAGGGCGTTCCCACCGAGAACGAGCCGCCCGCCAGGCCAACGAACAGGCCGATCACGAGGAAGTGCCAGTACTGCGTGGCATAGCTCATGAGCCAGATGGCCGGCACGGTGGCGGCCATGAGCAGGGCCATCACGATGCGTCCGCCGAAGCGGTCGGTCCAGATGCCCAGCGGCACCCGCACCAGCGAGCCGGTGAGCACCGGCGTGGCGGTGAGCAGGCCGAACTCGGTGGCGTTGAGGTTGAGCGCCTTCTTGATGGGAATGCCGATGACGCCGAACATCATCCACACCATGAAGCACACGGTGAAGGCCAGCGTGCTGACCACGAGTATCGAAAGCGCCTGCCTGCGGCGCTGCGGTGAGCCGGCTTGTGCGGGGGCGGCTGCCATGGAAGCTCTCCTTTGGTTCTCCATGGCATGCACTATCGAATCGCGCGGCTCGCGGCGGCATCCTCCTCAAGGTGTTGTGCGCAACGGCAAAAGAACGATGCGCCCGGGTAGGCCCATCGTCATGAAGAACTAGTGAGGGTGTATCGCGCGGCGCACTTGCGCTGCGTCAACGTTGCGGTGATTGCGGCGCTTCAGAATCGGCGCGGCATGCGGTCTGCGTGGCATTGCAGCGTCTGAAGGCGGCGTCGTCTTGTCGTTTGGGTGAGATCGGGAATCGGCGTCGTGCAATCCGTCACCTCTCTCTTCGTGGTGCAGTCATGCGGCGCCGCTCGCGAATCAGCCGCATTGCCATGCAACGGTGTAACCTCGCGCGTCCTCAACCACCAGAGATGCCGCGCCATGCGTGTAGCCGCACCGCTCTTCCTTTCCTGCCTTCTCGCCGCCTGTGCATCACCCGGCAGCAGCCAGGTGCCACCCGGCTGGACGAAACCCGGCGCCTCACAGGAGGTAATGGAGGCCGAAGCGGGCGAGTGCCGCCGTGGGGCCAAGGGCACTTCCAACGGGTCGGAAGCAGCCGAGGCAGTCGCGACAGTTCACTGCCTGGTCACGAAGGGCTGGCGACAAGTGCGCTAGGGTTGCACTTGTCACCCTGTTCGGAGCCGCCCGTTCCATGTCGATTTCCAGCCGCCTGCGGACGTGGGCCAGAAGCATCAAGCGCGAAGGCGTGGCCCTGTGGTTTGCTGCGCGGGATCCGCGCACGCCTCTGTGGCCCAAGCTGCTGTGTGCATTCGTGGTCGCCTATGCGCTCAGCCCTATCGACCTGATTCCCGACTTCATTCCGGTTCTCGGCTACGTCGACGACGTGCTGCTCCTGCCGGGCTTGATGTGGCTGGCCATCCGCCTGATGCCGGCGGAGTTGATGCAAGAAAACAGGCTTCGCGCCGATGAATGGCTGCGACAAGGCAAGGACAAGCCTCGCAGCGTCACCGGCGCGGTCGTCATCGTGATTCTTTGGCTCATGGTGATGGCTGCACTCTGGTACTGGTGGGCAAGGGCCTAGCGCGCAACGCCAAAGGTCGCTGCCCGAAAGGTGTGCAGGCGAGGTGAAGGCGAGCGATCCGGCACCAAGCGGATCGAAAGGCTCGAGGGGACCACTCAGTCAGGAACCGCGACCTTCATCGACCGCCTCACGCGAACGCTTGAACCACTCGGGCGCTGCATGAGCCGAAGCCTCCGTCAACTCATTCACCTCGTGCTCCGGCGCATGCATCAGGTAGTCGCGCGCTCGCTCCAAGTAGAGGATGCGCTTGTCTTCGATGGAGGTGCTGACCTCGCTATTGAAGTCGAGACGAAAGTCGCGGTTCGCCTCCAGGCGCTCAAGCAGCGTCTCGCCATCCTTGTTGACAGGCACTGCCAGTGCCTCTTTCCGCCCGCTGAACGCAGCCTTGACGACCTTCGTCGACTGGGCGTGCTTATAGAACGCTGGCGGAGTGATCGTGCTTGCATCGACGATGCGATATGGCCCAACCTGCTGCGAAGGCAGCGGTGACATTGCCCCGCCGCCGCCCGCAGCGTTCTCGACATGGAGCGCATCGAGGAAGCCGCGTTCATCGACCATCTTCGAGGCGGATTGCAACGCGAAGATCGGGCAGTCGTACTTGCTCTTCTGAGCACCGTTCATCAAGACGGACACCCTGGCGTTCGGTGGCAGCAGCCTGGCCATCTCGTTCAAGCTGCTTTCCAGGAGCTTCCGCGTCGAATATTCATCGACGGGCTCGAAGCGATGTATGGCTGCGCGAAGCTGGCCGTGCGTCGGCTCGTCGTTGTGCAGCATTGATCTCTCCCAAATGGCCGGGCACTGGATGCAGCACACGCAGTAGCTGAGCGGGGCAAGCCCGCCTTCACCGCCGCTGCGTCGATCGAGATTGCTCCGCACCAGGGCTGCACCGGCCCATCACACCAAGGCCGGGCACCACCAGGCCCCTTCCGGACCGCTTCAGAAGCTGCGCGGGCTCATGACAGCCGGCATGACATCTGAAACGACACCCCGCTCCCCTTGCAATCAACGCACCACAGCTGACCGGAAGCATCACTTCCAGTGGGCGTGAACGCGCCGATCGGCGATGGCACGTGACCCACGGCAATGGAAGGAGTTTTCGCCATGCAAGCCCCACGTTGACAACGCTCGCAAATGAGGAAGAGACGAGGAAGAGCCTGGTACCCACCGGTTCCAGGCGGGCCGATCAGCTCGCCCTCGAATCACATCGAGGGCAACTCGCAAGGGTTTGCGTTCTTGCCCATCAGACAAAACCATCAGCCAACTGATATCTGAATGCACAAGTTTCCAGGCATACACATCGGAACCTACAGTTCTCTCGGCTTCGAGAGGGACGTGGTCGACGCGCTGAACACCATCAATTCAGCGCCCACCGGCAAGCGCCTGCTGCAATCCATCGAGGGACTTTCCACTCGCGAAAAGAAGGTCACCATCTCCGAGGCAACCGGCGACCAATGCCCCGTGGCACGGCCGCGGCTCACGCCAGCGCAGTGGCAGAAGCTGGGCGACAACCCCACCCAGGACGCCTTCGATCGTGCCCTTACGAAGAACGCCTCCGGCAGCGGGCTCCTGAAGAAGTTGGGCACTGCCTCTGAAATTCCGTGGAACAAGTACACGGCCGAACCGAACGTGGACAGCCGTGGCGTCCCGGTCCGTGGCACGAATCCGGAGCACGCGTTCATCACGCTGGCACATGAGCTGGTACACGCCAAACATCATCTGGCCGGGACGATGAAGCACGACGTGAAGCTGACGCCCGAGGCATCGTGTGCTCAAACACAGTCGGGCAAGGAGGAATTGCGGGCCGTAGGGCTGCGCAAGTACGCGGGCTCCGACGAGCCGAACGAGAACGCCATTCGCGGAGAACTCGGCTTGCCTGAACGGCGTGCTTATTCGCGCTCGGGCCAGTGGTGAGCAACGATCAGGTGCCGGCACACCGAGAAGACGTGAATCCGTCCTGATCGGTCAAACGTGGGGCTCGCCGCAGCCAGATCCTGCCTGAGCGGGCCGCTGCAGCGGCCCTTCCCGGCCTACCCTGCCGCCACCGCGTAGCGCCCGGGCCGGTGGTTCCAAAGCAGCACGAGGTTCACGACGGCGGAGCCCAGCAGCGAATACATCACGCGCATCGGCTCGGCCATTGCAAAGGCAGCCAACACGATCGTCAGGTCGATGCCCAGTTGCACAGCGCCCGCGCTCCAGCCGCGGCGGCGCTGCAGCAGCAAGGCCAGCACACCGATGCCGCCCAGGCTGGCCCGATGCCGGAACAGCATCAGCAGCCCCACACCGATCAGCATGCCGCCGGCCACCGCGGCAAACGCCGGGTGCACCGACTGCAGGTGCAACACAGCGCCCACCAGTTCGACCACCAAAGACAGGGCCGTGACGGCCAGCAGCGTCTTGAACGTGAAGCGCTGACCCACGGCATGCCAGGCAAGCAGGTAGAACGGCACGTTCACGATGAACAGCGCCCAGCCCAGTGGCATGCCAGTGGCATAGCGCAGCAGGAACGCGAGCCCGGGCACGCCGCCGGTGAGCAGCTGGGCAGAGCCCAGCAGCGACAGACCGAGCGCGATGAGCACGATGGCGGTGGCGAAGGCCTGCGTGTCGTCGATCCAGCTGTGTGGGGGCGGAGGGCGCAGTTCGGGCATGGTGCGCCGAGTGTGGAGCGGCTGCGCGCTGGGCTTGTTGAGCCAGAGCAAGAGGGGGCTGGTTCTGCCGCCCTGACCTCGAAGATCCGGTCCCTGACCACTCGACCTTCTCGAAGAACCGGCACGGATGCTTCCGGCAGGGCGACACCTTCCGCCTGGTCTTCTAGGCCGTTCTGCGCCGTTGCATGCGCGAGGGCTTGGTGCGCAGGGGCTTGGTGCGCGGGGAGGGATTTGCGGTGGACGCCAGCGTGATCAAGGCTGATGCCAGTCGCGCTCGTGGCGTGCCTGGAGTCGAGGCGATGAAGTGGCGAGAAGATGGCGTCTCAACGCGTGTTGTGCGCGAGTACATCGAGTGGTCGCAACTTGCGAATCCGACTGGTGACGATGAACAGCCACCACCAGTCACCGCCATGCGCAGGGCGGGCGCTGCGGTGAAGCTGGACGCGCCGGCCACGCAGGAGCGTGCTCAGAGTTTGCACAGCCAGTGGTTGGTGACCATGTCCTTGTCGACGCGAGACAGCTCGTCTACGATCGCGCCAGCTCCCCGGGACAAAGAAGATTCAAGGAGGAACCGATGGAAGCATCACCGCGCATTGCGCGCCGGCAATTCCTGCGCGCGGGCTCCGCGCTCTTCGCCGGTGCCGCAGTGTTACCCGCGTGCACCACTGCGCCCAGTGTCCATAGCCCCCAGAACCTCGAATCGCTGCGCGCCAGCATGGCGGGCCGGCTCATCCTGCCGGGCGAAGAAGGCTACTACATGGCCAACTGGCCGAACAACTCGCGCTGGGCCGGCGTGATGCCCAGGGCCATCGCGATGTGCACGAGCGAACCCGACGTGCAACTGTGCATTCGCTGGGCGCGCGACAACGGCGAGCGCTTCGCGATCCGCTGCGGTGGGCATTCGTATGCGGGCTTCTCGACCACTACGGGCCTGCTCATCAACGTGCGGCCCATGAACAAGGTCACGTATGACCCGGTCAAGCGTCTCGCGTTCGTGCAGGCCGGCGCGACCAATCAGGACATGGCCAACGCGCTGGGCAAGACGAACTTCGCCGTGCCTTCGGGCCGCTGTCCGACAGTGGGCGTGAGCGGTTTGGTGCTGGGCGGCGGCTGGGGATTCGCGGCGACGCACTCGGGGCTGACGTGCGATTCGCTCGTGCAATCGAACGTCGTGCTCGCCGACACGCAACTGGTGTCCGCCAGCGGTGACTCGCACAAGGAACTCTTCTGGGCGCTGCGCGGCGGCGGGGGCGGCAACTTCGGCGTGAATACCTCGTTCACCTTCAACTTGCACGAAGTGGGCAACGTCACGTTGTTCAACATCCTGTGGCCCGGCAAGAACCAGGTCGCGATGCTACGCACGCTGCAGCAGATCCAGAACGACAACGCGCTGAATATCTCCACGCGCACCAAGGCCTACCCCGATAGAGCGGGGCCCAGGCCGTCGCTGGACCAGATCCAGGTCACCACGCTCGGCCTGTACTACGGAACCGAAGCCGAAGCGCGCAAGGCGCTGGCGCCCGCGCTGGGGCTGGTCGCGCCGATCAGCACGGACATCCGCACCATGAGCTACTGGGCGGCGCGCGATGCGCTCGTCACCGACGACCCGACGGGTATGTACGACCTGCGCTCGTCGTATGTGGCCGACGCGATGCCCGACGCTGGCCTGGAGACGATGCTGCGCTGGATGATGGAGTGGCCAGGCGGCTCCATCCTGCCCGAGAACATGGGCATCTTCTTCGCGATTGGCGGCAAGGTGCGCACCGTGGCGCAGGACGCCACGGCCTATGTGCATCGCAACGCCAACTACATCTTTGAGATGGAGTGCGCGTGGGCGCCGGTGGACAAGCCCGAGGTCGTGAGCGCGCAGCGCGAATGGCTTGCGCGCTACTTCAACGCGATGAAGCCCTACGTGCTGCCGCAGTCGTACGTGAACTTCCCCAACCGTGAGCTGGACAACTGGGCGCGCGCCTACTACGGCAAGAACCTGGACAACCTCTCGAAGTACAAGAAGCTCTACGACCCGGGGAACATCTTCCGGTTCGAGCAGAGCATTCCGCCGGCTTGACCCTGCGCGTCAGTTCTTCTGCGTCTCCCCGGCGTCGGTCTCCAACTTCTTGTGGCCCAGCAGCACCCGGATCACGCGGATGTCGACCTTGGGCTCGAGCAGATAGATGGCGAAGCTGTGCCTGAGCGTATGCATCGTCACGCGCTCGTTGATGCGCGCGCGGCCTCACAGGCATCGTGAACAGCACAGTTGGGCTGACGCGCAGACCCGCGCCATAGGCCACCGACAACGCCGCCTGATGCTTGATGTTGCGCGCCGCGTGAGTCACGATCAAGGCCCGACAGCCGCCTTCAACTCGTACGGTTCGGTCTGCGGCCTTCGACCCAGTGCTGCCGTTCGGCTCGCGGTGGCGAACTGCAGCAGGAGGCTGGGTGCTGCCACTCAGGTTTGGCGGCCGAACGACAGCCGCCGCCGGAAGCTGCCAGTCATTGCTTATGAAGGCGGCTGTCCGCTGTACTCGGAACTGCCGGACGGTGACGCGCAGCCCGCCACTGGCCGACCTATTGCGAAGCGCGAAGCGCCTCGAGATGCATAGGATCGTTTGCGGCGATTAGCGAGATCAGGTCCTGCACGGCCCCCTCGATGTCGCACATAAGGTCATTGTTGGTGGCTATGCGCTCGATATTGTTGCCGTGGCTGAAATAGTGCAGGACCTTCAAGATGCGCTTTGATTTCTCGGGACCGAATAGACGGTCAGCTCGAGTGTCGACGCTGCCGTCGGGGTACTTTGCGTAGGTGTAGAGCTCGACGAAGCGGCGCACGGCGTTGGGGACGTGCATGAGGACCTTGAAGTCAGTCTTGTCGGGCGCCTTCTGGAACTCGTCAAGGACCGAGAAGAGGAAGTGGTACTCGGATGAATACTTCGCCATCGAGTCCGGCATGTTCATGAAGGTCGATGAGGTGGGTGAGAGGCGCTTCACCAAGTAGTTGCGCACCTTTGTCTGCTTGGTCGGGCCGATCTCGCGCAACAAGCCGAAGAACTCGAAGTTGTGCGTAGAGAAGAAGACCTGTTTGCACTTCGTCTTCCACTCGCCGGTTCCGGGAGCCTGCTCGAAGAAGACCTCCTTGATGATCGAGTTGACCTGGAAGATGTGGTTGCTGTCCAGGCTGGATATTGGGTCGTCGATGAAGACGATCGCCTTGTCGAACTCCTTGATCTCCTGGAGCTTGGTGAGGAAGAACGAGAACGCGATGGCCGTCTTCTCCCCCTCGCTTAGGTGCTTGGCGGTGGTGCCGTCGCGGCGCACGAGTTTGAATCGCTCCTCGCCATTGAACTTCGTCACGGCGATCTGCACACTGTCGGAGCCCAGGAGCGTCTCGATGCGCCGATTGATCTCCTCGCGTCCCTTTTGGGCTTGGCTGATCTTGGCTTCGAGGCCGAGCTTGTCCTTGTCGATTGCCTCACCGAGCTTTTGAAGTTTCTGCACGCGGGCCTTCCACTGGGCCTGCTTCTTGGCTCGGTCGTCGATCTTCTGCTTCTCAAAGAACTCCTGGGCGTAGTGCCACTTGGCACGTTTGATGGCATTCGCCTTCTCGACGTGGAAGTGGTCGGCGACCTTGTTGTGTTCGGTGATGACCGCGTCAATCTCGGTGCCTCCCTGAATCCAAGCTTCCACGACGCCCTCGGGCATTCTTGGCATGGTGCGCGAAACGAAAGGCGATGCAATCTTTGCCTCCACTTCCGCCACGAGGGTTGCTACCGCCGCGTCGTGCGCGTCGGCCGCCCTTTTGACCGCCTCGTTGGCCGCGCTGAAACGGTCCCTGAACTGGGCCGAGACCTGCCGTGGATTGAATTCCATGAAGCCCAGGCGGGCGCCGCCGCCATCCTTCAAGAAAGCTTGCAGCCTCGACTTAAAGTCGGCCTGCGCCTTGGAGAAGTGGGCTCGGAGGGCGTCTAGCCTCGCGGCCGCAAGCTTGTTGCCGCAGAACTCGCAGTCTTCCTTGTGCTCGTGCAGGTCCAGCCCGCGCTCGATCCAGTTCGCCACCGACGGGTTCTCGGTCAGGTATTGGATTGCGTTGGCGACCTCGGGCGTTTTGGCTAGCAGGGGCCCGGCCTGCGCCCAGAGTTCGATGAGCTGGGACTTGGCGTTGACCTTCGCCACCGGCGGAAGCGCGTCCTGATCGGAGGTGCGCGCAAGCTTCGTGTCCGCTTCGAGCTGCTCGGGCGTGAGCTTGTAGTCCTGCATGCCAAGGCTTACGGTTTGGATATCCGGCGCCATTTGGGTCGAGGTGTAGATGTCCGTGAGGGATAGGGCCGCCTTCGTCGTCGCGGCGGCGGTCTTCTTCGCGTCAGCGAGTGCGTCGGCATCCGCCTTCGCCGCCCTTTGCTGGTTCGCGATCGCTTGAATGACTCGCCCCCGCATTTCCGTAAGCCGCGCGATCTCCTTCTGTGTCTCGCCTGACTCGGAACCCAGTAGCAGGATGGGCCGACTGGACGAGCCGCTGAAATTGAGGTTGGCGTGGATGAAGTCCGTATTGAAGACGCGCACCACGTGGCCGCACGTCTTCGCGTTCGCTTCCGTCACGTTCCCCGTGTCGGTATCGAACAGGAAGCTGTATCCCGTGATGTCCGGGTCGTAGTCGCCTCGCTCGATGTGGGCAAACAGGCGCGACAGCGTTGTCTTGCCGGAGTAGTTCCAGCCGTAGATCAGGTTCTTGATGCCGAACTCGGCGGTCTCGGGCGGCGGCGAGTATTCGCCATACACGCCGAGTCCTTTGATACTTTTGATCCCTTTGAGCATCCCCCCTCCTGATCCAGTGTGCGCTCCGGGCGGAAATCAACAAGTTGGCATCAGCGCTGCGTGCAGTGGCTCGCAAAGCGATACGCCGCTCATCCTGCGGGTCACCGACCCCAAGCGCGTTTCGAATTCGCACAACGACCAGACGATACCTAATCGACTGGATGGATGTGTCGGATGCTGGCTGGCTAATGCTTGTACGGTTGCTGAAGGTCATGGTCGCGCCCTAAACGCGATCCCGGGCAGCAACGGTGGCTGAAAGACTCTAAGCGTCGCACGACGCGCGTTTCTATCGGCTTCGCCATCCGAGGCGGTGGACCTGAGTCTTCAGCACAACCTCTCTACTCGTCAACATCGCTGAACAACGAGCGGCTCGCGAGCTGCTTGCTCGGCCCTGCTGATGGCAACTTGCTGAAAAAGTCGTCGTCCTGATCCTCTTGGCCCTCAGCCTTGCGAGACTGGATTTCACCCTTTGCCTCGTCGATCGACTGCTCCAGTTCGTCCAGAAGGCCAGTGACGCGTTCGTCCTCATCAGCGATGTACTGCATCTTGCGAATAAAGGTGTCGACGTTGGAGAACTGGTCGTCGATGTCGGACTCGGGGTCGCCATCGCTTGCCAAGCCCGAGATTTTGGAAGGAACTGCGTCTTCCAGCATCGCGATAAGCTTCATCGTCAAACGCATCAATTCGTGCGGCTTGAACATCGCAAGAACTTGCTCGTTTGAGACGAAGGAAGCGTCGAGCCGATACTTCACAGCGTCGGTTAGCTCGTCGCACGAGCTCAAGCGAACGTCCTCGTCCAGCAACCCCAAGGAGTGCGCCTTGGCATGAAAGAGGATGTCGGCTTGATCGTCGATATCACCCCATGTGTTGCGAGCGCTCTTCCGCGTGATGAGATCTGGCTCGAGCTGCAATAGGGTGCGAACAACCTGGTCTGTTGCACGTCTGTCGAGGAAGTGAAACAGACGCTCGTTTAGGCCAGGCTCATCAAGGACCTCTCGGAGTCGGGCGATAAGTGCCTCCGAGCTACGAGTCGGGATGACGACTGCGTCTCTCACCGGGGTGGCGCCTTCGCAGAAACTCTCGGTGAGAAGAGTGTCAATCCTGGCACCACCCAGGTAGAGGTCAATAAGGTCTGAGCGCGAACTGAGGATGCTGCTGACTGCATCCGCGAAAGTGGGATGAAGGAATGCCCAGAACAGCTGCCCGTCATCCATCCGCTTCACGACGAACGATTGGTCGAGGCGTTCCAGTGATCGCGTGACCGCCGACACCGTGGTGCCGTACTTCGCGGCTACCAACTCGCAATCCGCGCTGGCGACGTCGTGGACCGGCAACTTCGACCGCGCCAGAAATACCAGGGTCATTGCCGCCTGCTGGGCGTCTGTCAGCTCGAGGAAAGTCTGTTTCAGAAACTCTTGAGGAGAGCGAACGAAGCGGACCAGATCGTTCGGGACGGACCGTATCGCCTTCGTGTACGTGGGATCCGCAATACGACGTGCAATCTCCGGGACGAAGTGCCAGTCACCTGCAAGCGCGGGCAGGTGCGGCTTGGTCACTTGCTTCCAGCGCTGCGGCTGCGTGCCGCCCTTGATATGGTTATAGAGGATCTGCTGACGTTCCT
Organism: uncultured Rivibacter sp.; assembly: GCA_946480925.1. Next base: position 25,291 of record CAMLLU010000031.1, read on the forward strand.
CCGCGCCTAGATCACCTACGTTCACCACTGCTTGCTTCGTCTCAAGAAGAGGGTGGTTGCGTGTGCCGAGCTTGAATGCTGCTTCGTTCCAGATGTGCGTTCGCGACGTCAAAATGAAGTGGTTGCCATCCTCGATGGCAGCTTTGACCTTGGGCATGAACTCGATCCACGCATCCACATAGTCGTCTCGCATCTGGTTCGGTCCGAACGCGTCGTCGATCCAAAAGAGGCGCTTGGACTCGTGCGGATTCCAGTGTGGCCGCAGACTCAACGGGCCTTCACACTTGAAGCATTCGAGGCGGTTCGCGTCGATCGCCATCGTCGCGATGATCGCCGCAAGCATGGACTTGCCCGTGGCGGGCGGGCCTATCAGCAGGACGAGCTTGTGTTCCGCGAGCTTGCGCACAGCGTCCCGATGTGCTGATGTGGGCACGTAGACCCTCAAACTGGGGATCAGATGTCCCAACAACGCTCGAGTTTGCGCGGCAGATCGCTCATCGACGATGGTCGATAGATCCCCGAGACCATAGACACGCGGAACCAAAGCCCGAAGCCTTGCGCTGCTTTTGATCTCGGAGATGATCCATTCCCGGCCAAGCACATGCGGCTCCGACACGCCCAACTCTTGCAGCTTAGTTCGTATCTGCGCCGCCACCGGCGCGTCGATACTCATGCTCGTCAGGAAGTAGTAGGTGTGTGCTCGCCCCTCCGCAACAAGTGCTCGAACGTTGTCGAGTTCGGCGGTGATGTCAGACGGCTTCAGCCGTTGTTCCGCCTTGCTTGTGAACTTGCATTGGATCGTCGCCTCATGAGTCCCCTTTGAGCCCGAGGCGAGGAACACCGCGTCCTGTCCGCCGTCCTGTGCTTCCCTGTAGATTGACACTGTGCGCCCAAGGTGCTCAGCGCACACCTGGGCACAAAGGTCCTGGAAGGCCTTCCAGCCAAGGGTGTGCAATGCAAGGTCAGCAAGGTAGCCTTGGGCTTGAGGCGGACTGTTCGACATAGCACTCGTTGATTGGAATTGGCTAGGACACCATTGAATGCGAAACAACGCGAGGCCGGAAAGTGTGGAGGGCGCATCTGCGTCAATCGCCTACCTTCGTTGAAGTGGGCATGAAAGCTACCAACACTTCTGGAGACACTGTTGCTGGTAGTCGCCTGATCGCCATGGGTGCGATAGCGACCGACTGAACACGATAACAGTAGGCACGGTGACTAGCTAAACACCATAACAAGGCGGCGGCAGGTCCTTACGATGGTGAGGAGCCGTGCGTGGTGTTTCGTTGGGCGCATGGCGGCATGGCCTGCCGAAACGACTGCAATTCGATGCGGGGCAGGGCTCCTAACTAAAGTTGCCATTCGGGCCAGCGCGGTTGGTCGTGCTTGACGACTGCTTGCCGGAGGTATGCGTGAGTACGCCCGCGGGCCGCCACTGGCCGCACCCGCTGCACTGCTGTAGTTCGCTCGCTGGAATCGAGCGCCAGCTCCTGGCCGGAAGAGCGCCATTGCCAGAACGCACAGCCTCCCCCGATCTGGCCTCGACAAGCCCTGAGCCAGTTGCGACACCCAACCCGTTATTCAACCGGCCACGCAGGCCCCCTCCCCCCTTAGCGTGCCCGCCATGAACACCGCCGCCTGCACGCGCGAACTCAAACCCAGCTTGCGCAGGATGTGCTGCACGTGGATCTTGACCGTCGTCTCGGCGATGGACAGTGCGCGGGCGATCTCCTTGTTGCTGGCGCCGCGGGCGATGTGCTGCAGGATCTCCTGCTCGCGCGGCGACAGCGTGGCCAGCGGGTCAGCCGCTGCCGGCGAAGCCGGCTCCGCGGCCACCGGCGCATTGGCCGAGCGAAACGCGGTGATGAGCTTGCCGGTGAGCTCGGGGCTCACCACCGACTCGCCTCTTGCCGTGCGGCGTATGGCCTGGGCCAGCACGTCGCCGTCCACCGTCTTGAGCACGTAGCCCTGTGCACCGCCGCGCAATGCGTCGGCGAGGTCCTGCTCGTCTTCGCTCACGGTGAGCATGAGCACGCGCGCGGCCGGTGCGGCCTGTCGCAGGTCGGGCAAGGCATCGACGCCCCGCACGCCGGGCAGGTGGTTGTCGAGCAGCACCACGTCGGGCTGCAGTGCCTGCGCCCGCCTTTGTGCTTCGCCGGCGTCGGCCGCCTCGCCTACGACGGCAAGGTCTGCGTACTGGGCCAGCAGCGCGATGAGGCCGCGGCGGAACAGCGTGTGGTCGTCCACCACGAGCAGGCGGATCGGTTGGTGTTCTGCGTTCATGTTGTCGCGGCGCCCTCCAGCCGTGTGTTGTCTTGACCGGCCGGCTGCGTGCCGCCCGGCGGCAGGCTCAGCACCACGGTCGTGCCGCTGCCGGGGCGTGACTGCACCGCCACCAGCGCGCCGATGCGTTGTGCCCGCTCGCGCATGATGCGCAGGCCCACGTGCGTCTCGCCCTTGTTCTCGTGGAGGTCGAAGCCGCATCCGTCGTCCGCGATCTCGAAGCTCCAGCACGGCGATTGCCTCACGTGCAGGCGCACGTGCTGGGCATGTGCATGCTTGCGCACGTTCGACAGTGCCTCCTGCACGATGTGCAGCACCTGGATCTGCACGTCGGCCGGCAGCGGCACGCCGTGGCCTGTGCTCGTGAGCTGCGTGCGCACGCCCGACTGGTGCTCGAACTTCGACAGCGTGGTGCGCAGCGCGGCGCTGATGTCTTCTTCGCTGGCACGGGTGCGGAAGTGCAGCAGCAGCTCGCGCACGTCGGCATAGCTTTCTCGCACGCCGGTGTCGAGCTCGTGCACGATCTTTTCCATGCCGGCGCCGTCGCTTCGCGTCATCGCGTCGCGCAACAAGGCCACCTGCATCTTCAAAAAGGCCAGCGATTGCGCGATGGAGTCATGCAGCTCCTGCGCAAGCAGCGTGCGTTCCTGGGCCACGGCGCCTTCTTTTTCAAGCGCGGCGGCGCGCAGGCTTTCGATGCCGCTGGCCAGGTGGCTGGCGAGTGTTTCGTACAGCGAGCGTTCCTCGTCGCCGAGGGTCACCGCCTCGCGGAAGAACAGGTCCACCTCGCCCAGCATGCGGTGATGCACGCTCACCGGCAGCGACACCAGCGTGCGGTAGCCCAGCTGTGCGCAGGCACCGGGCCGCGCCGTTGCAGGGCGCAGCGGGATCACGCGCACCCGCGCTTCGGCCGCCGGTTGGCCGCAGTGGCAGTCGCCCGAAGGCAGGCATTGCTCGTCTTGCGCGAGCACTTCGGGCAGGCCGTCGGCGGCCAGCATGAGGTAGCGCTCGTTGGCCTTGTCGGACCAGCGCACGGCCACGGCGTCGGCACGTGCAATGCCGCGCACCAGGCCGGCAAAGCCCTGGGCCAGCGCCGGCAGCGTCTCGGCGCCGGCAATGAAGGCGCTCACCTCGTAGAGCGCGGCAAGGCGCCGGCGCTTGACCTCGAGCCGTTCGGTCTTTTCGGCCACCTTGGCTTCGAGCTCGCCATACAGCGCCTGCAGGTGCCCCGCCATGCGGTTGAAGCCGTCGGCCAGCTGGCTGAACTCGTCGCCGGAGTCGAGCGCCACGCGGGCCGAGAAGTCGCCGTCGCTCACGCGCTGCAGCCCCTGCTGCAGCCGCTGCAAGGGTTCGAACACCACGAGGTGCGCGGTGTAGAGCAACGCCACGGCACTGCCGATGGCCAGTGCCACCATCGTGAGCTGGAAGGCGCGCAGCACGTCGGTCCAGCGCGAGAGGTTGTGCTCGATGGCGCCCACGAAGCGGTCGATCAGGCCCACGAATTCGTCGAGCGCCGCGGTCGACGGGCGCTGCGCTGCCGCACCACTGCTCCACTGCGGCCTCAGCTGCTGCCAGCGCGCCTGCACCGCGGCAAAGCTCTGGCGCGTGCTGCCGTTCCACGGCACGAACAGCGGGCGCGAGGGCTCGCCCGTGCGCAAGCGCTCGAGGCTGGCATCGAGCACCTCGAAGCTGGCAGCGCCGGCCTGCCCTGCTTCGCTGCCCTGCTGCGGCAAGGCCATGCGGTAGGTGAGCATGCGCATGCGGCCGGCCTCGTTGACGGCGGCGGCACCGCCTTCGAGCTGCCACGAGACCCACAGCGTCAATGCAATGGACACCAGCGCCAGCACGAGCAGCGTGAGGCCGATGGCGAACAGCTTGGAAGCTACGGTGCGGCGATGTGTGTCCATTGAGAAGTCCTGCGTCGCCCGGCGCATTCGGCGAGCGGGTGTCGTGATGAACACTCTAGGCGGCAGGGGTGCCCGGCGGCTTGATGCGTATCAAGCAGCGGGTCGCGGGGAGCGTTCAACCGCCGATGTAGTGCATCGCGACGCGGCTCGTGCCGCCGTGGGCCGGCACGCTGCCGCGCTGCTCGGAGTAACGGTCGTCGCGGGCGCGCCAGGTGCGGCGGATCAGTGCAGCGAGTTGAGTGTCGCTGCTGCCGGGCTCGCGCAGCAGCGAGCGCAGGTCGACGCCATGCTGGCCGAACAGGCAGGTCACGAGCCGGCCGTCGGCCGACAGGCGGGCGCGGTTGCAGTCGCCGCAGAAGGCCTGCGTCACGCTGCTGATGAAGCCGATCTCGCCGCTGCCGTCGGCATGGCGCCAGCGGCTCGCGGTTTCGCCTTTGCGCGCGGCTTCCAGCGGCAGCAGCACGCGACGCCGGGCCAGGCGCTGCAGCAGCTCGGCCGACGGCACCACCTGGTCCATGCGCCAGCCGTGGCTGCCGACCACGTCCATGTATTCGATGAAGCGAGGCACCACCGGTGTGTGGCGAAAGTGTTCGACGATGGCTTCGACCTCGTGGTCGTTCACGCCGCGCTGCACCACGGTGTTGACCTTCAGCGGCGCGAGGCCTGCGGCCAATGCAGCGTCGATGCCGCGCAGCACTTCGGCCACCGGGAAGTCGGCATCGTTCATGCGGCGGAACACGGTGTCGTCCAGCGCGTCGAGGCTCACCGTCACGCGGTGCAGGCCTGCGGCTTTCAGCGCCGCGGCCTTGCGTGCCAGCAGCGAGCCGTTGGTGGTGAGCGTGAGCTCGACCGGCTCGCCGGCCGGTGTGCGCAGCGCGGCCAGCATGCCCACCAGGCGCTCGAGGTCGCGCCGCAGCAGCGGCTCGCCGCCGGTGAGGCGGATCTTGCGCACGCCCTGGCCCACGAACACGCCGGCCACGCGTGTGATCTCGTCGAAGTCGAGCAGCTCGGAACGTGGCATGAACATGTCCTGGTCTGCGAACAGCTCGCGCGGCATGCAGTAGGTGCACCTGAAGTTGCAGCGGTCGGTGACCGAGATGCGCAAGTCGTGCAGCGGCCGGCCCAGGCGGTCGAGCGGCGGGCCGCCGGTGTTGTCGTCGGCGTTGTCGTCATCGCACGCCGATGCTGGCGGCAGCGTCGACCGCGCGGCACGCCGCTTTCTTTCGTCGACCAGGGGAATGACGCGTGCTTTCATCTGGGCAGCATGATGAAGAACAAGCGGCTGCGGTGCATTGACGGCCGTCAAGCGTTCACACGAGCGGGTTGCGAACAATCTCCCGGGCCCGCTGGGCATGGCGCTCAGCGAGCACGGCTCCCAGTATGGTGAGCACGAACCATGCAATGGCCGCGGCGTTGAGCTCGGCCCCGAGCCGGCGCCACGCTGCATCTGCAGCCCAAGGCCCCAGCCGCAGCAACAGCGAGGCATGCAGCAGCGCGAGCGGCAGGTAGAAGGCCCAGCCGAAGCGAAGCTTCACGCGCGCGACGGCCGGCAGGATCACCGGCGCGTGGCCCATGACCATGCTGATGACGAAACCGAGGCCCAGCGCGTGCAGGCCGGCATCGCGCAAGGGCCAGCCCAGCGCGGTGGCCGCCCAGGCCGCGCCGGCCACCGCGAGCCATGCATAGCCGCCCAGCAGGCACGCGGCCATGTAGCGCGCCAGGCCGTGGGCGAACACGGTACGCCGGGCCACGTCGAACAGGAGCAGCCACACAGCGAGCATGAGCAGTGCGAAGCCGTAGATGAAACCGCCCCACACCTCGTTGACGCCGCAGAGGCCGGCACCGGCCAGCAGCAACCCGAGCAGCGCGAACAGCGCTTGCTGCGTGCCGGCGCGGCGGCGCATGAGCCGCGCCATTTCAAGGCGTTCGGCCGTGATGGTGAGCACCAGGAAGCCGAACCACCAGCCGATCGCGAGCTGCGCCGTGCCTTGCCACGCGAACAGCGCGTTGCCCACCAGCCAGGCCGCGGCAGCGGCCAGCAGCACCCACGTGTGCGCGGCCGGCTGCCGGCGCACCAGCAGCACGTTCACCGCCACGAAGCCCGCAGCAGCGAGCACCAGCAACGAGGCACCCACGGCGAGCTGGCCCCCCAGCAACGACACGCCGCCCAGGCCTGCCAGGAGCGGCACGCCATACGCAGCCGGTGTGCGCAGGGCCACCGCCCGCTCGATGCCGATGACAGTGCCGAAGAAGCCGCCGAACACCAGGGCCGCATGCAACGCCGCAGCCCTGCCCCACACGGCGGCAGGTGGCGGCCAGGCAGCCCCTGCGCGCAGCAGACCACCAGCAATGGCGCTCACCAGCGCGGCCGCGCCCAGCAGCAGCATCGCCAGGCGCAGGCGCGGGCTCACCAGCCCATGAAGAGCTTGCCGGTGTCGCTCATGCGGTCGGGTGTCCATGCGGGCTCCCAGCACAGTTCCACGTTCACGCGCGTGCCGCGCGGCAACACCTGTTCGAGCCGCACCTCCACTTCTTCGGCCATGAGCTCCGTGGCGGGGCACGCAGCCGAGGTCATGGTCATCAGCACGTGCACCTCGCCTGGCCGCACGCTCACGCGATGCACGAGCCCGATGTCGAGGATGCAGAGCGCCATCTCCGGGTCCACCACGCGGCGCAAGGCCTCGGTGATGGGCGTTCGCAGGGAGGCGTCGCCTTCGTAGGTGAAGGTGTCGTTGGTATCCACGTCAATGCGCACGCAGAACGGGGGTCGTGTGGTGCATCGGCGTTTCACATGCAGTGGCCGCAGCACTGCGTGGCACTGCCTGCCGAGGCCAGCCTGGCGATGCGCACGCGCCAGGCCTGCGGGCCGCGCTCGAGGTAGTCCCAGCTGAAGAGGCCCGGCATCTCGGCCTGCAGCTGGTCGTACAGCGCGCTGGGGTCGTGGTCATTCACCAGGTCGAACGCCTGGCCGGCCGAAAGCGCGCGGTACGCCGCCAAGGCACGTGCGTACCGCTCGCGCGGAGCGATGTCGCGAACGTCGAGCGCGGTGTGAGATGTGGTAGGCATTCTCGTGAGCCGTTGCATGAAGGTGTGCCGAGAATGCATTTATCGGCCCCGAAGGGTTTTGACCACGGTCAACCGGGTGCCGCTGCGGCCCCACGCTATCAACACATCCTGTGGACAACGGTGTGAATCCGCAGTGAACACCGTGCGGCACCCCGCGCCGGCATTGGCCCTGCGTTGGATTGCCTCCATTTGTGGCAGCGGCATGACACGCGGGCCTGGTGGCGCCCGTGCATGGCACAGTGAGCTCATTTTTTCAAGTGGCCGACACTCGCGCCATGAGCCTGGACTTTTCCGCCGTCACAGCCCCGTTTCGCATGCAACCCGGCTTGCGCAAGCTGGCCCCCGGCCAGCCGCAGCTTACGGTTCTTGCACCGGACTCACCGGTGTTCGACGAGAAGCTGGCCGTGCTGACCCGGCATGCGCAACAAGCCCTCGTGTCGGTGAACGGATTCGACGCTTCGAGCGCCCTGCAGGCCTTGTGCACACAAGCTGCGGCCGAACATCCGCGCGCCTTCACCTGCGATGCCGATGGCTTTGCCGCGCACCACCTCGGCTGGCGTGTTGGCATGCAAGGCACGATGCAGGCGCAGGCCACTCCACATGCCACAGCGCATGCCGTTGCACATGCCGCCGTTGGGCAATGCCTGCAGGCCCTGCCTGCCGCGTGGCGCTTGCCTGCGCTGCTGTGCCTGGCCCTGCATGAAGACTTCGCCATCGTCGACGGCCGCAGCGACACCATCCCGTGGCTCGCGGTGTGCCTGCCCTCGCACTGGTCACCCACCGACAAGGTGGGCCGGCACTTCACCGAAGTGCATGCGCCCGTGGCCGACAACGCCACGCTGCTGGCCGCAGGTTCGCACCTCATGAGGCTCGTGTGCGCGCCGCAGCGCTGGGAACGCCACGTGTGGACGCTGACGCCGCACGTTCAACACGACCAGCACCCGGCCCGCCATGCACCGCCTCAATGGCCGGTGGGCGCCGACGCCCATGCGCTGGCGGCCATGACCTGGCTGCGCAGCGAGCACCAGACCTTCATTCCCCTGCCTGAACACGAACAAGCGCAGGAACAAGCGGTCTTCACCATTCACGTCGACGTGCAACCGCTGGTCGAGGCCGTGACCACGCGCGAGCAGGCACAACGCCTGCACGACGCCCTGGCGAGCATGAGCAGCGCCGTGCTGGCCTATCGACACCTGGGCGAGGCGCGCGAGCGTTTGCTTGCGTGGCTGGCACAACGGGCCGCATGAAGACTCACCCCATCACACCGGCGCAGATCGCCTTCACCGACGAAGGCACGCCCTACTCACCGCAGTTCGGCGACGTGTACCACTCGCAAGCCGGCGCGTGGGAACAGGCGCGCCACGTGTTCCTGGCAGGCAACGGGCTGCCCGAACGCTGGGCACGGCGCGAGCGCTTCGTCGTCCTCGAAACCGGCTTCGGCCTGGGCAACAACTTCCTGGCCACCTGGCAGGCCTGGCGCGAAGCCGGGCCGCAAGGGCGCTGCGAGCGCCTGCTGTTCGTGTCGATCGAAAAACACCCGCCCACGCGCGACGACCTGGCACGCGCGCTGGCCGGCTCGCCGCAGCCCGCACTCGCGCAGGCGCTGGTGCAAGCCTGGCCGCTGCTCACACCCGACCTGCACCGGCTCGAGTTCGAGGACGGCCACGTGCAGTTGCTGCTGGCCTTCGGTGACGTTGCGGCCTGGCTGCCCGAGCTGGTGATCGAAGCCGATGCCTTCTACCTCGACGGCTTTGCTCCCGCGCGCAACCGCGAGATGTGGCAGCCGCGCGAGTTGCAGCGCCTGGGGCGCCTGGCCGCGCCCGGCGCCACCGCGGCCACCTGGAGCGTGGCGCGCGGCGTGCGCGATGCGCTGGCCAGTGCCGGCTTCGAAGTCACCAAGGCCTCGGGCTTTGGAGGCAAGCACGACATGACCTCCGCCCGATTTGCGCCACGCTTCGTGCCGCAGCGCGCACCGGCTGCGTTGCGCACACCCGAGGGGCCGCGCGAGGCACTCGTGGTGGGTGCAGGCCTGGCGGGCTGTGCGGCCGCGTGGGCGCTGGCACGCCAGGGCTGGCATTGCCGCGTGTTCGACCGCGAGGCCTCGCCGGCGATGGTGACCTCCGGCAACGAAGGCGGCCTGTTCCACGGCACCTTCCAGAGTGACGACGGCGTGCACGCCCGCTGGCACCGCGCCGCGGCGTTGCGCACCGAAACGCTGGTGCGGCCGTGGATCGCCGAGGGGCGTGTGACCGGCAGCGCAGAAGGTTTCATCCGCCTCGAAGGCCGGCTCGACGATGCGCAGGCTCGCTCGCAACTCGATGCGTCGGGGCTGCAGCCGGGTTATCTGCAATGGCTCGATGTGGCGGCGGCCCAAGCAGCAAGCGGCCTGGCCCTGCCCCATGGCGGCTGGCTCTACCCCGGCGGTGGCTGGCTCGCGCCGCGCACGCTGGCCGCAGCGTGGCTCGCCGATGCGAAAGCCTCGTTCGAAGGCCAGCAGCCTGTGGCCGGTGTGCGCAGGCAAGGCACGCTGTGGCAGTTGATCGATGCCGCGGGCAAGGTGCTGGCAGAGGCGCCGGTGGTCGTGCTGGCCAATGCCGCGGGAGCCGATGCACTGGCGCTGCATGCGCAAGCCGTGCCGGCCAGCGAAAGGCCCGCGTCGATGTGGCCGCTCTCGGCCGTGCGCGGGCAGACCACGCTGCTGCCGCAACACACGCCCGGCCTGCGCCACGCGCGGCTGGCCGTCTCGGGCGCGGGCTACGTGCTGCCGCCGCACGATGGCTGGGTGCTGTGCGGCGCCACTTCGCAGCACCACGACACCTGCGCCGAGATGCGCGACAGCGACCACGCGCACAACCTGCAACGCCTGGCCGCACTGAGCGGCAGCAAGCCTGAGGCAGATGCGGCCTCACTGCGCGGCCGCATCGGCTGGCGCCTCGTGGCGCCTGACCGCCTGCCGCTGGTGGGCGCCGTGCCCGACGTGGCTGCTACTGCCCACATGGCGCGGCTGGACCAGCCGCGCTTCGTGCCGCGCCTGGCAGACGAACACGGCGGCCTCTACGTGCTGGCGGCGCTGGGCTCGCGCGGCATTACCACCGCGGCCCTGGCCGCTGAAGTGCTGGCTTCGTGGATCACCGGAGCGCCCTGCCCTGTGGGCGCCGATCTGCGTGGTGCGTTGGACCCGGCGCGCTTCCTGGCGCGCGAGCATCGGCGTAGCACGGCAGGCCTGCAGCAGCCTTAAGGTCGAGACGCCTCGGCATGCGGCGATGCATCGGCAAGATCACGAGCCAGGCGACGCGCCAACACGCTGCCGCTGCCCGCAAACGCCGCAGCCCCCCAGAACAGCAGCGAGGCGCCCACCAGCGCCCCCGCACCGCCGAACACCATGGGCATGACCGTGCTCGACGCGTTGATGGCCATCATGCGCAGGCCCAGCGCTTCGCCCTGCCGCTCGGGCGGCGTGATCTGATGCAGCGCAGACATCACCATCGGCTGCACGGAGCCGAGCGCCAGCCCCAGGCCCACAGAGCACACGCCCATCAGCAGCGCGTTCGGCGCCAACGGGTACAGCGCGAACATTGCCCCCGTGCCCAGCATCGCCCCCAGCAGCACCTGCGGCTCGCGCAGCCGATGCGCCAGCACGGGGATCAGCACACGCACCACCACCGCGGCAATGGAGAACGCACCGAGGAGTGTGCCGATCGCCGTGGCGCTCAACCCGCGCTCGTGGCCCAGCACCGGCACCACGAAGGTGTGCAGGTCCCAGCAGGTCGACAGCACCCAGTTGGCCAGCAACAGACGGCGCAGCGGCCCGCTGTGCAGCAGCTCCCACACGTTGCGCCGGCGCGGGGCTCCGTGGCCTTGCCGCGTTGAAGCACCCGGCTCGCGCGGCTGCACTGGCACGTAGCGCGCCCACCACGCCGTGAGCAGCGGCAGGCCGGCCATGAAGGCGAAGGCCCAGCGCACGCCGGCCGCATCCATCAACAGCCCCGCGAAAAACGGGCCGATGAAGTTGCTGGCCGCCGGGCCGATGGCCAGCCACGAGAACACCTGCTTGAGCTCGGTGGCGTCGCTGGTCAGGCGGCCGGCATAGCGCTGGATCGCCACCAGCGCGAAGCTGGTGCCGCCACCGGTGAGCACGGCCGCCACGCACAGCGCGAGGTAGTGCTGAGAAACCACCGCGGTGAGCGCGCCGGTGAGGCTCATGGCCACGCCCACGCGCACCGGCAGGTGGTAGCCATGCCGGTCGGCATAACGCCCGGCGCGCAGCGACAACAGCACGGGGGCCACCGCAAACAGCGCCAGCAGCAACCCCACCGCGGCAGCGCCCTTGCCTTCTTTCAGCGCGGTGAGCGGCGCGGCCAACCGGGTGCCGGCCATGCAGGCGTGCAGGCACACCTGGGCGGCAATGATGGGAACCAGCGCGCGGCGCAGCGACATCAGCCGTTCAGGACTGCTGCGGCGTGTCGAAGATCTCGGCCTGAGGATCGAGCGGCAGCATCTTCTGCGCCTCGGCTTCGGGCAAGGCCTCCACGCTGCGCAGTTGGCGCGACATCACGCGTGTGCGAACCTCGGCATCGTCGATCGTGCGTGCGGCTTCGTCGAGTTTCTTCTTGGTCTTGGCGAGCACGTCGCCGAACTTGCCGAACTCCGTCTTCACCGCGCCCAGCACCTTCCACACTTCGGACGAGCGCCGCTCCAGCGCCAGCGTGCGGAAGCCCATCTGCAGGCTGTTGAGCATGGCCAGCAGCGTGGTGGGGCCGGCCAGCGAGACGCGCAGGCGCTGCAGCACGTCCACCAGGCCCGGCCTGCGCAGCAGCTCGGCATACAGGCCTTCGGTGGGCACGAACAGCACCGCGAAGTCGGTGGTGTGCGGCGGCGCGAGGTACTTGGTAGCGATGCTCTTGGCCTCGTTGCGGATGCGCAGCTCCAGCGCGGAAGCCGCGGCCTCGGCTTCGTCGCGATTGGCGCGCTCCTGCGCGTCGAGCAGGCGCTCGTAGTCTTCACGCGGGAACTTGGCGTCCAGCGGCAGCCACACCGGCGCGCCGTCGTCGTTGCGGCCCGGCAGGCGGATGGCGAACTCCACGCGTTCATTGCTGCCCGGCACGGTGGCCACGTTGGTGGCGTACTGCTCGGGCGTGAACACCTGCTCCAGCAGCGCGGCGAGCTGCACTTCGCCGAACACACCGCGCGTCTTCACGTTGGTGAGCACGCGTTTGAGGTCGCCCACGCCTTGCGCCAGCGACTGCATTTCGCCCAGGCCGCGGTGCACCTGCTCCAGCCGCTCGGCCACCTGCTTGAAGCTTTCGCCAAGGCGCTGCTCCAGCGTGGCGTGCAGCTTCTCGTCCACCGTCTGGCGCATCTGCTCGAGCTTCTTCTCGTTGTCGGCGGCCAGCGCGGTGAGCTTCTGCTCGACGGTGGCTCGCACTTCGGTGAGGCGCCGGTCGTTGCCTTCGGCCAGCGCGCGCAGCTGCTCGTTCAGCGTGTCGGCAAAGCGCTTGAGCGCGGCGTCCTGCGCTTCGCGTGCGGCCTGCGACTGCTGCGTGAGGCTGCCGGTGGTGGCGCGCAGGGTGTCGGCCAGCGTCTGCTGCGTGGCCGCCAACTGGGTGCGAAAGCTGTCGATCTGTTCGTTCTGCGTGCGGGCCACGTCACCCTGCTGGGTGAGCAGCGTCTGCTGGAAGTTGGCGAGCGTGGCGCCGACCTCCTGGCGCGTGGTGCCGCTGCTGCGGGTGAGCTCGTCGCGCAGGTTGCGCTCGAGCGTCTGTGTGCCGCTGCGGAACTCGTTCTTGAGCTGCTCGTCACGCTGCGCGGCAGCGGCGTCGGCAGAAGATTTCTTGAATTGCGCTGCGATCCAGATCAGCAGCACCAGGTTCAAAGCCGCAAGGGCCAGCACGATCCATTCAGTCATGCCGGCGATTGTCTCAGGGCTCTTTCAATGCCCGATTCAATGCCCTATGCGCCGAGGACTTGTGGATTCACTGGCGTGGGCGGCTTGCCGGCAGACGGCCCCTGGCCCAGGGCTGCGATCAGGTTGTCGACCGCCAGAGATGCCATTGCACGCCGCGTGGTGACGGAGGCACTGGCGATGTGCGGCGTGAGCACGACGTTGGGCACGGTGAGCAGCTCCGGGTGCACCTTGGGCTCGCCTTCGAACACGTCGAGCCCGGCGGCCGCGATGCGCTGCTCGCGCAGCGCCTGCACCAGCGCAGCGTCGTCCACCACGCCGCCGCGGGCGATGTTGGTCAGCGTGGCGGTGGGCTTCATCAACGCGAGTTCGGCCGCGCCAATGGCGTGGTGTGACGCCGCCGAATACGGCACCACGATCACCAGGTGGTCGGCTTCGCGCAGCAGTGTGGCCTTTTCGACCCAGCTCGCGCAGCAGGCCGCTTCGATGTCACCGCCCAGCCGCGAACGGTTGTGATAGATCACCCGCATGCCGAAACCGAGCGCCCCGCGCCTGGCGATGGCCTGCCCGATACGGCCCATGCCCAGGATGCCCAGCGTGGCGCCGTGCACGTCGGTGCCGGTGAACATGTCGTAGCGCCACTTGGTCCATTCACCGCGGCGCAGGTAGTGCTCCGACTCCGCGATGCGCCGCGCGGTGGCCATCATGAGCGCGAAGCCGAAGTCGGCGGTGGTTTCGGTGAGCACGTCGGGCGTGTTGGTGACGACCACGCCGCGCGCGGTGCAGGCCTCCACGTCGATGTTGTTGTAGCCCACGGCCATGTTGCACACGGCCTCGATCTCGGGGCAGGCGGCCAGCAAGGTCGCATCGATGCGCTCGCTGCCGGTGGTGACGGCGCCGCGCTTGCCTTGCAGCCGCTCGATGAGCTGCGCTTGCGTCCACACGGCGTCGTCGGGGTTGTCTTCGACGTCGAAATGCGCACGCAGTCGGTCGACGATGTCGGGAAAGGCCGCACGGGCCACCAGCACGCGGTCACGCATGGACGCTCCTTCAGCGGAACCAGATGAAGGTCATGAGTATGAACAGTGGAATGAGCACTGCTGCCGACCAGGCCATGTAGCCGAAGAAGCTGGGCATGCGGACGCCGCGCTCTTCGGCGATGGCCTTGACCATGAGGTTGGGCGCATTGCCGATGTAGGTGTTGGCACCCATGAACACCGAGCCCGCCGAGACGGCCGCCAGCACGGTGGCCAGCGAAGTCATCAGCACCTTCGGGTCGCCACCGGCAAGGTTGAAGAACACCAGGTAGGTCGGTGCGTTGTCGAGGAAGGACGACAGCGCCCCCGAGGCCCAGAAGTACATGGACGGAATCGGCTGACCGTCCGGCGTGGTCACCATGGAGACGATCGGCGCGAAGGCGCCGTTCAAGCCTGCCTTCAGCATGGCCAGCACCGGGATGATGGTGAGGAAGATGCCGGCGAACAGCTTGCCCACCTCGACCATCGGTGCCCATGAGAACTGGTTCGACGCGCGCGCCGCTTTCGGCGTGATGGCCAGCGAGATGAAGGTGATGGCCACCAGCGCCAGGTCGCGCACGAGCTGAGCCAGGCCCACCTCGGTGCCCAGCACGTTGAACGACAACGCCGGCTTCCACGTGCCGCTCAACAGCACCAGGCCCATGATCGCCAGCAGCAGCACGGCGTTGGCACCGCCCTCGATGCCGAAGCTCGGCGTGTCGGGCGTAGGGTCGTTGCGGGTGACGCCTTCCTTCACGTAGTAGTGGCGGTCGATCACGTAGAAGATCGCCAGCAGCGCGCCAACCAGGGCGAGCGTCTGCGGAAAGATGTGCGCGGCCGTCCAGAAGAAGTCCACGCCCTTCAGGAAGCCCAGGAACAGCGGCGGGTCGCCCAGCGGTGTGAGGGAGCCACCGGCGTTCGAGACGATGAAGATGAAGAAGACGAGCACATGCGCGGCGTGGCGGCGGTTGTCGTTGGCACGAATGAGCGGCCGGATCAGCAGCATCGACGCGCCCGTGGTACCCATGAAGCTCGCCAGCACGGCCCCGATGGCCATCAACCCGCAGTTGAAGCCCGGGCTGCCGTGGAAGTTGCCGCGAATGTAGATGCCGCCGGCCACGGTGAACAGTGCGGTGAGCAGCACGATGAACGGCACGTACTCCGCCAGCAGCGCATGCACGAAGCCGTGCAGCGCCGTACCGGCACCGAACTGCGCGGCAAACGGCAGCAGGAAGGCCAGCGCCCAGCCCGCGGTGATCTTGCCGTAGTGGTGGTGCCAGATGGCGGGCGCCAGCAGCGGCATCACCGCGATGGACAGCAGCATGCCGGCGAATGGCACGCCCCACAGCGCCGAGAGCCCTGAGCCATCGAACTCGGCAGCGTGTGCCATGGCCGGCAGCACGGCAGCCGCCACAGCCAGTCCAGTGCGCCACATCCGGGCGCGACGCCAGTCGAACATCCGCATCTCCTCGTGTTGTTTCTTGTGTGGCCGCTCGCCACTCGCGCGGCCAGTGCCGTATCGCAGGGCGGCTCGTCTATTCGTGGAAGCGCACGAAGTTCTCGAGCGGTTCGCGTTCGGTGACGAGCTGGTTCTCCACCGCGCTGCGGTCTTCGTAGCCCAGTGCCATGCCGCACACCACCATTTCGGACTCGGACAGCTTCAGCTCCTGCGCGATCACCCGGTGGAACTGCGTGAAGGCGGCCTGCGGGCAGGTGTCGAGCCCGCGGCCGCGCGCGGCAACCATGATGTTCTGCAGGAACATGCCGTAGTCGAGCCAGCTGCCCTGACCGAGGATGCGGTCGATGGTGAAGATGAGGCCCACCGGCGCGTCGAAGAAGGTGTAGTTGCGGCCATGCTGGGCATGCATGCGGGTCTTGTCGGTCTTGCCGATGCCCAGCAGGCCGTACAAGTCCCACCCGATCTTGCGGCGGCGGTCGATGTAGGGCGAGACCCACTTGGTGGGGTAGTAGTCGTACTCCTGTGTGTGGGTCTGGACCACCTCGGGGTCGTCATAGGCGGCCATGATCCTTTCGCTCAGCGACTCGCGCGCAGCGCCGGTGAGCACGTGCACCTTCCACGGCTGCACGTTGGTGCCCGACGGCGCACGCGCCGCCACGCGCAGGATCTCTTCGATGATCGACCGCTCCACAGGCTTGGGCAGGAAGGCCCGCACCGAACGGCGCGAGGTGATGGCGGCATCCACGGCCGTGGAGTCCAAAGGAGTGTTCGTCGTCATCACAGCAGCACCTGCAGGGCTTGTTTCAGCGGTTCGGGCAGTGGCACCGGCCGGCGGGTGGCGCGCTCCACGTACACATGGATGAAATGGCCATGGGCGGCAGTGACCGGTTCACCGGCAGCAAAGAGCCCGACCTCGTAGCGCACGCTGCTGCGACCCAGCTCCGCCACGCGCAGGCCGGCTTCCACGACCTGCGGAAACTCGATCGGCGCAAAGTAGTTGCAGCGGGTCTCCACCACCAGGCCGATCACGGCGCCGTGGTGAATGTCCAGCGCGCCGGCTTCGATGAGGTAGCGATTCACCGCCGTGTCGAAGAAGCTGTAGTAGACGACGTTGTTGACGTGGCCGTACACGTCGTTGTCCATCCAGCGCGTGGGCAGGCTGGAGAAGTGGCGGTACCGGCTTCGGTCGTGAGGCTCGGGGCGGGCAATGCTGCTCATGGGCGGCGATTATCCGAGGCCCATTCCTGCCAGCTCTGCCACGCCTGCGACAGCGTGCCCAGCTGCACGGCCACCGTGTCTTCGATCTGTCGCCCGTAGCCGCCGGCCATGGAGAGCGCCACCGGGATGCGCCGCGCTCGCAGCGCGGCCAGCACACGCCGGTCACGCTCGGCCAGGCCCTCGGTGGTGAGCTTCAGGCGCCCGAGCCGATCGCCTTCGTGCGGATCCGCACCCGCCACGTAGAACACAAGGCCCGGCGGCCGCTGCGCCTGCCGGCGCCAGAACTCGTGGAAGCCGTCGTCGAGCGCTGCCAGGTAGGCGGCATCGCGGCAACCTTCGGGCAGGTCCACGTCGAGGTCGCTCGGCTCCTTGCGGAACGGGAAGTTCTTCTCGCAATGCATCGAGAAGGTGAACACCGTCGGATCGTCACGAAAGATCGCCGCGGTGCCGTTGCCCTGGTGCACGTCGAGGTCGATCACGGCCACCCGGAGCAGCTCGCGCCGCTGGCGATGCCATTCGGCCTGCATGAGCCGTGCGGCGACGGCCACGTCGTTGAAGACGCAATAGCCGCTGCCCCTGTCGGCATAGGCATGGTGCGTGCCGCCGGCCAGGTTGGCCGCCACGCCCTCGGCCAGCGCGGCGCGGGCCGCCCCGATGGTGGCCCCCACAGAACGGCGCGCCCGCTCGGCCATCGCCGGCGACCATGGAAAGCCGATCTCGCGCTGCTGCGCCGGCGTGAGCCAGCCCTCGGCCACCGCGCTCACGTAGGCCGGCTCATGAGCCAGCGCCAGTTCGCCGTCGCTGGCCGGCTGGGCTTCGCGCAGCCGCAGCCCAGGCAGCTCGGCCTCGACCCGCCCTCGCAGCAGCGCGTATTTGCCCATCGGGAAACGGTGGCCCGGCGGCAGGGGCAGCACGAAGTGGTCGCTGTAGAAGGCTTGCATGCGGAATCAGTGCGAACGGCAGCGATTCTGGACCGCGCCTCGCCACCCTGGATTCATCGCCTCGTCACACCGCGTGACCAAGCTGCCGCCGGCTGGCTAGAAAGAACCGCCTAAATTGCTGCAACGCAGCAAAAAGGGCTTGCAAGCCGCCGATCGATCCCTATACTTCAACGCATGCTGCAGCGCACAAATTGCAGCACCTAGGTAGTAGATCCAACGCCCATCCAACTCTGGAGCCCTGCAAATGCTGACTGCTGAACAACTGATCGCCGCCCACAAAGCCAACGTCGAAACCCTTTTCGGCCTCACCAACAAGGCCTTCGAAGGCGTCGAGAAGCTGGTCGAACTGAACCTCCAAGTGGCCAAGGCCTCGCTGGGCGAAGTTTCCGACCACGCCAAGGCAGTGATGTCGGTGAAGGACGCCCAGGAACTGCTGGCCCTGCAGGCCTCGCTGCTGCAGCCCGCCGCCGAAAAGGCCGCCGCCTACAGCCGCCATGTCTATGACATCACCGCCGCCACCAACGCCGAAGTGAACAAGGTCGCCGAGACCCAAATCGCCGAAGCCCAGAAGAAGTTCCTGGCCGTGGTCGACACCGCCGTCAAGAACGCTCCGGCCGGCACCGAAAATGCCGTGGCCCTGGTGAAGTCCGCTGTGTCGGCCGCCAACAACGCCTTCGAAAGCGTGCACAAGGCCGCCAAGCAGGCTGCCGACGTGGCCGAAGCCAACTTCCAGGCCATCACCACCTCGGCGACCAAGGCTGCCACACAAGCCGCCGCCAAGACCCGCCGCGCGGCAGCCTGAGGCCGAGCGAGGTACCAAGACCTTGCCGGCCGGTGTGATGGAAGAAACGAAAAGGGGTTGAACTTTTTGGCCCTGCACCACATCTGAGTAGCGTCGCCGGTTCGCCGGCGGCCTCCCTGAAAGGTTGTCTCCTCGGTACCTCTCGAAACCCCCTTTCAAGGTACCTTCAAGCCCGGTGTCTCACCGGGCTTTTTTTCTGGGCGGCGGCCCTCAAAATGCAGTCCAGACCGTTCAGGACGCACCGCCCCTTCCGTGATCACCTGGCTGCACGACGCCAACACCCCCTTTCCCGACACCCGCCGCGCCCTGCCCGCACGCAGCGAGGCCCCGGGCTTGCTGGCCGCTGGCGGCGAGCTCACACCGAAACGCCTGCAGATGGCGTATTCGCGCGGCATCTTCCCGTGGTTCAGCGAAGGCCAACCGGTGCTGTGGTGGAGCCCCGACCCGCGAATGGTGCTGCCGGTGGCCGGCTTCAAGCTCAGCCATTCATTGCGAAAGACGCTGCAGCGCTTCATTGCCACGCCAGGCTGCGAGGTGCGCATCGACGGCGACTTCCGCCGTGTGATGGAGTGCTGCGCCAGGGTGCCGCGCGCCGGGCAGGACGGCACCTGGATCGTGCCGGCCATGGTCGATGCCTACTCCGCCTGGCATGCGGCGAGCCGCATCCCGCATTCGTTCGAGACCTGGATGGACGGCGAACTCGTCGGCGGCCTGTACGGCGTGTCGCTGGGGCGCATGTTCTTCGGCGAGTCGATGTTCTCGCTGCGCACGGACGCCTCCAAGATCGCGCTGGCGGCGCTGGTGACCTTCTGCCGCACCCAGGGCATCACGCTCATCGACTGCCAGCAGAACACCGCCCACCTAGCCTCGCTGGGTGCGCACGAAATCTCACGCGCGGCGTTCGAACAACACCTAGGGGCTACCGTGCACGCCGAGCCGGTGCATGATTGGACCTATCATCCGTCGCTATGGACCCGGCTGGACGCGCGCCTCGCCACCAGCCCGGTGAAGGACCGGCACCCGTGACCCACCCGAAGGAGCTTCCGCTCGCGTCGCTGCAGTTCTACGCAACGGCGCCCTACCCGTGCAGCTACCTGCCGGGGCGGATGGCGCGCTCGCAGGTCGCCACACCCAGCCACCTGATCCACGCCGACGCCTACTCCGGCCTCGTGGCCAACGGCTTTCGCCGCAGCGGCATGTTCACCTACCGGCCGTATTGCGACGGCTGCGGCGCCTGCGTGCCGCTGCGCGTGCCGGTCGATCGCTTCCAGCCCAACCGCAGCCAGCGCCGTGCGTGGAAGGCCCACCGCGCCCTGCAGGCTCGCGTGCTGCGGCTGTGTTTCGTGCCCGAGCACTACCAGCTCTACCTGCGCTACCAGGCCGGGCGCCACGCGGGTGGTGGCATGGACCACGACTCCATCGACCAGTACACGCAGTTCCTGCTCCAAAGCCGCGTCAACTCGCGGCTCATCGAATTCCGCGAGCCGGCGACTGCCGGTGGTGGGCTCGGCGCGCTGAAGATGGTGTCGATCCTCGACATCCTGAACGACGGGCTGTCGGCGGTCTACACCTTCTACGAGCCCGATCCGGGCTGCAGCTACGGCACCTACAACATCATGTGGCAGATCGAGCAGACGCGGGCACTGAAGCTGCCTCACGTCTATCTCGGCTACTGGATCGAGCAGAGCCACAAGATGGCCTACAAGGCGCAGTTCCAGCCGCATGAACTGCTGCTCGACGGGCGATGGCAGACGGCGCCACCGAACACCGAGCGCAAATGAAAACGGCCCGCGATCCGCGGGCCGTTTCGTCTTGAGGGCTTGCGACCGGTCAGATCAGTTGCACACCGGTCTTGGACTGCACGTCCTCGCGCGTCACCTCGGGTGCCAGCTCCACCAGCTTCAGGCCCTGGGGCGTCACGTCCATCACGGCAAGGTCGGTGATGATGCGGTTGACCACACCCACGCCAGTGAGCGGCAGCGTGCATTTGGGCAGGATCTTCAGGTCGGTGGTGCCGTCCTTCTTCTTGGCCACGTGCTCCATCACGACCAGCACGCGCGGCACGCCGCCCACCAGGTCCATGGCGCCGCCCATGCCCTTGACCATCTTGCCGGGGATCATCCAGTTGGCGAGGTCACCCTTCTCGCTCACCTGCATGGCCCCCAGGATGGCCAGGTTGATCTTGCCGCCGCGGATCATCGCGAAGCTGTCGTGCGAGCCGAAGATGCTGGTGCCGGCAATGGTGGTGACCGTCTGCTTGCCGGCGTTGATGAGGTCGGCGTCGACCTCGTCGTCGGTGGGGAACGGGCCGATGCCCAGCATGCCGTTCTCGCTTTGCAGCCACACCTCGATGTCTTTCGGCACGAAGTTGGCCACCAGCGTGGGAATGCCGATGCCGAGGTTGACGTAGTAGCCGTCCTTCAGCTCGGAAGCCGCCTTGGCGGCCATCTGGTCTTGGGTCCAGGGCATGTGTGTCTCCTTAGGCCGGGCGGGTCGTGCGCTTTTCGATGCGCTTTTCGGGGTGGGCATTCACGACGATGCGGTGCACGTAGATGCCCGGCAGGTGGATCGCGTCGGGGTCGAGTTCGCCCGTTTCCACCAGGCGCTCCACCTCGACGATGGTGGTCTTGCCGGCCATCGCCACGGCCGGGTTGAAGTTGCGTGCGGTGCGGCGGAACACGAGGTTGCCGCTCTTGTCGGCCGTGTGCGCCTTCACCAGCGACACCTCGGGCACCAGCGAGCGTTCCATCACGTACACATGGCCGTCGAACTCGCGCGTTTCCTTGCCTTCGGCCACGATGGTGCCCACACCCGTGCGGGTGAAGAAGGCCGGGATGCCGGCGCCGCCGGCGCGCAGCTTCTCGGCCAGCGTGCCCTGCGGCGTGAATTCGAGCTCCAGCTCGCCGGCGAGGTACTGCCGCTCGAACTCCTTGTTCTCGCCCACGTAGCTCGAGATCATCTTCTTGATCTGGCGCGTCTCGAGCAGCTTGCCGAGGCCGAAGCCGTCGACGCCGGCGTTGTTGGAGATCACGGTGAGGTTCCTGACGCCCGATTCCTTGAGCGCGTCGATCAGCGCCTCGGGAATACCGCACAGCCCGAAGCCGCCCACGGCCATCAGCTGCCCGTCCTTCACGATGCCCGCCAGCGCCTCGGCGGCGCTCGGGTAGACCTTGTTCATTGCGACCTCTCCTTCGATGTCGATGGTGGAACGGCGGAAAACTGGCGGAAGCGTACTACGTATGCCGATACGTAGAATCGCCTAAGGAAACCCCTGCATGGAAACCGACTACCGAACCGCTTTCGAACTCGCGCCGGTCGGTCTCGTCATTTCGCGCCAACGCGCCATCGTGGATTGCAATCTCGCCCTGGCCGAGATGTTCCGCACCCACCGCGAATTGCTGGTCGGCCAGTCGTTCCAGGTGCTCTACCCCAGCGCAGACGAATTCGAGCGCACCGGCCAGCGCATCGTGCTGCAGCTGAACCGCGATGGTCGCTACGCCGATGACCGCATCATGAAACGCTCGCCGTTCGACACGGCCGGCGAGCTGTTCTGGTGCCACGTAACCGGGCGGGCGCTCAACCCGGACGCGCCTCACGAAGCCGGCATCTGGAGCTTCGAGGACCTGTCGTCGCGCCGCCCGCTCACCACGCCGGCACGTGCAGGCCTCACGGGCCGCGAACGGGAAGTGGCGGCGCTGCTGATCGAAGGCCGCACCAGCAAGCAGATCGGCCACACGCTGGGCGTGAGCCACCGCACGGTGGACATCTACCGCGCCCGGCTGCTGCGCAAGTACGGCGCGGCCACCACGCCGGAACTGGTGCAAAAGCTCGTGGCCGGTTGAAGGCGCAACTTTTTTGCGACGGCTGCCACGTTCTGTCACAAGCCTTCAACCTGCGTGTCATTGAATCGCGGGCGCCGACTCCCCGGCCGCATGCGAGGCATGCCACTTGACCCGCGGCTTCTACTTCCTCATCGCTGCGCAATTCGTCTCGGGCCTCGCCGACAACGCGCTGCTCATCGTCACCATCGCCCGCCTGCAGGAACTCGCCGCCCCCGCCTGGTGGGTGCCGTTGCTCAAGCTGTTCTTCACGATCGCCTACGTGGTGCTGGCACCGCTGGCCGGCCCGCTGGCGGACACCTGGCGCAAAGGCCGCGTGATGCTGGTGGCCAACAGCATCAAGGCCGGCGGCGCACTGCTGCTGGTGGCCGGGCTGGAGCCACTGGCGGCTTTTGCGGTCGTCGGGCTCGGCGCGGCGGTCTATTCGCCGGCCAAGTACGGCCTCGTCACCGAGCTGGTGGCGCCGCGCCTGCTGGTGGCGGCCAACGGCTGGATCGAGGTGAGCACGGTGTGCTCCATCGTGCTGGGCATCATGCTCGGCGGTGTGCTGGTGGGCCCGCTGGCAACCGGTACCGCAGGCTGGATGCCGCCCTTGGGCGGGCAGCCTGAGACGGCACTGCTGCCGGCCCTGCTGGGCGTGCTGGTGCTGTACGCACTGGCGGCCCTGCTCAACACCCGCATCCCCGACAGCGGCGCGCGCTATGCGCCCACGCACTACCGCACGCTCTCGCTGCTGCACCACTTCTGGCACGACAACCTCACACTGTGGCGCGACCCGCCGGGCCGCACATCGCTGGCGGTGACCACGCTGTTCTGGGGCGTGGGCGCGACGCTGCAGTTCGTGGTGCTGCGCTGGGCCACCGAAGAGCTGGCGCTGCCGCTGGACGAGGCGGCCTACCTGCAAGGCGTCACCGCGGTGGGCATCACGGCCGGCGCCTGGCTGGCGGGGCGCGTGGTGCCGTTGCGCCAGGCGCCCGCGGTGCTGCCGCTGGGCGTGGCGATGGGGCTGCTCGTGCCCGGCATCACCGCACTCAGCAGCGTGCACAGCACCTGGCCGCTGCTCATGCTGGTAGGCGGCTGCGCAGGCTTCTTCGTGGTGCCGATGAACGCGCTGTTGCAGCACCGCGGCCATTCGCTGCTGAGCGCCGGCCGCTCGATCGCCGTGCAGAACTTCAACGAAAACCTGAGCGTGCTGCTGATGCTCGGGCTCTATGCCGCGCTGCTGGCGGCCGACGTGTCGCTCACGCTGCTGGTGTGGGGCTTCGGCCTCGCAGTCGCGGGCGCGATGGCACTCATCGCCTCGGCCCACCACCGCGCCCAGCGGCCTACCCGTTTCAAAGCCACCAAAGTGCAGCAGGAGAGTGCATGAAGATCCTCATCGTGACCGACGCATGGGAGCCCCAGGTCAACGGTGTCGTGCGGACCTTGAAGATGACGCGCCGCGAGCTCGAAGCCGCCGGGAATGCGGTGGAGGTGCTGTCGCCGCTGGGCTTCCGCTCCATTCCCTGCCCGACCTACCCCGAGATCCACCTCGCGCTCACCACGGGCCGCGAGCTGGAGCGGCGCATCGACGCCATCGCGCCCGACCGCCTGCACATCGCCACCGAAGGCCCGCTGGGCTGGGGCGTGCGGCGCATCGCCAAGCGCCGCGGCTGGCAGTTCACCACGGCCTATCACAGCCGCTTTCCCGAGTACGTGCACGCGCGCTTCCGGCTGCCGGTGAACTGGAGCTACGCGCTGCTGCGCCGCTTCCACAACGCCGGTGCGGCCACGCTGGCGCCCACCCCGGCCATCGTGGCCGACCTGAAGGCGCGCGGCTTCGAGCGGCCTCGGCTGTGGTCGCGCGGGGTCGATCTGGCCATGTTCCAGGCCGACGGAGAAAAGCTGCCGCGCAAGAACGGAGAGCCCGTGTTCCTCTACGTCGGCCGGCTCGCCGTGGAAAAGCAGGTCGACGCCTTCCTGAAGCTGGATCTGCCCGGCGAGAAATGGGTGGCCGGCGAAGGCCCTGAGCGTGCACGGCTCGAAGCCCGCTACCCCGGCGTGCGCTGGTTCGGCGTGCTCGACGGCCCCGAGCTCGCGCGCCTGTACCGTTCAGCCGACGTGATGGTGTTCCCCAGCGTGACCGACACCTTCGGCCTCGTGATGGTGGAGTCGATGGCCTGCGGCACACCGGTGGCGGCTTTCCCGGTGCCCGGGCCGATCGACGTGGTGGGCCAGTCGGGCGGCGGAGTGCTGCACAACGACCTGCGCGAGGCCTGCCTGCGTGCGCTGGAGCTGCCGCGCGAGCCGGTGCGCAAGCATGCCGAGCAGTTCTCGTGGCACGCCGCGACCCAGCAGTTCTTCGAGGCGCTGCGGCCGGTGCAGGCCGCGGCCTAAGGCAACGCTGAACAAGTCCCCGCGAGGTCGCCCGCCAATCGCCAGGCCGGCAGCAACGCGGCCGGCGGCCTGCCGGTCGCCAGCCAGTCGTCGATGGCCGCCACTTCGTCGTCGCAAGTCAGTCCCTGCGCCTGCAGCCAGGCCGCGTCGTGATAGGTGCGGCTGTAGCGCTGCCCGCCATCGCACAGCAGCGCGACGATGGCGCCAGACTCGCCGCGCTGGCGCATCTGCTGCGCGCAGGCCAGCGCCGCCACGAGGTTGGTACCGGTGGAGCCGCCCACCGGCCGCCCGAGCCGGCGGCTCAGGGCATGCATGGCCCCGAGTGACCAGACGTCGGGCACCTTCACCATCGCGTCCAGCACGTCGGGCATGAAGGAAGCTTCCACGCGCGGGCGGCCGATGCCTTCGATGCGCGAGCCCTGGTCGATGCGCAGATGCGGGTCGCGGTTCACGTAGTGGTCGAAGAACACGGAGCGTTCTGCGTCGGCACCGCACACACGCGTGTCGTGGCGGCAGTAGCGCACGTAGCGCCCCAGCGTGGCCAGCGTGCCGCCCGTGCCCGCGCTCGACACCAGCCATGCCGGCACCGGGTGCGGCTCCAGCCGCATCTGCGCGAAGATGGATTCGGCGATGTTGTTGTTGGCGCGCCAGTCGGTCGCCCGCTCGGCGCAGGTGAACTGGTCCATGTAGTGGCCGCCCAGTTCGTCGGCCAGCCGCTGCGACTCGGCGTAGATCGTGGTCGGGTCGTCCACCAGGTGGCAACGCCCACCCTGGAACTCGATCGCTGCGATCTTTTCAGCCGACGTGGAACGCGGCATCACCGCCACGAAGAACAGCCCGAGCAACCGCGCGAAATAGGCCTCCGAAATGGCGGTGGAGCCGCTGGAGGACTCCACCACCGTACTGTGCTCGTGCAGCCAGCCGTTGCACAGCGCATGCAGGAAGAGCGAACGCGCCAGCCGGTGCTTCAGGCTGCCGGTGGGGTGGCTCGACTCGTCCTTCAGGTACAGCGAGATGCCCGGAAAGCCCGGCAGCACCACCGGGATGAGGTGCGTGTCGCTCGAGCGCTGGAAGTCTGCATCGATGCGGCGCACCGCCTCGCGCACCCACGCGCGATGGCTGGCGGAAGTCGGCTTGTTGCTCATGAACCTTGGCCCAGCAAGGCCTTGAGCTTGGCCGGCAGCGGTGCCGAGCGCTGCTCCGGGAAGTTGATCCACACGATGGTGGCGCCGCCCGAGGCGTAGACGACGCCGGGCTCGTCGGTGCGCTCGAGGGTCACGAAGGTGTCGAAGCTGCTGCGGCCCACCTCGCCCACGTAGTGCTTCGCGAGCACCTGGCCCGGATATTCGAGCTGGCGATGGAAGGTGCAGAACGCGTTGATGATGACCGGGCCTTCGCCTTGCGGATCGGGCCGGATGTCCATGGCCTCGAACCAGTCGAGCCGCACGATTTCGAGATAGCGGAAGTACACCGTGTTGTTGACATGGCCCATTGCGTCCATGTCGCCCCAGCGGATGGGGATGACGCTCTCGTGCGTGAGCGTCTTCTGCTGCGGGATTTCGAGCTTCATGCGCCCCCCTCTTCCTGCGGCTTGGCCACGCCCAGCTCGGCGTACAGCCGATCGACCAGCGCCGACAGCCTCGCCACTTCGTCGCCCAGGCGCTGCTGCTCGCGGCGCAAGGCCGCCAGCTCCGAGGGGGCAACGGACTCGTCGGCCGCCGCCGCACCGCCCACCGGCATCTGCACCTCGCCACACAGCAGATGCGCCCAGCGCGCCTCGCGCTCGCCGGGCGCGCGCGGCAGCTTCACCACCTTGGGCGGCGTGTCTTCGGCCAGCTCGTCCAGGAAGGCTTCCACCGACGAGATGTCGGCAAAGCGGTGCAGCCGCTCGCTGTTCTGCCGCAGCTCGGCCGCCGTCTGCGGGCCGCGCAGCATGAGCACCGACAGCAGCGCGGCCGACTGGCTGGGCACGCCGATCGCGCGCTGCATGTTGTGGTCGTAGCGCGCCACGCGACTGCCGCTCACCTCGACCACCAGGCTCAACGCGCGAAGCTCGTCCAGCGCACCCAGCACTTCAGGCTCGCTCGCATTCATCACCGGGTCGCGGGCGGTCTTCTGGTTCACGCCCAGCACCAGCGTGTTGAGCGACAGCGGGTAGGAGTCGGGCACGGTGTGCTGCTTTTCGAACAGCACCGAAACCACACGGGCTTCGAGCGGGGTCAGGCTTCTCATGATGCAAGTCGTTGAGGTTTCAGCGGCGAGCGGCTCTGGGGCGCGAACTGCTGCTCGGCTCGGTCAGAGTGCGGGGGCCGTCATCGGGGCGCATCCTAGTCCACTGAATCGGTGTACAGGTGGCTTGGCAGCCCCACCGGGTGCCGCTGACCGACGCGATGGACCAGGATGCGCCCCACCGTCACACAGTTGTCGTGACCGCATGCCAACGTCGCGGCCGTCGCGCTCGCCGAGCGCATAGGGGACAACCATGAAGAAACAACGTTCCTTGCTGGCCACCGCGCTGGCCCTTTCGCTCACCACCCTGGCCTGCGCCGCGCCGCCCGCAAACAGCAACAACCGCTGGCTGCAGGCCGACCACGAAGGCTGGGAGCTGCCCGACGCCGAAAAGACCGCGGAAGCCGCCGAGCTGCAACGCGGTGGCGGCTGGTGGTGGGGCGACCACCACAAGAAGCCCTTCACCGTGAAGATCATCGGCTTCAACGACTACCACGGCAACCTGCAGTCGCCCGGCACCTTCGGCCAGAACACGTCCATCCCGGCCGCGCAGCGCCCCGCCGTGGGCGGTGCCGACTACCTGGCCGCCTACGTGGCGCGCCTGAAGCGCCAGAACCGCCACAACGTGGTGGTGGGTGCAGGCGACTTCATCGGCGCCTCGCCGCTGGTCTCGGCCCTGTTCTTCGACGAGCCTTCGGTCGAGACCCTCAACCGCATCGGCCTCGATTTCAACGCCGTGGGCAACCACGAGTTCGACAAGGGCTCGACCGAGCTGCTGCGCCTGCAGAACGGCGGTTGCAAGATCACCAACGGCGCGGTGGACCCCAACAGCTGCCGCGGCGCCGAAGTGGGCACGCCGGTGCCGTTCGAAGGCGCGAAGTTCAAGTGGCTCTCGGCCAACGTGATCTCCACGGCCACCGGCAAGCCGCTGCTCAAGCCCTACGGCATCAAGTCGTTCAAGGGCGTGAAGATCGCCTTCATCGGCATGACGCTCAAGGCCACGCCCACCATCGTGACGCCCACCGGCGTGGCCGGGCTCGAGTTCCGCGACGAGGCCGACACGGTGAACGCGCTGGTGCCCAGGCTCAAGCGCCAGGGCGTCGAGGCCATCGTGGTGCTGGTGCACCAGGGGGGCTTCCAGTCCGCCGGCCTGTCGGACATCAACGGCTGCGACGGCGATCTCGCCAATTCGGACATCGCCAAGGTGGTGGCACGCCTGCACGACGAAGTAGACCTCGTCGTCAGCGGCCACACGCATGCGGCCTACAACTGCTCGGCCAGCACGGTGGACGTGAAGCTGGTCAACGGCGTGGCCACCAGCACGCCCCGCCCCACCGGCCTGCCCAACGCCAAGCGCCGCCTGATCCCGGTGACGAGCGCCAGCTCCTTCGGCCGCGTGCTCACCGACATCGACGTGACCATCGACCCGAAGCGCCGCGACATCGTGGCGGTGAGCGCCACCAACCGCCTGGTGGACCGCACCGATGCCGAGATCAACACCGCCATCGCGGCCGACCCGACGGTGCGCAACGTCGTCAACGGCTACAACAACCTGGTGTCGCCCATCGCCAACCAGGTGATCGGCACCATCACCGCCGCACTGCCCAACACGGCCGATGCCGCGGGCAACATGCCGGCCGGTGAGCTGATCGCCGACGCGCAGCTGGCC
Source organism: uncultured Rivibacter sp. (assembly GCA_946480925.1). The sequence goes on from CAMLLU010000031.1 coordinate 53,995, forward strand.
GCCACCGCGCCGGCCAGCTTCGGCGGAGCCGTCATCGCCTTCATGAACCCGGGTGGCGTGCGCAACCCCGGCTTCACCTACCCGTCCAGCCCGGCCGGCGAAGGCGACGGCAACATCACCTACGGCGAAGCCTTCACCACGCAACCTTTCGGCAACAGCCTCGTCACGCTGACGCTCACCGCGCAGGACATCAAGAACCTGCTGGAGCAGCAGTTCGCCGGCTGCCGCGAACAAGGCACCACGCGCATGCTGATTCCGTCTGCGGGGTTCAAGTACACCTGGGACGCGACCAAGGGCTGTGATGCACGCATCACCGACGTGCGGCTGGTCAACTCGAACGGCGCTGTGGTCGATCAGATCGTCGACAGCCTGGGCACCGTGCTGCAACCCACCAAGACCTACCGCGTGACGGTGAACAACTTCCTGGCCACCGGCGGCGACGGCTTCAAGGTGCTGCAGGGCGGCACCAACGCCCTGGGCGGTGCACAGGACATCGACGCGCTCACGGCCTACCTCGCCGGCTTCAAGCAGCCCAACTTCCCGGCCTACGACCCGAACGCGCTGGCATTGCAGAAGCCGCGCATCACGCGCCTGCCGTGATCCGGCTCGCCACCTGCCTGGCCATTGCCGCCGCGGCCACCGCCGCGGCAGCACAGGGTGTACCGCTGGGCGAACGCTCGGCGGCCCTGCGCGCCTGGATCGCCACCGGCGAATCGCAACTCGCGCAAGGCCGCGCCGCAGAAGCGACGCAGAGCTTCGATCGCGCGGCGAACTCCGAGCACGCGGCCGACATCGAGGTAGGCCTCGTGCGCAGCTACCTGCAAAACGGCGAGTTCCGCCGCGCGCTGGCCTTCGCCTCGCACACGGCCGGCGCGCACCGCGACAAGTCCATCGGCACGGCGCTGTACGTGTGGCTCTTGCAGGTCAGCGGCCAGCGCGAGTTCGGGCAACGTCTGCTGCAACAGGCCCGCGAGCGACTGCCGCAAGACGAGCTGCTGTCCGAAGTGGAAAGCCAGCTGGCATCGCCTGCGCCTCAAGTGACCGGCAAGCTGCTCGCGGCACCCGCCCGGCTGGCCCCTTACGCGGCCGGTGAGGCCGTGCCCGAACAGGCACGGCTCGTGGCCAGCGGCGTGCTCCTCGACGGCGGTCGCCAGGCCGTGGTGCCGGCCTCGGCCGTGGAGGGTGCACAACAGGTGTGGTTGCGCGACGGCGTGGGGCGCACATGGCCGGCCCGCGTGCAACAGCGGCTGCAGGCACTGCCGCTGGCGGTGCTCACGCTGCAGGCCACGCCGGAAGACGTGCCCGCGCTGCAAACCGTTCCCCGCGATGCCTTCCCCGGCTCGCCAGGCTATGCCGTCAGCTACACGAACAACGAGCAGGCCATGCCGGCGTGGCCCTGGCTGCGGCTCGGCTTCCTGGGCGGCGTGGACATGGCCAGCGGCCAACGCCGCCTGGGCATCGAGCTGCCATCGAACGCGCTACCGGGCGGCCCCGTGTTCGACACCGCCGGCCGACTGGTGGGCTTGTCGTCGACTGCCGGTGGGCTGCTGCCCGTGTCTGCGCTGCAAGGCGAGCTGTCCGCACTTTTCGCCGCGGCACCCGCGCAAACACCCGCTGGGCGCCTGGCGACCGACGAGCTCTACGAACGCGCAATGAAGACGACCGTGCAGGTGCTTGCGCTGCGATGAGCCATCACAGCGGCTGAAGGCGTGAAGAAACCGTAGCGAGCAGGCCAAGGTCGCTCCGGGCACCGCAGCCGTACTCCCGTACGGCGAGGAGCACAGGTGCGTGATCGGCTTGCGCAGCAGGTTTATTCATGCCTTCAGCAGCCGAAGCCGTCGTCGGCTTGGATCACCGCTCCATTGACGAAGTGGCTCTCGTTGGCGCACAGCATCACGATCAGTGCGTCCAGGTCCTTCGGCTGGCCGAGACGGCGGCGCGGCAGCATCTCGATGAGCTTGCGGCCCTGCTCGGTTTCCCAGTGGTGGTGGTTGATCTCGGTGTCGATGTAGCCCGGGCAGACGGCATTGACGTTGATGCCGTAGCGCCCCCACTCCAGCGCCATCGCGCGCGTCATGTGCACGACTGCGGCCTTGCTCATGGCATACACGCCGATCTGACCCAGCACACGCAGGCCCGCCATCGACGCGATGTTGACGATGCGCCCGCCGGTGAAGGTGCCCGGCGCCGAGCCCTTGGCCCGTGCCAGCATGCGCTTGCCCACCTCCTGCGCCACGAAGAAGGCACCCTTGGTGTTGGTGTCCATCACGTAGTCGTAGTCTTCCTCGCTCACGTCCACGAGCCTCTGCGTGGTGCTGACGCCCGAGTTGTTGATGAGGATGTCGAGCGGGCCGACTTCAGTTTCGGCATGGGCCACGGCCGAGCGGATGCTGGTCACGTCGGTCACGTCAACGCCCACCACGTGTGCATCGCCACCATTGCCTTCGATTTCCGAGCGCAGCGTCTTCAGGCGCTCGACGCGGCGGCCGGCCAGCACCACCGCAGCGCCGGCCTTGGCGAGCGTGCGAGCAAATTGCGCACCCAGCCCGCTCGATGCACCGGTGATGAGGGCCACGCGGCCGGAAAGGTCGATGCTGTAAGTCATGAAAGGCTCCTCGTGGCACTTCTTGTTCGCGACGACGATAGCACGCGAGTCGGCACGCCAAATGTCACGGCTCGGACAGCGGCGGCCCTAGTGTCGCAACACTAACGACAAAAAAGAACGATCGTTCTTTTTTGAATGGGCGACGCTTAGAATCCGGCACAGTCCGACACCAAAACCCCCGAGGAAGACACATGACGCCACAGGAGATCCTGGAGCAGTACGGCCCGAGAGAGGCCATGGAATACGACGTGGTGATCGTCGGCGCCGGCCCCGCGGGCCTGGCCACCGCGATCCGCCTCAAGCAGCTCAACAGCGACATCTCCGTCGTGGTGCTCGAAAAGGGTTCGGAGCCCGGTGCCCACATCCTCTCCGGCGCGGTGATGGACCCGCGCGCCATCGATGAACTGCTGCCCAACTGGAAGGAACTCGGCGCGCCGCTGAACCAGCCCGTCACCGGCGACGACGTGCTGTTCCTCTCCGAAACAGGCAGCAAGCGCACGCCCGACTGGCTCGTGCCGCGCAACTTCCACAACGACGGCTGCTACGTCATCTCGCTGTCGAACGTGGTGAAGTGGTTGGCTCAGCAGGCCGAAGGCCTGGGCGTGGAGATCTTCCCCGGCTTTGCCGCCGCCGAAGTGCTGTACGACGAACAAGGCCGCGTCAAGGGCGTGGCCACCGGCAACATGGGCGTCGGCAAGGACGGCGAGCCCACCGACAGCTTCCAGCTCGGCATGGAGCTGCTGGGCAAGTACACGATCTTTGCCGAAGGCGCACGGGGTCACCTGGGCAAGCAGCTGCTGGCGAAATTCAACCTCACCGAAGGCAAGGACCCGCAGAGCTATGCCATCGGCGTGAAGGAGCTGTGGGAGATCCCGGCTGACAAGGCCAAGCCCGGCCTCGTGGTGCACACCGCCGGCTGGCCGATGACCGACGACACCTTCGGCGGCGGTTTCCTCTACCACCTGGAAGGCAACAAGGTCACGCTGGGCTTCGTGGTGGGGCTGGACTACCAGAACCCCTACATGAGCCCCTTCGAGGAGATGCAGCGCTGGAAGGCACACCCTGCCATCCGCGTGCACATCGAAGGCGGCAAGCGCATCGGCTACGGCGCCCGCGCCATCAACAACGGCACGCCGCAGGCGCTGCCCAAGACGGTGTTCCCCGGCGGCGCGCTGATCGGCTGCGACGCGGGCTACCTGAACGCCGCGCGCATCAAGGGCAGCCACGCGGCCATCAAGAGCGGCATGCTGTGTGCCGAGGCTTTGGCACCGGCACTGGCCGCCGGCCGCTCGCATGACGAGCTTGCCGCCTACCCAGAGGCCTTCGAAAAGAGCTGGCTCAACGAAGAACTGCAGCAGTCGCGCAACTTCAAGCTGTGGTTCAAGAAGGGCAAGCTGATGGGCCAGCTGATGACCGGCATCGAACAATGGCTGCTGCCCAAGCTGGGCGTGGCCACGCCGCCGTGGACGCTGCACGCCACCAAGCGCGACAACGAAACGCTCAAGCCGGCGACCGAGTGCCAGCCCATCACCTACCCGAAGCCCGACGGCAAGATCACCTTCGACCGGCTTTCTTCGGTGTTCATCAGCAACACCAACCATGAAGAGAACCAGCCCGCGCACCTGACGCTGAAGAACGCCGCGATTCCCGTGCAGGTGAACCTCAGCAAGTACGCCGGGCCGGAGAGCCGCTACTGCCCGGCCGGGGTGTACGAGTTCGTGAAGAACGAAGACAACACTGAGCGCCTGCAGATCAACGCGCAGAACTGCGTGCACTGCAAGACCTGCGACATCAAGGACCCGACGCAGAACATCGTGTGGGTCACGCCGGAAGGCGGCGGCGGGCCGAACTACTCCGGAATGTGAGCACCCAAGCCAGTGAGCAAGGGCAGCTTCGGCTGCCTTTGTTCTTGGTGCCTGAAGTACACTCGCCAAGCCAGGAGAGAGCTTCTTCAGTGAAGCCGCCGAAGGCGCAGGGGCCCTGCCCCGAACGCTCAGGCAAAAGGACTGGCACACGCCCTGAACGGGGCGTTCCTCGCTGGAGAGAGGTCGGCCTTCGAGCCCACCCACCGAAGGGGCAAGCGGACACCGGTATAGCCAGGCCCGCCAATCTCTCAGGTAAAGCGGACAGAGAGGGCATGAACGATCACCAGCCTGGTGTTGTGAAACCTGCCCTCGGAGCCCAACATGTCCGCCGAACTGCTCAAGACACCGCTGCACGCACTGCACCTCGAACTCGGCGCCAAGATGGTCGAGTTCGGTGGTTACGACATGCCGGTCAACTACCCCGGCGGCATCATCGCCGAGCACAAGCACTGCCGTGAATCGGCTGCGTTGTTCGACGTGTCGCACATGGGCCAATTGCGGCTGGTGGGCGACGACGCCCCGAAGGCGCTCGAGACGCTGGTGCCGGTGGACGTGATCGACCTCGCCGTGGGCAAGCAGCGCTACGCCTTCTTCACCAATGCCAGCGGCGGCATCCTCGACGATCTGATGATCACTCGCCGCTCGAGTGATCTCTTCGTGGTCGTCAACGCGGCGTGCAAGGCAGCCGACACCAAACATCTCGTCACCCACATCGGCCACCGCTGCAACGTGGTGCCCTTGCTCGACCGAGCCTTGCTCGCGCTGCAGGGCCCCAAGGCCATCACCGCCCTGGCGCGGCTGAGTCCCGAGGTCACCGCCCTCACCTTCATGTCCGGTGGCAGCTTCATCGTCAACGGCGTCGAATGTTTCATCACCCGCTCGGGCTACACCGGTGAAGACGGCTTCGAGATCTCTGTACCGGCCGAGGCCTCCGTGGCCTTGGCCAAGGCCTTGCTGGCCCAGCCGGAAGTGAAACCCGCCGGCCTGGGCGCGCGCGACACGCTGCGGCTCGAAGCCGGCCTGTGCCTCTATGGCCACGACATCAATGAAACCACCACGCCGGTCGAGGCTGGCCTCACCTGGGCCATCCAGAAGGTGCGCCGCCCGGGTGGTGCCCGTGCCGGCCACTACCCGGGCGCTGCGGCCATCGAAGGTCAGCTCGCCACCGGGCCGACCATGAAGCGCGTGGGCCTGCTGGGCCTGGAGCGCGTGCCGGTGCGCGAAGGCGCCCCGCTCGTCGATGCACAAGGCCGCAAGCTGGGCCACGTGACCAGCGGCACGCTGGCGCCCACCGTCAACCAGCCGATCGCCATGGCCTACCTGGCCGCCAACCATGCGCTGCCCAGCCACGAGGTCTATGCCGAAGTGCGGGGCAAGCGCCAGCCGATGCGCGTGACGACCATGCCTTTCGCGCCGCACCGCTATCACCGCGGCTGATTCCCAAAGCACACCGACAACGGCCTGAACTGCCTGCCACCCGAAGGAGCCTACCGATGACCACGAAATTCACTGCCGACCACGAATGGATCAACATCGAAGACCACGACGCTGCCGTCGTCGGCATCACCCACCATGCGCAAGACGCACTGGGTGACGTGGTGTTCGTCGATCTGCCCGAGGTCGGCAAGAGCTACAAGAAAGGCGAAGTGGCAGGTGTCGTCGAATCCGTGAAAGCAGCGGCCGACATCTACAGCCCCGTGAGCGGCGAAGTGGTCGAGGTGAACGAGGCCCTGCGCTCCGACCCGGCACTGGCCAACAGCGACCCGCTGGGCGAAGGCTGGTTCTTCAAGATCAAGGTGAGCAACATGGCCGAGTTCGATGAACTCATGGACGCACCGGCCTATGACGCGCTGCTCGCCAAGGGGTAGATGACAGCCCCTCGACCGGCGCGTACGCCGGCTGCTCCCCCGAGGGGAGGCTGGCCTTGCCTGGGGCGGCCCGGCGCGGCGGCCCGCAGTCGCTGAAGGAAGCCTCCCCGCTCAACACCTAGCAGTAAACAGCCATGCTCATGTCTTCCGTTGCGCCGCTGGGCGCGCTCGAGAACCCTTCCGAATTCGTGGCGCGCCACATCGGCGTGGATGCCGCCGACGAACAGCACATGCTCAGCTTGATCGGCGCCGCCTCGCGCCGCGCGATGATCGAAGCGATCGTGCCGCGCAGCATTGCGCGCAGCCAGGGCATGCAGTTGCCGCCGGCCGTGGGCGAAGCCGAGGCACTGGCCGAGTTGCGCGCCATCGCCGCGAAGAACAAGGTGTTCAAGAGCCACATCGGCCAGGGCTACCACGGCACGCTGACGCCCGGCGTCATCTTGCGCAACATCCTCGAGAACCCGGCCTGGTACACGGCCTACACGCCCTACCAGGCCGAAATCTCGCAAGGCCGCATGGAAGCGCTGGTGAACTTCCAGACCATGGTGGCCGACCTCACCGGCCTGGCGATCGCCAACGCGTCCATGCTCGACGAAGCCACCTCGGCCGCCGAGGCCATGACGCTGGCCGCGCGTGCGGGCAAGAGCAAGAGCACCACCTTCTTCGTGGCTGACGACGCGCTGCCGCAGACGCTGGAAGTGGTGCAAACGCGCGCCAGGCCGCTGGGCATCACCATCGTCAGCGGCCCTGCCGAACACGCCGGCAACGGCGATTACTTCGGCGTGCTGCTGCAGTACCCGGGCGTGGACGGCGTGGTGCGCAACCTCAAGCCCATCATCGACGCCGTGCATGCCCAGGGCGGCGCGGCCATCGTGGCAGCCGACCTGCTGGCGCTCACGCTGCTCACCTCGCCTGGCGAGCTGGGCGCCGACATCGCGGTGGGCACCACCCAGCGCTTCGGCATGCCCATGGGCAACGGCGGCCCGCATGCCGCCTACATGGCCTGCAAGGACGAGTTCAAGCGCCAGCTGCCCGGCCGCCTGGTGGGCGTGAGCGTCGACGTGCACGGCAACCCCGCCTACCGCCTGGCGCTGCAGACCCGCGAGCAGCACATCCGCCGCGAGAAGGCCACCTCCAACATCTGCACGGCGCAGGTGCTGCCGGCCGTGGTGGCCAGCATGTATGCGGTCTACCACGGGTCGCAGGGCCTGAAGCGCATTGCGCAGCGGGTGGCCAGCTACACGGCCGTGCTGGCCGACGGCCTCTCGAAGCTCGGCGCCAAGGTCGCCAACGAAACGGCTTTCGACACGGTCCAGGTGGAATGCGGCTCGCAGGCCCAAAAGCGGCTGCAGGCCGCACAACAAGCGGGCCGCAACTTGCGCGATGCAGGCAAGGGCCGTGTGGGCATCTCGCTCGACGAGACCACCACGCGCGCCGACATCGAAGCGCTGTGGGCGTTGTTCGCCGACGGCAAGCCCCTGCCTTCGTGGGCAGGCTACGAAAAGGGCGTGGCACCGCTGCTGCCGTCCGAGCTCAAGCGCACCAGCGCCTACCTCACGCACCCGGTGTTCAACACGCACCATTCCGAAACCGAGATGCTGCGCTACATCCGCAGCCTGTCGGACAAGGACCTCGCGCTCGACCGCAGCATGATCCCGCTGGGCTCGTGCACGATGAAGCTCAATGCGACGAGCGAGATGATTCCCATCACCTGGCCTGAATTCGCGCACGTGCACCCGTTCGCGCCGCGCGAGCAGCTCGCGGGCTACGAAGAGCTCGACCGCCAGCTGCAGGCCTGGCTATGCCAGGCCACGGGCTACGCCGGCATCAGCCTGCAGCCCAACGCCGGCTCGCAGGGTGAATACGCGGGCCTGCTCATCATCAAGGCCTACCACGAGGCACGCGGCCAGGGCCAGCGCAACATCTGCCTGATTCCCGAATCCGCACACGGCACCAACCCGGCCAGTGCGCAGATGGCCGGCATGCAGGTGGTCGTGACCAAGTGCGACGAGGAAGGCAACGTGGACCTTGCCGACCTCAAGGCCAAGTGCGAACAGCACAGCGACAAGCTGAGCTGCGTGATGATCACCTATCCCTCGACCTACGGCGTGTTCGACACGCACGTGAAGGAGCTGTGCGCGCTGGTGCACAGCCACGGCGGCCGCGTCTACGTGGACGGCGCCAACATGAACGCGCTGGTCGGCGTGGCCGCGCCGGGCGAGTTCGGTGGTGACGTGAGCCACCTCAACCTGCACAAGACCTTCTGCATCCCGCACGGCGGCGGCGGCCCGGGCGTGGGGCCGGTGTGCGTGGTGGCCGACCTCGTGCCCTACCTGCCCGCGCATCGCGCGGCAGGCCTTGGCACCGAACAGCAGATCGGCGCCGTGAGCGCGGCACCGCTGGGCAACGCTGCCGTGCTGCCCATCAGCTGGATGTACGTGCGCATGATGGGCGCCGACGGCCTGC
>CAMLLU010000032.1 GCA_946480925.1 uncultured Rivibacter sp.
AGGTCGAGATCAGCGGCGACGACATGCGCGAAGGCCTGGCCTGCGTGGTGAGCGTGAAGGTGCCCGAGCCCAAGTTCAGCAGCCAGACCAAGGACAAGCTGGTGTCGAGCGAAGTGCGCGCGCCGGTCGAAGACGTGGTGAGCAAGCTGCTGACCGACTGGCTGCTCGAGAACCCCAACGACGCCAAGATCATCTGCGGCAAGATCGTCGAGGCCGCCCGTGCCCGCGAAGCCGCCCGCAAGGCCCGCGAAATGACGCGCCGCAAAGGCGTGCTCGACGGCCTGGGCCTGCCCGGCAAGCTGGCCGATTGCCAGGAAAAAGATCCCGCGCTGTGCGAGATCTACATCGTGGAGGGCGACTCCGCCGGTGGCTCGGCCAAGCAGGGGCGTGACCGCAAGTTCCAGGCGATCCTGCCGCTGCGCGGCAAGATCCTCAACGTGGAGAAGGCGCGCTACGAAAAGCTGCTGTCCAGTGAAGCCATCCTCACGCTCATCACCGCCCTGGGCACCGGCATCGGCAAGGACGACTTCAACCCTGACAAGCTGCGCTACCACCGCATCATCGTGATGACCGACGCCGACGTCGACGGCGCGCACATCCGCACGCTGCTGCTCACCTTCTTCTATCGCCAGATGTCCGAACTGGTGGAGCGTGGCCACATCTACATTGCGCAGCCGCCGCTCTACAAGGTGAAGCTCGGCAAGCATGAGCAATACCTCAAGGACGGCCACGAGCTCGATGCCTACCTGCTGCGCGTGGCCATTGCCGACGCCGAGCTGCACACCGGCGTGGGCACGAACAGCGTGCTCAAGGGCGAGGCGCTGGAGCAGCTGGCCCGTCAGTACGTGCTGGCGCAGAACGTGATCGACCGCCTCTCCAACTGGATGGACGGCGAAGCCCTGCGCACCATGGCCGACGGCTTGGAGATCAACCTCGACACGCCCGAGCTGGCTCAGGCTTCAGCCGCGGCCATGCAAGCCGCACTGCACGATGCCAAGGTGAGCGCCGAGTACGACGCCCGCATCGACAAGCAGATGCTGCGCATCAGCCGCAAGCACCACGGCAACATCAAGAGCAGCGTGATGAACGCCGACTTCGTGCACGGTGCCGACTACGAAGCCCTGGCCAGCGCCGGCAAGACTTTCAAAGGCCTGATCGGTGCCGACGCCGTGGTGAAGAAGGGCGAAGGCGAAAAGCAGAAGGAACAGAAGGTCGGTGACTTCCGCGCCGCGATGGCATGGCTGATGCAACAGGCCGAAAACAGCGTGGGCCGCCAGCGCTACAAGGGCCTGGGCGAGATGAACCCCGAGCAGCTGTGGGAAACGACGATGGACCCGACCGTGCGTCGCTTGTTGCGCGTGCAGATCGAAGACGCGATCGAGGCAGACCGCGTGTTCACGATGCTGATGGGCGATGAAGTGGAGCCGCGCAGAGACTTCATCGAGACCAATGCGTTGAGAGCGGCGAATATCGACGTTTGACGATGTTGTTGTTGCCGCTGCTGCTAGTCGTCAGCTAAAAGCAGTCAGTTAAGAAGTGAAATCTGTGCTTGCCACAGATGGTGAAACGCCCGGAGTTTGCCGGGCATTGACGATGTGAATTCCGATGCCGATGAGTCCTAATCCCTTCGCCGCCCTTCTCGATCCTCTGGGTGTCCTCAGCGCCTGTGCCCGGTCCGGCGCTCTCGATGCCCTTCCCGTCAGCGCCAAGCGCAGTGCAGATCGCATGAGTCCCAATGTTGCCGGTGAGCTGGCCGAGCATGACGCGGCCGTTGAGCAGATCTACCAGCAGCTGATCACGAAGGCCTCCAAGACGGCGGCGTCCGCAAAGTAGGGCGCACAGTTCGTTTTCGAATTGCGTAGGGGTCTGACACTTCCAGCCCCTGCGCAAATCAGGCCTTCGCGGCGATGCTCCAGCAAGCCGCCGTGAAGCGCACCTCGCTCCCGCGCACATAGGGCTCGAAGGCCTCGCGTACCGTGCCGGTGACTCGCTGGCGCGTGGCTTCGTCGGCCTGCTGCAATGCCAGGCCCACCGGGCCCATCCATGTGATGTAGCGCACCAGTTCCTCCTCACGCATCGTGCAGTCCACGTCGATGGGGCGGATGTCCGCGCTGCGCCAGCCGCTGGCCTGCAGAATGCCGGCCACGTGTCGTGAATCGGCAAAAGCGAACTGCCCGGGTGCGCCCGGGCGGCGTGCCGGCAGGTTGGGCAGCAACGGTGCTGCGGCACGCTCGGCTGTGGTCATGAACGGGTTCTCCGCAGCGCTGCGCCAGGCGATGAAGCGGAGTGCGCCGCCTTCGGTGGTTGCTTCTCTCAGGTTGGTGAAGGCCAGCACCGGGTCGTCGAAGAACATCACCCCGAAGCGCGAGATGAGGAGGTCGAAGCTCCCGGCGTCGAACGTGTGGACTTGTGCATCGGCGCAAATGAAGCGGGCGGCCGGGGCTTCGTGTTCGGCGCGCTGCCTGGCCAGCGCGATCATCGGCTGTGAGATGTCGAGGCCCACGCAGGCCTTCGCTTGAGGGCCGAGCCGCCGTGCCACCGCTAGCGTGGTGGCGCCGGTGCCGCAGCCCGCGTCGAGCACGCGGCTCGCGCCGGCATCGATCGCGGTTTGCGCCAGCAGCGCCTCGAAGGGCTCGAACAGCCGGTCGAGCAGCGCTTGCTGCTCGATCCAGGCGCGGCCGGCGGAGCCGTTCCACAGCGTGGCCTGTTCGTCGTTGGCGGTGTGTGCAGCTGGCATGGATATCTTCTGGTGTTTGCCTTGACATGGCGTCGGTGGCAATGTGCCAATTCAAGTCGACTTGAGGTCAAGAGGTCAGGTGAAGCAACTGGACATTACCGAGGTGGCGCAGCGCTGTGGTTTGCCCGCTTCGACGCTGCGGTTTTACGAAGAGAAGGGGCTCATCGCCTCGGTGGGGCGGCGCGGGCTGCGGCGGCTGTTCGATGGCGGTGTGCTGGAGCGGTTGTCGCTCATTGCGCTGGGGCGTGCGGCCGGCTTTTCGCTCGACGAGATCGCCGCGATGTTCGGGCCCGATGGGCAGCCGCGGGTCGATCGGCAGATGCTGCTGGCCAGGGCCGACGCACTGGAGACCACCATTCGCGAGCTGAGCGCGCTGCGCGATGGGCTGCGCCATGCCGCCGCGTGCCGCGCGCCCAGCCACATGGAATGCCCCACGTTCCGCCGAATCATGCGGGCCGCAGCGGCCGGGGCGCTGGACCGCCCGAAGAAGCGGGCGCCGTTGGCTTATCGACGTTAGCCGTGGCTGCTCACCCGTGCGTGTCCGTCGAGCTGGTGGCCGATCGCAGCGTGGATCATGCGAAAGAAGACATCGGCGTCAGCATACGTTTCGAGCCCCAGTGCCATGTTGGTGGCGCGACCGGGCAGCCGTTCAGGCTGCCGTTGCCGCCGCATCGAAGCTGCCCAGCACCTGCGCCACGTTGTCGCCGATCTCGGCCACGGCATAGCCGCCTTCGAGCACGAACACGGTGGGCAGCCCCAGCCGTGTAAGCCGGTCGCCCAGGCGCTGGTACTCGGGCGCCTCGAGCTTGAACTTCGAGATGGGGTCGCCCGCGAAGGTGTCCACGCCCAGTGACACCACCAGCGCATCGGCTTGGTGTTGTGCGATGCGCTGGCAGGCGCCTTCGAGCGCGTCGAACCAGCGGGCGTTGCTGCAGCCGGCCGGCAGCGGGTAGTTCACGTTGAAGCCTTCGCCCGCGCCTGCGCCGCGCTCGTCGGCATGGCCCAGATAGAACGGGTATTCGGTCTTCGGGTCGCCGTGAATGGAGAGAAAGAGCACGTCGGCTCGTTCGTAGAAGATGGCCTGCGTGCCGTTGCCGTGGTGGTAGTCGACGTCGAGCAGTGCGATGCGGCGGGCACCGTCGTCCAGCAGCGCCTGCGCCGCGATGGCGGCGTTGTTCAAGAAGCAGTAGCCGCCCAGGAAATCGGCCCCCGCGTGGTGACCGGGCGGGCGTGTGAGTGCGAAGGCGGCGCGGCCTCGGCCGGCGGCCACGTGCTGCGCGGCGGTCAGTGCGATGTCGGCGCCGGTGCGCGCGGCTTCCCAGCTGCCGACCGTGAAGGGCGTGCCGCTGTCGAACGAATACAGGCCGAGCTGCGCAATGAAGTTGTCGGGCTCCACGTCGTGGCGCATGCCGCGAATGGGCCACACCGCGGGCAGTGCGTCTTTCGTCTGGCCCAGGGCACTCCACTCCTGCCAGGCCCGCTCCAGGAAGCGCAGGTAGCGCGGGGCATGCACGCGTTCGATGCGGGCGACGTCGAACGTCACGGGTTCGAGCACCGGGCCGATGCGCCTGGCCTGCACTGCGGCCAGCACCATGTCGGCCCGTTCGGGCTTTTCGAAGCAGGGCACGAGCTCGCCGCGAAAGAACTCGTACTGGCCCCGGTGGGCGCGGTGGCGGTCGCTGTAGAAGACGTGCATGTGCCCGAGTGTGGCGCGTCAGTCCTCGGGCAGGAAGTCCTTGTTGTAGACCACCTCCCACAGGTGGCCGTCGGGGTCTTCGAAGTAGCCGGCGTAGCCGCCCCAGAAGGTCTTCTGCGCGGGCTTCACGACGCGCGCGCCGGCCGCCTGGGCTTGGGCCATCACGCCATTCACTTCCTCTTCGCTGCGCACGTTGTGGCCCAGCGTGCAGTGAGGTCCGCTGCGTGTGGTGGGGCGGGGCACGCCAGCGTCGTGGGCCATGTCTTCACGGGCCCACAAGGCCAGCTTCATGCCGCTTTGCAGCTCGAAGAATGCGACCGCGCCGTGCTCGAATTCGCGGCCGATGATGCCCTGCGTGGGCAGGCCGAGACCGTCGCGATAGAAGGCGAGGGCTCTTTCAAGGTCGTCCACGCCGAGGCTGATGACACTGATTCTGGGCTTCATGGGTTTACGCTCCTGTGGCAACGAGGGGGGCTGACAGCACGATCTTCGCGCTGCACAGTGGCCCCGGCCTCACGAGGGTGAACAACGGCGCTTACCCGCAGCCACAGCACAGGAGGACGCGACATGGACCACAGTGCGGCGCAAGCCGTCGATCCGAGCCTCTTCACGTACCTGCGCATGGTGCTCAGCATGGTGGTGAGCCTGGGCATGGCGCGCCTGCTCAGTGGCGCCGCCAGGATCGTGCAGCACCCGGGTCGCACCCCGCTGTACTGGGTGCATCTGTTGTGGGGGGTGTCGATGCTGCTCACACTCGCGGCCGACGTGCTCGACACGGCCATCAAGGGCGGCGCCTACCTGCAAGCCCAGGGCACCGAATACCTGGTGCGCGTGGCCGTGTACGTGGTGTTGTGCGGCGCGGCAGCCTTCGTGCGCAGCGCGCGCTTTCACGCCATGTTTGCCGTTGGCAACCTCGTTTACCAGATGTCTTGGATCCTGCGCATCTACGACGTGCTGGAATGAGTTAGCGTCGTGGCCCATGCGAAGTTTGCTGGCGCTGGTGGTGGCTGTGTCTTGCGGCGTGTGGTGCCTGCGCGCGGCTGCGGCTGAAGGGGGTGGCGACATCGAAGCGCTGCTCGCACGCATGACGCTGGAAGAAAAGGTGGGGCAGCTCAACCTCTATGCCCCGGCCAGCGGTGCGTTGTCGAACCCGGCGTTGCACGTTCGCAGCCTGGCCGAGCAGGAAGCCGATATTCGCGCCGGCCGCGTGACCGGCCTCTTCAACGGCGCCGGGCAGGCGGCCAAGCGGCGCGCGCAGCAACTGGCGGTGCAGGCGTCGCGACTGGGCATACCGCTTTTGTTCGGGGCCGACGTGATCCACGGCTTTCGCACGGTGTTCCCCGTGCCGTTGGCCGAGGCGGCGAGCTGGGACGTGGACATGGCCGAACGCACCGCGCGTGCCGCGGCAGTGGAGGCGGCCGCCGATGGCTTCCACTGGGTGTTCGCGCCGATGGTAGACATCGCACGCGATGCGCGCTGGGGCCGCGGCGTCGAAGGCGCGGGTGAAGACGTGCTGCTCGGCAGTCGCTTTGCGCAGGCGCGTGTGCGTGGCTTCCAGGCGGCAGACGGCGGCAGGCTCGCGGCCACCGCGAAACACTTCGCTGCCTACGGTGCCGCCGAAGGCGGGCTCGACTACAACAGCGCGGAGCTGTCACCCCGCACGCTGCACGAGGTGTACCTGCCGCCCTTTCGTGCAGCGGTGGCATCTGGTGTGTCGGCCGTGATGACCTCGTTCAACGACATCGCGGGCATTCCTTCGAACGCCAACCGCGAGCTGCTCACCGGCGTGCTGCGTGACGAGTGGCGCTTCGACGGCGTGGTGGTGTCGGACTACACGGCCGACGAAGAGCTCATTGCACACGGCTTCGCGGCCGACGGGCGCGAAGCGGCCAGGCTGTCGTTCCTGGCCGGCGTGGACATGAGCATGCAAAGCGGCCTGTACCTGCAGCACCTGCCGGGCCTGGTGCAGAGCGGCGAGGTGCCGATGGCACGGCTCGATGAAGCGGTGCGCCGCGTGTTGCGCTTGAAGAAGCGGCTGGGCCTGTTCGAGCAACCGTATCGCGGGCTCGAAACGACGGAGCCCGTGCAATGGCCGCAGCACCGCGCGTTGGCACGCGAGGCCGCTCGCAGGTCCATCGTGATGTTGCGCAACGAAGGCGGTCTGTTGCCGTTGCCCAAGGCGGGGCAGCGCATCGCGTTGGTCGGCCCGTTTGCCGACGAGTCCGATGGCGGCAGCGCGGCCGACCTGTTCGGGCCTTGGACGCTGTTCCCCGACCCCGTTGCACCGGTGAGCTTGGCGCAAGGGCTGCGTGCGGCCATGGCCGACGCGAGTGCGCTCGAAGTGGCGAAGGGCTCGAAGGTGGACGCGCCATTGCGTGGCGGCATTGCCGCTGCGGTGGCTGCCGCACGCCGCGCCGACGTGGTGGTGCTCGCCGTGGGCGAAAGCGCGCAGATGTCCGGCGAGGCTCGTTCGCGCACGAGCATCACGCTGCCGCTTGCCCAGCAGACGCTGGCCGAAGCGGTGGCTGCCACGGGCAAGCCGGTCGTCGTGCTGCTGCGCAACGGCCGGGCGCTCGCGCTCGAAGGGGTGGTGCGCAACGCGCAGGCCATCGTGGTGACCTGGTTCCTCGGCGTGGAGACCGGCCATGCGGTGGCCGACGTGCTGTTCGGTGACGAAAGCCCTTCAGGCCGTTTGCCGGTGAGCTTTCCGCAAGCGGCGGGGCAGGTGCCGTACTACTACGCCCACCGACGCACCGGCCGGCCGCTGCCGCCGCAGGAGCCGGCCTCCGACTTCAAGACGCGCTACGTCGACGCGACCCACGAAGCGCTGTACCCATTCGGCCACGGGCTCACGTACGGCCGCTTCCACTACGAGGCGCTGCAGCTCAGCCACACGCAGCTGCCGTGGGACGGCACGTTGCACGTGAAGGCGCGCATCACCAACCGCGGCGCACGCGAGGCCGAAGAAACCGTGCAGCTGTATGTGCACGACCGCGTGGCCAGCGTTACGCGGCCGGTGCGGGAGCTGAAGGACTTTCGCAAGCTGAGGCTCGCACCGGGCGAATCAGCCGAGGTGGTGTTCACGCTGCAGCGGGCCGACCTCGCGTTCATCGGCGGCGACTTGAAGCCCACCATCGAGCCGGGCGTGTTCGACGTGTGGGTGGCGCCTTCAGCCACGCGGGGCCTGCAAGCGAGCTTCGAACTGCTGGCGCCGTGATTGGCCCCACGCTGAAAGGCTGATCCGGCAATGGAAAAATCGCGGCTTTTTGCCTTGCCGCGATGAGCACCGCCTTCCCACGAGCCACCTTGCAGTACCTGGCCGACTGGCTGCGCGCCTTCCGCCCCGCGCCGATGGCAGTGAATGCGCGCGAACGCTGGCGTGTGGTGTGTGGCGCGGGTGTGGGCATCGGTTTCACCGCGGTGCTGTGCCACTTGGCGGGCGCTACCTGGGCCGAGCTGCCATGGCTGGTGGCGCCCATGGGTGCCAGCGCCGTGCTGGTGTTCGGCGTGCCCGCCAGCCCGCTGGCACAGCCATGGGCCGTGGTCGGTGGCAACACGCTCTCGGCACTGGTGGGCATTGCCTGCGCGCGCTGGGTGGGTCCGCCCGAGCTGGCCGCGGCGCTGGCGGTGGCACTTGCCATCGGCCTGATGTTCACGCTGCGCTGCCTGCACCCGCCGGGTGGTGCGGCGGCCCTGCTGGCGGTGATGGGAGGCGTGGCGGACTTTCACTTTGCGTTGTTTCCCGTGCTGCTCAACTCACTGCTGCTGGTGGTGGCCGGCGTGGCCTACAACAACGCCACGCGGCGGCGTTACCCACACGCGCAGGTCGCCGCGGCGGCCACCAAGGCACCTGAACGCACGCTGGTGAGCGAGGCCGATCTCGACGCCGTGCTGGCCCGCTACAACCAGGTGCTCGACGTGCCGCGCGACGACCTGCGTGCGCTGCTCGAAGAGGCCGAGCTGCGCGCCTACCGCAGGCGGCTCGGCGAGATCCGCTGCGAAGACATCATGTCGCGCGACCTCGCGACGGTGGAATACGGCACGCCGCTGCAAGACGCCTGGGCGCTGCTGCGCGAGCGGCGCATCAAGGCGTTGCCGGTCATTGACACCGTGCAGCGCGTGATCGGCATCGTGACGCTGGCCGACTTCATGCGAGAAGCGCAGCTCGACCTGCACGAGGGCTTCGAAGACAAGCTGCGCCAGCTCATCCGCTGGACCCGCGCCACGCATTCGAGCAAGCCCGAAGTGGTGGGCCAGATCATGACGCGGCAAGTGCGCGTGGCCAGCTCGCACCGCCATATCGCCGAGCTGGTGCCGCTGTTCTCGGACACGGGGCACCACCACATTCCCATCATCGACGCCGAGCGCCGGCTGGTGGGGATCATCACGCAGTCGGACCTCGTGCGGGCGCTGACGCGAGTAGGCATCGAATGAGCGCGGTACGTTGAACTGAGTCGCTGGCCTGCATGGCCCGCGGCGATCAGAGCAGCAGCCGCGGAACCGGCTCCGCCGGGCCGCCAGCTGCGCGCCCCCTAGAGGGGGGGCGCAGCTGGCGCAACGGGGGGGTCAATAAAGAATTCGGCAGCGGATGGTGCCTGGCACCGCGCAGAGTTCCTCGAGCGCCACCTGGCTCGCGGTGCTGTCCACGTCGATCACCACGTAGCCCACTTCTTCGTTCGTGCGCAGGTACTGCGACGCGATATTGATGCCGGCGGCCGAGAAGCGTTCGTTCACGCGAGCCATCACGCCGGGCACGTTCTGGTGGATGTGCAGCAGGCGGCAGCGACCTGTGTGCTCGGGCAGCGCCACTTCGGGGAAGTTGACCGCCGACACGGTGGAGCCGTTGTTGCTGTAGCGGATGAGCTTGGCCGCCACCTCGCGGCCGATGTTGGCCTGCGCCTCGGCGGTGGAGCCGCCGATGTGCGGCGTGAGCAGCACGTTGTCGAAGCGCACGAGCGGCGACTCGAAGGCCGAGTCGTTGCCTTGCGGCTCGACGGGGAAGACGTCGATGGCCGCACCAGCCAGATGCTGTCGCTCGAGCGCCGCGCAAAGCGCATCGATATCGACCACCGTGCCGCGCGATGCATTGATCAAGTGGCTGCCGGGCTTCATGAGCGCCAGCTGCTCGGCGCCCATCATGTTCTGCGTCTGCGGCGTCTCGGGCACGTGCAGGCTCACCACGTCGGCCGCCTGCAGCAGCTCGGCCAGCGACGCGAGCTGGCGCGCATTGCCCAGCGGCAGCTTGGCCTCCACGTCGTAGAACACCACCTGCATGCCCATCTGTTCTGCAAGCACGCCGATCTGCGTGCCGATGTGGCCATAGCCCACGATGCCCAGCGCCTTGCCGCGCACTTCATACGAGCCGGCGGCGCTCTTGACCCAGCCGCCACGGTGCAGCACCGCGTTCTTGTGCGGGATGCCGCGCATCAACATGATGATCTCGGCCAGCACCAGCTCGGCCACGCTGCGTGTGTTCGAAAACGGTGCGTTGAACACCGGGATGCCGCGGCGCATCGCGGTGTCGAGCGCGATCTGGTTGGTGCCGATGCAGAACGCGCCGATGGCTGTGAGCTTGGGCGCGGCCTCCAGCACCTCGGCGGTGAGCTGCGTGCGCGAGCGGATACCCAGGAAGTGCGCGTCGGCCAGTACGCTGGCCAATTCGTCGCCCGCCAGGGCCTTGGGCGACGTGACGATGTTGGTATAGCCGTCGCTCTTCAGCGCATCCACCGCCGTGGGGTGGATGCCTTCGAGCAGCACGAACTTGAGTTTTTCCTTGGGGTGCGAGAGTCGGGTGGTCATGCGCCGACTGTATGCAGGCTTCGATTCCGGCCCACCCCGCAGGGCTTTCGCTGCCTTGCGCTCGCTCAACAGATCAGTCGTTCACGAGCGCTCGAACAAGGTATCGATCCGCTCGCTTTCCGAGCCCTCGGGCCGCGCACCCAGTTGCTGGGCCGAAGCCGATGGCGCTTCTTGCGCCTCGCGGACTTCCTGTACGCGCTGTCGCCGCCAGTCTTCGAAGTCGGTGGAGAAGCGGTCGCGGCGCCAGACGCCGTAGTCCTCGTCGAGCCGACTCATGTAGGCCTCGCGCCAGCGGCGGTAGTGGTGGGCATCGTCATCGCCGGCTTCATTGCCGCGGTGCGCTTCGGGGAAGGCCATGCGCAGCTGGGCTTCGTCTTCCGCGTCGGCATAGGCGCGCCGGTCGGGCCACGGGCCCAGCGTGTGGACCATGCGGTCGCGAGGCCAGTCCAGCGGCATGTCGGCAGTGGGGGCAGTGGCGACGTCACGGTCGGCGCGCGGAGTGTCGTTGTCGCGCTGGTGCGCTTCCCACGCGCTCGAATCGATGTTGCGCCGGCCGCGGCGCCAAGTGGCGTAGGCATGCATCTCGTGTGCGTCCATGGTGTGTCCTCCATCAACGGGTTCGCCTCCACGAGGCGGCAAGGGGCATGCCGGACAATCCGCGGCGATGCATCCCGACACCACCGCCCACGCTGCCGAGACCATTGCCGTCATCGACTTCGAAACCACCGGCATGTCGCCGCGCATGGGCGCCCGCGCCACCGAGGTGGCCATCGTGCTGGTGCGCGAGGGGCAGATCGTCGACCGCTACCAGAGCCTCATGTACACCGGCACTTGGGTGCCGCCCTTCATCGAGCGGCTCACCGGCATCAGCAACGCGATGCTCGAAGACGCGCCGCCGGCCGAACAGGTAATGCGCGATGCGGCGGAGTTCGTGGGCACGCACCCGTTGGTGGCACACAACGCCGCCTTCGACCGCGGCTTCTGGCAGGCCGAGCTGCAGCAAGCCGGCTGCGACGCGCCGCACCACGCTGAGCCGGCATTCGCCTGCACCTTGCTGCTGGCGCGCCGGCTCTACGACGAGGCGCCCAACCACAAGCTCGGCACGCTCGCCGACTTTCATGGCCTGCCGCGCTCGGGCCGCGCCCACAGGGCCTTGGCCGATGCCGAGGTGACAGCCCACCTGCTGCTGCGCATGCAACGCGACGTGGAGCGCCGCTTTGCCGACGAGCTGCCCCGAGCCGGCGTCACCCACGGCCTGCTTGCTGCACTGCAGCGTGCGCCGCGTGGGGCGCTCGGCAAATGTGTGGCGCGTTACGCACGCCCGGCCATTGGTCGCGCACCGCTGGGCACCTGCAGTGTTGCGCCCATCACAGAGCCCTGCTCATAAGCCCCAACACAGGGCATGGGCGGGCCACAATGGGCGGCGAAGTTTTCCCATTTCCCCCAATGCCTCTCCCCAACGTCCCGACCAAGACGGCGCTCGGCCATGACGAGCTGCGTCTGCGCAAGCATGGGCTGGGGCAGCGTTACCGCACCATCCTCCTGCTCGTCGACGGCCGCCGGCCGCTCGCCGAGGTGCTGAGCCTGGCGCAGCAGGCCGGCTCGCAGACCAGCCATTTCGAAGAGCTGGTGCGCCTGGGCATGGTGGACGTGCCCGCCGACGCGGCGGCGCCCGAGCCGGTGATGACGGAGCCCGGGGCGCTCGATGCACTGCGGGTGACCGATGTGGAGGTGACCGTGCCGGTTTACGAACCGCCCGCACCACCACCCGCGCTACCTGCGCCAACCGCACCGGCGGAACCGGAGCCGCGGATCGTTGTGCAGGCACCACTGCCTCCACCCAAGCCACCTGCGGCGGCGCCGGTTCCTGTGCCCGCCGCCAAGGTGGCTCGCCCCGCGTCAGCCGTCAAAGAGCCCCCAGCCGTGGCTTCCGAGCCGGCGCGCAGCGCGCAGCCACCACCCCTGGCACCTTCGCCGGCCGTGGAGGCAGGGGCCGAGCCGGACCTGATCTCGTCAAGCAGGGTCGAAGCTCTGGCACAGCTGGTGGGTGCCGCGAGCACTCCGCGTTCGGCGCCGTCCGGCACCCGCAAGACGCCTGCCGTGCCCAAGCCGCCACCCGACGCAGCACGAATAGCCAAGCCAACCAAGGCTGCAGCCACCGTGAAGGCATCGCAGCCGGTGTCGCCCCCGCCCGTTACTGCCAAGTCGAAGACCAAGCCGACCGTCAAACCCAAGGCCGACGGTCGGGCGGCCAAGGCGGCTGCGGTGCCATCTCCACCCGCTTCGGCGCGGCCCGCGGACAGCGCCGAAGAGACGCTGGTCGGCGAGGTGCGCGAGCTGCTGCGGCAGACGCTGCACTACGACCCGCCGTCCTTCGGCTCGAAGCTCTACAGCCGCGTGAGCCATGCCACGACGGTGCAGGAACTGGTGGACCTCGCCTGGGAATTCGAGCGCCAGCCCAACCATGCCCGCCGCTCGCGCGCCGGCATGTGGACGCTGCAGCACGCGCGTGAATTGCTCGGCCTGGGCAACACGCTGGTGCAGGACAGCTGGGAACAGGACGGCTGGCAGGACACCCGACCGCCGGCGGACAGCAAGGGCTGAGCTCGGCGGCGTTGCTTTGGCATGGCTAACGCAACTTCGTCTTCCAGTGCTGCGCCACATACGGGGGTTGGGCTTTCACCTTGCCGGGCTCATGAGGCCGGGCGGCTTTCCACCGGGTACTTCACCCCGTTCTTCACCATCTTCGCCCGCACCGCCTCATCCAGGTCCACGCCCAGCGCCTGCGACAGCCGCACGAGGTAGATGAACACGTCGGCCAGCTCGTCGCGCACGTGCTCGGCGGTGGCGGGGTTGCGTGCCACCTCTTGCGACTGTTCTTCGGTGAGCCACTGGAAGATCTCGATGAGTTCACCCACTTCGCCGGCCACGGCCATGGCCAGGTTCTTGGGCGAGTGGTAACGCTGCCAGTTGCGCGCCTGGGCGAAACGATCCAGTTCGATGGCGAGGGCGCTCACGTCGAGCAGGGGGCGGTCCTGGGTCATGAAGCGAAGGCCTGCGCGACGAGCTCGTAGGAACGCAGCCGCGCGGCGTGGTTGTGCATGTTGGTGACGATCATCACCTCGTCGGCGCCGCATTCGCTCGCCTTGGTTTCGATCTGCCCGCGCACCTGCTCCGGGGTGCCGACGATCACGAGCCGCCTGAACTGGCGGATCAGCGCTTCTTCGGCCGGGCTGTACTGGCGCCCGCGCGCCTCTTCGGGGTTGGGCAGCGGCTCGAACACGCCGCTGCGGATGCGCACCCAGGCGAGGTCCATGGCGCTGGCGAGGTATTCGGCCTCGTCGGCCGTGGGCGCGCAGCAGACCGATACGCCGAGGATGGCGTGCGGCTTGGGGAACTGGGCTGATGGCACGAAGGCTTCGCGATACGCATCGAAGGCCGGTGCGGCGGGCGTGGGGCTGAAGTGGCTGGCGAACGAATAGCCGAAGCCGGCTTGCCCGGCCATCCTGGCACTGGCGCCGCTGGAGCCGAGGATCCACACCGGCGGCAGCGTAGCGTCGGCCGGCATGGCGATGAGCCCAGGCTGCCAAGGCGGGTCTTCAGGCGGCTCATGCGCGCCTGACCAACTGAGCAACTCCGAAAGCAGCTGCGGAAAGTACTCGCCGTTGGCCGCCCGTAGCGCGCGGGTGGCATGCACGTCGGAACCCGGCGCGCGGCCCAGGCCGAGGTCGATGCGGCCCGGGTGCAAGGCCTCCAGCGTGCGAAAGGCTTCGGCCACGCGCAGCGGCGGGTGGTTGGGCAGCATCACGCCGCCGGAGCCCACGCGCAGCGTTTGCGTGTGGGCCGCCACGTGCGCGATCAGTACTTCGGGCGCGGCGCTGGCCACCGCGGGCATGCTGTGGTGCTCGGCGAACCACAGCCGCACGAAGCCCAGCTGTTCGGCCAACCGGGCCAGCTCGACGCTGCGGCGCACCGCGGCGGCGGCACTGGTGCCGCTGCCCACCGGCACGAGGTCGAGCACGGAAAGAGGGAGTTGCTTGTTCGTCGTCATGCGGGCCATCGTAGTGACGAGGCCCGCGGTCGGCTGGGCGCAGGGGCAAACGCGGCCATGCTAGGCCGGCGACCTGCTGTGGCTCAGTGCCGGCCCGCGTGGCCGCGCGCGCGATGCGAGGACCAGCGGGCGCGGCTGAGGGCCCACCACTCCACCATGCCCCACAGCACGGTGCTGCCCAGCGCGAGCGCGGGGTGGGTGATGAAGCGGCGGATGGGCTGGGTGTTCATGCCGGCCACCGTAGAGGGCTTGTGTGACGTTTCTGTGTAACGAAACCGGGTTACCCTGCCGGCCCGTGACGACTTCCGCCCCTGTGTTGCCTGAGCTGGCCGAGCTGCTGCGCCTCATCCATGAAGGCGGCACGGCCCTCCAGGCCCGCGTGGTGTGCGAGGTGACGGCCGGTGAGTACTGCTTCCCGGTGCATGTGATCACGCTGGGCAATCCCTCGCGCGAGGTGCCGGCGGCCGGCTTCTTCGGCGGCGTGCACGGGCTCGAGCGCATCGGTGCCGAGGTGGTGATCGCCTACCTGCGCAGCCTCGTGAAACGCCTGCAGTGGGACAGCCTGCTGCACCGCCAGCTCGAAGGCATGCGGCTGGTGTTCATGCCGCTCATCAACCCCGGTGGACTGTGGCAGGGCACGCGAGCCAACCCGCAAGGGGTGGACCTGATGCGCAACGCGCCGGTGAGTTCGGCCGAGCGGGTGCCGTTCCTGCTGGGCGGGCAGCGGCTGTCGGCCGGGCTGCCGTGGTATCGCGGCCCGAAAGACGCGCCGATGGAAACCGAAAGCACGGCGCTGTGCCGCGTGGTCGAAGAGGAGCTGCTGGCCCGGCCGTTTTCGGTGGCGCTCGACTGCCATTCGGGCTTCGGCGTGCACGATCGCATCTGGTTTCCCTATGCGCACACGGCACGGCCGATCGCGCACTTGCCGGAGATGTTCGCGCTGAAGGAGATCTTCGACGCGACCCACACGCACCACCGCTACGTGTTCGAGCCGCAAAGCCGGCAGTACCTGGCGCACGGCGACTTGTGGGACTACCTGTACCTGCGGGCCGTGGCGGAACCCGGCAGGGTGTTCCTGCCGCTCACGCTGGAAATGGGCTCGTGGCTGTGGGTGAAGAAGAACCCGCGGCAGATCTTTTCGCGTCACGGCATCTTCAACCCCTTGATCGAGCACCGGCAGCAGCGAGTGCTGCGCCGGCACGTGGGCATGCTGGATTTCCTGTCGCGTGCCGCCGCCAGCCACGAACGCTGGCTGCCGCGCGAGGCGGCGCGGCAGCAGCTGGAGCAGCAGGCGCTGGTGCGCTGGTACGGCGGCCGGGTTTAGGCTGGCCCTAGCCCAGCACGTTGCGCAGCCAGCGGTTCAGGTCCGCAATTTCCTGCGCGCACACCGAATGCGGCATGTCGTATTCATGCCATTCGACGCCATAGCCCAGTTCACGCAGCGTGTCGCGCGAGGCGATGGCCCGCTGGAAGTGCACCACCGGGTCGGCGCGGCCATGGGCAAGAAAGATCGGCGTCTGCAGATTGGCCTCGCTGCGTTCAGCCGCGGTGCTGGCCGCCAGCGGCAGGTAGCCCGACATGCCCACCAGCCCGGCCAGCCGCTCGGGGTAGCGCAGGCCGGTGAGCAGCGTCATTGCGCAGCCCTGCGAAAAACCCGCCAGCACGATGCGCCCGGGCGCGACGCCACGCTCGCGCTCACGGTCGATGAACTGCTGCACGAGCGTGATGGAAGCGCGCAAGCCGGCTTCGTCTTCACGCCGCACGAGGTCGTCATTCAGGATGTCGTACCAGGCGCGCATCTTGTAGCCGCCGTTGATGGTGACCGGCCGCACGGGCGCGTGCGGGAACACGTAGCGCACCGGGCCCACCGCCTGGAGGTCGAGCTCGTCGGCGATCGGCAGGAAGTCGCTGCCATCGGCGCCCAGGCCGTGCAGCACGATGACGCTGGCAGTGGGGTGGGCGGCGGTTTCGCGTTCGATGGCGTCGAGCATGGCGGCTTCCTTCGCGGCAGGGTGGGACGGTGGATTCCACCACGTTGTGTTTTGCCCTGTTGGAAAAGGCCGGGTCGGCAGCGTGGGGCCCCGTTGCATTGCTGGTGGGAGGTGTTTTCTCCATTCATGAAAAGAGAATGGCGCACTGTCCGCAAGACATAATGCCGCCCTGTTCTCATTTCAAGAAAAGAGAAATGCCCGCTCTGAGCAACCGCCAGTCGGCTTTGAAGCCGCAGGACCTTTACGTCTTGCTTGCACTGCTGAGCAGGGGAAGCGGCTCGCACAACTATCAAGCCCTGGCCGATCAGACCGGGATGGCCGTATCGGCCGTACATGCCTCACTCAAGCGGGCGGTTGCCGCTCGCCTGGTGTCCCTGCAGGAGCGCCGGCCCGTGGTGCTGAAGGCGCCTTTGCGGGAATTCCTGATCCATGGCGCCAAGTACGCTTTCGCCCCGGTGTGGGGACCGTTGGCGCGAGGCGTGCCCACCGGATACGCGGCCGCACCGCTGAACACCCGCATCGCGCCTTCCGGCGATCCGCCGCCCGTGTGGCCCTACGCCAGGGGCACAGTGCGTGGCCTGAGTCTCGCGCCGTTGTATCCAGCGGTGCCTGAGGCGGCTCTCAGAGACGAGAAGCTCCATGCCTTGTTGTCGCTGTTCGATGCTCTTCGTGCGGGGCAGGCAAGGGAGCGCGACGCGGCCGTGCAACTCATCGAGCCTTATTTCCAATGAACTGGACGCACGATCCCAATCTCGCGAAGGTGCAGCTGGTGGCCCGCGCCCTCGGGCCGCTGTGCGAACGGCTGGTGTTTGTCGGTGGATGTGCCGCGGGTCTCCTGCTCACGGACGCTGCCGCGGCGCCTGCGCGTGTGACCTACGACGTTGATCTCCTGGCAGAGGTCGTAGCGCTCGCCGGCTACCACCGGCTCGAGGCGGAGTTCTCCGAACTCGGGTTCAAGCGAGACATGGCACGCGATGCGCCGATCTGCCGTTGGCTGTACGGTCAGCTCGAGGTTGACCTCATGCCCACCGACGCCCGGGTACTCGGTTTTGCGAACCGGTGGTATCCGCTGGTGGCTCAGACTGCACAGCCATATGAGCTTCCCGGTGGCGCGGTCATTCGACTGATCGCGCCACCGGCTTTCGTCGCAACGAAGTTCGAGGCTTTTCTGGATCGCGGTCGCGGCGATTTTCTGGGCAGCCACGATCTGGAGGACATCATCAATGTGCTCGACGGCCGACCCGAACTGGTGACTGAGGTTTCACAGGCGCCGCAGGAGATGCGTGTCTACCTTACGCAGCAGTGCGGCGCCCTGCTCGATTCGGGCGCATTCCGGGATGCGTTGCCGGGGCTGGTGACGCCGGATGAATCGCAGGGCGAGCGCATCGAGATCCTCCTGGGGCGTCTCGAGCAGATTGCAGGCAGCCCCCTCACCCCTGCATCGGCAACGTCTTGATCACAGCCACCGCCGCGCCCAATGGGTCGGCAAAGATGGCGAAGCGGCCGATGTTGGGAATGTCGGTGGGTGCCACCAGCACGGCTTGTGCGCCCAGCTTCCGGGCCTGGGCGGTGGTGGCGTCGCAGTCGGCCACGCTCACGTAGGGCAGCCACATCGGCGGGGCGCTGGGCTGGGCCGAGGCGCACAGGCCGCCGCGCGACTGGCCGTCGGCGGTCTTGAGGATGTAGTAGGTGCCTTGCGGGCCCATGTCCATGGCCTCGTGCAGGTAGCCGAACACCTTTTCGTAGAACGCCAGCGCGGTCTTGGTGTCCGGTGTCCACAGCTCGTTCCAGCACCACTCGCCGTCGGGCGTCTGCTGCACGTCGGGGCGGTCGCCTTCGTTGCTCCTCCACAGCGAAATGGGCGCGCCGGTGGGGTCGACGATGGCGGCGCCGCGGCCCACGGGCGGGAAGTCCGTGGGCGGCTGCTGCGACTTGGCGCCGGCGCGGGTGGCGGCGGCGTAGCTGGCGTCCACGTCGGCCACGCTCACGTACGAGATCCAGCGGGTCTTGGCGCCCGGCTCGGCGGTGACGAAGCCGCCGATGCGGTTGTTGGCACTCGAATGGATCAGGTGATAGGTCTCGCCGCCCATGGGCATGGCTTCGGCGTGCCAGTTGAACAGCGGCTCGTAGAACGCGCGGGCGCGTTGGATGTCGTTCGAGGCGTGCTCGAACCAGATGAACTTGCCAGGCAGATGGCTCATGACGGATTCCTTCCTCGCTTGCGGTCGATGGATGGGTGGGCAGCGCCGGCGCGGTGCTCACGCGGCGCGTGGATTCAACATAGCGACCCGGCGCTGCCGTGGCAATGAGTATTCGTGGGGGAGTGTGTGCCTGTGGCTCAGGCGGCGGTCCTGATCACCGAGATGTGCTCGGTGCCGCTTTCGGGCAGCCACACCTCGCCCGGCCGGCCGAGGATCTGCCGCACGTTGGCCGCCTCGCGGGGGAACGCGAAAGTCTCGAAGCGTGCGCTTTCCGGGTCGAAACGCAGCACCGCGTTGGCGCCGAAGTCGCTCAGCCACACCGTGTCGCGCTCGTCCACGTAGACGGCGTAGGTGCGCGGCCGGCGGCCGGGCAGCCGCCAGGTGCGCCAGCTCTGCGCCGGGGTGCCGGCGGCGGGGTCGTGCACCGAGACGTTGCCGCTGTTCCATTCGCTTACCCAGATGCGGCCACGGCTGTCGCTCCACACGCGGCGCGCGCCCTGGCTGCGCGTGGGCGGCTCCACGATGGCCGACTCGCCGGTGGCGCGGTCGATGCGGGCGATGAACGAGCCGGCCAGCGAGCACCACCACACCTCGCCCGCCGGCGTGGCGCAGATGCCGTAGGGCCCGCGGCCGCGCGGCGCCTCTTTCACCATCACCTCGCCGGTTTTCACGGCCACCTTGCCGATCACGCCGCTCTGGCCGGTGAACCACAGGTCGCCGTCACCGTCGAAGGCGCAGGTGTTGAGGTTGGCATAGGGGCTGCCGTCGGGCAGCGGATACAGCCGCACCTCGCGCTGCGGCCAGCCCACGCGCACGATGGCGTTCTGCCCGCCGTCGGTGATCCACGCCGCCTTGTCGGGCCCCTGGACCACACCGTGCGGCGACGAGCGCGGGCCCAGCGTCAGCAGCTCGGTGCGGCCGGTGGCGGGGTCGAACCAGCCGAGCTGGCCGCTGCGCTGCGCGGTGAACCACACGCCACCATCCGGCGCCGGTGCCACGTCGTGGATGCCGGTGGGCCGTGGTGTGTTGAGCGGCCACGACTGCATGCGAGGGCCCGCGGCTGCCTGCGTGCCGCCGCCGGGCAGCGGCCACAGCGCCAGAGCCCCCAGGCCAGCCAGGGTGGAGCGGCGTCGGCAGACGAGGTCGGACATGGGCCCTCCGATTCCTTGCAGCGAGTCTAGGCCGGCGCCGATGGCGCTGGCGCCGCTGCGGTCTTGCCTGCGCCAAGGTCTTCGCCTTCCGTGCGCACGCGCGGCAGCGCCTGCGGGTACTCGAGGGTGATGAACTCGATGAGCTTTTCGCGCAGGTGGCAGCGCAAGTCCCATGCGTTGCCGGAAGAGGAGGCGCTCACCAGCACGCGCAGCTGCATCGCGCGTTCGGTGGTTTCCACTACCTGCACCGAGCACACGCGCCGGTCCCACTGCGGTGCGGCCTCGCACAGCCGCTTTGCTTCAGCACGCAGAGGCTCCACCGGCAGCGTGTAGTCCACCCACAGCATCACGGTGCCCAGCAGCTCGGCACCGGTGCGCGTCCAGTTCTCGAACGGGTTTTCGATGAACCACTGCAGCGGCACGATCAGGCGGCGCTGGTCCCACAGGCGCAGCACCACGTAGCTGCCGGTGATTTCTTCGACGCGGCCCCATTCGCCCTGCACGATCAGCACGTCGTCGATGCGCAGCGGCTGCGACAGCGCGATCTGCAGGCCCGCGATGAGGTTGCTGAACACCGACTTGGCCGCAATACCGGCCACCAGGCCCGCGACACCGGCCGACGCAAGCAGGCTCGCGCCCAGCTGCCGTGCGCCAGGGAAGGTCATCAGCATGAAGGCCAGCCCGGCCACCAGCAGCGCGCCGCCCACGATGCGCGAGATCACGCGCGTTTGCGTGTGGATGCGCCGCGCCTCCAGGTTGTCGGCCACGTCGGCCGGGTGCAGCGCGATGATGCCGGCCGCCACGCCGCGCACCGCGCCCACTGCCAGCCAGGTGAGCGCGGCAATGAGCAGCAGCCCATTGATGTGTCGCACGCTGGCCATGCCGCGCAGCTCGTCAGGTGCGCCCTGCCATACCGCCTGCAGCACCAGCAGCGGCAGCGCGAACTGCAGCGGCCGCTCGCAGTGCTTCACCACCTCCGTGAGCAACGTGGAAAAACGCACCACCCGATACGCCACCACGCGGCCGATGCGGTGCACCACCAGAGCGGCAACCACGCCCACCAGCGCGGCGATCAAAGGGTTCAACCAGGGAGAGAGATCGGCGGTCCAGTGCATGTGTGGGTGTCTGTCCGTACTTCGTCGATGTGTGTTCGTGAAACGCGCGTCGTGCTGTGCAGCAAACAGCGTTCCTGGCGGCAGGCGCGGCGTTTGCCGAACCGGGCACGAGCCGGCGTGTCAAGCCATGCCGGTGCTCAAGACGAGGAGACAACCATGCGTATCCGTGTCCTACCCGTGCTCGTGTTGCTGGCGCTCACGGGTCTGTTCGCGCTGTTCAACTGGCCGGCCTTTGCTGCGACCACCGCGCTGTCGCTCGGGTTCATTACCGTGCAGGCTTCGCCGGCGCTGGTGATGCTCGCGCTGGTGGCTCTGCTGGGCATGATGTACGTGGCTTCGGTGGTGTACCTGCAGGGCGCGGCACTGGTGGAAAGCCGGCGCCTCGGCAAGGAGCTGCAGGCGCAGCGCGAGCTGGCCGACAAGGCCGAGGCCTCGCGCTTCACCGAGCTGCGCGAGTTCATGACCAGCGAGCTGCAGCGCGTGGTGCAGGCTTCGGCCGAGGCGCGCACCACCGTGCTGCAGCGGCTCGAACAACTCGAGCAGCGCCAGCGCCTGGCGCTCGAGGAGACCGGCAACTCGCTGTCGGCCTACATCGGCGAACTCGAAGACCGCCTGGAGCACGGCATGACGCCGCAGCAGGCTTCTTCCCTGTCGCCAAACGGGCCTGATCGCGGCCGCGCGTTCTGAAGCCCTTGCCGCCGGCAAGCATTCGCCCTCATGATGGGCGCCGCGCGTGTGCATGCATGCGCGGCGCAGCATCACAAACCACCATCACAAAAGACGGGCGGCGAGTGCCGCATGGAGGGGCGATCCATGGCCGTGCTGATCACTGGCTTGCTGCTGTTCCTGGGTGTGCACTCGGTGCGTATCGTGGCCGACGACTGGCGCAGCGCGCAGATCGCCCACCTGGGCGAGCGGCGCTGGAAGGGGCTGTACACCGTGGTGTCGGTGGCCGGGCTGGTGCTGGTGGTGTGGGGCTATGCGCTCGCACGGCGCGAGCCGGTGGTGCTGTGGGCGCCGCCCCTGTGGGGCCGGCACCTGGCGGGCGTGCTGATGCTGGTGTCGTTCGTGCTGCTGGCGGCCGCCAACGTACCGAAGAACCCCATCCGCGCCCGGCTGCACCACCCCATGCTGCTGGGCACCAAGGTGTGGGCCTTTGCGCACCTGCTGGCCAACGGCATGCTGGCCGACCTGCTGCTGTTCGGCGGCTTTTTGCTGTGGGCCGTGCTCGCGTTCCGCGCCGCGCGCCGTCGCGACCAGGCCGCCGGCACCACCTACCCGCCGGGCACCGCACAGGGCTTGGTGATCACGCTGCTGGCCGGCCTGGTGCTGTGGACGGTGTTCGCCTTCTGGCTGCACGGCGTGCTGTTCGGCGTGTCTCCGTTCTAGGGTCTGTTCACACTACCAGCATGCCCGCGCCCGGTGTTTGCGCGGTGCAGAGCCAGGCGCTGCCGAGGCTGCGAACCCGTGAAACACGCAATGGTGCCGGGCCGGAGTGTTCGGTATTTTTCTGCTCACCAGTCACTGGCCACAGGTCACCAGAAACATGAATCCCGTCATCGTCGAAGCCGTGCGCACACCGTTCGCGCGGCGCAATGGAGCCTATGCCGGCACCCGGCCCGACGCGCTGCTGGCGCACACGTTGAACGGCCTGCTGCAACGGGGCGGGCTCGACGCCCACAAGATGGAAGACGTGGTGACCGGCTGCGTGAGCCAGGCCGGCGAGCAGGGCGCCAACATCGGCCGCCAGGCCGTGCTGCTGGCGGGCTGGCCGGTGGCGGTGCCGGCGGTCACGCTGAACCGCATGTGCGGCTCGGCGCAGCAGGCGGTGCACTTTGCCGCGCAAGCCGTGGCGGCCGGCGACGCGCGTTACGCGGTGGGCTGCGGCGTGGAGCACATGACGCGTGTGCCGATGTTCACCGACCTCACGCTCGGCCGCGGCAACTACCAGGGCTTCGACACGCTCAACCCCGCGCTGCTGGCGCTGCACCCGCTCATCCACCAGGTGGAAAGTGCCGAACGCATGGCCGAGCACTGGGGCCTCTCCCGCGCCGAGCTCGATGCCTACGCAAAAGAAAGCCACCGCCGCGCCTTTGCGGCCCGTGCGCTGCAGGCCGAGCTGCTGCCCACACCGGGTGTGGATGCCGAAGGGCAGGCCGTGACGCTGGCGCATGACGAAGGCGTGCGCGCCAGCATCGACGACGCCCGCATGGCCGCCTTGCAGCCTGCCATGCGGGCACCTGGCCAGGGCGTGGTGACGGCCGGCAATGCGAGCCAGATCTCCGACGGAGCCGCCGCCGTGCTGGTGGCTGACGAGGCTGTGGCCCGGGCCGATGGGTTGCGGCCCAAGGCGCGCTTCCTGGCGCGTGTGGTGGTCGGCTCCGACCCGGTGATGCAGCTCTCGGGCGTGATCCCGGCCACCACGCTGGCGTTGCAGCGGGCGGGGCTGGCCATCGGCGACATCCACTGGGTCGAGATCAACGAAGCCTTTGCCAGCGTGGTGCTGGCCTGGGCGCGCGAGTTCAAGCCCGACATGGCACGCGTGAACCCGTGGGGCGGCGCCATTGCCCACGGCCACCCGCTGGGCGCCACCGGCGCGGGGCTCATGGCCAAGATGCTGCAAGGCTTGGCGCACACCGATGGCGAATTCGGCCTGCAGGTCATGTGCATCGGCCATGGCATGGCCACGGCCACGGTGGTGCAACGGCTGCGTTGAGGCGCAGGGCCCTGGGCGGGCAGGGCAGGCACCGAATCTGCCGCTCCTTGAAAGTCAGAGACCGACAAGGAGATCGCCATGCAAACGATGTGGGTGGTGGTGGCCGACGAAGGGCGTGCCCGCTTCCTGGAACTGCGCGAGCCCGGGCAGGACTTGCGCGACGTCGAAGAGCTCACCGATGCCGCGGCCCATGCCGACCGTGCGGACCTGCGCCGCGATGCACAAGGCCGCTTTCACAGCCCCACCGGCCAGGCCGGCCCGGGCAGCGGCACCGCGCCGCCGCGCACCGACGAGCTCGACAAGGAAGCCGACCTGTTTGCGCGCCGCGTGGCCGAACGCCTGGTGGAGGCGCACCGCAAGCACCGCTACGAGCAGCTGCGCATCGTGGCGGCGCCGCGTTTCCTGGGCCGCCTGCGCCAGCAGCTGCAGCCGGAGGTGAAGGACGTGGTGCTGGACGAGCTCGACAAGGACCTCGTGCACCTGGACGAGCGCACGCTCACGCAGCGGCTGTTCCCGTCTTCAGCCACGCGGCACTGAGCGCGCCGCGGGCCGGGGCCTGGCTTCAGCCCTGGTGCGGGCGCTTGCCGGGGTTCTTCTTGCTGCGCGTGTGCGAGCCGCGCTCCTGGCTCCGGCGCTGGCCGCTCGGCTTGCGGCGCGGGTACTTGGCTTCGAGCATGTCTTGAACGGTGCGGCGATCTTCTGCCATGGTGCGTCTCCGGGGTGGGCGGCAGATGCCGCCTGGGTTGAAAAGTCGCCGATCTTAGAGGGCTTGCAGCTCGCGCGAGAGATTGGCGCGGGCCGCGGCCTCGAAGCGCTCGCGCAGCAGCTCGGTGAAATACAACGCCGGCCGTGCCAGCCACTGCCTCAGCAGGTGGCCGCGCTTGAAGCGGAACAGCCAGCCCGGCACGAAGGAGTATTCGGCGCGCACCTGCTCGACGTAGCGGTCGTAGGCGGGCGCCTCGGCGCCCAGGATCGACAGGTCGAGGTCGAGAAAGAACGCCGTGTCGGCCTGCCCGTCCGCCCAGCGATGCCCGGCGGTGGCCAGCACCATGCGCTCCACAGCCTCGATGGTGGCGGCCGGCTCGCGCAACGAACTCAACACGCCCCGCGCCAGCTCGGCGCTGCGCGCTTCGTTGTCGGTGCGCCTGGGCTCGTAGATGGCGTCATGGAACCAGATGGCCAGCGTGACGAGCCGGCGGTCGCGCGGCAGCGCGCGGTATTCGTCGAGCAATGCCAGCAGCTGTTCGATGTGCGCAAGCGTGTGGTAGTGCCGCTGTGGCTCGGCGTAGCGGGCGCGCAGCTCGTGCAGAACGGAAGAGGGCAGAAGGGTGCCGGCGATCATGGACGCGCATCAACGAGCGGAACGCTCAAGCGTAGTTGGAGACCGGGGAGTCTAGCCATTGCGGGGGGGCTGTGGCCATTCAGGAAGCTTGGCAGGCGAGCTGCATCGGGCTCTCGTGGAGCAGCGAGATGCGGGCGTCCTTACTCGACTTTTGCAAGGCAAGTTGGTGCGCCACTTGCCGGATGCACCCATCCAGACGCGGTAGGTTTTGTCGGGCTCCAATGTCGGTTCAGCGACCGACTCGCCCGACTCCACTTTGACGCTGACAGATCGCGCACCAGACCGTCGCCCGACACGGAGAACGACTCCGGACCTACCGAAAAGCTCTCTCCTGTCGCGTCGTCGACCAACCACACGTTGCCGGTTTCCCAGCCCGCCATCGTGATGACGTGAGCCAGGGCGGCCAAGTCGGCACGACCGGTGGTCAGCGTGGCCAGGCCGTTGAGGACTGTAGACATCGGAACTCCCTGCGATGTGATTCGCACCCGGGAAGGCCCGGCACGCTCACGCAGGCTGCCGGGTCGCGGGCGATTTTCAGTCACCGCGGCGCAACACCCGCTGAGGCGGGTGGAAGATGCTTCAGGCTGTATCAGCCGCTTCAGGCTTCAGTGCAGCGGCAGCATGGGCCCTTCAGGGCCGGGCAACTGCACTATCGGCACCACCGGCACCACGCGTCGCGGGCCGCGGCGCTTGTAGTCGGGGAACGGTGCATCCGGCGTGGGCTCTTCGTCGGGCTCCACGTCCGGCCAGTCGACCGGTGATGGCGGGTGGGTCGCAATGACCGCAAGGTTTACGGCTCGCCAGGTGTTGTGTTCAGGCATCACGGCGCTTGGCCTTGGCCCGTGGCGGGCGCTCGGTTCTTTGCGAGGTGTCAGGCGCGACGGCGCCACCCTCGTCGAGGTCCTCTTCTTCGATGTCGCCCTCGATGTGGTCGGGCGCGATGTCGGGCGCCTCCCGGCGCAGGGTGTCCCGGCCGGCCTCGGCGCGTTCTCCGGTGCCTGCGGAATCACTGTTGCTGTCGATGTTGGCATCGCCGATGTCGGCCCCGGCACCGCGCTTGCGGCGCACGTCTTCGGCCGACAGGCCGAGTTCGTCGGTGTCCACCGCACCGTCGGCACCGACGATGTCGCTGCCGGAATCGGAGGTGTCGCTGGGGCCGAGGCGGTCGGTGCCGGTGCCTTCGGGGCGTTCGGGTACGCGGTCTGTGCCGAGCAGGGGACTGGTTCCCATGGTGGTGGCTCCTCTTGCTGCGTTCACCCGTGCAGCCGCAATCGACGTGCCCGCGAAGTGGGCGCGGCCTGCACGTAGCGGGTGGCGAGTGCGAGGTCGTGCAGCCAGGCGTCGAACGCCGCGTCGCGGTCGCCGCCGCGCAGGCGCAGCAGGGCCGAGGGGTGCAGCGTCACCAGCACGGGCAGGCCGTCGGCTTCGCGTTCATGCCATTGGCCGCGTTCGCTCAGCACGGCTACCGGGCGGCGCAGCAGTGCCCGCGCGGCGGTGCCGCCCAGCGCGACCACGGCTTCGGGTTGCACGGTGGCGAGCTCGCTTTCGAGCCAGTGGCCGGCGCAGGCGAGCGCTTCGCGTTGCGCCGGGGTCTTGTGCATGCGGCGCTTGCCGCGCAGCTCGAACTTGAAGTGCTTCACCGCGTTGGTGACGTACAGCGTCTCGCGCGGCCAGCCCAGTTGCGCGAGCGCCTCGTCGAGCAGGCGGCCGGCGGGGCCCACGAAGGGGCGGCCTTGTTGCTCTTCCTGGTCGCCGGGTTGTTCGCCCACCAGCATGAGCCGCGCATGCGGCGCGCCTTCACCCCACACCATGCGCGTGCCGTTGTAGCCGATGGGGCACTCGCGGCAATGCGTGGCGGCTTCCTGCAAGGCGCCCAATGACGCGGCGGCGGTAATGACCACTGGCGATGCTGCGCGCCCAGCGGTCGTTCTCATGGCGAGGCCTGCCGCGGGTGCCGTGCCCGCCATTCCAGCACCCCATAAGTGACGGCAGCCACCGCCAGCGGCAGCAGGTAGTACACCGTGCGATACACCAGCAGCGCCGCCAGCAGCTGGTGCTCGGCCAGGCGGTGACCCAGCATTGCGATGAACACCGCTTCGAGCACGCCCAGGCCGGCCGGCACCTTGGCCAGCACGCCGGCCACGCAGCCCACCAGCAGCGTGGCCAGCACGGCGCCGTAGCCCGGCGGTGCGTCGCTCAAGGGGTGCAGCAGCAGCCACACCAGCGCGGCCATCACGCTCCAGTTCGCCATCGACAGGCCGATCTGCACCGCGGCCAGGCCGGGGCTGGGCAGCATGATCTCGTGGCCGCGTATCGTCCACGACCGCGTGGCCGAGCTGTGGCACAGCCACACGTAGCCCGCGGCCAGCGCCACGAGCACGAAGCCCAGCGCCTGCAGCGCGTCGTTGCCGAGGCGCCAGTCTTCCGGCAGGTCCACCAGGCCGCTGGCAAACACGCCGCCGGCCAGCAGCAGGTAGCCCGACCAGTTGGTCACCAGGCTCAGGCCCACGATGCGCGCGATGTCGGCCGCGTCGAGCCCCAGGCGCGAATACAGCCGCATGCGCATGGCCACGGCGCCCACCAGCGTGCCCATGTTGAGGTTGAAGGCGTAGCTCACGAAGGCCGAGCGCATGACGCGCCGCGCGCGCACCTCGTGGCCCACGTAATGGCGGCCTATGAGGTCGAAGCAGCTGTAGAGCGTGTGGCTCAGCGCGGCCAGCGCCACCGCTGCCAGCAGCGTGGGCGCGCCGTAGCTGCGCACGGCGGTGAACACCTGGGTCCAGTCGATGCGGCGTGCCTGCCACACGAGCAGTGCCACCACGAAGATGGAGAAGCACACGATGGCCACGCGGCGCAGCCACGGCCATGCGCGGCGCCAGCCACTGCCGGCGTGCGCAGGGTGATGGCTGGCGGGGGCATGGGCCGAGGCGCGCATGGTGGTGCTCATGACTGCGACACCCCGGCCGCTGAACACAGCGGCCACCCCTGCAGAAGGAGCGCGGGCCGTGCTTGCGAGCGGCCCGGCGCGGCGGCCCGGGGCGTACGGGTTGGCGCTGGGGGTCTCATGGTGGGTCGCCGGATCGGTGCGAGGCCTGCAGCGCCAGTTCTCGTTCCTGTTGCGGGCGGTCGCCGTCACGCGCGCCCGGGCCCAGTGGGGGCGACGTCAGCTTGGGCGTGTGCGCCGGCAGCCAGCCGGCCCAGGCCGGGAACTTGCGCGTGAAGTGATAGGCCGCGAAGTCGAGCATCAGCCGCCAGCCCGTGCGTGGCGGAGCGCTGGAAGCGTCGAGCTGCCGGCAGTCGTTGGCGATCAATGCCTGCAGCTTCTCGCGCAGTTCGCGGTTGAAGTCGCGGTCGAGCATGACGACGTTGGCCTCGAGGTTGAGCGCCAGGCTCAGTGGGTCGAGGTTGCTCGAGCCCACCGTGGCCCATTCATCGTCCACCACTGCCACCTTGCCGTGCAGCGGGCGGCGGCAGTATTCGTGGATCTGCACGCCGGCCCGCAGCAGCGGCCCGTGCAGCAGCTCGGTGAACCACTTGACGGTGGGCATGTCGGGCCGGCCCTGCAGCACGAGTTTCACTTCCACGCCGCGCTTTGCGGCACGACGCAGCTCGCGCAGCAGCCGGTAGCCGGGAAAGAAGTACGCGTTGGCGATGATCACCTGCCGCCGCGCCGAGCGGATGGCCGCGCGGTAGTGGCGTTCGATGTCGTCGCGGTGGTCGTTGTTGTCGCGCGTGACCAGCATGGCCTGCGCGGAGCCCGCCGGGGGCGGCACGGGCGGTGCAGGCGGCGGCGCGCCGCGGCGCTGCCACCAGTGCGCGCGCGGGCGCCGGTCGCCCAGCGCCTGGGTCGCGAACTGGTGGATGTGCGCCACCAGCGGGCCTTCGATCTGCACCGAGTAGTCCTGCTTGGCGGCCGGGCCGTAGTCGAGCAAGTGGTCGGCCGAGTAGTTGATGCCGCCCACGAAGGCGCGCGTGCAGTCCACCACCACCAGCTTGCGGTGCAGCCGGCGGTACCACTTGGTGCGCAGGCCGAAGAAGCGGCGGCAGGGGTCGAACACGTGCAGCCGCACGCCGGCCGCGATGAGCGGCGCGGTGAATTCGAGCGACAGGTCGGGCGAGCCATAGCCGTCGACGGTGACGTCGATGCTCACGCCGCGCTGCGCCGCGGCCATGAGCACCGCGTGCAGCTGGCGGCCCACCTTGTCGTCGAACAGGATGAAGGTTTCGATCAACACCTCGCGCCGGGCCTGTGCGATGGCCTCGAACACGCGCGGGAAGAATTCTTCGCCGTTCTCGAGCAGCTCGATGCGGTTGCCGTCCACCCACTTCGAAGACTTGGGAGGCGCGACGTTGTTGCCGGGCAGCGAGCTCATAGCGAGATCTCCGCCGCCAGCGGCGCGTGGTCCGACAGGTGCGACCACGGCCGGTTGGGCAGCACCACCGGCTGGTGGGACTCGGCGTTGCGCACGTAGATGCGGTCCAGCCGCAGCAGCGGCCAGCGCGCGGGAAAGGTCTTGACCGCCTCGCCGCGCTGCGCCACGAACACCTCGTGCAGGCCGGCGCAGCGCTGCAGCCGCTCGTGCGCCTTCATGCGCCAGTCGTTGAAGTCGCCCGCCACCACCAGCGGTGCATCGGGCGGCACGCGGTGGTCGAGCTGGCGGCACAGCAGGTCGAGCTGCTGGGCACGCTGCGCCTCGCGCAGGCTCAGGTGCACGCAGATGGCGTGCACCTCGGCCTCGTCGAACGGCAGCCGCAGCACGCAGTGCAGCAGGCCGCGCTTTTCGTCGCCCCAGCCCACGCTGATGTCGTGGTTCTCGTAGCGCTCGATCGGAAACTTCGACAGCACCGCATTGCCGTGGTCGCCTTCGGGGTACACGGCGTTGCGGCCGTAGGCGAACTGCGGCCAGATGCTGTCGGCCAGGAATTCGTACTGCGGCGTCTCGGGCCAGTCGACGTAGCGCAGCGAGTGGCCCGCATGCGCGCCCAGCACTTCCTGCAGGAACACGATGTCGGCGCTCACGCTGCGCACGGCTTCACGCAGCTCATGCAGGATGAACTTGCGGTTGAAGAACGTGAAGCCCTTGTGCGTGTTCACCGTGAGCACCTTGAACGTGCGCGACGACAGCGCTGCGGCCGGTGCGGCAAGGGGGGGCATGGACGTGCTGGGGTTGAGGCTCGCAGTCATGGTCTTTCGAGTTTGGGATGCGGCCCGGGTTGCCGATGTAGGTTGGCTCGACGGCGTGGCGTGCGCGAACTCCTACATGGGCTGCACGGCCATGGCACAAGCCGGGCATGCCACGTGCCGATGCCCATGCGCCCGGCGCTGTAAGGAAGCCGGTGCTACCCTCGACCCACTCTTTTGGGCCCCCGGCGGCCGATGTGGGCGACCCACAAAAAGGAGGCAGCCTTGAACCAGCATGAGGAGGCCGCGGACGAACCCGCGGCGTGTTGCGACGACGAGGCGAGCGCCGCGCTGCTGCGGCGCTACAGCAAGGTGCGCGGGCTCTCGCAGTTGCTCGCACAGCCGCTGTCGGCCGAAGACCGCTGCGTGCAGTCCATGCCCGACGCGAGCCCCACCAAATGGCACCTCGCACACACGAGCTGGTTTTTCGAGACGCTGGTGCTCAAGCCTTTTCTGCATGGCTGGCGGCCGTTCGACGAGCGCTACTTCTTTCTCTTCAACTCGTACTACGAATCGCTCGGCCCACGCCACCCGAGGCCGCAGCGCGGGCTGCTCACGCGGCCTTCGTGCGGCGAGGTGGAGGCCTATCGCCGCTTCGTCGATGACGGCGTGGCGCGACTGGCGCGCGAGGCCGATGCCGCCACGTGGCGCGAAGCCGAGCCGCTGCTCACGCTGGGCCTGCACCACGAGCAGCAACACCAGGAGCTGATGCTCACCGACGTCAAGCACCTGCTGTCGCTCAACCCGCTGGCACCGGCCTACCTGCCGGCCCCGAAAGAAGCCAGAGTGGAGGCCGTGCCGCCGCTGAGCTGGTGGGACTGTGCGGGCGGCCGCATGGAGATCGGCCACGACCAGCGCAGCGGCTTTGCCTTCGACAACGAAACGCCGCGCCATGCGGTGCTGCTGGCGCCCTACCAACTGGCCAGCCGGCCGGTGACCAACGGTGAATACCTCGCCTTCATGCGCGACGGCGGCTACCGCCGGCCCGAGCTGTGGCTTTCTGACGGCTGGGCCGCGGTGCAGCGGGGCGGGTGGGAAGCGCCGCTTTACTGGAGCGAAGTGCAGGCCGAAGTGCCGAGCGTCTTCACGCTGTTCGGCCAGCAGCGCGTGAACCTGGCCGAGCCGGTGTGCCACCTGAGCTTCTACGAGGCAAGTGCCTATGCCGCCTGGGCCGGCGCGCGGCTGCCCACTGAATTCGAATGGGAAGCCGCCGCCTCGGCCGCCGCACCGCTGGCCGCGCCGCGTCATGACCCGGCCCGCCCGCACCCCAAGCCTGCTGCCCAGGGCGCTGCGCCGCAGCTGCAGCAGATGCTGGGCGAGGTGTGGGAGTGGACGCGTTCTTCCTACGACCCGTACCCAGGCTTCCGGCCGCTGGCCGGTGCGGTGGGCGAATACAACGGCAAATTCATGGTGGGCCAGCTGGTGCTGCGAGGCGGCAGCTGCGCCTCGCCGGCCGGTCACCTGCGGGCCAGTTACCGCAACTTCTTTCCACCGGGGGCGCGCTGGCAGTTCTCGGGCTTGCGGCTTGCGAGGGACCTGTGAACCAACGACCCCACCCATGGCGCATCACGCCCGCATCGCATGCGCACGTGCGGCTCGACCGCACGGCAGCGGTGTCGGTGCGTGCCAACGACTCCGACTTCTGCGTGCTCGACGAGAGCGACGAGGCACGCAGCGAATTCGCACGCGACTTCGTGACCGCCCTGTCGGGCCGCCCGCGCGCGATCTCGCCCAAGTACTTCTACGACGCGCAGGGCTCGGCCCTGTTCGACGCGATCTGCGAGCTGCCCGAGTACTACCCCACGCGCACCGAGCTTTCGCTGCTGGCGCGGCATGCCGACGAGATGGCGCTGTGCATCGGCCCGGGGGCCGACATCGTGGAGTTCGGTGCCGGTTCCAGCGTGAAGGTGCGCTTGCTGCTCGATGCATTGCGCACGCCCAAGCGCTTCGTGCCGATCGACATCTCTGGCGAGCACCTGCAGGCCGCGGTGCAGCCGCTGGCGCGCGACTACCCTGGCCTGGCGATCGCGCCCATCGGTGCCGACTTCACGCGCGAGCTGCAGCTGCCGCCCGCGCTGCCGGGCAGCCGCCGGGTGGGCTTCTTTCCCGGCTCGTCGATCGGCAACTTCTCGCCGGGCGAGGCCGCGCACTTCCTGCGCAACGCCGCGCAATGGCTCAAGGGCGGCGGCCTGCTGATCGGCGTGGACCTCGTGAAGGACCCGGCCCTGCTGCATGCCGCCTACAACGACGCGGCCGGCGTGACCGCTGCCTTCAACCGCAACCTGCTGGAGCGTGCGAACCGCGAGCTCGAGGCCGACTTCGAGCCCGGGCAGTTCGCCCACTACGCGTTCTACGAACCGCGGCTGCAACGCATCGAGATGCACCTGGTGAGCCAGCGCCGCCAGAGCGTGGTGCTGTGCGGGCGGCGTTTCGAGTTCGTCGACGGCGAGACGCTGCACACCGAGAATTCGTACAAGTTCACCGTCGAAGGCTTCCAGGCGCTGGCCTGCGAAGCGGGTTTCGAAGTGGGCCCGGTATGGTGCGACCGCGATCGGATGTTCAGCGTGCACTGGCTCGTGGCGCCCTGATGGCCCCCCCGTAGCGCCTGCGGCGCTCCCCCTCAAGGGGGCGTCTGCTTGGAGGAGAGCCGCGACGTGACAGGAATGAAGCAGTTGAAGAAAGGTCTTCTCGAATGAAAGCGATCTGGAACGGCACCGTGGTGGCCGAGAGCGACGACACCGTGGTGGTGGAAGGCAACCACTACTTCCCCGAAGGCGCGGTGCCGCGCGACTACCTGCTGCCCAGCAACACCAAGAGCATGTGTGCATGGAAGGGCGAGGCGCGCTACTACAACCTCTTCGTCGACGGCGACGTGGCACCCGATGCGGTGTGGTACTACCCGGAGCCGAAGGAGGCTGCGGCGCAGATCAAGGGGCGGGTGGCGTTTGGGCGGGGGGTGAAGGTGGAGGAGTAGGGGCTGCTGCTCTATCGGCGCCTATGGCGCTGTGCGTCACCTGGGCGCATGAAAAATCGCCCCGTTAACACCGCCCGTTCGGGCTGAGGTATCGAAGCCCTGCGACGAGCCGTGGCGGCCCCGTCGCGCAGGTCTCATGACACTTCGAGAATGCTCGGCAGCAAGCCCTGATCCGCCAAGCGCACCTCGATGGCGTTGGCGTTCTTGATGTGCTCGGCGTTGTCCACATCGAAGGTGTCGGTGGTGCTGACGATCAGGGTGCCCGGCTTGCCATCCCTGTCGGGCATTGGCAGCAGCGCATGGGCTTCGGGTACCTGTTGCTGCGTCAACGCTCGGGGCAGATAGAGCATCCAGCCGACCGCGAGGCGGTCCTGAAAGACAGCTTTGGGTCCGTAGCGAGTCATGTCGAACACATGGGCGTAAAGCGGGCTCCATTGCCTGACGCACAGGGCGACGAGACCGGCCATGTCTTTCCAGTCGCCCAGGCGGTTTTGGCCCTTTGGGTTGTCAAGCGACAACTCCATGTGGTCGGGTGCGGGGGCGTCCGAGTACATCAGATGAATGGAGGCCCCCAAACCAGAGTCCTGTTCGCCGTTCCACAAGCTGATGGACGAAACGAAGAACGGCTTTCTGCGCTTCTTCTTTTCTTCATTCCGAAGTACTGCTCTTGCTGCTTCGTCACCATCGAAGCCGGGCGCAAACACGCTGTGCAGCAGCGCCTCCTTGAGTGAATCGCCTTTCAGCAGCCATTCGCTCAACAGTCTGTCGCGAGACGCCAGGTAGTCGATCAGCGGCTTTAGCGAGTCCAATTGCACATCGGCCGACAGCTCGACGGTGTCGGGAATCCGGAACGCAACATATACATCAGTGGACATTGCTCGAGACCTTTTCAAGGTTCATAGACAGGAACAAGCGGCCGCATCGCTCTGAGCCGTCGAGACATATGAGCGTAGGCCTTCGGTGTCATGAATGACCACTGAAGGACGCTCGGCGGGGCTGCTCTGGCAACTTGGGACTGCAGCATCGCTTGGTCGGCCATGCGATCAAAGCCTCGGTACCAGCCAAATGGTTGGCCATCCAATCGGAAGAACTGGTCGTAGTTCGCCTTCGCCTCCTGCAGCATGCAAAGGCCGGAGCGAAAACCGTCGAAGTCGAGCCCGCCGAAGTTCCATTCGGTGCCGGGTGCAAAGCCGGTGATGCGCG
This sequence comes from uncultured Rivibacter sp., assembly GCA_946480925.1. The sequence continues at coordinate 34,159 of CAMLLU010000032.1, forward strand.
CTTGGTAGGCACGCGAGCCCTCGGACATGTGCCAGTTGCGCTCGACGAGCGTGCCGCAGTCCGGCGGGCACTTGCTGCAGGTTTTCGTCGTTGAGATCGTGTCGGCCTGGGCGATGGGTTTCGCCTTGGCGTTGTCCACCGACTCCTCGCGCCTCTTGAGCGCCTCGTTGGCTGCCGCGCCTCCCAGCGTCGCGACGGCCGCGCGTGCTAGCCATGCCAAGGCCGCGCCGGCGCCTTCCAGAACAGGAACTGCAATAGCTGCCATCAGGTCTGCTCCCTCAGGTGCAGTTTCATCACCGCCAGCAAATCGGCAAAGCGCTCCTCCACCGTGCCGCGCGGTGTGCGCAACCAAGTCGCAACAGCGGGATGCTGGCTGAACTTCGGTGCAAACGCTTCGGTGTACAGGAACTGCGTGATCGCCGGTCTTTGCGTGAAGCCGAGCGCCAGCGCCTCACCGTGTGCGGCGTCGAGGCGGCTGCGCAGGCTGTCGTCGATGCCCAATTCCGGGTGCTCCTGGATGATGTCTCGCGCGACTTGTTCGACGAACTGCCTCTCTTCGAGCTGCGCCAACTGGCGCAGCTGTTCCTCAGTGAGGTTGAGCATCGGACCTCGCCGTCCACACGCGCTGACCGTTGTGCATGAAGTGCCATTCGTCGATCAGGTGGAAGAACGCAACCTTCTGCTGCGCGTCCATCACGCTGAACAGATTGCCAAGCACACGCGGGTCGTAGAAGCGGACGAGTGCTTTGCGACCGCCGGGTAGTGCTGCATCCAGCTTCAGCTGGAGGAGCTGCGCCAAGCCTTCCAGATCGAGCGGCGTGATGAGCCATGAAAGTGACGGCGAAGCAAGCTCCAGATCGGCAAACACGGCGATCAGCTCAGGGCACCTGGTAGCGTCGTAGAGCCAAGGGCCGGCATGTGCGAGCGGAGCGTCTTCCGTTCCATCAAAGAGTGCACGGTTGACGCATCCCACCCGCTCGATTCGCTGGCCGGTATGTTGTGTGTATTGATAGCCATCGACGAGTGCATACCAGCGCAGTTCGCGCCGCGTCTGAACGAGCGATTCATATCGCTGCTGGACGTCCAGCATGGCTGCTACTCCCTCACCACCACCGTTGAGCCTGCCGCCGCAGCCTTAGCGAGGCAGTCAAGGCAGATCGTTGGGGCTTCTGCGGCGAGCTGTGCGGTGGCGGCGGAGAGGGCGCTTGGACAGCTCTCAACACTTGCACTGGCACCAAGGCTCGATTCCGCGCTCCATGTCGCAACGGCCTGGGTGGAGATCAGGGTTGCACCGCAGGCCGTCTTGTCGCCATGCCTTGCGACGGCACTGCCCATGTCCGTCATGTCTTCGGCACCGGAGACGATGGGGAATGTGCCTCGGCACCCCTTCTTTGGGCAGACCGTCAGGTCGCCCACTCGCGCGACGTACTTGCCATGGATGTCCATGGTGTAGTCGGCCGAGATGACCGTGCCGCCATGGTCGGTACGGTCGCCAATCGTGATGAATGGCTTGCCCATTTGCACACCTTCCCTGATGTGTTGTGTTCTGTGCGAGCCTCGGGTTGTTGTTCTCCGAGGCCGGGCGATTCTAGGGGCGCGTGCGCGATCGAGGCGAGGCGCGTTGCTACAACCTGTTCATCGACGGCGACGTGGCGGAACTCCTTCACCGCAGAGGCGCGGAGAGCGCGGAGGACACGCGGAGAAATACAGGTGTCTCTGCGGCGCTTGCGCTGTCCACAGCTTCACATGGAATCCACGCCCGTTCAGGCTGAGGTATCGAAGCCCTGCACCGGCCGCTGCGGCTCTTCGATACCTCAAGGGCGAACGGGCTGGGTGGTTGGCGCAGAAACTGCAGCCCGCTGCTTTTGCAAGGTCACGCGGCCGAACAGAAGAGCATCGGCGCGGGCGAGGGTTTCGGGCGCGTGACGATGCAGGTCTTCGTCCGCGGCGATGGCCCGGTGATCGCAGCATCCGTCCAACGTGACGTTGGTGGAATACCGAAGGGGTTGCATTGCGTACTCTTGAAGCGGCCTGACGTTGAGCTCAGCGGATCGGGTTAGGCCTCGCTCGCGTTGATGAGCTCCAGCGCATGCTTGATGTCATACGCCACCAGAAAACCTGTGTTGTACGCAACCCTCAGGCCAGTTGGCTTCCCATCTTCGTCGATGACCGGCTCGTGCTCGGTGCGGTACTTTGAGACGATGCCGGCGACGCGAGGCTGCTGAAGGTTGCCGTTGCGGAAGAAATACAGCGGACCACCAGAGAAGCCTTCGTTGTTGATGGCATCGACATGAAGCGTCTTTGGACCATCAAACGTGACGGCGGATAACGCTCCCTTCTTGAGGAAGGGGCCAGGAAGCCCGGCCAAGAGCTCACCGTAGTCTGTCCACAGCTTGTAAGGAAGCCTAGGGCAACGCTGAATAAGTCTTCGAGCCGTTCGCAGGGTCCTTGTGCATCAAGGACTTGCGAGTGCCGTTGCCGAAAATCGGGTACTTGTTCAGCGTTGCCCTAGGAAGTAGACATCCTGGCCGAGCGAAATTTCGCCGAAGCCCAACTCAACTTCGAAGGTCTTCGGAGTGAAGCGTGTTGACGGCCTGAGCACAGCGATATCCAACTCGCCTCGTCCGCGTGCCACGACACGAACCTCTTCCTTGAGCCAGCGCTTCTTGTGTAGCACCTGGAGTTCGACGGCTGTACCGGACTGGGGCAAGAGGTGTCTGGCTGTCACAAGGTACTGGGTTTCACCGACATCAATCGCGAACGCGGTGCCGTACTGCGCAGCTCGGATGAAGTACGTTCGATGCAGTATGTTCGTAGGCAGCATGGTGTCAGAAGTGAATGCAAGTGCCGAAGTACGCCTCGTCGTTTTCGAGGAAGACGAACACCTTCTTCGATGACCTTGCGTACTCGTTGATCACCAGCGTATAGACGTTTGAACCCCGCCCGGCACCCTCTTCCTTTCGAAGGACAGTTACCACCTTGAATGAGTTGTCTTCAGACCCAAGGTCAACGACCTGAGGTTTGGTGATGTATGCGTTCTTTAGCGCTCCAACCATGAGACCAGTACGCCGCTCTACGGTGAACTCTTTCCCGATGTACCGCTTCTGCAATTGCTCTAGCTGTGAGCCTGACGGCTCATTCGCCGTGGCGACGCGCTCTACAACACAGCGATAGTCACGCAGCGGCTGCCCAGACGCGAGCGGTGCTGCGACCGATATGACGACTGCGACGAGTGACTTGCTCATGTTGGAGGTTCGTGGTGACGGTGTCGCGTGTGGGGCCTAGATGTCGATATGAGCGGCAGGCGAAGCCTGCCGTGTTAGCCATCGTTCTCGACGCTTTCAGCATGCTTGATTAGGCCCCTCTCCGCGAGTGCCTCCAACTTGGCAACGGCGGGACTTACCTCGGCAAGTATTTGCCTGCAGTGCGAATCAGAATAGCCAAGGCTCTTGAGGATCTTGATTCGTTCAGCAACGTTCTGAAGCGCCTTCGCATCGCGCTCGTGCTCAAGAAGCTCGTTCTTGAGTTGGCGTTCGCGTCGGTTTACGCATACATCGATACACCGCAGGATGATGTCTTTAATGTGCCCCAGCACCTGACCAATGCCAGCAAAGTCGGTGACGCCGGGCGATGCGTACTCACAGCGATGAACAATGAGATGCTCGTAGGGTTCGAGCAGGTCATCGGCGTCGCGAAACTTACTTGGTGGAACAAGCGCCGCGCCGCCGCTGACGCCATGTTGAGAACGGAGAAAGAAGCGCATGCGCCGCGAGAGCGGGCGACCCGGCGGATAGAAGTCTAGGAACTCTCGGTAGAAGCGCTCGACCTCGTACTCGCTCTCTTGTTCGATTGACACGATGGCGAACGCTGAGTACAGCGTGTGGACTGACTCATAGAAATTCACGAAGTCCTTGGCTTCCCATTGACCATCGATCTCGACGCGCAACATGACACCTCCCCACGGTGGCTAATGTGATATTGGCGGCATGTTGCCTTGTCGCAGCCTTTGCCGCCACTGTTGAATGGCGTGTGGTGCAGCGTACGCGGGTACGCGTAAGCCCGTTGGTGGCAATCGTCCGGGCTCCGCATACTCTCTGAGTTCGCGCCGATGTCGGTTGCGCTGCACGGCGCGCACGACCACAACTGCTATGACCGACATCCCCACCTTCGACTACATCATCATCGGCGCCGGCACTGCAGGCTGCCTGCTCGCCAACCGCCTGACCCGCGACAAGAGCAAGCGTGTGCTGCTCATCGAAGCCGGCGGGCGTGACGACTACCACTGGATCCACATCCCGGTGGGCTACCTCTACTGCATCGGCAACCCGCGCACCGACTGGTGCTACACCACCGAGCCCGACCCGGGGCTCAACGGCCGTTCGCTGCGCTACCCGCGCGGCAAGGTGCTGGGCGGCTGCTCGAGCATCAACGGGATGATCTACATGCGCGGCCAGTCGCGTGACTACGACTTGTGGGCCGAGCTCACCGGTGACGACAGCTGGCGATGGGATGCATGCGTGCCGTTCTTCAAGCAGCACGAAGACCACTGGCGGCTCGACGGCCGCGAGAAGGACGAAGCATTCGCCGCGCTGCACGGCCATGGCGGCGAATGGCGCGTCGAGAAGCAGCGGCTGCGGTGGGACGTGCTCGATGCGTTCGCGCAGGCCGCGCAGGAAGCGGGCGTGCCGGCCACCGACGACTTCAACCGCGGCAACAACGAAGGCGTGGGCTACTTCGAGGTGAACCAGCGCAAGGGCTGGCGCTGGAACACGGCCAAGGCCTTCTTGCGGCCCATCTGCTACGGGCGACCCAACTTCGAGATGTGGACCGGCGTGCACGTGAAGCGGCTGTTGCTGGAGCACGGTGCCGACGGGGCGCTGCGCTGCACCGGCGCCGAGGTGGTAACGCCCGAAGGCGTGCAAGTGGCGCGGGCCGCGCGCGAGGTGCTGCTGTGTGCCGGCGCCATCGGCTCGCCGCAGATCCTGCAACTCTCGGGCATCGGGCCCGCGGAGCTGGTGCGCGGCCACGGCATCGAGCTGCAACACGAGCTGCCCGGCGTGGGCGAGAACCTGCAGGACCACCTGCAGATCCGTGCGGTGTTCAAGGTCAACGGCGTGAAGACGCTCAACATGCTGTCGAGCACGCCCTGGGGCAAGGCCGCCATCGGGCTCGAATACGCGTTGATGCGCACCGGCCCCATGAGCATGGCGCCTTCGCAGCTGGGTGCGTTCACGCGCTCGTCGCCGCAGTTCGAGTGGCCCAACATCGAATACCACGTGCAGCCGCTCTCACTCGACGCGTTCGGCGAGCCGCTGCACAACTTCCCGGCCTTCACGGCCAGCGTGTGCAACCTCAACCCCACGAGCCGCGGGCACGTGCGCATCACCTCGCCGAACCACGAGGCGGCGCCGGCCATTGCGCCCAACTACCTCTCCACGCTCGAAGACCGGCAGGTGGCGGCCGATTCGCTGCGGCTCACGCGGCGCATCGTGTCGCAGCCGGCACTCGCGAAATACCAGCCCGAGGAATACCGCCCCGGCGTGCAGTACCAGACCGACGAAGAGCTCGCGAGGCTGGCCGGCGACATTGCGACCACCATCTTCCACCCCGTGGGTACTTGCAAGATGGGCCGTGCGGAAGACGACGGCGCGGTGGTCGATGCGCAGCTCAAGGTGCGCGGCGTGGCGGGTCTGCGCGTGGTGGATGCTTCGGTGATGCCCACCATCACGAGCGGCAACACCAACTCGCCCACGCTGATGATTGCCGAGCGCGCGGCGCAGTGGATCGTGGAAGCCGCGCAGGCTCAGGCCTGAAGGGCCGGCGGCTGGAGGCCGTGCAGGCGCTGCGCTGATTGCGAGGCGCGATAGTCGCTGGGCGACGTGCCGTATTGCGCCTTGAACACGCGGCTGAAGTGCGCAGGGTTGTTGAAGCCCCACGACAAGGCCACGTCGGTGACCGAGCGGGTGCCTGGTGCCGCCAGCTCGCGGCGGCAGGCTTCGAGCCGCTGGTTGAGGATGTAGCCGGCCACGCCTTCGGGCTCGTCGTCGAGCGCGTTGTAGAGGTGGCGGCGGCTGCAGTTGAGCGCCGCGGCGACGCGGTCGACCGACAGGTCGCTTTCGCGCAGGTGGCGCGCCACGTAGTCCTTCAGCCGGTCGCGCAGGGCTTCGCGCTGCGTCTGCCCGGTGGGCTGGCCGGCACGCTCGAGCAGGGTGAGGTGCACCAGCTGCGCCACCACGTCGGCCACGCCCTCGGCCACCGGCGCGCTCATGTGAGGCAACTCGTCGAAGGCCGAGAGCATGGTGTTCCACGCCAGGCGCGCCACGCCACCGGCGTTGGTGAAGCGCTGCACCACCAGCTCGTCGAGCTTGAGGCGGCGCTCGCTGGGCAGCTGGTCTTTCGGGATCATGAGCACCAGCTGCTGCACCGCGTCGGGGTTGGCCACGGCGTAGGCATCGGTGGTGTCGTACACGCTCCATTCGCCGGGTGACAGCCACACGTGCCGGCCCTTCTGTTCGAAGCACGCGCGGCCGCGCAGCTGGGCCACCACCTTCAGGTAGCCGCGGTCGCTGCCGCGCACGAGGGTGGGCGTGCGCACCACGCGGTGGCGGCTCACGTCGAGCTTGCACAGGCTCAGGTAGCCGGCCTGGCCCGAGACGATGCGGCCGTTGAAGTGCTCGTCGCCGAAGGCGTCGGACTGCAGGCCGCCGATGAGACGCCACACCGCGTCGCCCCACAGGTGCAGCCGTTCGCGCGGGGCGACCTGTTCGGTGGAGATCACGCTGAGGTGCGACATGGCGGGGCGGTACTGCAGGCGGCGCGGGGGCGCGTGCGGCCATTGTGGGTGGAGTGGTGGTGGGCGCGGGGTGGGTAATCCCTGAACGCCGTGCACGGGCGGACAAGCCGGATGTGCACAACCAGCAAAGCCAGGCCGGCTTCGCGTTCCTAGCATCGGGCCTCCATTCGATTCGATCGGCCCAGCCGACGCCTGCTTTCAGAGGAGACACACCATGACGGACTCGTCTTCACGAGGCTGCACACGCCGCCGGTTTTCGCAGACGCTGGCCACCGGCGCCGCCGCGTTGGCCGCTCCGGTGATCGCACAAGACGCAAAAGAGGCACCGGTGCGCATCGGCTACGCGATCGCGCGCACCGGCCCGTGGTCGGCCGGCGCGCAGGTGAGCCAGGAGCCGAACTACCTGCTGTGGGCCGAGCAGGTGAACGCGGCCGGCGGCCTGGTGGTGAAGGGCGGCAAGAAGCGCCGCATCGAGCTGGTGAGCTACGACGACCGCAGCGAGGTCGAGACCTGCGTGCGCACCTTCGAGAAGCTGATGGGTTCGGACAAGGTGGATCTCATCCTGCCGCCCTGGGGCTCGGGTGCGAACTTCGCGGTGGCGCCGCTGGCCACGCGCTTCGGCTACCCCATGCTGGCGCCCACGGCCCTGTCGCGCAAGCTCATCGACATGAACCTGCCGTACTTCTTCTCGCTGCTGCAGCAGCCCGACAAGATGATGGGCGCGCTGGTCGACATGCTGGTGGCGCAGGGCGTGAAGACGGTGGCGATCGTCTACATGGACGACCTGTTCGGGCTCGAGAACTTCGCCGCGCTGAACAACGCGTTGAAGGGCACCAGCATCCAGGTGGTGGAACGCAAGAGCTACCCGCTGGGCATCAAGGACCTGGCGCCGGTGCTGCGCGGCATCAAGGACATGAACCCCGATGCGTTCATCGGCATCACCTACCCGCCCGACACGTTGCTGGCGAGCCGCCAGTCGCGCGAGATCGGCTTCAACCCGAAGTTCTTCTATGCCTCGGTGGGCACGGCCTTCCAGCTCTACAGGAACGTGATGCAGGCCAACACCGAAGGCGTGATCGGCATGGGCTCGTGGAACGCGAAGACGAGCCCGGAGGCCAAGGCCTACTTCGATGCGCACGTGGCCAAGTTCGGCAAGGAGCCCGACCGCTGGGCCAGCGGCCATTGCTGGGCCGGCCTGCAGATCCTGCAGCAGGCGGTGGCCGCGGCGGGGCTGGAGCGCAAGGCGCTGCGCGAGCACATCGCGAAGACGGAGTTCAAGACCATCATCGGCCCGCTGCGCTTTGCCGGCAGCGAAAACGCCTCGGTGCCGGGCACGGTGGGGCAGTGGCAGGGCGGGGAGTTCGAGGTGGTGTGGCCGCTCAACCGCGCGACGGCGAAGCTCGTCACGCCGAAGCCGGCGTGGAAGGGGTGATGGTGCTGGCAGTTCAAGTCGATCCCTTCTCTGCGGACCTCCGCGTCCTCTGCGCCTCTGCGGTGAAGGATTTCAACCGCCTGCCGACGGGCGCACACCGTAGGTGACCGTTCGCCGTGTCATTCACCTCCTGGCTTGAACTCATCGCTGGCGGCCTCATCACCGGCGGCCTGTATGCGCTGGTGGCCATCGGCCTGAACCTGCAGTACGGGCTCATGCGCATCCTCAACATCTCGCACGGCGAGTTCCTCATGCTGGGTGCGTTCGCCACGTGGTTCGCGTTCACGCAGTTCGGCGGCTCGCCGCTCCTGTGGCTGCCGCTGGTGTTCGTGCTGTTCATGGCGCTGGGCATGGCGGTGCATGGGCTGTGCTTTCGCCCGCTGGCCGCGCGTGCCCCGAATGTGGAGGTGTTCGAGGCGCGCAGCCTGATGGTGGGCTTCGGCCTCATGTTCCTGGTGCAGAACGCGGCGCTGCTGGTGTGGGGTGGCGACCTGCGCGGCTATGAATACCTGGCCGAGCCGGTGCAGGCGGGCGGCATGCGCTTCACGGCCAACAAGCTGGTGGTGTTCGGCGTGGCGCTGGTGCTGTGCGGCGCGGCGATCGCGTTGCTCAAGTTCACGCTGCTGGGCAAGGCGGTGAGGGCGTTGATGCAGTCGCCCACCGGTGCGCAGCTGGTGGGCATCAACACCCGGCGGCTGCACCCGTTGATGTTCGGCATCGGGCTGGGCTTGTCTGGTGTGGCGGGCGCGCTGCTGAGCATGCTCTACGAGATCACGCCGTCGATGGGCGAGCCCTACACGGTGACGGCGCTCATCGTCATCACGCTGGGCGGCTTCGGCAGCGTGGCGGGTTCGCTGGTGGGTGGGCTGCTGCTCGGGGTGGTCGAAGCGCTGGGCATGCACTTCACCAACCCGTCGCTCAAGATGCTCATGAGCTACGGCGTCTTCATCGGCGTTCTCATCTGGCGGCCCAACGGCCTGTTCTCCAAATGAAGCGGTGGATCGTGCTGGCCGCAGCGGCCGTGCCGGCGGGGCTGGTGCCCTGGGTGGCGAGCGACTTCGTCACCTCGGTGGCGCTGTCGTGCCTCATGTACGTGGCGCTGGCCACGAGCTGGGCCTTGTTCTGCGGGCAGACGCGCTACATGTCGCTCGCGACCTCGGCCTTCTTCGGGCTGGGCGCTTATGCGAGCGCGCTGCTGCTGGGCACGCTGCCGTGGCCGCTGGTGATCGCGTGCGGTGCGGGCGTTGCAGCCCTCGTCGCAGTGGTGATGGGCGCGGCCGTGCTGCACCTGCGCGGCACCTACTTCGCGGTGCTGACCTTCGGCATGACGGAGCTCATTCGCCATGCGATCACCTATGCCGAGAAGCAGGTCTTTGGCACGGTGGGCCGCGTGTTGATGGTGGTGCCCGACAACACGGTGGTCTACCTCACCGTGCTGCTCATCGCCGTGGGCGCCATCGCCACGTCGCTCGCGGTGTGCAAGAGCCGCTTCGGCCTGGCCCTCGCGGGCATCGGCGCCGACGAGCAGCGGGCGCAGACGCTGGGCGTGGACACGCGCCGCGTGAAGGTGGCGGGCTTCGCGCTCACCGCGGCGTTTGCCGGCGCGGTGGGCGCCGCGATGGCGGTGCGCTGGACGTACATCGACCCGCATGCTGTGTTCAACCCTTTCATCGGGTTCCAGACGGTGCTCATCGTGCTGATCGGCGGTGCGGCCAGCCTGGGCGGCCCCATCGTCGCGGCCGTGGTGTTCAGCGTGCTGGCCGAGACGCTGCGCCTGCAGCTGCCCTATGCCTACATGCTGGTGCTGGGCGTGCTGCTGATCGCGTGCGTGCTGTACCTGCCCAATGGCCTGGCCTCGTTGTGGCCGCTGCTGCGCGGCAAGGAGGCGAGCCGTGGCTGAGCTGTTGCTGCAGGCGCGGGAGGTGACGGTGCGCTTCGGCGGCCTCACCGCGGTGGACGGCGTGGACGCCAGCTTCGCCGCGGGTGAGCTGGTCGGCATCATCGGCCCCAACGGCGCAGGCAAGACGACCTTCTTCAATGCGATCTCGGGCGTGATCGCACCCACCTCGGGCCAGCTCGTGTGCGGCAGCCACGTGCTCACCGGCCGCGGGCCGCACCACTACGCGGCCCATGGCATTGCGCGCACCTTCCAGACGCCGCGCGTGTTTGCCGACATGAGCGTGCGCGACAACGTGCGCTTCGGCATGCAGTTCGCCGGGCGCCACCGCGAAGGCGCCGACGGCTTGCGTGGCGAAGAAGAGATCCTCGCGATGCTGGGCTTGTCTGCACTGGCCTCGTTGCCAGCGGCGGCCATCACGCCGTCGCAGCAGCGGCTGCTCGAGATCGGCATGGCACTCGGCACGCGCCCGCGCCTGCTGTTGCTCGACGAGGTGGCGGCCGGGCTCACCGAAAGCGAGGTCGACGCGATGGCGCAGCGCATCCGCCGCCTGCGCGACGAGCACGGCCTGGCGGTGGTGTGGATCGAACACGCGGTGACGACGCTGCTGAAGTACGTGGAGCGCGTGCTGGTGCTGCACCAGGGCCGCAAGATCGCCGATGCGGCACCAGCCGAGGTGGTGCGCGATGCGCAGGTGATCGAGGCCTACCTCGGCGACGAGATGGTGGGCGTGTGATGGGGACGAATGCGAAAACCTTCACCGCGGTGAATGAATTTGAGGGCCGCGCCCGATGACCACGCTCACCGTCCGCAAGCTGCGCGCCGGCTATCACGGCTTCACCGTGCTGCAGGGCGTGGACGTCGACGTCGCGCCCGGCCTCACCGTCATCGTCGGCCCCAACGGCGCAGGCAAGACCACGCTGCTGAAAGCGCTCGCAGGCCTGTTGCCACGCGAAGGCGAGGTGCGCTTGAACGGCGAGCCGTTGACCGCGGTCGACGCCACCGCGGCCGTGCGCCGCGGCCTCGCGCTGGTGCCCGAAGGCCGGCAGCTCTTCGCGCAGATGACGGTGACCGAGAACCTCGAGCTCGGCGGCTGGCTCGTCTCGCGCGAGGAACGTGCGCGCCGCTTGAAGCAGGCCCTGGCCGACTTTCCGCGCCTGGCCGAACGCGCGCAGCAACTGGCCGGCACCATGAGCGGCGGCGAGCAGCAGATGGTGGCGGTGGCGCGCGCCTTGATGAGCGCGCCGCGCCTGCTGATGCTCGACGAACCGTCGCTCGGCCTTGCGCCGCGCATGGTCGATGAGCTGCTCGCCATCGTGCGGCGCATTGCCGATGCCGGCACCACGGTGCTGATGGTCGAACAGAACGTGCGCAAGGCACTCAGCACCGCCGACCGCGGCTACGTGCTCGAACGCGGCCGGCTCATGGCCGGTGGCGGCGCGCGCGAGCTGCTGCATTCCGACGTGATCCGCCATGCCTATCTGGGCGCGGGCACGACCCCCACGCCAACGCAACTGTCGCCCGGCCGTTCCGAAGACAGTTGCTCACCCCTCGGGGGTGGGCGCGGTACCCCGCGGCCGGGGCCAACATTTCTGGAGCCCACATGACGCAAGACATCTCGATGCTCATCAACGGCGCACGTGTCGCCGCAGGCAATGGCGCCACCTTCGAGCGCCGCAACCCGATGGATGGCGAAGTCGCCACCCGCGCGCCGGCCGCGACGCCGGCCGATGCGGTGAAGGCCGTGGACGCCGCGGCCGCCGCGTTCCCTGCCTGGAGCCGCATGGGGCCGGGCGAGCGCCGCGCCTTGCTTCTGAAAGCCGCCACCGCGCTGGAAGCCAGGACGCCGGCCTTCATTGCGGCGATGGCCGGCGAGACCGGCGCTTCGGCGCCCTGGGCCGGCTTCAACGCCCACCTCGCCGCGGGCATGCTGACCGAGGCGGCCGCGCTTACCACGCAGATCAACGGCGAGGTCATTCCTTCCGACGTGCCGGGCAGCCTGGCCATGGGCCTGCGCGTACCGGCCGGCGTGGTGCTGGGCATCGCGCCGTGGAACGCGCCGGTGATCCTGGGCGTGCGGGCCGTCGCCACGCCGCTGGCCTGCGGCAACACCGTGGTGCTCAAGGGCAGCGAGCTGTGCCCGGCCACGCACGGCCTCATCATCGAAGCGCTGCAGGAAGCCGGGCTGCCCACGGGGGTGGTGAACTTCGTGACCAACGCACCGGCCGATGCCGCCGCCGTGGTGGAGGCCATGGTGGCGCACCCGGCCGTCAAGCGCGTCAACTTCACCGGCTCCACGCGCGTGGGCAAGCTCATCGCGGCCACTTGCGCCAGGTACCTGAAGCCGGTGGTGCTGGAACTGGGCGGCAAGGCGCCGCTGGTGGTGCTGGACGACGCGGACCTCGACGCCGCGGTGAGTGCAGCCGCCTTCGGCGCCTTCGCGAACTCGGGCCAGATCTGCATGAGCACCGAGCGCATCGTGGTCGATGCCAAGGTGGCCGATGCCTTCGTGAGCAAGCTCGCCGCCAAGGCTGGCAGCCTGCCGCTGGGCGACCCGCGCAAGGGCCCGGTGGTGCTGGGCTCGGTGGTGGACCGCTCGACCGTGGAGCGCTGCAACGCGCTGATCGACGACGCGCTTGCCAAGGGCGCGAAGCTGGTGTGCGGCGGCAAGGCCGACAGCACGCTGATGCCGGCCACCGTGCTCGACCACGTGACGCCGTCGATGAAGATCTACCGCGAGGAGAGCTTCGGTCCGGTGAAGCCGGTGGTGCGGGTGAGTGGTGTCGACGAAGCCGTGCAGGTGGCCAACGACAACGAATACGGCCTCTCCGCCGCCGTGTTCGGCCGCGACGTGGCACGCGCCTTCGAAGTGGCCAGGCGCATCGAGTCCGGCATCTGCCACGTCAACGGTCCCACGGTGCACGACGAGGCGCAGATGCCCTTCGGCGGCGTGAAGGGCAGCGGCTATGGCCGCTTCGGCGGCAGGGCCGGCGTGGAGGCGTTCACCGAGCTGCGCTGGGTGACGGTGCAGACGACGCCGCGGCACTACCCGTTTTGATTCGCCTCTGCGTTCGGAGCGTCTGACAAGCGTTGTTCAGCAAAACGGGCGAGAGCATGGCCGAAGTTGGGTGTGTGTCCATGCTCATCGCGGCGACGGTAGTGATCTCTCAGGCGGCACAACTCTTCAGGCGTCGCGGTTGCGAGAAAGGCGGGGTCAAACACTTGACCGACGATGGCTCTTCTCTGATTGTGCAGCGAGGGGGAGTCAAGCTTGAGCAAGCCGAGCATGTGAGCCGCTACGAAATCCGTTTCGTCGGTGACGGAAATTCCGCCGTTCAGCAGGTAGAGAAATCGACCTTCGCATTTCGGGTCGAGCGGCGAAATGTGCTGCTCCTCGTCGAAGAGTGCCGCTTTGGCATGACCACAGTGCAAAGGGGTAGCCGGCTTGAGCTCCCGAATGCATGAGGCATGCATGTTGTTGTAGTCCAGAGCCAGATCATCGCGTTGCTCTTGCGGCCGGAAATGCTCGATGTGGCTGTCTTCTCGATGCACGGTTCTGCCGCAGTAGCAACACACCCAGCCTTGTTCCCGTAGCAGTGATTCGTGAACCGCCTGCTTTTCCGGGTGCTGAAGCGTCGCGTAGGTTGGTTGCCAGTTGTCGTTTGCCCGTGCCTTCCATTGTTCAAAAATCTCGGGCGAGGCGTTCTTGACCACATGTTTCATCGGCCCAGCACCTCTTTGCGCTGGAGCAAAGCTTGGGCACCTCCTAGCTCTGAAATGCCGGGGGCCAGATCGCTGAGCGCTCGGAGCTTGTCTTTTGCCTCAGCAAGTTCATTTCGCTCAAGCGCGGAGAACACCTCAGCCAATGCCCGCTCGACATCAGGCGTTCTGGCTGTTGCATCCATGATTTCTTCCAGCACTTGACTGGAGTCCAGGCCGTAGCTCACCTGAGGGTGAGTGGTTGTTCCAGGCTGGAGAAGGATGATCTCTTCGGGCGTGAGTTCACCCAAGACTTGTGGGGAGTGACTTGCCGCTATGAACTGAATGGACGGGAACGCCGCCTTCAGGCCCGTAGTGATGTTTCGCTGCCACTTGGGATGCAGGTGCATGTCAAGTTCATCGATGAGCACGACGCCTGTCGTTTCCTTCGCTACCTTGGTTCCAAGGTGTGGGTTGAGCAGGCAAGCGCGCCGCGCTATGTCCGATACAAGACCAATGACTGCGCGTTGCCCGTCGCTCAAGTATTCAAAAGGCGTTGGGTCGCCATAGCCGGGATTCCAGTCAGCCAGCAGACTCTTCTTCCTGATGTCATAGCGAAGTCCCTTGATGCCTTCCACGGCTGCTGCCAAAACAGAATTGACGATCGCAAGCTCATCGTCTTGAATGCTGTCAAACGCCCCGCCCGTTTCGGATGCGGCTTGAACGCGTTCGAGACTCTTCGCTATTGCCCAACCCTGAAGGGCCGAGGCGTCCAGCGAGGCGTTCCACCACTGGACGTAGGCATCGAAGCGTGAATTCCTCTGTGTCGCCGCAACCATTTCATGCGGTGACGCGTCGTTCCAGTGTCGGTCGGCGCGATAGAACAACACCAACGGCAGACTTGCATTCGTCTTGTCTTGAAGCTGAGACCAAATCTGTCCGGGAGAGGTGCCCATAGTTATTGGGCTGCTGGCTTGGTCGGTCTTGGTCAATGTCCACGTGCATTCGGTGCCGAACGCTTCGGAACGCGCAGCGATTGATACCGGAAACTGCGGCTCAAAGCGAAGCCGGCCACTCGTATCAATTGCCTGTACGCGCACGTCGCGGCTCTCTGAAATGGGCAAGTGGTGACCGTTCAACGATAAATACTGAGTAAGGCCGCTGAGGGCGTCACAGGCTGCTCGTAGGAGCGATGTCTTGCCACTTCCGTTGACACCGACCACGACGTTGAATCGTGCAGTGAAGTCGATGCTCAAGTCAGCATGGCCTCGGTAGTTCACGAGCCTTAGGGCGTGCAGTTTCATCAGGATCCTCGTATGACGCAGCAAGTCTATTCCCGTCTTTCCACGGGAACTATGGAGACTGGGCTGCAGCTCCTGGAGTCATCCGCGCAAGGTCGTGTTCTTGCGCATGCTGCATGGCGGCGGCGCGTCGAGTGGTGTGGTGTTCACCCCTTCCAATGGAACTTGTGCAGCAGCCGATGCACGACCGGCGTGAGCAGCAGTGCCGCGGTGACGATGAACACCAGCCCGGCATACAGCGCGTAGCAGCCCGCGAACAGCTTGCCCGCGGTGGTGGCCGGTGCGTTGACCGGCCCCATGCCGCCCAGCAGCATCGCAGCGTTGAGGAAGGCGTCGACCCAGGGCAGATGCTCGAAGCCGTGGTAGCCGGCCATGCCGATCGCCAGGGACGCCAGCAGCAGGGCCGCCGCCAGGCCGCCATGCGTGAGCAGCCGCCGCACGAAGGCGGCGCGGGGCAGCGGGGCGTGCTGATGCGACTCGTACATCGCCCGCCTCAGTCAACGTTCGGCAAAGCGGTGGATCGGGCGCAGCTCGTCGAAGGCCGGCGGCGCTTCGCCCTTGCGGGCGCCGATGGCGAGCTTCAGGTTGTCGGTCTGCCAGAAGCCGGCCTGCAGCAGGGCCATCTGCTCGAGGCTGTCGCGCACCGAGTGGTCGCGTGCGTAGTTGAGCGCGTGCTTGCTGCCGGCAATGGCCACGGGCGGCTTGGCGGCGATCTCGGCGGCGCAGGCCAGCGCGGCCTCCACCATCTGCGCCTGCGTGTCGAACACCTCGCTCACGAGGCCGCTGGCCAGGGCCCTGGCCGCGGGCAGGCGCCGGCCGGTGTAGGCCAGCTCGCGCAGCAGGCTGTGGCTCATGAGCTTGGGCAGGCGCTGCAGCGAGCCCAGGTCGGCCACCATGCCGATGTTGATCTCCTGGATGCAAAAGAAGGCGTCGGCCGTGCAGTAGCGGATGTCGCAGGCCGCGGCCATGTCGAGCGCACCGCCGATGCAGCCGCCGTGGATGGCGCAGAGGACGGGCAGGCGCAGCGCTTCGAGCTGGTTGAACACCTGCTGCATGTCGAGCAGCTCGTCGACGATGTTGGCGCGGCCCACGGCCGAGGCGTCGTCGAGCGCGATGCTGCCGCTGCCGAAGGTCTCGAGCGCCATGCCGGCGCTGAAGTGCTTGCCGGTGGAGCTGACGACCAGCGCCCTCACGCCCGCGCTGTTGCGGTGCAGCGAGCCCAGCACGGTTTCGAGCTCGCGCCAGAACGTGGGGCTCATGGTGTTGAGCGCATCAGGCCGGTTGAGTACCAGATGGCCGACGTTGGCCTGCACTTGGTAACTGAAGCAACTGAGTTCCATGGCTTTACCCGTGAACGAATTGGCGACAGGCCGCGATTCTGCGGCGTTTGCCGCAGTCGCTGCCCAAAAACGGGGCAGGAAAACCCCAAGTGCGGTACCCCCCCAACGCGCCTACAGTCCGCCCCACTCGCCGCGAGCCCACAGCCCGCGCAGGCGGGGGACTGAGGAGACAAGCGAAGAACACCAGAATCAACAGACAGCATGGCTTCAAGACAAAGCCACTCTCACAGGGCGCCGGCCTCCCCCGGCGCCCTTTGTTTTTGGGCTCCGCTGTCGCGCCAGGTTTGCATTCGAGATGCCGAAACAAGCACCGACACGAACGCTGCAGGAGATGCTCGCCGCCTCTACCTGGGGTCGGTTGCTCACGCCCGCGGAATTCGACGCCGTGGTGCACGAGGCGCACGAGCGGCACGTGCCGCACAACGGCTACATCGCGCGCATGGGCCACCCGGTGGAACACTGGATCGGCATCATCGAAGGGCTGGGCAAGATGTCGGTGGCCACGGCCGACGGCAAGACGTCCACGCTGGCCGGCGTGTGCGCCGATGCCTGGTTCGGCGAAGGTTCGCTGCTCAAGCGCGAGCCGCGCCGCTATGACGCGGTGGCACTGAGGCCCACGCGCATCGCGCTGGTGCCGGCGGCCACCTTCCAGCGCCTGCGCGAGACGAGCCTGCCCTTCAACCACTACCTGCAGACGCTGATGAACGCGCGGCTGGGCCTGTTCATCGGCATGCTCGAAGGCGGGCGGCTGCTGAGCCCCGATGCACGCGTGGCGCGTTGCCTGGCGCAGCTGTTCAACCCCGACCTCTACCCCGACCCGGGGCCGTTCGTGGACCTGCGGCAAAGCGAGATCGGGCTGCTGTCGGGGCTGTCGCGTCAGCGCGTGAACACGGCCTTGCACCAGCTCGAGCGCATCGGCCTCATACGCGTCGAGTCGCGCGGGGTGATGGTGCTCGACCTGCAAGGGCTGAGGCACTACGCCAGCGCGGGCTGAAGCCCGCCGCTATGCTGCGCGGCTTTGCGCCTGCGCGTGTTGCTGCGCCTCCTCCTGCGCCCTCTCTTGCGCCCTCTCTTGCGCCATTACCCAGATGTTCGATCTCGTCGTCGTTTCCCTTGCTTCGCTGTTTGCCGGCTTCGTCGATGCCATCGTGGGTGGCGGCGGGTTGATCCTGGTGCCGGCGTTGTTCGGTGTGTTCCCGAACGCGGCGCCGGCCACGCTGTTCGGCACCAACAAGGGTGCGGCCATCTGGGGCACGGGCTGGGCCACGGTGCAGTTTTCGCGCAAGGTGCAGATGAACTGGCCTGCGCTGCTGCCAGGGGCGGGCGCCGCGCTGGCCGGCAGCTTTGCCGGGGCCTGGGTGGTGACGATGGTGCCGCCCGACGGCCTGCGCCGGGCGCTGCCTTTCATCCTGCTGGGCGTGTTGCTCTACACGCTGGCCCGCAAGGACCTGGGCCGCGAGCATGCACCGCGTTTTGCGGGGCGCGGTGAGGCGGCGGTGGCCGCGACCATCGGCCTCGTGATCGGCTTCTACGACGGCTTCTTCGGCCCGGGCACCGGCAGCTTCTTCGTCTTCCTGTTCGTGAGGCTGCTGGGCTACGACTTCCTGCATGCCTCGGCGAGCGCGAAGCTGCTCAACACCGCCACCAACTTCGCCGCGCTGGTGCTGTTTGCGTGGAAGGGCCACGTGTGGTGGCACATCGCGGTGGTGATGGCGCTGGCCAACGTGGCGGGCAGCCTGGCCGGCATTCGCCTGGCGCTCAAGCACGGCGCGGGCTTCGTGCGCGGCGTGTTCATCGCGGTGGTGAGCGCGCTGATCCTGAAGACGGGCTACGACGCGTTCGTGCGTTGAAGTGAACCCCCGAATCCGTTCACCACAGAGACGCGGAGAACGCGGAGGACCGCAGAGAAGATCTGCATTTCTCCGCGAATCTCCGCGTCCTCTGCGCCTGCGCGGTGAAGGCTGTCGAGTCCCGTTTCATGCGTCGCGGGTTCGCGCGCAGCGCGGTGGAGCAACTGAAAAACAAGAGAGCCCGGCAGTGCCGGGCTCTTCTTCGCGGGTGCTGGTCAGCCTGTCACCAGGCTTGTCTTCAGTTCAGTTCAGAAATGGAAGGTGGCGTACACGCCCACGTGGTCACCGCTCACGCTGGAGCCGCCGAAGCTGGGCTTGTACTTCTCGCTCACGAAGCGCAGCTTCGCGCCGAAGTGGGGCGTGAAGAGGTATTCGCCCTCGACCACGGCGCCCAGGCGGGAGTCGAAGTCGATGGTCTGGAACTCGGCCGCACCGTCGCCGCTGAGCTTGGCGCCCGTCACGTAGCGCAGGCCGCCGCCCAGGCGGAACTGCGGGGAGATCTCGTAGTGCGCGAGCAGTTCGAACGGGAAGCGCTCGAAGCGGGCGTCGCCGTTGCGGGCCGAGACGTTGTCGACGTGGTAGCCGACCGTGGCCTGCATGGTCACCAGCGGGGCGACAGCGAATTCGACACCGCCGTAGAAGTGCACGAGCCCGCCGCTGCGCACGTCCTGGCTGTCGCCGTTGGTGTATTCGAGCGTGACGAGCTTTTCGCCGCCGCCGGTGAGGCCGAAGCCGCCGACGAAGCCGACGGGCTTGTTGGGGCCGACCTGGGCGTAGGCACCGCCTGCGGCGGCCAAGGCCAGGGTGAGGCTCAGTAGGGTCTTCTTCATGAAAGGCTCTCTCTATGTGTGCTGGGATCGTGAGGCGCGGCGCGGCCCCACTGGGGCGCTGCGCCGCGACTTTGCGAAATGTAGCGGTCGTCACGGGCCCACTGTTGTGACACGACGACATGCTTTCGGGGACTTGTCAACTCGTGCGCGGCGTTGCCGGGCGCCCGCCGGCTGTTCAGAATCGCGCCTCGATGATCCGAACCACATTCCTTTGCGCGGCCCTCACGCTGGCTGCCACCAGCCTGCATGCCGCGCCACCGGCCCCTTGCCGCGTGCAAGGCTTCAAGCAGGAGGTGTCGTGCGGCCAGGTGCGGCGAGCGCTCGACGCGGCGCAGCCGCAAGGGCCGCAGATCGACGTGCACTTCGTCGTGGTGCCTGCGGCCGCGCGCAACAAGCAGCCCGACCCCGTGTTCTTCTTCGCCGGGGGGCCGGGGCAGAGCGCCATGTCGCTGGCAGGGCAGGCGATGGCGCTGTTCACGCGGCTCAACAACCGGCGCGACATCGTGTTCATCGACCAGCGCGGCACCGGCCGCTCGGCGCCACTGGCCTGTGCCGACGACCGGCACCTGCCGCTGGCCGAGCAGATCGACATGGGCGCGCTGCAACAGCGGCTGCAGCGCTGCCGCGTGGCCCTGCAGCAGCTGCCGCACGGCCAGCTGGCGCACTACACCACCACCGAAGCGATGGCCGATGCCGACGCGGTGCGCGAGGCGCTGGGCGCGCCGCAGGTCAACCTGGTGGGCGCTTCCTACGGCACGCGGGCGGCGCTCGAATACCTGCGGCAGTTTCCGCAACACGTGCGACGCCTCGTGATCGACGGCGTGGCGCCGCCCGACATGGTGTTGCCGGCGAGTTTCGGCATCGATGCGCAGGCTGCTTTGGATGCCACGCTGGCCGCCTGCGAGGCAGACGACACCTGCCGGCGGCGCCACCCGAACCTGCGCGAGCGCTGGCATGCGCTGCTGGCCAGCCTGCCCCGGCGTGTGGACGTGACCGATCCGATGACGGGTGACACCACGCCGGTGCTGCTGGACCGCGACATGCTGGCCGGCGCCTTGCGCGCGCCGCTGTACGTGCCCTCGCTGGCCGCGGCGCTGCCATACGCCATGGCCGAGGCGGTGGAAGGGCGCTTCACGCCGCTGCTGGGGCTTTCGGGCGCGACGGGCGGCGCGCGCGGCGGGCAGCGCATCTACTGGGGCATGCACTTTTCGGTGGTCTGCTCCGAGGACATGCCGTTGCTCGAGCGCGGCGCCGCCAGCGTGCCACCCACGGCGGACTTCAGCCGGCAGTTCATCGGGTTCTACCGCGGCGTGTGCCGCGAATGGCCGCGCGGTGAGGTGCCCGAGGCGTTCTATCGCTTGCCGCAAAGCCCCGCGCCGGCGCTGCTGTTCAGCGGCGGCCTCGACCCCGCCACGCCGCCGCGTCACGGCGCCCGCGTGGCGCGGGCGCTGGGCAGCAAGGCGCAGCACGTGGTGGTGCCCAACGCCGGCCACGGGATCATGGGCATCGGCTGCACGCGCGACGTGGTGCACCGCTTCATCGACGCGGCCACCGAGGCACAGGCGCTGCAGGTCGATGCGAGCTGCATGCGCAACATCCCGCGCCCGCCGGTGTTCGAGCCGTGGCGGCCCAAGGTGCAACGGCAGGAGGCGGCGCAGTGATTCACGTGCAAGACCTCGCCAAGCGCTTCGTCACCGGCCGCGGCCGCAAGGCGCGCGTGGTGCAGGCCGTCGAAGGCCTCAGCTTCGCGGCGGCCGGCGGCGCCATCACCGGGCTGCTGGGGCCCAACGGCGCCGGCAAGACCACCACCTTGCGCATGGTGGCCGGGCTCATGAGGCCGGACGCGGGCCGCATCACGGTCGACGGCATCGACGTGGGGCAGGCCCCGCAGGCCGCGGCGGCCCGCATGGGCGTGCTGAGCGATGCGCGCGGCCTGTACCCGCGCCTGTCTGCACGCGAGAACATCACCTACTACGGGCGCCTGCAGGGCCTCGCGCCCGACGCTGCCGATGCGCGCGCCGAAAGCCTGGCCGAGATGCTGGAGATGAAGCCGCTGCTGGACCGCCGCACCGAAGGCTTCAGCCAGGGCGAACGCATGAAGACGGCGCTGGCGCGTGCGCTGGTGCACGACCCGGTCAACATCATCCTCGACGAGCCGACCAACGGGCTGGACGTGCTGTCCACCCGCGCGCTGCGCGAAACGCTGCACCACCTGTGCAGCCCCGCGGGCGGCGGCAAGTGCATCGTGCTGTCGAGCCACATCATGCAAGAGGTCGAGAAGCTGTGCGACACGGTGGTCGTGGTGGCGCGCGGGCATGCCGTGGCGCAGGGCACGGTGGACGAGTTGCGCGAACGCACGGGGCAGAGCGATTTCGAAGAGGCCTTCGTGCAGCTGGCGTTCGGCATGGCGGTGGAAGAGGGGAACGCATGAGGGCAGGATGGATCGTCTACCGCAAGGAAATCGTCGATGCGCTGCGCGACCGGCGCACGCTGCTGGTGGTGCTGCTGAGCTCGGTGCTCATGGGGCCGGCCGTGCTCGTGCTGCTGTCGAGCCTGGTGGCGCAGTTCGAGACGCAGGCCGACAAGCGCGTGATCGTCGTCTCGGGCATCGAGCATGCGCCGGCACTGCGCAACTTCATCGAGCGGCAGACTTTTTCGGTGATCGACGCACCGGGCGACTACGAAGTGCAGCTCAAGGCTTCGAAGCTCAGTGAGCCGGTGCTGGTGATCCCGCCCGACTACGCAGCCAGTGCAGCGGCCGGTGAGCTGCCCACGGTGGAGCTGGTGAGCGACAGCAGCAACCGCCAGGCCGAAGCCGGCAGCGCGCGCGTGATGCGACTGCTCAATGCGTTCAACCAGGAGCGTGCGGCGCTCACGCTGGCGCTGCGCGGCGTGAACCCGGCCGTGCTGCAGAGCGTGGACGTGCAGGAGCGCGACCTCGCGAGCCGCGAGATCCGCGCGGCGCAGTTCACCACCATGCTGCCGTTCTTCGTGATCATGGCCGTGCTGTACGGCGCGCTGAATGCTGCGCTGGACACCACGGCCGGCGAGCGCGAGCGTGGTTCGCTCGAGCCGCTGCTCACCAACCCGGCCTCACCGATGGCGCTGGTGCTGGGCAAGTGGGGCGCGGTGGCGAGCGTGGGCATGCTGATCGCGGTGCTGTCGGTGGTGAGCTTTCTGCCGGCGCAATGGCTCATCCGCAGCGAGACCTTGCGCTCGCTCTTCTTGTTCGGCCCGCGTGAGGCGGTGAGCTTCCTGGTGGTGCTGGTGCCGCTGGCCGCCGCGCTGTCGGCGCTGCTGATGGCGGTGGCCATTCGCTGCAAGAGCTTCAAGGAGGCGCAGGCCAACAGCACGGTGGTCATCCTCGTGGTGTCGCTGCTGCCGTTGATCACCGTGTTCAGCCACAGCGGCGAACAGCCGTGGTACCTGTGGGTGCCGGCGCTCGCGCAGCAGACGTTGATGAACCGCGTGCTGCGCGGCGAGACGCTGGGTGCCTTGCAGGTCGGCGTGCCGCTGCTGGTCAGCGCTGTGCTGGCCGCGCTTTGCCTTTGGTTTGTGGCGCGGAGGCTGCGGGCGGCGGCGGTGCGGTAGCCGGCTCGGGCTCGCGCGGCGGCAGGCCCGCGGCTGCCTTGTCGAGCCAGCCCAGCGTCTTGGCGTGCAGGCTCTGCACGTACAGGCGCTCGTCCGTCTCGGTGATGGCGGTGGTTTCCGGGTAGGCGCCGCTCGGGTCCTGCAGGTTGGCGGTGACGCGGCCGTCTTCGTCGAACGCGAACACGTGGCCGTAAGCCGGCGGCACGGGCCACAGCTTGCGCGGCAGCCGCAGCGAGAGGCTGCGCAGCCACGGCATGCCCGCGGTCTTGTCGATGAAGGCGCCGCGCGGCTTGGCAAAGCCGGCCCAGTAACGCCCGTCGTGGCCGCGCATCAGGTTGTCGGGGTAGCCGGGCAGCTTGTCGAGCAGCACGCGCGCGCGGTCGCCAGGGGTTCCGACCATGGCCTTCGCATCGAGCAGGCTGGCGTCGACGGCGACCTTCCAGATGCGGTACTCGCCGGTCTCGGCAACGAACAGGTGGCCTTCGTCGGACGACAGCGCCAGGCCGTTGGGGAAGCACAGCCCGTGCATCAGCACGCGGGTGGTCTTGGTCTTGGGGTCGTAGGCGAGCAGGCGGCCGGTGGACTGGTGCTCCAGGATGTCGAGCACGCTCGCCATGAAGGTGCCGCCCCATTCGGCCGGCGCGAAGCGGCGCGACGCATCGGTGAAGTAGATCGTGCCGTTCTTGGCCACCGCCACCCCGTCGGCATAACGGATCGGGTCGTTCTTCTGCGGGTGGTCGACGGTGCTCGTGAGCAGCTCGATCTTCGCGCCCTTGGAGCCGGGGTTGAACTCCGTGGCGCGCAGCAGGCCCTTCATCGGGTCGGCGATCACCATCGCGCCGCGCGCATCGAAGTCGAAGCCCAAGGGCCGCCCGCCGGTGTTGACCGCCACGCTGCGCTCGGAGCCGTCGGGCTTCATGCGCAGGATGGCGCCGCTGGTCACGGCGGCATACACCCAGCCGTCGCGCACGACCACGTGTTCGGGGCCTTCGTCGTCGCCCAATGGCAGGTGCTGCAGGGCGGCCAGGCGCTCGTTGCGTTCGAACGCTCCGCTGTAGGCGGGGTCTTCGGGGGCGGTCCAGGCGACCGGTGCAATGGGCACCGGCCACAGCAGCAGGTAAGCCACGAGGGCCAGCACGACAAGGCCCAGCGCCTTGAAGATCTTTTGCATGGGTAGGTGGTCCTCCGTGATGAGTGCAAGGCCGCCGGCTTCGCGGCGGCAAACGGCCTCGCAGCGTAGCAGCCTCCCGCAGGGCTGCCGCGACGGGCCTTGCACCACAATGCCGGCCACATCTTTGCCGCGGAGCACTACATGAGCCTCACTCGCCGACAGTTCGTTTCAACACTGGCGCTTGGCGCTGCAACGCCGTGGGCCGCGACGGCCCAGGCACAGACGCTGCAGGCGCGCATCCTCGCCGGCTTTCCGGCCGGCGGCTCCATCGACACCACGGCGCGTCTCATCGCCGAGGCCTGGCGCGGCCGTTACGCCGGCAGCGTGCTGGTGGAGCAGAAGGTCGGTGCAGGCGGGCGCATCGCCATCGCGGCTCTGAAGGAGGCCGCGCCCGATGGCCTCACGTTGCTGCTGAGCCCGGCATCGATGTTCACGATCTACCCGCACGTGTTCCGCCGCTTGGCCTACACGCCGGCCGACGTGGTGCCGGTCACGTCGGTGTGCGAATACACCTGCGGCTTCGGCGTCGGGCCCATGGTGCCCGCCTCGGTGACCAACCTCGCGCAATACGTGGAGTGGGCCAAGGCGAACCCGAAGCAGTCGTCCTACGGCTCACCGGCCGCAGGCGCGATGCCGCACTTCCTGGGCAACCAGTTCGAGCACGCAGCCGGCATCACGCTCACGCACGTGCCGTACCGCGGCGCTGCACCCGGCATGCAGGAACTCATGGGTGGGCAGATCGCCTCGGGCATGTTCGCGCTCGGCGACTTCCTGCCGTACCTCGCGGGCGGCAAGGTCCGCCTGCTGGGCGTGACCGACACGAAGCGCTCGCGCTTCACGCCCAACGTGCCGACCTTCCCCGAGCAGGGCTACAAGTCGATCATCGGCGTCGAAAGCTTCGGCCTCTTCGTGCCGGCCAAGACGCCATCGTCGGTGATCGATCGCATCTACGACCTCGCGCGCCTCGCCCTGCGCGAGAAGCCCGTGACCGAGGGCATGGCCAAGTTCGCCTTCGAACCGGTGGTCTCGCAATCGAGCGAACAGTACGCACGCCAGCTCGGCCGCGAGCGCGAACGCTGGGCACCGATCGTCAAGGCGTCCGGCTTCAGCTCGGACGATTGAGCCAGGGCAGGGCGCTAGCGTTGCGCCCTTCGAGGGGCCGTGCGGCCTCGACGCCGCGCCGTATGGTGCGGTGTCAGTTGGCGGATTCCAGCTCCACGCGTTTGAGCGCGCGGTTGACCTCGTCCTGCCACGGCAGGTTGTGCACGATCTCGTTGAGATGCGGAGCGGCCTGCAGTGCAGAAAGCACCTGCCCCCGCGGCCCGAGCAGCCGCAGGTTGGTGATGACGGTGAGCGGATCCACCATCGCGACGATGCCCGGCGGCATGCGCACCCAGTCCCACGCCACGCCGGCCGTGCCGCCTAGCGAAGGCCCGCCCCATACAGTCTGGCCACTGCACGGTTCTTCGTCGTCACCAGCGTTGATGATGTTGGTTTCGAGATGAATCAGGTGTAGGTCCGGGACGGAGTCAGCTTGCCAAAGGATAGGAGGCCAAACCTCGATGTTCCATGCTGCGTTCATAGCGTTCAATGAGAAGCCTGTGAGCCATGGCAAGTGTGGCCGTCAAACGGGTTCCTGCCAGCTGTAAACACTGTCACCTGTAAACGTTGTCAGGGTGGCGGTTTGCTGCCCATCTCGGCATCGCAGGGGCTTGGGGGACTCTGGTTCACCAGCGTCGAAGAGGGTTCGGCGTGAGGAGTCAGCACCAGGAGGATCTGGCCTCCTTGTACCGGTTGGCCCACGTTGACCGGGCATGCGGTGATCACCCCTGCCTGTGGCGCGGTGATCACCAGCTTGTCGTTGCAAGCTGTGTCGACGCATTCTTGGGCCAATGCAGCCAAGGCGCGGTCTATCTGGGCCAGCTCCATACGCCGCTGGCTCGTGTGCAGTTCGCGCAAAGGCCGCCGCTCGTTCAGCAAGGCGTTGCGCCGCAGCGTGAGGCTGGCGGCGGCCTGCCTTGCGGCCCCGTCTTGCTGTTCGCTCCCGCCTGTACTGAGCACGACCAGCGGCTGCCCTGCACGCACGAAGTCGCCTTTACGAGCGCAGGCTTCGAGCAGCACGCCTGTTCGAGGTGCACGAAGCTGAAGGCTGCATGACGCGAACGCCTGCGAGCAGGTTGGCGGGCCCGGCGTGTTGGCAATGCCACTGGCCTGAGCAGTTGCATGTTGAATGCCTTCCTGAACTTGCTTCGTGGCTGTACACGGCACGTGTTCTCCCTGATCGCCGTTGGTTGACACCACGCTGGCCGCCATAGCGCACGACCCGCGTCGGCCGCGGACCATAGCGGTGCAGCCACCGGTCGTCTATGCAAGAGATTTGGTACTTGACGAGGTGTATTGGTGGGGCAAAGTGTTGTCCCTCTGCAGGAGGGCGGAGCTGACAAAAAGGTTGGCTCGCGGCAATGCAAATGGGCGCCTTGTTTGGGCGTCTGGGGAGTAGGGGGTAGGGATGGAAGTCAGCAGTAACGGCGTTGAGCCGGAAGGCGAAAGCACGCCAACACAAAGTATCGAAGCCAGTGGCGTATCGCCCGGTATCCCTCCTGCCTTGTCTGCCCTGTGCCTGCTAGCCCGCCTGCACCGGGTGGCGGCAGAGCCGGCGGCGCTGC
>CAMLLU010000033.1 GCA_946480925.1 uncultured Rivibacter sp.
TTCGCTCACTTGGCCAGCACCACCGTGGGCAGCCACATCGAGAACGCCGGCACGTAGGTGACCAGCAGCAAGGCCAGCAGCAATGCGCCGTAGAACGGGGCGATGGTGCGCATCACCGTGCCCACCGACACGCCGCCGATGGCGCAGCCGATGAACTGCACCGTACCCACCGGCGGGGTGTTCAGGCCCAGCGCGCAGTTGATCAGCAGCATGATGCCGAACTGCACCTCGCTCATGCCGTAGTGCATGCAGATGGGCAGGAAGATCGGCGTGCAGATCAGGATGGTGGCCGCCATGTCGAGGAAGGTGCCGAGCAGGAACAGGATGATGTTCACGAGCAGGAAGATCATCCAGGGGCTCTCGGTCATCGCGCCCAGCATCCTGCCCATCAGCTCGGCCACGCCGTACAGGCTGATGAGGTAGCCGAAGCTGGCCGACACGCCGATGAGCAGCAGCACCACGCCGGTGGTCTTGACCGCCTTGGCCGCCGCCTTCAGAAAGTCTTCCCACTTGAGCGAGCGGTACACCAGCACCGTGAGCGCGAGTGCGTAGATCACCGCGACGGCGGCCGACTCGGTGGCGGTGAACACGCCGCTCAGGATGCCGCCCAGGATCACCACCACGACGAAGAGCCCGGGCAGCGAGGCCGCGAGGCTGCGCCACACGATGTCCCAGCCCGGGAAGGTGCCCGCCGGGTAACCGCGCTGGATGGCCACGTAGTAGGCGGCGCCCAGGTTGCACAGCGTGAGCAGCACGGCGGGCAAAAGGCCCGCGAGGATGAGCGCGGCGATCGACACCTTGCCGCCCGCGGCCAGCGTGTAGATGATCATGTTGTGGCTGGTGGGCATGAGCGCGCCCACCAGCGCCGCATGCGTGGTCACGTTGACCGCGTAGTCGGCGTGGTAGCCCTCGCGCTTCATCATCGGGATCATCACCGAGCCCATGGCCGACACGTCGGCCACCGGCGAGCCGGCCACGCCGCCGAACAGCGTGCACGCCACCACGTTCGACATGCCCAGCCCGCCGCGGATGTGGCCCACCACGCTCTTGGCGAAGGTGACGATGCGGTCCGCGATGCCGCCGTACATCATGAGTTCGCCGGCGAAGATGAAGAACGGGATGGCCAGGAACGAGAACGCGTTCATGCCCGAGGTCATCTGCTGGAACACCACTTCCAGCGGCAGGCCCTCGTAGAGGATGGCCACGGTGGCCGCCAGGCCGATCGAGAACGCGACCGGCACCCCGAGCACGAGGAAGCCGAGGAAGGACAGGCTGAGCAGGGTCAGTGCCATGCGGGCTCCACGGTGCGGCCCTGCACGAGCGCGATGAGATGTTCGATGGAAAAGAGCACGATCAACACGCCCGCGATCGCCGCGGGCCAGTAGCGAAGCGATTCGGAAACGCCCAGCGTGGGCAGCTTGTAGTCCATGACCGAGATGCCCAGCATGAGGCAGTACCACGCCATGAGGCCGCCGAAGCAGGCCACCAGTACGTGGATGAGCATCTCGAAGCGCAGGCGCTGCTTTTCAGGCAGCAGCACAAGGAAGGACTCGAGGCCGATGTGCCCGGCATCGCGCACACCCGCGGCCACGCCGAGCATGGTGACGTACAGCACCAGCAGCAGTGCGAGGCTTTCGGCCCATGTGGGCGTGCTGTTGAGCACGTAGCGGCCGAACACCTGCACGGCCACCGCAACGATCAGCAGGACCAGGCCGAGCACGCCGATCCACATGCACCAGCGCGCCAGCGCGGCGCAGATTCTTGTGTACATAAAAGACTTCGGCGCGCCCGTGGTGCGGGCGTGCCGCCCTCAGGTGTTTACTGGGTTTCCTGGATGCGCTTGACCAGATCCATCAGCTTGGGGTCGCGCAGGAACTTCACGTACACGGGCTTCACCGCATTGCGGAACGAAGCCTTGTCCACCTCGATGATCTCGGCGCCGCCGGCCTTCACCGCGGCCAGCGACTTGGCCTCGCGCTCGTCCCACAGCTTGCGCATGTAGGGCACCGAGTCCTTCGCGGCCTGGCGCAGCGCCTTCTGGTCGTCAGGCGAGAGGCCGTCCCATATGCGCTTGGAGAACAGCAGCATCTCGGGTGCCATGGAGTGCTCGGTCTTCGAGTAGTACTTGGCCACTTCGAAGTGGCGCGAGCTCTCGAACGAGGGGTAGTTGTTCTCGGCCGCATCCACGAGGCCGGTCTTGAGCGCGGTGTAGACCTCGCCGAAGGGCATGGGCGTGGCGTTGGCGCCCATCGCTTCCATGAGCGCCACCCACAGGTCCGACTGCTGCACGCGGATCTTCATGCCCTTGGTGTCGTCCACCGTCTTCACCGGCTTCTTCACCGAATAGATCGAGCGTGCGCCGCTGTCGTAGTAGGCCAGGCCGATGAAGCCCTGCGCCTCGCAGCTCTTCAGGATCTCTTCGCCGACGGGGCCGTCGAGCACCTTGCGCATGTGCTCGGTGCTGCGAAAGAGGAAGGGCATGGTCGGCACGATGGTGGCCGGGCAGATGTTGTTCATCGGCGCGATGTTCACGCGCGTGATGGCGATGGCGCCCAGCTTGGTCTGCTCGATCGTGTCCTTCTCGTTGCCGAGCTTGCTGTTGTTGAACACGTTGATCGAGTGCTTGCCGCCCGTGAGTTTCTTGAGCTGCTCGCTCATGAACTTGACGGCCTCCACCGTGGGGTAGCCGTCGGGGTGGATGTCGGACGAGCGGAACTCGGTGGCCGACGCGGCGGCCGGCAACGCGAGCGCCAGGGCGGCGGCGAGAGTGGTTTTCCAGTTCATGTGTTGGTCTCCGTCCGTTGATGTCTCGTGTGATGGTGTGGACCTCGGCCGTGCTTCAGCCCGCGTAAGCAGGCTCCGCAAGGCCCTGTGCCCCTGGCCGGCACGCGAATACCGCGCCGGCCAGCGGTTGTGCCAGGGCGCCGTCGCCGTCAGGGCGTATCGACGTCACGTACAAAGTGTCGAGCTGCGCGCCGCCGAAGGCGCACATCGAGGGCTTGGCAACCGGCAGCTCGATGCGGCGGTCGAGTATGCCGGCGGGTGTGTAGCGCAGCACCGCGCCGCCGTCGTTGGCGCAGATCCAGTAGCAACCGTCCGTGTCCACCGCGGCGCCGTCGGGGCGGCCCTGCGGCAGCTTGTCGATGAAGACGCGCTGCGCGCTCGCGCGGCCGGTGTCGGGCTCGTAGTCGAAGGCCCACACGGTGGCGATGCCCGCGTGCGAGTCGCTCGCGTACATCGTGCAGCCGTCGGGGCTGAAGGCGAGGCCGTTGGGCACGATCATGGCTTCGAGCAAAGGCACGCGCCACCGGCCGGCGTCGAGGCAGGCAAGCCGGCCGCTGCGCTGGGCCAGCACGGGGTCGGGGAACATGCTGCCGACCCAGAAGCGGCCCTGGCGGTCGCAACGGCCGTCGTTGAAGCGTTGCGGCTCGGGGTGCAGGGCCGCGGCCAGCCGTTCGAGCTCGAGCGTGTCGCGGTCGTCGGTGGGGGCGAAGGCGAACACGCCGGTCCGCATGGCGGCGATGAAGCCGCCGCTTGCACGCGGCGCAATGCAGCCCACCGGCTCCGGCGTGCGCCAGTGCTGCGTGCGGCCGCTTTGCGGGTCGTGCCGCCACACGGCCTGGCCGCTGATGTCGACCCAGTACAGGCAGGCATCGCGCACGTCCCACAGCGGGCTTTCGCCGATGCGGCAGCGCACGTCCACGGCCGTGCTCACGGCCACTTCGAATGTGCCGTTCACGGCTCATGCTCCTCGCCGAACGTGGGGAAGGGCCCCACGCCGAGGAAGCTGCCGCCTTGCAGGCGGGCCGTGGCGCTTTGCGGGTCGCGTTCGTAGTCGGGCAGCGGCTGGGCCAGCACCTGGGCGGCAAAGGTGTCCGAAGCATGCTGCGGCACGTAGCCCACGCGGGCGGCGGGTGCGGTGTTGTCCCACCACGCGGCGGAGTTGGCCGACATGCCCCACACGATGCTGCAGCCCACGTCGGGCGCGGCCAGCGAGCGCAGCACCAGCTGCGCGAGGTCGGGCAGGCTGATCCAGGTGGAGAGCATGCGTTGGTCCACCGGCTGCGGCGTGCCGCTGCCGATGCGCAGGCACACCGTTTCGATGCCGTAGCGGTCGAAGTACAGCTGTGCCATGTGCTCGCCGAACAGCTTGCTCACGCCGTAGTAGCCGTCGGGCCGCGGCGGGTCGGTCACCTGCAGGTGCTCGGTGCGCGGGTAGCAGCCGGTGCAGTGGTTGGAGCTGGCGAACACCACGCGGCGCACGCCGTTCACGCGCGCCGATTCGTACAGGTGGAACACGCCCAGGATGTTGGCCTGCAGGATGGGATCGAACGGCGTTTCGACCGACACGCCGCCCAGGTGCACCACGGCGTCCACGTCTTTCAGCAACGCGTGCATGCCGGCGCGGTCGGCGAGGTCGCAGGCCACGAAGCTTTCGTTGGCGGCCCAGGGGCCGTCCATCGGCTTCAGGTCGGAAAGGCGCAGGTGCTGGCAGGCGGCACGCAAGGGCTCGCGCAGGGCGCGGCCGAGCGTGCCGGCGGCGCCGGTGAGCAGCAGTCGGGCTGTTACCGGCGGCAAATCGGGCAAGGCGGGCGACATGGGGCGGATGGCGTAGGCACCGACTCCGGGTCGATACTCAATCTCAAGTTGGTACGGCTTTCATAGAATATCGAAACGTTGTTCCAAATAATCTAAGGGGAATCCATGAAAGCGGCCCAGCGTATCGCCCTGTTCGGCGAATGCATGCTCGAACTGCAAGGCGAGGCCTTCGGCATGCTGCGCCAGACCTTCGGCATGCTGCGCCAGACCTTCGGCGGCGACACGCTCAACACGGCCGTCTACCTGGCGCGCTGCGGCGCGGCCCGCGGCATCGAGCCCACCTACGCCACCGGCCTGGGCGACGACCGCCTGAGCGACGGCCTGGCGCTGCGCTGGGCGGCCGAGGGTGTGGCGGTGGATCTGGTGCGGCGCATCCCGGGCCGCCTGCCCGGGCTCTACATGATCGACGTGGACCCGTCGGGCGAGCGCAGTTTTAGCTACTGGCGCGACAGCAGCGCGGCCAAGGCCTATTTCGACACCACCGCCCCTACGCCGCTGGAAGCTGCCGCCGACTCGCTCGACGCGCTGTACCTGAGCGGCATCAGCCTTGCCATCCTGCCGCCGGCGGGCCGTGAGCGGCTCTTCGCGCTGATGCAGCGGCTGCGCGCGCGCGGCGCCATGGTGGTGTTCGACAACAACTACCGTCCGCGGCTGTGGCCGCGGCGCGAGGAAGCGCAGGCTGCCTACGAGCAGGCCTACCGGCTGGCGAGCCTGGCGCTCGTCACGGCCGACGACGAGCAAGCGCTGCACGCGCTGCCCGGGCTCGACGATGCGGTGACGCATGCGCTGGCGCTGCCCTGCGTCGAGGTGGTGGTCAAGCGCGGCCGGCTGGCCACGCTGGTGCGGTGCGCCGGCGAGCCGCTGGTGGAGGTGCCCACCGAGCCGGTGGCCCAGGTGGTGGACACCACCGCCGCGGGCGATTCCTTTGCCGGCGGCTACCTGAGCGTGCGGCTGGCCGGCGGCTCCGCGCAGGCCGCGGCGGCCATGGGCAACCGGCTGGCGGCGCGGGTGATCCAGCACCGTGGTGCGTTGATCCCGCGCGAGGCGATGGCCGACTTGATGCAGCCGCGGTGATGTGAAGTGAGGCGCGCTGTCCTGGCGCGCAAAGACCAACAGCCTTCACCGCCGAGCCGCAGAGGGCGCGGAGCTTTCGCAGAGGGCTGCAGGTTTCTCTGCGGTCCTTCACGTTCTCCGCCTCCTCCGTGTTCTCGCGCCTTGCGGTGATGAACCGGCTTACTTCAGCAGTGCTTTCAGCGCCGCCAGGTCGGCGCGGTTGCTGGCCTTCACGCCAGCGGCCACCCAGGTGCCCAGCGTTTGTGCGCCCAGCGTCTGGAAGTGCGTGTTGTCGGGCTTGACGATGTTGCCGGTGGTGGTGGGTGTGTAGTAGGGGTAGTCCTGCTCGCTCACGGCCAGGTAGTACTTCAGCGAATCGTTGGCCACGTCCGGCAGCGCGTTGAAGAAGGCGATGCTGGTGCTGTCGATGTCGACTGCGGCCACGTCGTGCTCGGCGGCCACCGCCAGCACGGCGGCTGAGTAGTCACCGGGGTAGGCGCCCTTGGTGGTCACGTGCGAAGGCTTGAAGGTGCCGGTGCTCTGGCGCCGCGTCACCGGTGTCAGCAGCACGGGGGTGGCTCCCTTGGCACGGGCCATGTCGACGTACTTCTTGAGCGACAGGCGGAACGAATATTCCTGCCCCGGCCGGCTGGCCGACACCTGCGCGATGCCTGCCTCGGTGCCGGGGTAGGTGCACAGGTTGGCGACGTCGACCTCGTCGCGCGCCACCGGCGGGTTGCTGCCGCCGCACTTCTCGTCGTTGTGGCCGAACTGGATGAAGAGGTAGTCGCCCGCCTTGATCTGCTGCTTCACCTGCGGGAACCAGCCTTCGTTGATGAAGCTGCGCGAGCTGCGGCCGGACTGCGCGACGTTCACCACCTGGGCCGCGGCGCCGCTGGCCAGCTGCTCGTGAAAGCGCTGTCCCCAGCCTTCGCGCG
Organism: uncultured Rivibacter sp.; assembly: GCA_946480925.1. The sequence goes on from CAMLLU010000033.1 coordinate 6,591, forward strand.
GCGCGACCTGGCTGTCGTAGTTGCTGGCCGTGGAGTCGCCCACCACGTAGAGGGTGGTGCCGGCAAAGGCTGCGAGGGGCGCTTCGTATTGCAGCGCGAGCCGGCTCGACAGCGGCCGGTAGCGCTGGTCGAACAGCTCCGTCGAGGTGTAGCGGCCGGTGGCCGATTCATAGCCGCGGTTGCTGCGCAGCAGGCCCAGCACGCGGTCGAACGGGTCGCCGGTGGCGGTGTTCACTGCGGCCGGGTCCAGCGTGTCGGCACCGGCGGCGCCGGCGGCCTTCAGCGCGTCGAGCACCAACGCACGCGTGGAGTCGGTGGCGGCCTGGACCTGCGCGGTGGTCACCGCGGCGGTGTTGCCCTGCTCGACGAGTGCCGGCACACCCTTCAGGCCGTTCGTGCTCGCCACTTCGGAAGTGATGCGGTCGGTGAGCGGGTTGACGTTGCCGCGCGTGCTGCTCCCCGTGCTCACCGTGGGCACGATGGAGGCGAGCTGCAGCGTGTGCGTTTCGTCGGCCTGGCTCGCAACCACCAGCAGCGGCGCTGCCAGGCCCTGCACGTCGAGGCTGTAGCGGCCCGTGTCGTCGGCCTGGGTGCTGCGTGTGGTGCCGCTGCGGTCGAGCACGGTGATCGCGGCTTTGCCCATGGCTTGGCCGTTGGCGCTGGCCGTGCCTTCGAGCGTGGTGGCGGCAGGTGCGGCGGGGGCCGGGTCGTCGTCGCCGCCGCCGCAGGCGACGGTGGCAACGCAGCAGGCGGCCGCAAGCAGCAGCTGCGCGAGCCGGGTGGGTGTATGGGTGAGGGGGCGGTGGGTGGTGGGCATGGGCTTGTCTCCGTCTTCGTGTCGTGAGCGCGCCGAGACGGTGTGCCGCTGGGCCCATCCCGGCGGAAAGAGGAGGGCCTTGCGATGCGCCATCGCAAGGCCCGCGTTGCGTCAGAACTGGTGGCGCAATGCGACTTCGGCACCCGTGCCGGTGAAGTCGCTCTTGGTCGTGCCGTTGGCGTTGAAGCGCTCCTGGTTCTCGCGCACGAGCGAGGTGTGGATGCCGGTGCGCTTGCTCAGGAAGTAGGCGTAGCCGATCGAGAAGCGCTTCGAGTCCTGGTCACCCGAGTAGTCGTTCGTGGCCCTGCGGAACTTGTCGTCGATGCTGCGGAACGAGGTGCGGAACTCGCCGGGGCCCAGCGGCACGCGGGCGCCGAAGGTGTAGACGACTTCGGTGCCGGTGTCGGTGGCGTTCACGCCGGTGGATCGGGCATAGGTGGCCATCACGCGCATGAAGCCGAAGTCGTAGTAGCCGCCGAAGGTGCTGGTCTTCACGAAGTTCATCGCGGTGGTCACCAGCGTGTCCTGCTCTTTCTGGTAGCTCAGCGCCAGCGACAGAGGGCCCTTGGCATACATCGCATGGCCGCCGGTGCCGCGTGCGGTGGTGCCGTTGCTGTCGCGCACGATCAAGCCGGCGTTGAAGCCGCCGAAGTCGGGCGTGGTGTAGTAGATCGAGTCGTTCCACTGGTTGGCCGAACGCGCGCCGCGGGTGCCCATCGACGCGTAGCTGTCGCCGAAGAAGGCTTCGTAGCGGCCGGCCACGCCCAGGCCGTATTGCGGCGAATGCAGGCGGCCCAGGCGCACGTCACCCCAGGTCTTGCTGTTCAGGCCCACCCACGACTTGTCCTTCCAGAACGCGGCACTGTCGGTGATCGCGCCGGTGTCGGCATTGAAGCGGTGCTCGAGCATGAAGTAGGCGGTGAGCCCGTCGCCCAGGTCTTCACGGCCGGCGATGTTCAGGCGGGCGTTCGAGCTTTCGGCCACCTGCCAGTCGCGGTCGGTGCCCTTGGTGAGATCGGTAGGCGAATACAGAACGCCCAGGTCCACGCGGCCCGAGATCGTGAGGCTCGATTGCGCATGGGCACCACCCGCAACGGCTCCGGCAGCGGCTGCCATGGCAGCCAGTTTCATCCACTTCATGCAAGTCTCCTGTTGGTCTTTTGACATCGGTGTGTGTGTGAACGCCGCGGCCTGACGGCCCCTCACCGTGTTGCAGCGGCTGCAAATGCACGCACCACCGTCGATGTCCCGGGGCGCGGGCTGGTCTCTCTCGAAATCGCAAGGACGGGCGCGACGAAGGGCGCCGGAGAAACGAACGCGGTCCTCGCGTAGGGCGAGAAGCCGGTGTGGAGCGCGGCGAAGGGCGCTCGCCTGGAGAAGGGGCCGCCAGCGCCGCAGGGCGCGGGCGGCCGGGTGCATCACGACGACGTCAGAGGTAGTCGTCGCGCCGCGGCGAAAACTGGTCGAGCAGGGTGCTGCCGGCTTCCAGGGCCACCACGCCGTGCGTGGTGTGGTGCGGGGCGACGAAGGCGTCGCCCGGTTTGAGCACGCGCTTGACGCCACCCACCTCGGCCTCGAAGGAGCCCGAGATCACGAAGGCGATCTGGTCGTGCACGTCGTGCGCATGCGGGGTGCCGATGGCGCCCTTGTCGAACTGCACCAGTACCGACATCAGCTGTGGTGTATGAGCAACGATCTTGCGGCGAATGCCATCTCCCAGCTCGGTCCACGGCATCTCGTTGCCTGCGAAATATGGGTTCATCGGGACTCTCCTCTTCTTGTGGTTTCCGGGCTTCACTGCGGGATCACCCGCAGTCTCCTGGACTTGTGAAACATCGATTTGTGTGTACTATAGGACCCAGATTGTTTTTTTGAAACAGCGGTTCAATCGACGAGAACCGGATTTCCGGGAAAGTCCTAAGGGGCTGTGACAGCAGCGCAACAGCCTGCGATTCCAGGCCTCCCCCCGTCGTCGAAATGCAGCCGTTCCGCGAAGAGGAGAACCATGGAGATTCGACAGCCCATCCACAGCGAGCACGCCAGGACGCTCGACACCACCGGCCTGCGCAAGCAGTTCCTGGTGGAAGACATCTTTCGCCCCGACGAGGCCACGCTCACCTACAGCCAGATCGACCGCATCATCGTGGGCGGCGTGATGCCGGTGACCCGGGCGGTGACCTTCTCGCCGGAACTCGGCAAGCACACCGGCACCGATTTCTTCCTGCAGCGGCGCGAGCTGGGCCTCATCAACATCGGCGGCGCGGCCGTGGTCACGGTGGACGGCCAGGTGTTCGAGGTGGGCGCGCGTGAGGCGCTCTACATCGGCCAGGGTGCGCGCGAGCTGTCGTTCGCCAGCGCAGACTCGGCCCGGCCCGCGAAGCTGTATTTCAACTCCGCACCGGCGCACACCAGCTACCCGCACAAGAAGGTCGCGCTGGCCGAGGCCTCGCCCGAAACGCTGGGCGACCCCAAGACCAGCAACCGCCGCACGATCCACAAGTTCCTCGTGCCCGACGTGCTGCCCACCTGCCAGCTGCTCATGGGCATGACGCAGCTCGAAGAGGGCAGCCTGTGGAACACCATGCCCTGCCACACGCACGACAGGCGCATGGAGGTGTACTTCTATTTCGACATGCCGGAAAACGGCGTCGTCTTCCACATGCTGGGCCAGCCGCAGGAAACGCGGCACCTCGTGGTGCGCAACGAGCAGGCGGTCATCTCGCCGAGCTGGTCCATCCACTCCGGCGTGGGCACGCAGGCCTACACCTTCATCTGGGGCATGGTGGGCGAGAACCAGGTCTTCAAGGACATGGACCACGTGCCCATGACAACCCTCCGCTGAACTTCCTTGCCGTGAGCCACATGATCCTCGACAACTTCCAACTCGACGGCAAGGTCGCCGTCGTCACCGGCTGCGACACCGGCCTGGGCCAGGGCATGGCCCGCGCGCTGGCGCAGGCCGGCGCCGACATCGTCGGCGTCAACGTCAGCGAACCCAGGGAAACCGCGCGCCAGGTCGAAGCGCTGGGCCGCCGCTTCCTCGACCTGCGCGCCAACCTCGCCGACACCAGTTGCATCGAAGGCCTGGTGAAGGAGGCCGTCAAGGTCTCGGGCCACGTGGACGTGCTGGTCAACAACGCCGGCATCATCCGCCGCGAAGACGCGCTCAAGTTCTCCGAGAAGGACTGGGACGACGTCATGAACATCAACCTCAAGACGGTGTTCTTCTTCTCGCAGGCGATGGCACGGCAATACATCGCGCAGGGCTCGGGCGGCAAGATCATCAACGTGGCGTCGATGCTCTCGTTCCAGGGCGGCATCCGCGTGCCTTCGTACACCGCGTCGAAGAGCGGCGTCATGGGCATCACGCGGCTCATGGCCAACGAATGGGCGGGCCACCGCATCAACGTGAACGCCATCGCGCCGGGCTACATGGCCACCAACAACACGGCCGCGCTGCGCGCCGACGAGGGCCGCAACCAGGCCATCCTCGAGCGCATTCCGGCCGGTCGCTGGGGCACGCCCGACGACTTGGCAGGGCCTGTGGTGTTCCTGGCCTCCACCGCATCCGACTACGTCAACGGCTACACCGTCGCGGTAGACGGCGGCTGGCTGGCGCGCTGACGAGACAAGAAAGAGAACCGACGCGCCAGGCACCTTCTCCCGCTGGCGGGAGAAGGCGGGGATGAGGGTGGTACGCGCCGCACCAACCCTCACCCCAACCCTCTCCCGCAGGCGGGAGAGGGGGCAGGGCGCCACAACGCGGCGCAGGAGACAACCTGATGTACGAGAACAAGCGCCTGGGCTTCTTGTTCGTGTTGCCCTTCGTGCTGGGTGTGCTGGCGTTCAAGCTCTTCCCCTTCGTGATGAGCTTCGCGCTGAGCTTCACGCAGTACGACATCATCAACCCGCCCCAGTACGTGGGGCTCGACAACTACAAGGAACTTGCGTTCAGCGACCCGCTGTTCCGCAAGTCGCTGGGCGTGACGATCGCCTTCGTCGCGCTCACCGTGCCGCTGCGGCTGGCCTTTGCGCTCTTCATCGCGCACGTGCTGAACTTCAAGCTGCGCGGCATCAACTTCTTCCGCTCGGCCTACTACCTGCCGTCGATCCTGGGCGGCTCGATCGCGGTGTCGGTGCTGTGGCGGTTCATCTTCTCGCAGCACGGGCTGGTGAACATCGTGCTCGGCAAGTTCGGCATCGACCCGGTGCCGTGGCTGGCCGACGAGCACTACTCGCTGTGGACCATCGTGCTGCTCAACGTGTGGCAGTTCGGCTCGGCCATGGTGATCTTCCTGGCCGCGCTGCAGAACGTGCCCACGTCGCTCTATGAGGCGGCCGAGATCGACGGTGCGTCGAAGTGGCAGCAGTTCTTCCGCATCACCATCCCCCTCATCACGCCGGTGATCTTCTTCAACCTCGTGATGCAGACGGTCCACGCCTTCCAGGAGTTCAACGGGCCGTACATGGTCACCGAAGGCGGGCCGTTGCACGCGACCTACCTGCTGTCGCTCTACATCTACGACCAGAGCTTCCGCTACTTCAACCTCGGCTACGGCAGCGCGCTGTCGTGGGTGATGTTCACGCTCGTCGTCACGCTCTCGGCCCTCTCGTTCTGGAGCTCGAAGTACTGGGTGTTCTATTCCGGCGAAAAGGACCGCAAGTAAATGAGTGCCGTCATGACATCTCACGACACGGCGGTCGTTTCGAGCGCCGAAGCCCAGCGCACCGCGCGCCGCGAACGCATCAGCGCCGTCGTGCGCTACGTCATCCTCATCGCGGTGGGCCTGCTGATGCTCTACCCGATGATCTGGCTCGTCGGCGCCTCGTTCAAGAGCAACTCGGAGATCTTCACCGAGGTGGGTTTCTGGCCGTCGGGCTTCGACCTCACCGCCTATGCGAAGGGCTGGAAGACCAGCACCGAATACACCTTCGCGACCTACTTCCTGAACTCGTTCGCGATCATCATCCCGCGCATCATCGTCACGGTGATCTCGTGCGTGCTGGTGGCCTACGCCTTCGCGCGCTTCGAGTTCACCGGCAAGAAGCTGCTGTTCTCCATCATGGTGGGCACGATGATGCTGCCGCACATCGTGCTGCGCATCCCGCAGTACCTCATGTTCAAGGAGTTCGGCTGGCTCGACAGCTTCGCGCCGCTGATCGTGCCCTCGGCCTTCGCCACCGACACCTTCTTCGTGTTCATGCTGGTGCAGTTCCTGCGCGGCATCCCGCGCGACATGGAGGAGGCGGCGCAGATCGACGGCTGCAACGCGCTGCAGCTGCTGTGGCACATCGTCGTGCCGCTGCTCAAGCCGGCCATCATCTCCGTGGTGGTGTTCCAGTTCATCTGGACCATGAACGACTTCATGGGCCCGCTCATCTACCTGTCCACGGTGGAGAAGTATCCCGTGTCGCTGGCGTTGAAGATGAGCATCGGCGCCACCGAAGAAGTCGAATGGGCCAGCGTCATCGCGATCTCGGTGGTCGCACTGCTGCCCTCCATCGCGGTGTTCTTCGCCGCCCAGCGCCACTTCATCGAAGGCGCTGCGTCCTCCGGCATCAAAGGTTGATCGGAAGTCCCCCATGGCCCAGCTCTCCCTCAAGAAGATCGAAAAGGTCTACCCCAACGGATTCAAGGCGGTGCATGGCATCGACCTCGACGTGCGCGACGGCGAATTCATGGTGTTCGTCGGCCCCTCGGGCTGCGCCAAGAGCACTGTGCTGCGCATGATCGCCGGCCTCGAAGGCATCACCGGAGGCGAGCTCGCCATCGGCAACACGGTGGTCAACAACCTCGCCCCCAAGCAGCGCGGCATCGCCATGGTGTTCCAGAACTACGCGCTGTACCCGCACATGAAGGTCTACGACAACCTGGCGTTCGGCCTGAAGCTCGCGGGCACGAAGAAGGCGGAGATCGACACCCGCGTGCGAGAGGCCGCCAAGCTGCTCGAGATGGACCACCTGCTCGACCGCTACCCCAAGCAGCTGTCGGGCGGCCAGGCGCAGCGCGTGGCCGTGGGCCGCGCCATCGTGAAGCGCCCCGAGGTCTTTCTCTTCGACGAGCCGCTGTCGAACCTCGATGCCAAGCTGCGCGCCTCGATGCGGGTGCGCCTCACCGAGCTGCACCGAACGCTGCGCGAGAAGGGCCAGCCTTCGACCGTGGTGTACGTGACGCACGACCAGGTGGAAGCCATGACCATGGGCGAGCGCATCTGCGTGCTGAAGGACGGCACCATCCAGCAGGTCGACACACCCACCGCGCTGTACGACCGGCCGGCAAACGCCTTCGTGGCCGGCTTCATCGGCTCGCCGGAAATGAACCTGCGCGAAGCGACCGTCGAACAGCGGGGCGCCGGCTTCACGCTGGTGGCGGGCGGCATGGCGCTGCCGCTGCCAGACGAGAAGGCAGCCCGCCTGCGCACGCGCATCGGCCAGAAGGTCAAGCTCGGCCTGCGCCCCGAGCACATCACCGCCGGCGGCAAGAAGGACGCGCCGGTGGTGGAGGTCGACGGGGCCCTGCGCTTCGTCGAGCACATGGGCAGCGAGGTCTTCGTGCACTTCGACCTCGGCGGCGTGCCCTTCACCAGCCGCGTGCCGGCCGACCAGCTGTGCGGCGTAGACCGCAAGCAGCGCGGCGAAACGCACCGCTTCGGCTTCCAGATGACCCAGTGCCACGCCTTCGACAACGACAGCGGCGCGAACCTGCTGTTGTGACCCGCGCCACGCATACCAAGAGCATCCCCGAAGAGAAGAGGAGACACACATGAAACGACGCCACGGCCTTGCGGCCACCATTGCGCTGGCCTGCGGTCTTGCCGCTCCGGGCGCCTTCGCACAGGAGCAGACCCTGCGCTTCTCGTGGTGGGGCGGCGGCGAACGCCACGAAGCCACGCTCAAGGCCATTGCCGTCTTCGAGGCCAAGAACCCCGGCGTCAAGATCAAGGCCGAATACATGGGCTTCCAGGGCTACCTGGAGCGCCTGACCACGCAGATCGCGGGCGGCTCCGAGCCCGACATCATGCAGATCAACTGGGCCTGGCTCGCCATGTTCTCGAAGACGGGCGAGGGCTTCTACGACCTCAACAAGAGCAAGCCGCTGCTCGCGCTGAACCAGTTCTCCGAAGAAGAGCTGAAGATGGGCATGGTGCGCGACAAGCTCAACGCGCTGCCGTCGTCGTACACCGCCCGCATCTTCCTGTGGAACAAGGCCAGCTTCGACCGCGCCGGCCTGCCGCTGCCCACCACCTGGGAGCAGCTCTTCGCAGCCGGCCCCGTGTTCAGGCAAAAGCTGGGTGACAAGGCCTACGCGATCGACGGCGAGGCCTACGACATGATCCTCACGTCGCAGGCCTACATCTACCAGAAGTACGGCACGCCCTACGTGCACCCCTCGCAGCCCAAGGTAGCGATGAGCGAACAGGCCGTGCTCGAGTGGGTGCAGACCTACAAGAAGCTCACCACCAACAACGTGGGCGTGCCGCTGCCGCTGCGCGCGAGCCTCGGCGGTGCCGAGAAACCCACCGAGCAGCAGCCCGACTGGGTGGTGGGCAACTGGGCCGGCAACTACACCTGGGACTCGGTGCTGCGCCTGCGCGAGAGCACGCTCAACAAGGAGCAGAAGCTCGAGGTCGGCGATTTCCTCACCCTGCCCAACGCCAAGAACAGCGGCATGTTCGGCCGGCCCGCGCTCATGTTCACCGTGAGCAAGCGCAGCAAGCACCCCGAGGTGGCGGCCAAGTTCCTCAACTTCCTGCTCACCGACCCGGAGGCCGCGCGTCTGCTGGGCCTCTCGCGCGGCGTGCCGGCGGCCGACAGCCAGTTCCACACGCTGGTGAAGGAAAACCGCATCGCGCCGCTGGAGCTCAAGGCCTACCTGCAGATCAAGAAGCAGAAGGACGCCGGCAAGATCGACCTGCCTTCACCGTTGTTCGAGAACGCGCGCTTCCAGAAATTCATGCGCGAAGTCTTCGAGACGGTGGCCTACGGCAAAGCCACCGAACAGGAAGCCGCTCGCCGGCTGCTCGAAGAGGGCAATGCGCTGCTCCAGCGCATCAAGTGACCTGTTGACCTGTTTGCAACGGATCGGGTTCATCTGCATGTCCTCGATCTCCTAGGTCCGGACCTTCCGGATCGGTTCACCGGCTGAGGGCCCAGCGCCCCGGCCGGGCTTTTTGAGTCCACCCTTTCCACGTCGTTGCGATGAGCAAGTCCACCGTTCGCCAACTCGCCTTCCACACCACGCAAGACCGCGACACCGGCGCGCGCGTCACGCGCCTCACGCCCACCGATGTGACCTGCCATCGCAACTACTTCTATCAGAAGTGCTTCACCAACGACGGCAGCCACCTGCTCTTCGGCGCCGAGTTCGGCCCCGGCACGAGCTGGAACTACCACCTGCTGGACCTTTCGACGCAGCAGGCCGTGCAGCTGACCGACCAGGCCGGTGAAAACACCTTCGGCGGCTTCCTGAGCCCGGACGACCGGCATCTCTACTTCGTGCGCGCCGAGAGGCAGCTCATCCGCCTGTCGCTCGCCACGCTGGCCGAAGAAGTGGTGTACGTGGTGCCCGACGACTGGGTCGGCTACGGCACCTGGGTCGCCAACTCGGCCTGCACGAAGATGGTCGGCATCGAGATCCGCAGGAGCGACTGGTTTCCCTTGAGCGACTGGCAGAAGTTCCGCGAGATGTTCTTCGCGAAGCCGCGCTGCCGCATGATCCGCATCGACCTCGCCACCGGCGCGCGCGAGGTGATCCACGAGATCGACGGCTGGCTGGGCCACCCGCAGTACCGCCCGTTCGACGACGACACCGTGGCCTTCTGCCACGAAGGCCCGCACGACCTGATCGACGCGCGCATGTGGTTCTGCAACGAAGACGGCAGCAACGTGCGCTGCGGCAAGGAACACGCCGCGGGCGAAAGCTGCACGCACGAGTTCTGGGTGCCCGATGGCTCGGCCATGGTCTACGTGTCGTACCTCAAGGGCCACAAGGAGCGCTGGATCTGCTCGCTCGACCCGGTGACGCTCGAGAACCGCCGCCTGACCGGCATGCCGCCCTGTTCGCACCTCATGAGCAACCACGACGGCACGCTGATCGTGGGCGACGGCTGCGAAACCCCGGCCGACGTGGACGACACCGGCGGCTACCAGGTCAAGAACGACCCGTACCTGCACCTGTTCGACCTGAAGGCCGGCACCGAGCGCAGCATCGCGCGGCACGACAGCTCGTGGCGCGTCTACAAGGGCAACCGCCAGGTCACGCACCCGCACCCTTCGTTCACGCCCGACCAGAAGCAGGTGCTCTACACGTCCGACCACGAAGGCGAGCCCGCCATGTACCTGGCCAGTCTATGAGCCACCCCCGTAACGCCAGCGAACCGGCAAGGCCTGGTCCGCGGCGGCTGCTTGGCTGTGGGAGGAAACGCATAGAGATCTAGTTCTCGACGCGGTGACCGCATTGGCACCGCGTCGGATCGATGCCGCAGGCCTGACGCCTCGCGGTGGGAGCAGGGCGCGGCCTGTCGTCGCCCTCGATGTATTCACCACCAACGAGGAAAGATCATGGACAAGAGAAAGGCATTCAAGCTTTATGCGGCCGTCGCTGCCGTGCTGGGCGCGGGCGTCACGCAGGCGTCTGCGGCGGACTGGCCGAGCGGCTATTCGAAGTGCGCCGACGAAGGCGGCACCTGCAAGGCCGGCACAGCCACGCGGCCGGTGTCGTTCGGCATCAAGGACAAGTGGGTCGTCAAGAACCTCTCAGGCAACATCGCCTGCACGGCGGCCACCTTCGGCTCCGACCCGAACCCCGGCATCAAGAAGAAGTGTGCGGTAGGCCCAGTGGGCTCGACCACGCCGACTCCCGCCCCGACACCGGCTCCCACCCCAGCGCCGACGCCGGCTCCCACGCCTGCACCGACTCCTGCGCCCACACCGGCGCCCACACCCGCACCGAGTGCCGACGCGAGCCGTGATGTCGCACCGACCAACGGCTGGGCCAGCCAGAACGGTGGCACCACCGGCGGATCGGCCGCCAGCTCCAGCTACGTCTACAAGGTCAGCTCGCCGTCGCAGCTCAAGGCCGCGCTCGAAGTAGCCGGCAGCAACGCCAAGATCGTCAAGGTCTACGGCACCATCGACATGGCCTCGTCCGACAACGGCGGTGCGTTCACCAGCAAGTCGGACCAGAAGGCGCGCAACCCCATCAACCTGCCGTCCAACACCACGCTCATCGGCATCGGCTCCACGGCCACCATCGCCAACGCGGTCATCAACGTCAAGGGTGTGTCCAACGTGATCGTGCGCAACCTCACGATCGAGAACCCATGCGACATCGCGCCCACGTGGGACCCGGACGACGGCTCCACCGGCAACTGGAACTCCGAATACGACGGCCTCGTCGTCGACAGCTCGAAGAACGTGTGGATCGACCACAACCGCTTCACCGACGCACCGCAGACCGACGACAAGTCACCGGTCGAGAACGGCAAGGTCAAGCAGTGCCATGACGGCGCGCTCGACGTGAAGAACGGCTCGGACTACGTGAGCGTGACCAACAACGTGTTCGAGCTGCACGCGAAGAACAACCTCATCGGTTCTTCGGACAGCAAGACCAGCGACGAGGGCCACCTCACCGTGACCTTCCGCGACAACCACTTCAAGAACGTGAGCGAACGCGCCCCGCGCGTGCGCTTCGGCCGCGTGCACGTGGTCAACAACTACTTCGAAGGCAGCAAGTCGCACTCGGTGTACGCGCACGGCTACAGCATCGGCGTGGGCTACAAGGCGCAGATCCGCTCGGAGCAGAACGCGTTCGACATCACCGGCGCGAGCAGCTGCCCCGACGTGGTGAAGAACCCGGGCTCGTCGAGCAAGACCGGTGCCATCAGCGACACCGGCTCGCTGCTCAACGGCGCGGCGCTCAACCTGTCGAGCGCCTGCAGCTTCGCGGCCTCGAGCTGGAGCCTCCCCTACAGCAACAGCGCCGTGTCGGCGTCGCAGGTGAAGGCCCGCGTGCTGTCGAACGCAGGCACCGGCAAGCTCACCGTCAACTGACCCCGAGCCCCGCGTGACGCGCGGGCGCGTGTTCGATGCGCCGCCCGCGCCTTGCGGCCGGCCCCTGCGGGGCCGGCCTTCCCCGAGCTGTTCCCAAAACAAACGAGAGGAAGACGCGATGTCTGCTCGTCTGAACAAGACCGTCGTGGCCCGCGCGGCCGCGGCGGCGCTGGTGTGCACCGCTGCTGTCCCCGCATGGGCGGTGGACTGGCCCAGCGGTTATTCCAAGTGCGCCGACGAAGGCGAAACCTGCAAGGCCGGTTCGGTCGTGCGGCCGGTGTCGTTCGGCATCAAGGACAAGTGGGTCATCAAGAACCTGTCGGGCGACATCGCCTGCACGGTGGCCACCTTCGGCGCCGACCCGTACCCCGGCCTCGCGAAGAAATGCGCGGTGGGGCCGGTGGGTTCGACCACGCCTGCACCCACACCCACGCCGACCCCGGCGCCCACGCCGGCACCGACACCCGCCCCCACGCCGACGCCTGCGCCCGCACCCGCCGACCGCGCCTGCCCGGTGCCCGTGCTGCCCTCGGGCGTCATCGATGCGGCCACCGTGCGCCGCGGCCTGCCCGCGGCACAGATCAACCCGAAGCACGGCGTGCGCACCTACACGGCGGCGGTGGCCATCGACGGCAAGCACGATCCGTCGAACTACCGTGCGGCACCGGTGCTGCCCGCATGGCAGTTCGCGGTGACCGACCCCACGGCGGGGCAACTGAGCTTCGAATGCCAGCCGGCACCCGCGAACGGCTGGCACGGCTTTGCGCGCAACGGCTCGGGCCACCGCCCGGTGCTCGTGACCGGCGGCTCGGGCGCGGCCAAGAACCGCGTCTACACCGTGTTCAACAAGGAGCAGCTGCTCAAGGCCATCAACGAAGCGCGTGACGAGCCCAAGATCATCCGCATCGTCGGCCACATCGACTTCCGCTGGGACAGCGGCACCTTCCGCGAATACACCAGCTTCGCTGACCAGAAGCAGGGCGGCTCGCTGCAGGTGCCGTCGAACACCACGCTGGTGGGCATCAACGTCAACGGTCAGCCCGCGCGCATCACCGGCACGCAGGTGCTCATCGGACAGGAGCTGCCGCAGGCCGCGGGCGGCGACCCCGAAGCCGATTTCAAGGCCTGGGTCGCTTCAGGCAAGGACGGCGAGGACTACCCCACGTGGACGCGCAACGTCATCGTGCGCAACCTGCAGATCGACACCCCGTGGGACGTGAACCCCGAAGACTCCGCCAACGCCTACATGGACGGCGTGACGATCTCGCGTGCGCAGCACGTGTGGATCGACCACGTGACTGTGAGCGACGGCGACACGCCCGACTCGCTGGCCAGCGACACGCGGCATGACGGCGGCCTCGACATCGTGCGCGGCTCCGACTACGTCACCGTGTCGGCCAGCCGCTTCCACAAGCACGGCAAGCTCACCCTGGTGGGCAACGGCGACTCCGGCCGTGCATGGAGCGACGCGGGGCGGCTGCACACCACGTTCACCGGCAACTGGTGGGACAGCCTCGGCTCCCGCCAGCCGCTGGCGCGCTTCGGGCAGGTGCACCTCTACAACAACCTCGTCACCGGCAGCACCTCCACGGCCGACAAGGACGTGAAGTTCGGCTCCGCGCTGAACGTGCGCTACCAGTCCGACGTGATCTCGCAGAGCAACTTCTACGACTTCACCGGCCTGAAGCCAGCCGAGGTGTGCGGCAAGCTGGCCACCGGCAAGACCGCCACGAGCTTCCGCAGCTCCGGGCAGCGCTTCATCAGCGACAAGGGCGACGACGGCAAGCCGATGGCAGGCGTCATCACCGTGGAGCTGCAGGGTTGCGACGGCCTGCCGGTGAAGCAGCTGTGGAGCCCGCCGTACGGCTACGCACTGCAGCGGGCCGACAACCTGCGCAGCCTGCTGCGCAACAGCGCCGGGGCCGGAAGGCTCTGAGCCTGACATCGCTTCACGTTGAAACACGGCCGCTGGCCTGACGCCTTGCGGTGGAAACAAAAACGGTGCCGTCGGCCTGCGCCACGAGCACCGTCCACCCCGAGAGGAGACAAGACATGAAGACAGTACAACGTTCGCTGCTGCTGGGCCTGCTGATGGGGCTGGTGGCGGCCACCACCGCCTGCGGTGGCGGTGACGACGACACCCCTGCCGGCGCAGCGCCGACACCTGCACCGGCCGCAACGCCGACCCCTTCGCCCACGCCGGCACCCACGCCCACGCCGACCCCGTCCCCCACGCCGGCACCTACACCGGCACCCACCCCGACACCGGCACCTCCGCCCGCCAGCACGGCGACCCGCCCGCAGCTCTCTGACACGCAGGCGCTCGACTACACGGTTGCCAGGTACCTCGCGCAAGCCGGCACGCTGACCGGTGCCAACGGTGCGGGCCTCACCACCGACAACTGGCTGCCCCCGGCCATCGGCGACGTGGCCACGTTCACCGCCACCTACACCGTCGCCGCCGACGGCAGCGGCACGCACACCACCGTGCAGGCGGCCATCGACGCGGTGCCCGCGGCCAGCGCGAGCAGCACGCGCGTGTACATCCGCGTGAAGCCCGGCACCTACCGCGAGCTCGTGTGCGCCAAGGACAAGGCGCCCATCACGCTGTACGGCACCTCGGCCGACGCGAGCGAGGTCGTCATCGTGAACGGCAACTACAACGGCAAGGCCAAGACCGCCAACGTGGACTCGGCCAACCCCTGCAACGCCAACCTCGCAGGCGCCACCTACGGCACCAGCGGCAGCGCCTCGGTGGCCATCTACAGCCATGAGTTCCACGCCAAGAACCTCACCTTCGCCAACGACGCGATGAACGCCGTGGACCACGGCACCGGCTACCCCGCGGGCGCCTCGGGCTCCGGCGGCGCGCAGGCCGTGGCGCTCATGACGCAGGCCGACAAGCTGGTGTTCGAGAACGTACGCGTGGTGGGCCACCAGGATTCGCTGTACGTCAAGTCGACCAACAACACCGTGGTGGCGCGCGCCTACTTCAAGGTGAGCCACATCCAGGGCGACACCGACTTCATCTTCGGCCGCGGCGTCATCGTGCTCGACCAGTGCCGCATCCACTACGTCAGCACGCGGCTGCCGGTGGGCGCAGCCACCACCATGCTCGCGCCCAGCACCTCGCCGAACAACAACTACGGCCTGCTCGCCATCGACAGCGAGTTCACCTCCGACAGCGGCGCCACCGCCAACGTGACCTACCTCGGCCGCGCGTGGGACGAAGGCGTGGCCAGCGGTACCTACGTGGCCGGCACCTCCCCCAACGGCCAGGCGCTGGTGCGCAACAGCACGCTCGGCGCGCACATCCGCAAGGTGGATCCATGGGGCACCTCGACCTCGGGCCGCGCCTACAGCGACACGGGCAACCGCTTCGCGGAGCATCGCAACACCGAGGTGGCGCCATGAGACATCGCCTTGCGCTGCTGGCCGCGACCGCGGCCTTGTTCGCCTGCGGCGGCGGTGACGATGAACCTGCCCCGGCGCCCGCACCCGCACCGGCGCCCAGCTCAGGCGTGCCCGGCTCGCTGGGGGCCGACGGCTGGGCCACCGTCATCCCGGACGGCTCGGCCTTCGTCGTGACCGGCGGCGATGCGGCCGACGCGGCCCACACCTACACGGTGACCAACCGCGCCCAGCTCATTGCCGCGCTGTACGGCTCGGCCTCGGCCGACCCCGGCACCGCGACGCCCGACGACACGCCCAAGCGCATCCTCATTCAAGGCACGGTGGATCTCAACGTCAGCGACGCGAACGTCGAGATGACGCCCGAGGCCTACATGGCGGGCTGCGCGACACCCTACACCTCGGCCGCGGCCTTCTGGGCGGACTACAAGACGGCCTATGCGCCGCAGGCCTGGCTGAAGCAATCGCTCGAGTCCGACAACAAGCCGCCAGCGCTGCCCACCGCGGCGCCCGGCGGCGGCCTCTCGCTCGAGGGGCAGCGCGTCTGCTTCGCGCAGGCGCAAGGCAAGCGCGTGGTGCTGCGCGTGGGCTCCAACACGTCCATCCTCGGCGTGGGCAGCGACGCGAAGATCGTGCGCGGCAACCTGCGCCTGGGCGACGTGTCCGTGAGCAGCAGCAAGGACGCCAACGGCTACGCCGTGCTCAGCCGCAACACGCTGGCGCGCAACGTCGTGATCCGCAACGTCGCGTTCGAGGACTCGTACGACTTCTTCCCCGCCTGGGACCCGAAGGACTCGTTCAGCATCGCGAGCAGCGACTTCGGCACCGGCCAGTGCGCCAAGGCCTACGACGCGGCCGCCGATACCGGCCCGCACCAGTGCCCCTCGCGCAAGGGCGGGCGCTGGAACTCGGCGTACGACCTCGTCTCGGTGCTCAATGCCACGCAGGTCTGGATCGACCACAACACCTTCAGCGACGGCGCACGGCCCGACAAGCTCGACCCGCCGGTGCCCGAATGGGCTGCGCCCTTCAACGAGGCCGAGCAGAAGGTGCAGCACCACGACGGCGCGGTGGACGTGTCGATGCTCGGCTCGCAGATCACGCTGTCGTACAACCACTTCCTGAACCACGACAAGGTCAGCCTGCTGGGCGGCAGCGACACCGCCGCGGCCTACAGCGACGGCACCAATGTCGTGGCGCGCACCGGGCCCGACAAGATGGCGGTGACCTTTCACCACAACCGCTTCGAGAACTCGGTGCAGCGCCAGCCGCGTGCGCGCTTCGGCAAGGTCCACGTCTACAACAACCTCTACCAGGGCATGCTCAAGCCGAGCGGCAGCAGCGTCACGCCGCCCGACTACGCCTGGTCGGTGGCCTGGACCATCGGCACGGCCTCCAAGCTCTACGTCGAGGCCAACGTGCTCGAAGTGGCACCGGGCGCTGCGGGCGACACGCTGCCGAGCGCGGCGAAGCTCACCTTCGGTGACAGCGTGTCGTCGAGCACTTCCAACCGCGACCGGTGCACCGCCGCCGCACCCGGCCCGGCGTATGCCGCGGCCGACTGCGACACCTACTTCCATGCGACCGGCACGCTGCTCAACGGCACGCTGGTGCCCGAAGGCAGCCTGCTCGCCGCAGCCCAGGCCAAGGCGAGCAGCAGCACGGTGGCGGTGAAGGCGCTAGATGCGAACTACTGGGTGCCTTCTGCGAGCTATGCCTACAGCGCGCAGGCGGTCGAGGTGGTGAAAGCCGACGTGCAGGCCAAGGCCGGTGCCGGAAAGCTTCCGAGATGAACCCGACATGGCGCCTTCTCCCGCTGGCGGGAGAAGGCGGGGGATGAGGGGCGGACAGCCTGGATGCACCCTCACCCCAACCCTCTCCCGCCTGCGGGAGAGGGGGCTCATTCAAGCGACAAGCACAAAGGATGTATGCGATGAACCACACGCGAATTGCCACCCTCGTCGCGGCCTTGCTGCTGGCGCTGGCGGCCGGCTGCGCCACGGCGCCGACGGGGGATGCCCGCGACGTCAGCCGCGAAGCCTTGGCCGAAGGCGACGGCTGGGCCGCGGCCGACAGCGGCACCTGGGGCGGTGCCGACGCGAAGCCCGAGCACGTCCATGAAGTGCGCAACCGCGCAGAACTGGTGGCCGCCCTCGCGCTGGGCCGTGCCGAGAACGGGCCATCGAGCTCGCCCAAGGTCGTGAAGGTGCGCGGCACCATCGACCTGAGCGTGGGCGACGACAACCGCCCGCTCGGCTTCGACGACTACCGCGACCCCGCCTTCGACTTCGAGGCCTACCTCAAGGCTTACGACCCCGCCGTGTGGGGCAAGAAGCCGCTGGAAGGCCCGCTCGAAGAAGCGCGCAAGCGCTCGGCCAGGCGCCAGGCCGAGCGCGTGGTGGTGCGCGTGCCGTCGAACACCACGCTGGTGGGCGTGGGCCGCGACGCGCGCATCGTGCACGGCATGCTGCTGCTCGAAAAGGTCGAGAACGTCATCATCCGCAACATCGCCTTCGAAGACGCCTACGACCACTTCCCGAAGTGGGACCCGAAGGACAACGCCGACGGCGAATGGAACAGCGAGTACGACAACGTGTCGCTGCGCGGCGCCAGCAACGTGTGGGTGGACCACTGCACCTTCAGCGACGGCGACCGGCCCGACCACACCGCCCGCGTGGCGCTGGGCCGGCCCATGCAGCACCACGACGGCCTGCTCGACATCACGCACCAGTCGAACAACGTGACCGTCTCGTGGAACCACTTCAAGGACCACGACAAGACCGCGCTGGTGGGCGGCAGCGACTCGAACAAGGCCGACGACGGCAAGCTCAAGGTCACCTTCCACCACAACCTGTGGGAGCGCACCAGGGAGCGTGCGCCGCGAGTGCGCTACGGCGAAGTGCACGTCTACAACAACCTCTACGTGGTGGGCACCACGCCGCCGGCGGCCTATGGCTATTCCATCGGCGTGGGCGTGAGCTCGCGCGTCTTCAGCGAAAACAACGTGTGGGAAACCCCGGCCGACGTGCCGGCCGCCGCGCTGGTGAAGCTGTGGAAGGGCAACGCCTTCTTCGACCGGGGCAGCCTGCGCAACGGTACGGCGGTGGACCTGCTGGCCGCGCTGCGCAGTGCCAACCCGGGCGCCACCATCGCGGCAGACGTGGGCTGGCAGCCGCGCCTGCGCACCGGCATCGACGCCGCGGCCGACGTGGCCGCGAAGGTGCGTGCCTCGGCGGGAGCGGGCCGCCTGTGACACCGCGGCAGCCCTCGCTGCACGGCCTGCTTGCGTGAAGCAGCGCCGCGCGCAAGCCCCCTGGCGACGCCGGCTGCGCGTGGCGCTGCGACGCCAGCTCGGACGTCCGCGCGGCGCCTGGCCGCTGGCTGCGCCGGTGGTGCTGCAGGAGCTGGCGGTGGTGGCCAGCGGCGCGCTGGTCGTCATGCTGGCCAGCCACCTGGGGCCCGATGCGGTGGCCGCCATCGGCATGATCGACGCGCTGGGCTACCTGTTGCATGCGCTGTTCGTCGCGCTCGCCATCGGCGCCACGGTGACCGCCGCGCACTGCATGGGCGCGGGCCGCCACGGCGAGCTGCGCGCCGTGGCCGTGAGCGGCTTGTGGCTGGGGCTGGGGGCCGGGGCTCTGCTGGCGGTGGTGTTGTGGTTCACCCGCGGCTGGTGGATCGCGGTGTGCCTGCCCGGCGTGGAGCCGGCCGTGAGCCGGCAGGCCGAGGCGTATTTCCGCTGGCTCATCGTGGCCGACGTGCCCACCGGCGGGGTGCTGGTGGTTTGCGGCCTGCTGCGCGGCATGGGCCGCACGGCGAGCGCCACGCGGGTGAACGTGGCGACCAACGTGCTGCACGTGCTGGGCGCCGGCGCGCTGATGCATGGCACGTCGCTGGGTGTGGCCGGGGCCGGGGTTGCGCTGTTGTTTGCTCGTTCGGTGGGGCTTGCACTGGCGCTGCGCTCGCTGCGGCGCCGCGTGGGGCGCGGCACCACCGCGGTGGCCGGCGCACCGCAAGGCCTGCGGCCGCAGCCGCGCTACCTGCGCGCCATGCTGCGCCTGGGCTGGCCGGCCGCGCTGGAGGCAGGCTTCTTCCACGTGGGCAAGCTCATCACGCAGGGCATGGTGGCGGGCCTGGGCACCACCGCGATGGCGGCCAACTTCATCGCGTTCTCGATCACCGCGCTGCTCAACATCCCCGGCGCCGCGCTGGGCGTGGCCGCTACCACGATGGTGGGCCAGCGCCTGGGCGCCCGCGACGTGGCCGGCGCGCGCCGCACGCTGCTGCACATCACGCGCAGCGCCACGCTGGCGCTGGTGGCCCTGGCCGCGCTGGTGCTGCCGCTGGCCCAACCCATCGCCTCGCTCTACGGCGGCGACGGCGAGGTGGTGCACGAGGCGGCGCAACTGGTGGCGCTGAACTGCCTGTTCATGCCGGTGTGGGCGCTGTCGTTCGTGCTGCCGGCCGGCCTGCGCGGGGCGGGCGACACGCGCCACACGATGTGGGTGGCCAACGTGGGCATGTGGATGTGCCGCATCGGCACCGGCTACCTGCTGGGCATCGTGCTCGGCTGGGGCGTGGTGGGGGTGTGGCTGGGCATGTTTGCCGACTGGGGCGTGCGCGGCGCGCTGTTCTGGCGTCGCGCGCGGGGTGAGCGCTGGCTGCGGCACCGCCTGCTGGAGTGATTTCCCGATGTCAGGCCACCCCGAAACGGCGACAATCCGTTATTGAAACGCCATACCGCTTCATTCAAAACACCATGGACGACGATTCGCTCGACTCGAAACAGCCGGAATCGGTGGCGGCGGTCCTGAAGGTCTTTGCCATCCTGCAAGCCTTGGCCGAACGCAACGAAACCGGCATCTCCGAACTCTCGGTGCGGCTGGCCATGCCCAAGGCCACCGTCTACCGCTTCCTGCAGACCATGAAGACCCTGGGCTTCGTGCGCCAGGAGACCGACAGCGAACGCTACGGCCTCACCATGAAGGTGTTCGAGCTGGGCACCAAGGCGCTGCAGTACCCCGACCTCGTGGAACTCGCCAAGCACCACATGCAGACGCTGTCGGACGTGACCGGCGAGACCATCCACCTGGGCATGCTCATCGACAGCGAGATCATCTACGTGCACAAGGTGGACTCGCGCCACATGCTGGGCATGTACTCGCGCGTGGGCCGGCGCGCCCCGATCCACTGCACCGCCATCGGCAAGTGCCTGCTCGCCTGGGAAAGCCCCGAGCGGCGCGATCACGTGCTCGCAGGCGCCGAGTTCAAGAAGTTCCGCGACAAGACCATCACCAGCCGCGAGGCCTTCATCGAAGAGCTCGATCGCACCAAGGCACAGGGCTTCGGCCAGGACCGCGAAGAGTTCGACGACCACATCCGCTGCGTGGGCGTGCCCATCTTCGACCGGCTCAACCAGGCGGTGGCCGGCTTGAGCATTTCGTTCCCCACCTTCCGCTACGACGAAGCGCGTGAGCCCGAGATCGTGGCCATGCTGCGCGACGCGAGCCGCGCCATCTCGAAGCAGCTGGGCTGCTCGAACTTCCCGCTCGACGAGCAGGAGCCGGACTCGCGCCTGGCGCGGCGCTGAAGGGCGGCTCAACCCTGAGCGCGCCGCACGCAGCCGATGCGGCTGCGCGGGCCCCAGCGAGGGGGCAAGCGGCTGTTCAGAACGCAGCGCTGATCGCGCGCAGCCCGTCCACCAGCCGGTCGAGTTCGGCCGGCGTGGTGTGCAGCGCGGGCGTTACGCGCACGCACTGGCCGGCGGCCGGGCCGTCACGCCGCACCGTGAGCACGCCGTGCTCGTCGCGCAGCGTGCGCACGATCGCATCGTTGCCGGCCGCCGAAGTGCGCCCGGCGATGCGGAACGAGGTGATGCCACCGCACGATGCTTCGTCGTCCGGCGTGAGGATCTGAATGTCCGGCAGCGTGCGCGCACGTTGCACCCAGTGGTTGCGCAGCGCCCGCAGCCGCGCCTCCTTGGTGGCCGCGCCGATGTGCCGGTGCAGCTGCAGCGCGGCCGGCAGCGTGAGCCAGGCCGCGAAGTTGGGCGAGCCGGTGTGGATGCGCGAGCGCACGTCGTCTGTCGGGTAGTCAAGGTCGCCGAACCAGCGGTCGATGCCGGCGATCTCTCCCCGCCGCACATACAGGCAGCCGCAACCCAGCGGCGCGCCGATCCACTTGTGCAGGTTGAAGCCCGCGTACGGCGCATCGAGCTCGTGCGCGTCGAAGTCGAGCTGCCCCCAGGAATGCGCCGCATCGACGATCACGCCGGCACCGGCCGAGTGCGCCAGTGCCGCCAGCTCGCGCACCGGCATCACGAGCCCCGTGCTGTGCGACAAGTGCGTGAGCAGCACGAGCCGCGTGCGCGGGTGCTGCCCGAGCGCCTGCGCATAGGCCGCGATCACGCCTTCACGCGTGGCTGGCTCGGGAATGGCGAACTCCACCGGCTCCACGCCGCGCCGCTCGCGCAGCCACTGCATCGCCGCGCGCGTGGCCGGGTAGTCGAGGTCGCAATACAGCACCGTGTCGCCGGGCTCCAGGCGGTTGTAGCCGCCGATCAGCGCGAACATCGCCTCCGAAGCGCCGCGCGTGAGTGCGACCTCTTCAGCCTCGCAGCCCAGCGCTTCAGCCACCGCCTCGCGCACGCCCTCCTGCAGCGCCGGCCACCGCTCGCGCACGAGCAGCGTGTTCTCGCGGTTCACGCGATCGGTCCAGTGATGGATCATCGCCTTCACCGGCTCGGCCATCACGCCCCAGTAGCCGTTCTCCAGGTTGGCCGGCTCGCGTGCCACGTCGTAAAGGCGGCGCACGGCGGCCCAGTAATGTTCGTCGTGGGCGGCGGACGCACCGGGTGCCGGTGGCAGCTCGGCGAGGGCGGATTCGAAGGCGGGCAGGCGGAAGTCGAGGTCGGCGTGCATGTGGCGCGGCAGCATGTGCCGCGCGACCGCCGCACGGCGGTTCGACTGTAAGTGCGTTCATCGCCGCGCCTTGATGAGCTCCTTGTCAGGACCGCGGCGGGCGCGAGTTGTTCGGACGCGAAAAGATGCGGGCGTCGTTGTTGTTCGGATCTTGCGGATTGCCCATCAGCTCGGTCGGGTAGTGCCCTACGTCGAACGGACCACCGCGAGGTGGGGTTGCCGAGCCATTGCCTTGGTTGGATCTGGGGGGCTGCTGTCGGCTCGGGCGTGCACTGAAGATGCGGGCATGGTTGTTGTTCGGGTCTTGCGGATTGCCCATCAACTCGGTCGGATAGTGCCCCACATCGAATGGGCTGCCGCTAGGCGGAGTTGCCGAGCCACTGCCTTGATGAGAAGGTCGCGAGCGGTTCGGGTGTGCTCGATCGGTACGGGCGTGATCGCGGGCCGGGGTGATCGAGTCGCCCATCAACTGGGCACGGTCATCCCCGGCGTTGAAGGCATTCAGCCGGGTGAGTCGCGGCGCACCGCTGGGGCGGGGCACGTCGTTTGCGCCGTGTCCGGTCTGATCTCCGTTCCTGCGATCGCCTTGGCCGGCTGCGGGGGGGCGGTCTGCGGATTGTGTTGAAGGGCTCGGGTTGCTCGACAGCACTGGCGGGTTCGCGGTCACAAGGGTCAGCAGACTGCTGGCCAGCTGTTCCGGGTTGTCGTGCCACCGTTGTGCCGCTTGTCGCACACCTGCATGCAGCGTTGAAAAAGGCACCGATGCAATGTCCCGCAGATGACCGGCTACGTCATGCCGGTTGCGCTCGGTTGCCTGGGGCATGCCGGTGCCGCGCGCGACCAGCATGACTGCATCGCCGATCACTTCTGCGCTCGGCAACGTCGGTGGCTGAACCGATGAGGTCGCTCGCGTGGACAGCACCGGTTCTTCCCGGGTCACGAGGTTCAGCAGGTTGAGCACCAACTGCTCGGGGTTGCCGCGCGCTTGGGTCACGGCTTCTGTCACCTGCGGGTTTAGCTCGCCAGAGGGAGGCGAGTGGATGTCCTGCAGATGATCGATCACGTTTTGCGTGTTGCGGCCCGTCACGGGGGCCAAGTCGGTATCGTGCACTCCAGTGAGCATGTCGATCGCGGCGTTCATCACTTCGCGTGTCGACAGTTGCGGCTGGTTCGCGGGTTGTGCCGCCGAACCTCGGCGACTCGACAACACCGGCGGATCGGCGGTCACCAGGGCCAGCAGGTTGCGCACCAGTTGCTGCGGGTCGTTGTTCGCGTGCCGTGCAGCTCCTCGGACAGCTGCCGACAGTTGTTGTCGCGGCAACGTTGCGATGTCCTGCAAATGGTTGATCACGTTGAGCGTGTTGCGACCCGTCACGCTCGTCAGGTCAACGTCGTGCATTCCGGTGAGCATGCCGACCGCATCGGTCAGCACCGCCTGGCTAGGCATGGGCCTGCTTGAATGGTTGGGGCGGTTCGCCGCCTGATCTGGCTGCAAGGCCAACAGGTTGTCCACCAACTGCTGTGCGTTGCCGTTCGCCTGCCTGGCTGCGGCAAGAACCGCCTCGCTCGGCGGGGATTGACGACTCCCCTGTGGGCCCAGTTGGTACAGGGATGCGGCTACGCGCTGGTGATCCTCCCTGCGCAAACCGCGCCCATGGAGGATTTGGAGAGCCTCGTTCAGCACATCGTTACTCGGTCTGCTCGTCCGATTCGCTGCGCTACCGGCTGCCGCATTTGGCTGAGTGGCAGCAGCGGAATTCCCGGAACTGCCGGATTGAGGGTTCGTAGCCCCCAAGGCCAGCAGATTGCGCAGCAGTTCGTTCACGTTATTGCCAGCTCGCTGCACAGCACCAAGGACTCCCGGGTCCAGCTGCGACGGAGGCAGCGTCAGAATTTGATGGATGTGATCGTGTACGCGGTGCGCGGCACGTGGGTTGAACAATTGACTGGTGATGTCCATCGGGAACGATTGAGCATCTATTCCATTCAATGCACGTAGCACGCCCTCCAGCGCCTCTCGACTTGGCATCGCCATGGGAGTCGCACCGTTGCCCGCGGGCCCTGCGGGGCGATGTGCGGCGGCGATCCCGGGGGGATTGTCTGGTGTGGCTGTGCGGTTCCCGATCTGCACTCTGTGCCTGCGACCGTCTTCAGCCGCTGCCCCGGCATGTTGATGCCGTTCGGTCGGCATGCCGTAAGGCGATGCGGGCGGGGTTCGCTGTGCATCGGGCGCCAAAGTCTCTTGGCGCCGGGCTGCTGAACTGCTGGATTCCGCAGAGCTCGCGCGATTCGTATTTGTCCGGAAGGGGTTGAGACGGGAGAAGTTGGTCATCTGTACTGCCTGAAGTCGTTGCACCGGACGTTAGCGTGACCTCTGCATGAAACCTTGCGGTGGCGAAGACTCGTTCATCCATGCGAAGCCGCCAATCCGCTGCCTTCGCCTCAGGACCGGTCATTCGCAAATCAGCACGGTGCGCTATTTGCGTCGAGCCTGCACGTGGATCTCGTGCCACATGGGGACCGTTTTCCCGTCAGCGGCCGGGTGATTGGCCTGGTGTTTGTCGCTGAGGCCGACGACCTCGAAGCCTTGCGCTTCCAGCATCTGCTGCACTTGCTCCTGGCCGTGGATGGCAATCTTCGGCTTTCCTGCCCAGGAGTGCTCCGGCCCGAAGAACGACGCGACGAGGAAGCCTCCCGGCCTCAGCAGGTCGTGGGCCCGGCTCAACGTCTCAGGGAGGTCCTTGATGAACGGCAGCGCTCGTTGGGCGTTCACGATGTCCGCGCCGCCCTCAGGAATGTCGGCGTGGTGCAGCGTGCCGACATGCACGACGGCGGATCCGCTTTCCGTGGCATCTCGCAACGCGGTGCTCGCGTGTGGATCGCTGTCCACCGCATGGACTTGCGTCCAGCCTGCCTGGATCAGCGCGCGCGTATCACGGCCGCCTCCGGCTCCCAGATCGACCGCAACGCCGGTGCTCACGGCGTCTGCCGCATAGGGTTGATCCAGGAATGCCTTCAGCCCTGGGGTTGCAGAGGACCTGTGTGCGGTGGCCTGTGCCACCGTGGGCCGAGTGCTGGAACTGGCCTCGGAGCGGAATGCTGGCTCGGCTGTGGCGTGGCTCGCTGGCAGTGCGATCCGCGGCGCAAGCTCGGCTGCGCTCGATGTCGCAGCCGGTGGGCTCCTCCGTGCAGGCGGGCCTTCGGTCTGGTGCCTGCCGGGAGAGTCTTGTTCTGCCCGTTGTTGTTCCGGAGTGCGCGGGGCATGGACGATTCCTTTGAGGAAACCGACGTTCTTCAGGAATCCTGGACGATGCCAAACCATGACGAGCCACCTGACTGGATGTCAGGCGATCGTCTGATGCGGAGCTCGACGGAACTTCGCTGAACGCGAAGTGCAGGTGCCTTGGCCGAAGCTGCGCCGCGTGTCCTCAGAACCTGTAGCTCGCGAACAGTGCTCCGCTGGTCTGCGACTTGTCGAAGACCAGCGGGCTGTCCGCCGCATCACCCTGCAGCCGCCCGAACGACAGGCGCGCGCCGATGTTCCAGCGTTCGTCGAGCCGGTAGTTCAGCGTGCCGGACAGCCGCACCAGGCCGACGCCGCCTTCGGGGTCGTACATCGCCCGGCCTGAGCGTGCGGACTGTTGCGCGTCGATGCCGAACACGGTGCGCATGTAGCGCTGGTTGCCCCACGTGACGCCGGGGCCCACGGCCAGTGACCAGCGGTCGGCCGGCTGGAACAGCGCCTCGGCTTCCAGCGTCACCAGCGTGCCGAGGTCGTTGCCGCCGATGTCCGGCGCCACGCCGGCGCTCAGGCGGAAGCGGTCGAAGCTGTAGCTGGCGAACAGGTGCGCGCGCTGCGTGCGTTCGATGTCGCCCAGGCCGGCCAGGCGCGGGTCGTCGCTTTCTTCGCGCAGCTTGCCGATGTCGCTGCTGATGGCCGCGCCCAGGCGCAGGCCGTTGGCTTCGTAGAGCGTGGCGCCGATGCCCAGCGGGCCGCCGCCGGGCACCGGCCCCAGGAAGTAGCGGCCATAGCTCGCGCTGAGGATGGGCACCGCGCGTGTCTTCTGCTTGTCGCTGCCCGGGAATTCAGGCGCGCTGACGACGCCGGCACCGAGGGTGAAGCGCCATTCGTTCGAAGGCGTTTCCTGAGCCTGCGCGACGGCGGCAGAGGAGACGGCGGCCGCGGCGAGCAGCAGCTGCGGCAGGGGGAGGGCACGAGGCATGGGTGTTCTCTCCAATGGATGGATGACGAGCGGTGAGGGGGCTCGCGCCGCAGGTCTACGCAGCGCCGCCGCGCATGCTGAAGCGGCGGCGTTAAGCAGTCTTTAACGCTGTGTCGAGGTCGATGACACAGGCCGCGTCGAAGGCGCGGTTTTCCACCTCGCCGTGCAGCACGTAGCCGCGCGGGTTGGCCACCACGCGGGTGCGGCCCAGCCGGTAGTCGAAGCTGTCGTGCGTGTGGCCGTGCAGCCACAAGGCCGGCTGCCAGCGCAGGATGTGCGCCTCGAGGTCCGAGACGAAGCAGGTGTTGATGGGCGAGCCGGCAAAGCGCGGCGCGATGCTGCGGCGTGACGGTGCGAAGTGCGTGACGACCACCGTGGGCCCGTCGAACGGCGTCGCGAACCGATCTTCGAGCCAGGCCACCGAGCGGTCGAACAGCAACTGCGCGACGGCCGGCGAGAAGAGCTCTGGAAAATTCGGCGCAATGCGAATGCGCGAGAAGTCGCGCATCAGCCGCGTCGATTGCGCCAGGCCCTCGTCGCGTTCCTCCACCGAGGCGAACAGGCGGTGGTCCGACCACAGCGTGCAGCCCAGAAAGCGCACCCCCTGGTGCTGCCATTCGTCCTGTTCCAGCACGCGCACCTCGGTGCCTGCAGCCAGCTCGCGCAGCTGGCGCATGGTGGTGGACAGGTCCGAACCATAGAACTCGTGGTTGCCCGCCACGAAGAGCACCGGCCGCCCGCCATGCCGCTGCGCGCACTGCCGCGCCCAGGCGACAGCCACCTCGGGCCGACCCAGGTCGCCGGCCAGCACCACCACGTCGGCCGGCGTGGGCTCGATGTCGAGCCCTTGCATCGACAGGTGCAGATCAGACAGCAAGGCCAGCTTCATCGACGCCGCTTTGCAGATGATGTTGCGGAGGTTGCAGGTGAGGCGGGGAGTGCCCGCATTCTGAACCCGGGCCCCGTGAGCCGAGTGAGCGTGTGTCGACGGCATGGTGCTTGCCTGATGCTGGCATGCGACCTGGTGTTGTTGTCAAGGGAGTGCCGGGCCGCGCAGCAAGAACAATCGTGCTGCGGGTCTTGTGCGGTGTGGTTGCCGGAGTGCTCGGTTCGGTGCTCCTGCAGCATGCGGCTTGGGCGCAAATGCAGCCTGCGCCGCAGCGACAACAACAACCGGATGCGCCGCCGCAGCAGGAGCGCAGCGCCTGGATGCCCGGCAGCGCGTTCCTGCAGTACGGTGAGGCGAGCAGCGACACGCGGGCCATCACGGTGGGCGTCACGTGGCCATGGCAGCGCCGCTGGCAGCTGTGGGGTGGCGAGGTTGGCGGCTACTGGGCTTTTGCGCTCGGCCACTGGAGCGCGCCGGGCGCCTTCAACGGGCGTGACTCCGCGGTGGTCACGCAGCTCGAACTCACGCCGACCTTCCGCTGGCGGCCCAGCGGCGGAGCATCGCCGTGGTTCGCCGAAGCGGCCATCGGCCTGGCGGTCACGGCGCCGATCTATGAAAACCGCGACAAACGTTTCAGCACGGCTTTCAACTTTGCCGACCACATTGCCATCGGCTGCAACTTCGGGCCGCAAGGGCGGCACGAACTGTCGTTGCGCCTGGAGCACTTCTCGAACGGCGGCATCCGCCACCCGAACCCGGGCGAGAACTTCCTGCAGCTGCGCTACGCGGTGCATTGGCGGTGAAGCACCGGCCTGCGGACTCAGCGACTTCAAATCGATGCCTGCTTCTCACACCGCGCAGCCGCTCTCGACGACCGCCTCGCCCGGCCCCACCGGCTCCGGAATGCTGTACCCATACCGCACCGCGATCATCTCGGCCAGGATCGACACCGCGATCTCCGGCGGCGTGCGTGCGCCGTTCTTCAGGCCGATGGGGCCGTGCAGCCTTGCGAGCTGCTCGTCGCTCAGGTCGAAATGCTCCTTCAACCGCGCGCGCCGCTTGGCCTGGTTCACGCGTGAGCCGATGGCGCCCACGTAGAAGGCTTCCGACTTCAGCGCTTCCATCAACGCCAGGTCGTCGAGCTTGGGGTCGTGCGTGAGCGCCACGATGGCGGTGTGGCCGTCGGGCTTGAGGTCGGTCACGGTGTCGTCGGGCATGCTGCGCACGAGGCGTGCGCCGGGCACCGTCCAGCCGCTGGCGTATTCCTCGCGTGGGTCGTTGATGATCACCTCGTAGTCGAGCGCCTGCGCCATCTGCGCGAGGTAGTGCGTCATCTGCCCGGCGCCGATGATGAGCAGGCGCCAGCGCGGGCCGTGGGTGGTGATGAGTTGCGTGTCGTTCAGGCGCACTACGTCGCCATCGTCGGGCGGGCCCAGTTGCACGGCGCCGGTTTGCAGGTCGAGCGTGCGTTTCACCAGCTCGCCGGTGCTGAGTTTGTCGAGCAGCGCGCCCATCTGCGAGCGCTCGTTCAAGGGCTCCAGCACCAGCTCCAGCGTGCCTCCGCAGGGCAGCCCGAAGCGCGTGGCTTCTTCGGCGCCCACGCCGTACACCACCACTTGCGGCGCCGCCAGCTGCAGCGCGCCGGCACGCACCTTGGCGATGAGGTCGTCTTCGATGCAGCCACCCGACACGGAGCCGGCCACCTGGCCGTCGTCGCGAATGGCCATCACCGAGCCCACCGGGCGGGGCGCCGAGCCCCAGGTGCGCGTGATGGTGCCCAGCACCACGCGGTGCCCGGCAGCCTGCCACTGCACCACCTGGCGCAGGATGTTGAGATCGACGTTGTCCATTGCAGAAAACCTTCGGCCTTGAATAGCGGCCCTTGAGCAAGTTAGCCGGGTACGGCGGCGGTCACGATCTGTCGTCTACCCGTAGCGGACCGCGCGGCCGCTCGCAGGGTCCGGCAGCGGTGCGTCAAAACGGAACAGGTGCCACCGCACCGCCGGGCGAATTGTTGCCGCGACCGTTCGAACCGGCGCTCGGGTAGGGGTTTTTGCGCGGCAGAAGGGCGCGAGGCGGCGTCCTAGGATGGCTCGCGCTTTCGTTCTCTCCCGGCGCTTTTCAAGCAGTCAAGCGACCCGCTCCACAGCCAACAAGGCCGCGGTGAAACGCTGCGGTCACAAGCCACAGGAGACAAGCCATGGCCCTCACGCTCACGCTGCAGGTCAACGGCAAGACCGTCACGCGACAGGTCGAGCCGCAGACCCTTCTGGTCACCTTCTTGCGCGAAGACCTTCGACTCACCGGCACCCACGTCGGCTGCGACACCGCGCAGTGCGGTGCCTGCACCGTGCACCTCGACGGCCGCGCCGTGAAGTCCTGCAACATGCTTGCGGTGCAGGCGCAGGACGCGCAGGTCACCACCATCGAAGGCCTGGCCCCGGCCAACGGCGAGCTGCACCCCATGCAGGCCGCCTTCAAGGAATGCCACGGCCTGCAATGCGGCTTCTGCACGCCCGGCATGGTGATGAGCGCGATCGACCTCGTGCAGCACCACCCGCATGCCACCGAGCAGCAGATCCGCGAGGGACTCGACGGCAATTTCTGCCGCTGCACCGGCTACCAGAACATCGTCAAGGCGGTCCAGCAGGGCGCCCGCGCGATGAAGTGACGACACCCCGCTCGCCGGGTACGGCGATCGACCTCCGAGAGGGGCGGGCCTTGCTTGGGGCGGCCCGGCGCGGCGGCCCTTGCAAGGCTCTAACGAGATGAGAGGACTTTCACCATGAACGCACCCGTAGGCTTCATCGGCCAGAGCGTCAAGCGCAAGGAAGACGCACGCTTCCTCACCGGCCGCGGCCAGTACACAGACGACATCGTGCTGCCAGGGCAGACGTACGCCTGCTTCGTGCGCTCGCCCTATGCACATGCGCGCATCAAGGGCGTGGACACCCAGGCCGCGAGCGCATCGCCCGGCGTGCTGGGCGTCTACACCGGCGAGCACTTC
This sequence comes from uncultured Rivibacter sp., assembly GCA_946480925.1. The sequence continues at coordinate 36,910 of CAMLLU010000033.1, forward strand.
CGCAACGTGGGCGGTCTGCCGTGCGGCTGGCTCATCACCAGCACCGACAACACGCCGATGAAGGAGCCCAGGCACCCCATCCTGGCCGACGGCAAGGTGCGCTACGTGGGCGACCCGGTGGCCCTCGTGGTGGCCGAAACGCTGGACCAGGCACGCGCCGCAGCCGCGCTGGTGGACGTGAACTACGACGAGCTGCCGGCAGTGGCCGACACCGCGAGTGCCAAGGGTGCCAAGAGCGCCGTGCACGACGAGGCGCCCGACAACGTCTGCTACACCTGGGCCATCGGCGACAAGCCAGGCACCGACGCGGCCTTTACCGGCGCGCCGCACGTCACCAAGCTCTCGTTCCGGAACAACCGGCTCATCCCCAACGCGATCGAGCCGCGCGCGGCGAACGCCAGCTACAACCCCGGCGACGACAGCTACACGCTCTACGTGGCCAACCAGAACCCGCACGTCGAGCGGCTGCTGATGTGTGCCTTCGTGCTGGGCATTCCCGAGCACAAGATGCGCGTGGTGGCGCCCGACGTGGGCGGTGGCTTCGGCTCCAAGATATTTCTGTACGCCGAAGAGACGGCCATCACCTGGGCGAGCAAGCAACTGGCGCGGCCCATCAAGTGGACGGCCGATCGCAGCGAAGCCTTCCTGGCCGACGCGCACGGCCGCGACCACGTGACCACCGCCGAACTCGCGTGCGACAAGAGCGGCAAGTTCCTCGCGATGCGGGTGCACACCACGGCCAACCTCGGCGCCTACCTTTCGACCTTCGCGTCCAGCGTGCCGACCATCCTGTACGCCACGCTGCTGGCCGGGCAGTACACCACGCCGAAGATCTTCTGCGAGGTGACGGGCGTGTTCACCAACACCGCACCGGTGGACGCCTACCGCGGCGCGGGCCGGCCCGAGGCCACCTACGTGGTCGAGCGGCTGGTCGAAACCGCGGCGCACGAGCTGGGCCTCGACCCGGCCGAGATCCGCCGCCGCAACTTCATCCACGAGTTCCCGTATGCCACGCCGGTGGGCCTCACCTACGACACCGGCAACTACGAAGCCACGATGAGCCGCGCGCTCGAACTCGCCGAGGTGAAGGGCTTCGCCGCGCGCAAGGCTGCCAGCGAAGGCAAGGGGTTCAAGCGCGGCATCGGCTACTCGGCCTACATCGAAGCCTGCGGGCTGGCGCCCAGCAACATTGCCGGCGCGCTGGGAGCCCGCGCGGGCCTCTTCGAGGCGGGCGAGGTGAGGGTGCACCCCACCGGCAAGGTGACCATCTTCACCGGCAGCCACAGCCACGGGCAGGGCCATGAAACCACCTTCGCGCAGATCGTGGCCGACAAGCTGGGCATCGGCATCGACGACGTCGACATCCAGCACGGCGACACCGGCAAGATCCTCTTCGGCATGGGCACCTACGGCTCGCGTTCGCTCTCGGTCGGCGGCACGGCCATCGTGAAGGCCGTGGACAAGGTGATCGCCAAGGGCAAGAAGATCGCCGCGCACCTGATGGAGGCGGCCGACACCGACATCGAATTCACGGGCGGTGAATTCAAGGTGGCCGGTACCGACAAGAAGGTGCCCTTCGCGCAGGTGGCGCTCACCGCCTACGTGCCGCACAACTACCCGCTCGACAAGCTGGAGCCGGGCCTGAACGAGAACGCGTTCTACGACCCGACCAACTTCACCTACCCCGCGGGCACCTACGTCTGCGAAGTGGAGGTGGACCCGGCCACCGGCGCGGTGCGCGTGGACCGTTTCACCGCGTGCGACGACTTCGGCAACGTGGTGAACCCGATGATCGTGGAAGGCCAGGTGCATGGCGGGCTGGCGCAGGGCATCGGCCAGGCGCTGCTCGAGCACGGCGTGTACGACGGCGACACCGGCCAGCTGCTCAGCGGCAGCTACATGGACTACGCGATGCCGCGCGCCGACGACCTGCCGAGCTTCACCGTCGAGACGGTGAAGGGCACGCCGTGCACGCACAACCCGCTGGGGGTGAAGGGCTGCGGCGAAGCCGGCGCGATCGGCTCGCCGGCCGCGCTGATCAACGCGGTGTGCAACGCCATCGGCGTGAAGGACCTGCCCATGCCCGCGTCGCCGTACAACGTGTGGCGCGCCGTTCAACAAACCCGCTGAAGACGAACGAGGAGGCACGATATGCAAACCTTCGCTTATCAAACTCCCACCAGCGTGGCCGATGCGGCGCGCCTGGCACAGGGCGCCGACGCCAAGCTCATCGCGGGCGGGCAGTCGTTGCTGGGTTCCATGAAGCTGGGCCTCATCGAGCCCGGCTCGCTGGTGGATCTGGGCCAGATCGCCGAGCTGAAAGGCATACGCCGTGACGGCGCGGCGCTCGTGATCGGCGCGATGACCACGCATGCCGAAGTGGCCGCGTCGAAAGACGTGATGCAGGCCGTGCCCGCACTCGTGGCGCTGGCCGAGGGCATTGGCGACCGGCAGGTGCGCAACCGCGGCACGCTGGGCGGCAGCCTGGCCAACAACGACCCGGCCGCCGACTGGCCGGCAGCCGTGCTGGGCCTGGGCGCCACCGTACAGACCGACCGGCGCAGCATCGTGGCCGACGACTTCTTCAAGGGCTTGTACGAGACGGCCTTGCACGAAGGGGAAGTGATCACCGCAGTGCGCTTCCCCGTGCCCGAGAAAGCGGCGTACGTGAAGTTCGCGCAGCCCGCGTCGCGCTTCGCCTTGGTGGGCGTGTTCGTGAGCAAGGGATCGGCCGGTGCGCGCGTGGCGGTCACCGGCGCGGGGGCATGCGTGTTCCGCGTGAAGGCGCTCGAAGACAAGCTGGCCGCCAAGTGGGCACCCGAGTCATGCGACGCGGTGGCCGTGGCCGCCAAGGACTTGAACAGCGACCTGCATGGCTCGGCCAACTACCGGGCGGCCCTGATCCCGGTGCTGGCCAAGCGTGCGGTGGCGGCGTCGTGACGGCTCGCGCGCTGGCCGAGTGAGAGGGGGCCGCACATCCGATGACCGAGCTGCCCGCCAGCATCGACGAAACCTTGCAAGCGCTGCTCGACCACGACTACGTGGCCGAGCGCTCGCTCGCGACGGCGCTGTTCCTGGCGCTCAAGCTGCAGCGCCCGCTGTTCCTCGAAGGCGAGCCCGGCACCGGCAAGACCGAGATCGCCAAGACCGTGGCCGCGATGCTGGGGCTGCCGCTGATCCGCCTGCAGTGCCATGAGGGGCTCGACCAGAGCGGCGCGGCCTACGAGTGGAACTACGCGCGGCAGATGATGGAGATCCGCCTGGCCGAGCGAGAAGGTCTGTCGCGCGAGGCGCTGGCGGAAGAGCTGTTTTCCGGGCGCTTCCTGATCAAGCGCGCACTGCTGCTGGCCATCGACCCGGCGCAGCCCTTGCCGCCGGTGCTGCTGATCGACGAACTCGACCGTGCGGACGAACCGTTCGAGGCGTATCTGCTGGAGGTGCTGTCGGACTTCCAGATCACGATCCCCGAGCTGGGCACGGTGCGCGCGCAGGAGCCTCCGATCGTGGTGTTGACCTCCAACCGCACGCGCGAGATCCACGACGCGGTGAAGCGGCGCTGCCTGTACCACTGGGTTGGGTTTCCGGATGCGGCGCGGGAGATGGCCATTCTGGAGAAGCGCGTGCCTGGGGCTCCGGCGGCGCTGGCTCGGCAGGTGGTGGCGTTCGTGCAGGGGTTGAGGCGGATGGAGCTTTACAAGCTGCCGGGGGTGGCGGAGACGATCGAGTGGACTCGGGCTTTGGTGGCGCTGGATGCGTTGGTGCTGGATCCTGCTGTGGTGAATGACACCTTGGGGGTGTTGTTGAAGTATCAGGATGATTTGGGGAGGGTTTCGGGGGGGGAGGTGGGGAGGTTGTTGGGGGAGATTCGGGGTTTGGGTTCGCTGTGATTGCTTCCATGTTGGTGTTGTCGATGTAGCAGCGCGCCGGGGCGGATTCCCGGCGGGCTGTCACATCGACAAAACACACCACCACAAAAGCAACCAACCAACTCCGCCCCCCAGAAAAGCACCCAAGATGCAAACCCCAAAAGCCCAAGGCCACCTGGCCGAAAACATCCTCCACTTCGCCCGAGTGCTAAGAACCGCCGGCCTCCCCCTCGGCACAGACCGAGTCCAACTAGCCCTCCAGGCCCTGCAAACGGCCGGCCTCGAAAGCCGCCAGGACTTCCACGACACCCTCCAGACCTGCTTCATCGCCCGCGCCGAACACAAGACCCTCTTCGACCAGGCCTTCCACATCTTCTGGCGCGACCCCGACCTCCTGGCCCGCGTGATGGCCATGCTGCTGCCCCGCGTTGAAGGCCGCACCCCCGCCGCCAAACCTCCACCCGAAAACCGCCGCCTTACCGACGCACTGTTCCCGCCGCAACCACGCCCCACGCAACACCCGCAGCCCCAGCAGGAGCGCCTCGACCTCCACGCCGAAATGACCTGGAGCGACCGTGAAGTGCTGCGCCACGTCGACTTCGAAACCATGAGTGCCGCCGAATGGCAGGCCGCCAAGCAAGCCATCGCTACGCTGCAGCCCTTCTTCGAGCCACTGCCCACCCGCCGCATGCGCCGCAGCACCCGAGCGCAGCGCCCCGACTGGCGGGCCACGCTGCAATCCATGGCCCGCCACGGCGGCGAGCTGTGGGACATCCGCTGGCGCGCCCCGCGTGAACGCCCGGCACCGCTGGTGGTGCTGGCCGACATCTCGGGCTCGATGAGCCGCTACTCGCGCATGCTGCTGCACTTCACGCACAGCCTCACCGCGCAGGGCCCGGCGGCCGACGTGCGCGTGTTCAGCTTCGTGTTCGGCACACGCCTCACGCACACCACGCGGCTACTGCGGGCGCGCGACCCCGACGTCGCCGTGGCCCACGTCACGCAGGCGGTGCAGGACTGGTCGGGCGGCACGCGCATCACCGAATGCCTGCACGAGTTCAACCGCACGTGGGCCCGGCGCGTGCTGTCGGCCGGGCGCAGCACCGTGCTGCTCGTCACCGACGGGCTCGAGCACGGCGACACCGTCCAGCTGCAGCAATTGCGCTTCGAGATGGAGCGCCTGCACAAGAGCTGCCGCCGCCTCGTGTGGCTCAACCCGCTGCTGCGCTATGCGGGCTTCGAGCCCAAGGCCGCGGGCATTCGCGCCATGCTGCCGCACGTCGATCACTTCGTGCCGGCGCACAACCTCGCCAGCCTGGAGCAGCTCTCGCAACTGCTTCGCGTGCAAGGCCGTCACGTCCATTGAACCCAGACCCAAGACCACTCACGCCAACCACCATGCAGATCACCAGCCAGCAAGTGCTCCCGGTTTCGCAGCAGCAAGCGTGGGACGCACTCAACGACACCGCGCTGCTGCAGGCGGCCATCCCCGGCTGCGAGTCCATCACGCCTGACGGGCAGGACGAATACGCGCTCGCGCTCACCGCCGCCATCGGGCCGGTGAAGGCGCGCTTCAAGGGGCGGCTCAAGCTCGCCGACCAGAACCCGCCCGAGTCGTACACGCTGCAATTCGAAGGGCAGGGCGGGGCGGCCGGCTTCGGCAAGGGCAAGGCGGCCGTGCGGCTGGAGCCCCGTAGCGCGCATGAAACGGTGCTGCACTACAGCGCAGACGCACAGGTGGGCGGCAAGATCGCGCAGGTGGGCTCGCGGCTGGTGGACATGGCGGCGCAGAAGATGACCAACGACTTCTTCGAAGCCTTCAACGCGGCGTTGCAGCAGCGATACGCTTTCGCCCCCTCGAGTGCGGGGCCCGAGGTGCCCGTCGCCAGCGAAGGCGTGTGGGCGCGGCTCGTGCGCTGGTGGCGCGGCTTGTGGGCACGCTGAGTGCCAGTTTTCAAGGCGCAGCACCCGGTTGCGCCGTCGACCACCCGCCTAAGCAGCGCCAGGTGGAAAAAGCTGCTGTAGGACTTATCCGACACCACGCACCGCCTGCCACCGATCGCCAAGCATGCGCCCGGCATCTACGATTCAGGGCGAGTGACGGAGCCTCGAGGCGAAAGAGTCGGTTGTGGTGGACGGGACTGTTGCTGCTAAAGAAAGTTTGCGCGTGGTGCTGGTCGAGGATTCGCTCGCCATTCGCGCCCGTCTGATCGCCATGATCGAGGCGGTGGACGAGTGCCACGTGGTGGCGTGCTACGACAGCGAGCTTGATGCTCTGGCCTGGATGCAGGAGCAACCGTTCGACGTGGCGGTCATCGACCTCGACCTGCGCGAAGGCTCCGGCTTCGGCATCCTGAAGGCGCTGCAATCCCAGCCGCCCTCGCGCATGAACGGCACCCGCCGCGTGGTGCTCACCAACCACGGCTCGCCGCGTGTGCGGGCCATCTGCCTGGGCCTGGGGGCCGACGCGTTTTTCGACAAGGCCTCGCAAGTCGAGGAGTTGCTCGACTACATCGCGGACGAGCAGCGCAAGCACGCCGAGGCTTAGGCCTACCCCCGTAGCGCCTGTGGCGCTCCCCTCGAGGGGGCGGCCCTGGCGGACCGGCGGAGCCGGATCCGCGGCGCCTGCTGGGCAATACCCGGGAGGGCCTGCTGACCGCTGACCTATTGGATCAGCCCGTGCTGCAGCGCGTAGTAAGTGAGATCGCTGTTGGTGCGCAGGTTAAGTTTCTCAAGCACGCGTGCCCGGTAGGTGCTCACCGTCTTGATGCTCACGAACAGGGCCTCGGCGATCTCCGAGACTGTCTCGCCCTTGGCCAGCCGCAGGAAGACCTGCAGCTCTCGGTCCGAGAGGCCTTCGTGCGGCGGTGCGTCGCCCACCTTGTTGAGGCCGCGCGCCAGCAGCTCGCCCACCTGGGGGCTGATGTAGCTGCGCCCGCGCGAGACGACGCGAATGGCGTCGATCAACTCGTCGGGTTCGCAGTCTTTCGACAGGTAGCCGTTGGCACCCATCTTCAGGATGGTGGTGGCGTACTTGTCGGCCGGGAAGCTGGAAAGCATGAGCACCGGCAGGTCGGGTTGCGCAAGGCGGATGGCGCGCAGGATGTCGATGCCGTTCTGGTCGGGCATCGAGATGTCGAGCAGCAATACGTCGCAGGCCTGCTTGCGTGCAAGGTCGAGCGCCTCGCGACCGTTGGTCGCCTCGGCGACCACGCGCATGTCTACCTGCGCCGAAATGAACTGCTTGAAGCCGGCCCGCACGATGCCGTGGTCGTCGGCAATGGCTACGTTGATCATGATGTTGCTTTGCGCGCCTCAACAACGAACGACAAAAGCGAAAAGGCGGTGCACGGAACGCTCCGCTGCACCGCCGACGTATTGTGTGCTCCGAGATGTCTGGCCTTAAACGAGCAGGCTCGACAGCTCCTCTGCGTGTTCCTCTTCCTGCGCCAGGATCTCTTCCATCATGCGCCGCGTGGTCGGGTCGCGGTCGGCCAGGTAGCGGATCATCTCGGTGTAGCTCTCGATCGCGATGCGTTCCGCGATCAAGTCTTCCTTGATCATCGTCTTGAGGTCGGGCCCCACGGAGTAGTCGGCATGCGAGCGCTTGCTCAGGCCTTCGGGCGCCAGCTCGGGCACGCCGCCCAGCTGCACGATGCGCTCGGCGATGCGGTCGGCATGGGCCTCTTCTTCCATCGCATGCTGCTTGAACTCGGCCTTCACCGCCTCGGCGTCGATGCCCTGCGCGACGAAGTAGTGCGCCTTGTAGCGCAGCACGCAGACCCATTCAGTGGCCAGCGCGTCGTTCAGCAGGTTGAGCACGGTGTCGCGATCAGCTTGGTAACTGGATGTCATCGCGCCTTCTTCGACGTGGCGGCGCGCGCGATCGCGAATGGCCTGCAAGTCCATGACGAACCTGCTGGGCTTGTCGAGTTCCAGCGTGGGGGAGGTTGTGTTCATGGGTTCGGTCTCGTCAAGGGGAGTGCCGGTCCGGGCCACCCTGGGGGGAGGGGCGGAGCGCAGGGCTTGCGGCCCGGACCGGTCACAACCTTTCTTTATTTCTTGGCATCCTGGGCAGCGCCCTGGACCTTTTCACCTGCCTTTTCGACGTCCTTGCCCACGCCTTCGATCGTGTTGCAGCCCGCCAGCGCGCCGAAGGCGATGCAGGTCAGCAAGGCGATCCATCTGCGTTTCATGGCAACTCCTGTGTTTTCGATAAGGGGTGCATGTCGTGTGCCTGGGCTAACTGTAGGGAGCCGGCCTGCGCCGCGCTGCCAGAGAACGCGGCGCATTCTTGTCAGACCACTCTGACAACGCACGCGGTTTGCCTTGTAGCGGTACAGCGCCAGGTGCAGACTGTGGGCATAGCACCCCACCGAGGTGCCAGGAGAATTCCCCGCATGTTCAAAGGCTTGTTCAGAGATCTGCGTCGCTGGCCGCTGTTCCACTCGAAACAGTCGCTGGGCGCATTCATTTGTGCCGTGGTGTCGCTGCTGGTGCTCGCCGTGTCGGAAATGGGCTACAGCGAGCTCAAGCACAGCTTCACCGCGGTGGAAGTGAACGACAAGCAGAAGGCCAACCTGCAACAACTGCTGACCTTGCTGGTCGACGCCGAGACCGGCTCGCGCGGCTATTTGCTCACCGGCGACGCCAAATACCTCGACCCGTACCGAAGGGCGATGGAATCCATCCCCGCCCTGCTCGATTCGATACGCGATCACTACGTCGCCGATCCCGACATGGTGAAGGTGGTGTCGGCGCTGGGCCGCAACGTCAACGCCAAGATCACCGAGATGGACATCACCGTGCGCCTGCGGCGCGACGGGATGACCGACGCCACGCGAGCGGTCGTCGAGTCCGACATCGGGCGCCAGCGCATGGAGCAGATCCGCCGCACGGTGGCCGACATGGGTGCGCTTCAGCGCCGTGAAGACGTGGAGCGACGCAACAAATGGCTGCGCCAGGCGCTGTGGGTGCGCCTGGGGGTGGCCGTGACCACGGCGCTCAGCCTGCTCACCTTCTTCTTCTACGCGCGCTACTACGGCCGCGTGGCCGCCGAAAAGGAACACGAGGCCAAGCTCATCGAGCTGGAGCGCGCCAAGCTCGAAAGCGAGGTGGAGCGTCGCACCGCCGACCTCACCGAGCTGGCCATCCACCTGCAGCGGGTGCGCGAGGACGAACGCGCCAAGCTGGCGCGCGAGCTGCACGACGAACTGGGCGCGCTGCTCACCGCCGCCAAGCTAGATCTCACCGCGTTGCGCATGGAACTGAAGCAGGCACCGCCTTCTAGCCAGGAACGCATCCGCCAGCTGGCCGAGACTCTTACGCAGGGCATCCATCTCAAGCGCCGCATCATCGAAGACCTGCGCCCGTCCATCCTCAACCACCTGGGGCTGGTGGCAGCGCTGCAGAGCCTGGCCGACGACTTTGCAGAGCGCAGCGGCCTGGCGGTGGAGGCGCGGCTCGACCCGGCTGTGCGGGTAGACCCGCAGGCCGGCATTGCGCTGTACCGCATCGTGCAGGAGGCGCTCACCAACGTCGAGAAGTATTCGAAGGCGCGCCACATCCACATCGATCTCAACGCGCGGCCCACCGACACGGTGCTGCGTATCCACGACGACGGGGTCGGTTTCGACCCCGCCACCGCGGTGCGCAGCGGCACGCACGGCTTGGCCGGCATGCGCCACCGGGCGCTGGCCTTGCGCGGCCAGTTCACGGTTCACAGCCGCCCGGGCCGCGGCACGCTGGTCGAGGTCGTGCTGCCGGTCACACCCGACAGCGAACCCGCGACCAGCACACCAGTACCTGCCGCACCCGCGGCCCAGCCCGAGCCGGCGCGGCTTTCGCAGCCGGCGTCGGTGGTGGGCTGAAGCTGGGGACGGCAGGCTCGTTCATCTGTCAATGCAGGGTATTGAGCCAGTCGTCGACTTCGCGCTCGGCCTCGTCGCGGCGCTTGCCGTAGCGTTCCTGGATCTTGCCCTGCAGCTGCTCGCGGCGGCCGTCGATGACGTCGATGTCGTCGTCGGTCAGCTCACCCCATTTCTCGCGCAGCTTGCCCTTGAACTGCTGCCAATTGCCTTCGACACGATCCCAGTTCATGGTTAATCCTTTCATTCGTTGACACGAGGTGTCGGCAGCGCGACCCTTCGTTCGCGGAAGGCCTGCTGCGCTGACGACAGAAGACTAGGTCCGCCGGGGGCGGACGAGCGTCGGACGGTATGTGGGCGCGACCGCGGGCTGTTTCCCGCCGCGGCGTCGGCCTGTGCTGACAAGCGACGCGCCGAGCGGAGATGTCAGCCCACGCTGACAACGCTCTCAGCCGCTCACTACGCGCGGCTGAGGCAATGGCCTAAGGATTGGGATGAGCGATCTGCCTAGATTGGAGCTGTCGGCCAGCGAAGGCCGTGCTGACCTGAAGGAGTTCGCCATGTTGCATTACGCCGTTGTGTTCTTCGTCATTGCGCTGATTGCCGCCGTGTTCGGCTTCGGCGGCATCGCAGCCGGTGCCGCAGGCATTGCGCAGATACTGTTCTTCATCTTCGTGGTCATGGCTGTCGTGACCTTCATCCTCAGCCTCATCAAGAAGGGCTAGGGGCGGCGGCCGGAGACGGCCGCCTTTGCATTTGCGGACCGGCGCCTAACGTCCGCTGTTTGCTTCGATTTACTCAACAACCTTGGTAGGAGAGCCACATGAATCCGACAACATCCACCGCCACCGGCAATGGCGCCTCAGCTGCCACCGGCAGCAATGTCCGCGGGCTGGTCGACGACGCCCGCAGCACGATGCAGGACGTTTCCTCTGCCGCGAGCCGTGGTGCACAGGGCGTGGCCGAGCAGACACGTGCTTCGGCCAGCGAGATCGCCCACGACATCGAAGCGCTGGTGCGCAAGATCGGGCCTGCGGCTTCCGCCGAGGTGCGCGACCTGCTGGCCACGCTGAAGGAACGTGCCTCCAACCTGACGCATTCGGTGCAGGACGTGGGCCTGAAGGCTCGCGACCAGGCCATGCACGGCGCCGAAAAGGCGCGTGACGTGGTGCGTGACCGGCCGCTGCAGGCAGTGGTGGCGGCGTTGCTGGCCGGCGCGGCCATCGGCCTGCTGCTGTCGCGCAGCTATCACAACCACCATACCGACGAATAAGCTCCACCGCGCTCGCAAGCACAACCACAACAACAGGAGCGCGCATGGGCGAGATCTTCGGCTCGCTGAAGGAACTGCTGTCCGCCGTCGTGGGGCACGCCGCCCTGTACGGCGACGCAGCCGCGCAAGCCGTACAGGAGTGGAAGGCGCATTGGCAGCGGCGCCTGCTGTGGGCCGTCGTCGGCCTGCTGCTCGTGCATGCGGCGTTGATGGCGGTCATCGGCTTGGGCGTGTTGTCGGCTTGGCACCAGGCTTGGCCCAGTGCCTGGGCCTGGCTGCTGTGCCTCGTGCCCGGGGCGCTCGGCGCCCTCGCGCTTTGGCATGCGTGGCGGCAAGAAACCCCGCGCAGCCTGCTGGCCGAAGTGGCCAGTGAAGACATGCTGTGGCTGCGCGCGATGGTCGAGCCACCGGCCTCGGCAGCAGATGGTCCGGGCGCGTTGGAACGTGAGTCGCGCGATGGTGCGGCCCCAGAAGCCAACCTGCCGCCCCGCAGCACTCCCGCGTCGCAGGAGCCTACTTATGACCCGCGCCATTGAATTCCCGGGCGAGCCCGGCGAGCTCGAGGTCAAGCGCGAGCTGTTGAGGCTGCGTTTCGCCGTGTCGCGTCTGCGTGTGCAGACGGCGCTGGCCGAGCTGCAGGGCGATGCGTTGCAATCCGCCCCCATGCGGGCCATGGCCTGGGCACGTGCGCCCTGGGTGCGCCGGGTGGCTACCGTGCTGGCGGCCGGTGCGCTGGTCGCCGTGCTTTGGCGGTTCGGATGGCGCAGGCCGGTGCGCTGGGTTGCACAGGGGCTTTCGATGTGGCAGCTGGCCAGGCCGCTGTGGCACGACCTCGGCTTTGGCCGGCCACCCGCCCCCGCAGCCGCACCGACACCCACGCCTACACCCCCGCCTGCGGCAAGGGCCACCGAGCCTGGCGGCGTTGCCGTCGCCGTTCCTTAGCTCAGGCCGCCTTCGCCAGCGCCTGTGTGCCGTACACCTGGCCGAACCGGTTGGCCAGGAAGGTGTCGAGCGACACCTGCTCCTGCCGCACGAATCCGCGCTGTGGCAACTGGCCATGCGCCAGCAAGTCCAGCATGGCGGTGAGGCTCGATGCGGTGGTGATCTGGATGGCGCTGCGCATCGTGCCGTGCAGCACGTGGCTGTAGATCTTGCGCGCGTAGGTGTCCTGCAGGAAGCGCGGCTGGCCGCTTTCGTCGGGCCGCGTGCCGCTCACGGTGACGAACACGATCACCACGTCCTGCATGGTGGCCGGTACCGCGTTCTCCAGGATGTCCTTGAGCAGCTCGCGCCGGTCGCGCAGCCGCAGGTCGTTGAGCAACGCCTTCATGATGGCTGCGTGCCCCGGGTAGCGGATGGTGCGGTAGTTCAGCGTGCGCACGTGGCCGTCGAGCGTTTCGCACAGCGTGCCCAGACCGCCCGAGGTGTTGAAGGCCTCGTAGAGCACGCCGTCGAGCGAGAACTCCTCGCGCTCTTCCAGTGCTGGCGCTTCGGTGAGCTTGCCGTCGACGATGGCCTCGCAGGGCTCGCAGTACTCGTTGATGACGCCCTCCGTGCTCCACGTGAGGTTGTAGTTCAGCGCATTGCTGGGGTAGGCCGGCAACGCCCCAACGCGCATGCGCACCGAGTCCAGCGTGTCGAAGCGCCGCGCCAGGTCGTGCGCGACGATCGAAATGAAGCCGGGCGCCAGCCCGCACTGCGGAATGAATGCCGTGCTCGCGCCCTCGGCCAGTTCGCGGATACCGCGCGTGGCGGCCACGTCTTCGGTGAGGTCGAGGTAGTGCACGTTCAGTTCGCGCGCGGCCCGGGCCACCTGCAGGGTGAGCATGTAGGGCAGCGCTGAAAGCACCGCGAAACGGCCGCGCAGCGCGGTGCGCAGCAGCGTCGCGTCGTTCACGTCGAGCACCAGCGTGTTGATCTGCGGATGGCGCGGCAGCCCGGCCAGCAGGGCTTCGGAGCGGTCGGCCACGGTGACCTGGTAGTCGGGCTGGCCATCGGTCGTGGCATGGGCCAGCAGGTCGGCCACCACCGAGCCGATCTTGCCGCCGCCGAGCAGAAGGATGGATTTCATGAAGAGCCTCCGCAGTGCCGGTGTATTGGGATGGGCAAATTCTGTGCGGTGGCCTTGCAGAACGCAGCTCGACATTCGACGGAACCACGCGGATACTTCGTCGAAATGACGAGCTGATTTGCGCAGCATGACGACCCACCTGGACGACACCGACCGCGCGCTGCTGGGCCTGCTGCGCGAGAACGCGCGCAGCGCCACGGCCGAATTGGCGCGCCGGCTGGGCTTGTCGCGCACCACGGTGCAAAGCCGTATCGAGCGGCTCGAGCGGGCGCGCGTGATCGCCGGCTACACCGTCAAGGTGGCCGACGAGATCGAGGCCGCGCTGGTGCGTGCGCACGTGATGATCACCATGGCGCCCAAGCAGGCCGGCGCCATCGAGGCGGCGCTGCGCAAGATCGTGGCGGTGCGCAGCCTGCATTCGGTGAGTGGCCCGTTCGACCTGCTGGCCGTGGTGGCGGCACCTTCCATCGGCGAGCTCGATGAGCTGATCGATCGCATCGGCGCGTTAGAAGGGGTGGAGCGCACCACCTCGGCCATCGTGTTGTCCACCCGCATTGAGCGTTAGCAAGCGTTACGCAGCCCAATGCCCCGGCACGCTGCTTGCGCGGTGTCATTCGGTAGAGTTGCCCACCTCACCGTAGCGTTCGAGGAGGCCTTGTTCCATGTCGGCTCTCAATGCGATCGTGACGTCCAAGCTGTCTGCCTTGCCGGTGCCGGCTGCGCTGGTGCTGCCGGGCGGGCAGAGGCTCGGTCACACAGAGCCGAGACTCACGTTGTCGGTGCGCGACCACAAGCTGCTGGCACAGCTGGCCGGCGGTGAGATCGGGCGGCTCGCCGAGGCTTACGTGGAAGGGCGGCTCGAGCTCGACGGCTCCATGCGCGACCTGATGGCCACCGCCGCCGCCTTGCTGCCGGCCGACCCGCGCCAGCAAGGCGAACCCCATGGCTTGCTGGGCTGGTGGCAGGGCCTCATGCGTCACGGCAAGTCTTCGGCGCGTCACACGCGCGAGCAAGACGCGCAGCAGATCCAGTTCCACTACGACGTGTCCGACGAGTTCTATGCGCTGTGGCTCGACCCGCGGCGCGTCTACTCGTGCGCCTACTTCGCCGACTCGCAGATGACGCTGGCGCAGGCGCAGGAGGCCAAGCTCGACCACATCTGCAGGAAGCTGGTGCTGCAGCCGGGCGATCGCTTCCTAGACGTCGGCGCCGGCTGGGGGGCCCTGCTGTTGTGGGCTGCGGAGCACTACGGCGTGCACGCGCACGGCGTCACGCTGTCGAAGAACCAGCATGCCTACGTGAACCGCCTCATTGCCGAAAAAGGCCTGCAGGGCCGCGTGCGCATGGAGCTGCGCGACTATCGCGAGATCCCTGAGGACTTCCTCTACGACAAGATCGCCTCGGTGGGCATGTTCGAACACGTCGGCCGTGCCCACCTCGTGGGCTACTTCGAGAAGATCCGCGGCCTGCTCAAGCCCGGTGGCCTGCTGATGAACCATGGCATCACGGCCGGCGGCGTGCACAACGCGGAACTCGGCTCGGGCATGGGCCACTTCATCGAGCGCTACATCTTCCCGGGCGGGGAACTGGCGCACGTGTCGCACGTGATGGAAGCCATGGCCGAGGCCGGCTTCGAAGGACTCGACGTGGAGAACCTGCGCCCGCACTACGCCCGCACGCTGTGGGCCTGGAGCGACGGGCTCGAAGCCCAGCTGCCGCGCGCGCGCCAGTTCACGCGCGAATCGGTGGTGCGCGCCTACCGGCTCTACCTCGCCGGCTGCGCGATGAGCTTCGAGCAAGGCTGGATCGCGCTGCACCAGATGCTGGCCGCGCGGCCCGACGGGCAACTCGCCACCGGCACGATGCGCGGCGCACAATCGGCCTATCCCTTCAATCGCAGCTACATGTACGAGCGCCGCTGACAGCGCCGCCCGCCATCCAAGATGCTCTACAAGTTCAAGTCCAAGGCCGCTGGCGACGTGATCATGATGAGTCCCAACGGCGATCAGGTCCTGCGCATCATCGGCAAGGAGCCGTCGCCCAAGGGCATCATCGAAGTGGCCGAGATGCCGGCGGCCGTGCAGGCCATCGAGGCCGCCATCGCTGCGGATGAAGCACAGGCCAGGCAGGCCGACGAAGAAGCACGTGCGAACGGCGAGGCGACGCCGCCACGCGGCATCACGCTGCGCCAGCGTGCCTGGCCTCTGGTGGAAATGATGAAACACGCCCAGCGCGAAGACCGCGACATCGTCTGGGGTGTCTGACCCCTGAATCCCGTAGGAGGGTAAAGCATGAAACTCACCAGCAGCAGCTGGCCTGACGGCCAGCGCATCCCGACGAAATATGCCGCGGGCAAGCCCGACGCGAAGGAGACGGTCACCTTCTCCGACAACGTCAACCCGCAGCTGGCGTGGAGCGACGTGCCCGCGGGCACGCAGAGCTTCGTGCTCATCTGCCACGACCCCGATGTGCCCAGCCGCGGCGACGACGTGAACCGTGCCGACCGCGAGGTGCCGGCCGACCTGCCGCGCGTGGACTTCTTCCACTGGGTGATGGTCGACCTGCCGCCGGTGCTGCGCGCCATCGAGGAAGGAGAGTTCAGCCGCGGCTTCACCGCGCGCGGCAAGAGCGGCCCTGAAACGCTGCACGGGGCGCGCCATGGCCTCAACGACTACACCGGCTGGTTCGGCGGTGACACCGAGATGGGCGGCCAGTACTTCGGCTACGACGGCCCGTTCCCGCCGTTCAACGACGCACGCATGCACCACTACGTCTTCACGCTCTACGCGCTCGACGTGGCGCGGTTGCCGGTCGAAGGCGCCTTCACCGGTGCGCAGGTGCGCGAGGCGATGCGCGGCCACGTGCTGGCCGAAGCCAGTTTCTCGGGCGCCTACACGCTCAACAAGCGACTGGCCTGAACCACGAGTTGCCCTGATGCTGGACAGACAGGAACAAGCGACCGGGCACGCCGCGGGAGGCGCCGTGTCGGCGGAGCCCACGCGCGTGTTCGCGCTGCGGCACGGCGAAACCGCGTGGAACGTGGACTCGCGCATCCAGGGCCAGCTCGACGTGCCGCTCAATGAGCTGGGCCGCTGGCAGGCCCGCCGGCTGGGCCGGGCGCTGGCGGAGGAGGGCATCTCGGTGCTCTACGCCAGCGACCTCGGCCGTGCTTTCGAGACGGCGCAGGCGGTGTCCAGCGCCATCGGCGTGCCGGTGATCGCGGAGCCTGGGTTGCGCGAGCGCGGCTTCGGCATCTTCGAAGGGCAGACCTTCAAGGAGATCGAGGCGCGCTGGCCCGAGCTCAGCGAGCGCTGGCGCAAGCGCGACCCCGAGTTCGGCCCCGAAGGCGGCGAAACGCTGCGCGACTTCTACCTGCGCTGCGTCGACGTGGCCACGCGGCTCGCGGCGCGCCACCCTGGCCAGACCATCGCGCTGGTCGCGCACGGCGGCGTGCTCGACTGCCTGTACCGCGCCGCCGCCCGCATCGACCTGCAAGGCCCGCGCACCTGGCAGCTGGGCAATGCCAACATCAACCGGTTGCTCTACACGCCTGGCGGCTTTTCGCTGGTGGGCTGGAGCGACAGCGCGCACCTCGAAGGCGAGATGCACGACGAGGTGGGCGACGCCGGGCCGAAGGCCTGAACGCATAAGGGCAGGGGCCCGCAAGAGGGAGCGGATGAGAGCATTTCCGCCGGCACGTGTCGGCGACAAGATCGCGGCCATCGAGTCGCCCGCGCTGGTGGTGGACCTGGCCGCGATGGAACGCAACCTCATGCGCATGTCCAGCTATGCGGCCTCGAAGGGTCTGCGGCTGCGCCCGCATGCCAAGACGCACAAGTGCGCGGCCATCGCCAAGCGGCAGATCGAGCTCGGCGCGGTGGGCGTGTGCGTGCAGAAGCTCGACGAAGCGCTGGCGCTGGGCGCCTGCGGCATCGACGACATCCTCATCACCAACGAGATCGTCGCCAGGTCGAAGCTGGAGCGGCTGGCGCAGCTGGCGCGCAACCTGCACCTCGGCATCGCGGTCGATTCGGCCCTGGGCGTGGAGCTGCTGGCCAAGGCCATGAAGGCACAGCGCGCGCGCATCGACGTGTACGTGGAGGTCGACGTCGGCCAGGGCCGCTGCGGCGTGCCGCCGGCGCAGGCGGGTGAGCTGGCCCGGCTGGTGAGCCAGTACAAGCCCTTGCGGTTCGCCGGGCTGCAGGGCTACCACGGCCGCGTGCAGCACATGCGTTCGCACGAAGAGCGCGACGCCACCGTGAGCGATGCCGCACACGCTGTGCAACAGGCGAAGGACGCCGTCGCCGCCGTGGGGCTGCTGGTGCCGCTGGTCACCGGCGGCGGCACCGGGGCGTTCGCACTGGAGAGCGAGTCGGGCCTGTGGGGCGAGCTGCAGGCCGGCAGCTACCTCTTCATGGATCGCGACTACGCAGACAACCTGCCCACGCCGCATTCGCCGCAGTTCGAGCACGCGCTGTTCGTCAAGTCGCAGGTCATCAGCCGCGGCAGCGACCATGCGGTCATCGACGCCGGCCACAAGAGCCACGCGCTCGACTCCGGCCCGCCGCGCGTGTGGATGCACCGGCTCGACTGGCGCAACGGCGGCGACGAGCACGGCATCCTCACCGCCCGCGAGGGCGAAACGCTGCCGGCGCTGGGCGACACGGTATGGCTGATCCCTGGTCACTGCGACCCGACCGTGAACCTGCACGATCACCTGGTCGCGGTGCGCGGCGGCCTGCAGAAGGGCAGCGTCGAGGCGGTATGGAGCGTGGACGCCCGCGGCTGCCTCGCCTGAGACCTGGGGGCTGCTCCTCTACACACCGGCGCTGCCCGCGGCCATGATGGGCGCATGGAAGGCGCACAAGTCATCGTCCTCGCCACGCCGGTGTTCCTCGGCCTGATCGCGATCGAGTTCATCGTCGGCTGGGTTCGCGGCCGCAACACCTACCGGCTCAACGATGCGCTCAACAGCATCGGGCTGGGCATGCTGAGCCAGGTGAGCGGCATCTTCACCAAGCTGATGACACTCGGCCTCTACACCATCGTCTGGCAGCACGCGTCGCTGTGGCGGCTGCCTGCCGACGTGTGGTGGGTGTGGGCCGTGGGCCTGCTGCTCTACGACTTCTGCTACTACTGGCTGCACCGCATGGGCCACGAAAGCGCGGTGCTGTGGGCCGCGCACGTGGTGCACCACCAGAGCGAGGACTACAACCTCTCCACCGCGCTGCGGCAAACGAGCAGCGGCTGGCTCTTCGCGTGGATCTTCTACCTGCCGATGGCGGTGCTGGGCTTTCCGCCGCTGGTGTTCGCGGTGGTGGGCCTGATCGATCTGCTGTACCAGTATTGGGTACACACGCAGCAGATCGGCAGGCTCGGTTGGTTCGACCGCTGGTTCTGCGCACCTTCGAACCATCGCGTGCACCATGCAGTGAACGACCGCTACCTTGACAAGAACTACGGCGGCATCTTCATCGTGTGGGACCGGCTGTTCGGCACCTACGAAGAAGAGCGCGACGACGAGCCCTGCGTCTACGGCACGCGAGGGCCCCTGCGCAGCTGGAACCCGGTGTGGGCCAACCTGCAGATCTACTGGGGGCTAGCGAAGGACAGCTGGCGTGCCGAGCGCTGGGCCGACAAGCTGCGCGTGTGGTTCAAGCCGCCCGGCTGGCGCCCGGCCGATGTGGCGGCCAAGTGGCCGAAGCCGGCGTTCGACATCACCCGTGTGCAGCGTTTCGACCCCCCGATGAGCCGTGCCGCGATGTGGGCATCCGGCCTGCTGTTCCTCGTGTTGATGGGCGCCGTGCTGGCCTTCCTTTGGGTGGCCCACACGCTGACGCTGCCCCAGCAGATCGGCTGGGCACTGGGTATCGTGGCAGGGCTGTGGCTGGTGGGCCGCTTCTGTGGCTCGCAAGGCGCAACGAACGCAGCCGCGACGCGCGAAACCACCGACGCGAGCGCGCCGGCCTGACAGCCGCAGCCACCGACAGCGGCGAAGACCTCGTCAGAGACGAGGTGGCGTTCGCCACTCCTCTCAGGTGTAAGCAAGTCCGACGGCTTACACCTGCGCCGTTGATGTCTTCCTACATTGCCTTTGCGCAACGCCGAGCGCCGGTGGCCGCGGCGCGCGCAACGAAGGGAGACACACATGCCTCGTCCGAATGCGAACTCTCGCGCCCGTCTTGGCACACGCGCATGGATCTGCGGGCTGGTCCTTGCGGCAGCACCGGCGGCGCAGGCGCTGGACCTGCCGGAAGGCTGGACGGCTGAGCCGATCCAGCTGGCGCCGGGCGTCAGATCGATCAGCTTCCTCCACCTCAACAACCGTGGCGAGGTGATGGGCCAGGTCAGCATGGAGGGCAGCTCTTCCGGCGTGTATCTCTACAGCGGCGGGCGGATGTCGATCCTTCCGTCTCCGGCCGGTGCCGAGGGTCGCCTCCTGTGGGTTTACAAGATGAACGACGTGGGGCAGGCGATCCTGACCGGCGGTGGTCAACGCTTCCTCTACGACAACGGCCGATACCGCGACTTCTCCATCCCGGAGCAATCGGGCGCATCCCTGCAGGATGTCAACAACCGAGGCGACGTGCTGACGGATCGCTACGTGCTGAACGCCAATGGTCAGACACGATCCTTCGTCGACCCGCGTTTTTCCGCGCGCGCCATGACCGACAGCGGTCTCGTGGTCGGAACAGTCCAGGCGGCCGACGGCACCAGCTATACGGCCCTGGACGATGGCAGCAGTCTGACGAGGGTCGGCCTGCCTGGCATGTCCGTTGGAATGGTCAACGATGCCGGCGAGATGGCCGGCACCTTCAACAACACGGCCGTGTTCATCGACCGGCAGGGGCAGGTGACGGAAATCGGTCGTTTTGGCGGGTTGAGCAGCCGCGCCGTCGATATCACCGACCGGGGTGAAGTGATCGGCATGGCGGAATACACCCCACCCGGGCTGAGGTACCCGACGTTCCATACTTTCGTGTACCACGACGGCGTGGCGAATGACATCACCGACGACTTCCGGTGGCAGGACAGGGCCTCGTACTCGGCGTCGGTCATCGATTCGAATGACCTCGGGCAGATGCTCCTGGACGTTTGGTTTCGCATGGACGGCTGGCTCGCTCAGCGCATGTACCTGTGGGACCACGGCAAGATCACCGACCTGACCGCCATGGGCATCGGGGGACCTGGAGTGAGTTTTCCGATCCTCAACGAGGTCGGGCAGATCGCCTCGTATGTCTGGGTCGGCAACGAGCAGTGGCAGCCCTTCCTGCTGACGCCGGTGCCCGAACCGCAGACGTTCGCCTTGCTGGGCGCCGGGCTGCTGGCGCTGGGTGTGCTGCGGCGCCGGCAGAGAGGGCTCGCCAGCCCGCGAACAGATCGCTCGGGACTTCTCGCCAGCCGCAGCCCTCGGGGGGGAGACAAGGCTAGGCCGAACCCGCATCACGCTGCCTGACCCCACCTGCTGCGTCTGCCCATGTTCCTGTCGTGTCTGTTCGCGGTCTCGGCTGCTGCTGCGACCGAGCATCCGTACGTTGCCGGCCGAGGCCGGCAACGCCCGTGAGGTGATCGGCATGAACCAGTCGGGGCAGGTGCTGGGCACCAGCTCCGGCGGCTCCAACTACATCTATGCCAACGGTGTGACCACCAACATCGGCAGCGGGTGGGCACGGGGCATCAACAACCGTGGCGATGTGCTCATGGACGATCGTGCTCGCCTTGCAGACGGTACGACGCGCCAGTTCCTGGTGCCGCTGAACCCAAGGGCCGTCACCGACAACGGCCAGGTGCAGGGCAGCTACTACGATGGCGCGTCATCACGGCTGGTGGTGGACTCAGGTAGGCACGCGCTTCTGGGGCGGCAACTCCATGACCTACCGGTACTTCCTGTGGGACAACGGCCGAGTCGAAGACCTGGGCCAGCTGGCGGCCGCGTTCGGCGACTTCGTCGGCCTGACCTACAGGCCTCCGATGCTGAACGACCTTGGCCAGATCGCGCTGAGTGCGTCCACGGGAACCGGTGGCATCGTGCCGCTCGTCCTCACGCCGGTGCCGGAGATCGCCATGCTGCTGGCCGGCCTGGGCCTGCGCCGGCGCGGGCTCAGCCCTCGAACAGGTCACCCGGGCCTGCCGCAGCCGAGCTGCGCGGCGGCGTGAGCCCCAGGTGCCGCCACGCGGCCAGCGTGGCGATGCGCCCGCGCGGCGTGCGCTGCAGGTAGCCCTGCTGGATGAGGTAGGGCTCGATCACGTCTTCGATGGTGTCGCGCTCTTCGCCGATGGCCGCGGCCAGGTTGTCCAGGCCAACCGGCCCGCCGTCGAACTTGTGGATCACCGCTTCGAGCAGCTTGCGGTCCATGATGTCGAAGCCCTGCGGGTCCACGTCGAGCATGGCGAGCGCCTTGTCGGCGATGGTCTTGCTGATGCGGCCATCGCTCTTGACCTCGGCGTAATCGCGCACGCGGCGCAGCAGGCGGTTGGCGATGCGCGGTGTGCCGCGTGAACGGCGCGCGATTTCGGTGGCGCCTTCGGGGTCGATGGCCGCATTGAGCAGGCCGGCCGAACGCGAGACGATGCGCGAGAGCTCCTCGGGCGAATAGAACTCCAGCCGCGCAACGATGCCGAAGCGGTCGCGCAAGGGGTTGGTCAGCATGCCCGCGCGCGTGGTGGCGCCCACCAGCGTGAAGGGCTGCAGGTCGAGCTTGATCGAGCGGGCTGCGGGGCCTTCGCCGATCATGATGTCGATCTGGTAGTCCTCGAGCGCGGGGTAGAGGATCTCTTCGACCACCGGCGAGAGGCGGTGGATCTCGTCGATGAAGAGCACGTCGTTGCGCTCGAGGTTGGTGAGGATGGCCGCGAGGTCCTTCGGCTTCTCGAGTACCGGGCCCGAGGTCTGGCGCAGGTTCACGCCGAGCTCGTGGGCAATGATGTGGCTGAGGGTCGTCTTGCCCAGGCCGGGCGGGCCGAACAGCAGCACGTGGTCGAGGGCTTCTGCACGCTTCTTGGCCGCGCCGATGAAGATCTCGAGCTGTTCGCGCGCCTTCGATTGGCCGACGTATTCGTCCAGCAGCTTGGGGCGCAGCGCGCGCTCCAGCGCCTCTTCATTGGGCGAGGCGGGCGCAGCGCTCACCACGCGGCGCGGCGGCGCTGGGGCGAAGTCGTCGGTCTGGATGGCCATGGTGGGTTCGGATTATCCGGCCGCCGTCACCGCGCCAGCGACTTCAGCGCGAGCTTGATGCCGTCGCTCACGCCCACGTCCTTGGGCAGCGCCTTGAGCGCCAGCGCGGCTTCCTTCTCGGAGTAGCCGAGCGCGATGAGCGCCTGCAGCACGTCGGCCTGCGCATCGCTTTCGACGCTGGCAGGTGACGCCGTGAGCTCGGCGCCGAGCTTGCCCTTGAGCTCGAGCAGCAGGCGCTCGGCGGTCTTCTTGCCGATGCCCGGGATCTTCACCAGGCGGCCGGCCTCTTGCAGGCTCACGGCTTGCGCGAGCTCGGCGACGGACAGGCCGGAGAGGATGGCAAGCGCGGTGCGCGGGCCGACGCCGGAGATCTTGATGAGCTGGCGGAAGGTGGCGCGCTCTTCAGTCGTGAGGAAGCCGAAGAGGATCTGCGCGTCTTCACGCACGATGAAGTGCGTGAGCAGCGTGACGCGCTCGCCGAGGTTGGGCAGGTTGTAGAAGCTGCTCATCGGCACATCGACTTCGTAGGCGACGCCGTTGACGTCGATGAGGACGAGCGGGGGCGTTTTTTCCGCGATGACGCCGGTTAGTCTGCCGATCATGGGGCGGGATTATGGGTTGGGGTTGGTGTGGCTTGTACTGGTGTGTCTTGGTTGCCTTCGTGCTGATTCATCTTGTCGATGAGATAGCCCGCTGGATTGGTTGCTTTTGTGTGGGGGTGTTTTGTCGATGTGACCCGGCAGGCGGGTAACTTTGGTGTTCACTCACTTCGCTACGCGAAATGAGTGAACCGCCGCTGCGCGAACATTTGCGGGGCCCAAATGAAAGTCACCAAAGCAAAGGGCCTGAATGCAACACCATGCACTCTCACCGTTCGAAGTGGAGGCACGGTCCGGCGGGCCACTTGGAAAGGCAGTGCTTCATCGAAGCAATGGCGCACTCGTCAACTACGGCTCGCTGCGCATTGCCAAGAAAAGACGCGGCCCGCGCCGGCCTGGGAGGCCGGCACTAGCAGTGCTACGGAGAAGCCAGCAGAACGACGGTACCTTGGGCGAGAAAGCCAAGGCGTTCAAAGCTGAATGTTGGGCGGGGTCTCGAGAGAAGCAGGGCTCGAATGCGGTTCAGGCCCTCTTCTTTGGTGACTTTCTTCTGGGCCCCGCAGAAGAAAGTTACCCGCCTGCCGGGGCGGACTCCCGGCGGGCTGCTACCTCGACAAGATGAATCAACACGAAGGCAACCAAAAAAGCACAAAAACCGAAAAGAGCCTACCTCCGAAACAACCCCAACCTCTGCGCCTCCAACGCCGCCTCAGCCCGAGAACTCACATTGAGCTTCCGATAGATCTGCTTCA
>CAMLLU010000034.1 GCA_946480925.1 uncultured Rivibacter sp.
TGGCGCTGTTGATGCGCAGGCCCGAAGACAGGCGCGAGATCGCCGTGTTCAGGTCGTTCTGCGTCTTCGACGCATTGCGCTGTGCAACCAGCGAAGCGGTGTTGGTGTTGATCGTCAAGCCCATGGTGACAAGACCTGCGTCTTATGGGCTGTTTTCGGTTGTTGGCCAGCGTGTTTGAGGGGTGCAAGACCACCGTTACAACGACAACGCATTCCCAACCAGGCAAAAGAAAAGCCCCGCGACCCGAAAGGTCGCGGGGCTGCCCAGAGTAGACGCCGCGGATCCGGCTCTGCCGGTCCGCCAGCGTCGCCCCCTTGAGGGGAGCACCGGGAGGCGCTACGGGGGTGGTCAGCGCAGGAGGGAGAGAACGCCCTGGGGCAGCTGGTTGGCCTGGGCGATCATGGCCGTGCCGGCCTGCTGCAGGACCTGGGCACGCGACAGGGCGGCGGTTTCCTTGGCGAAGTCGGCGTCCTGGATGCGGCTGCGCGAGGCGGCCAGGTTCTCGCTGGTGGTCTGCAGGTTGGCGATCGTGGTTTCGAAGCGCGACTGCAGGGCGCCCAGCTTGGCGCGTTCGCTGTTGATGAAGGTCAGCGCCGAGTCCACCGTCTTCAGGGCCTCGCTGGCCTTGGAGAAGGTCGACACGTCGAGGTCCGACACCTTGTTCAGCGTGGAAGCGCCATCGGCGAACGCGTCGGTCGCGACGGCCGTCGAGTTGTCGATCGCGAAGGACTTGTCGGAGTCCAGCGTGATGTAGCCGCTGGTCAGCGTGTTGTCGGCGGTCGTGTCGGCGGTCAGCGTGGCGGCGGCACCGACGAAGTTGCCGTCGGCGTCGAGCTTGCGCACCGTCACGGCACCGGCGTTGGCCACGGTCGTGTCGGCCACGCGGATGTCGTTGCCGGTGGCGCTGGTCAGCACCACGGCCGTGCCGGCCGTGTTCAGCGCGGCGGTCACGCCGGTCTTCGAGGTCTGCTCGTTGATGGCGGACACAGCGGCCGACAGGCCGTCGGCGGTGGCAGAGGCCGACAGCGTGAAGGCCACGGTCTGGTCGGTGCCGTTGTCCGAACGCAGGTTCAGCGAGTAGGAACCGGCAGCGCCGAAGGCCAGGTTCACCTCGGTGCGCGCGGCGGCCGTCACGCCGGTGTCGCCCTTCACCGCGTTGATGTTGGCGGCGATGTCCTTGGCGGTCTGGTTGGCGGCCACGGTCACGGCCTTGCTGCCCAGCGCGCCGTTGATCGTCAGGGTGGCGCCGGTCACGCCGTTGGCACCCCAGGCCGCGGCGGCGGTGGCGGAGCCATCGGCCTCGATCTGGTTGTTGCCGTAGACGCTGGTGCGCACGTTGGCGGTGGTGGCGGTGATGGTCTGGTTGGCGTTGGCGCCGACCTGGAACTGCTGGGTGCCGAAGGTGCCGTCGAGCAGTTTCTGGCCGTTGAACTCGGTGGTGGTGGAGATGCGGTCGAGCTCGGAGACCAGCTGCGAGACTTCCTGCTGCAGGGCCTGGCGGTCGCTGGCGCTGTTGGAGGCGTTGGCCGACTGCACGGCCAGCTCACGCACACGCTGCAGGATGTTGCCTGCGGACTGCAGGGCGCCTTCAGCGGTCTGGGCCAGCGAGATGCCGTCGTTGGCGTTGCGCGCTGCCTGGTTCAGGCCGCGGATCTGCGAGGTGAAGCGCTCGGAAATGGCCAGGCCGGCGGCATCGTCCTTGGCGCTGTTGATGCGCAGGCCCGAAGACAGGCGCGAGATCGCCGTGTTCAGGTCGTTCTGCGTCTTCGACGCATTGCGCTGTGCCGTCAGCGACGAGATGTTGGTGTTGATGGTCATGCTCATGATCGCGAACCTTTCAGTCTCTCTGTAGAGGGTTGACTCCCGGCAAGAGCGCCGGCATTGCCAAGCTGGTGGACACCCGTCCTGCCAGCCATGCCCGCCAAGTTGCTGTGCGGCTCCTTGTCAGGCTGCGCCCGGCGACAGTCATGGGATGCAAGACGCGAAGTGCGAAAAAGGTAGTCACTCTGGTCGTTCATCCGCCGGCTACTCCGGACCACGGTTTCGATTGCTCGTCGCCGTTGGGAGGGTTATCGGGTCGCGGTTGAAAAAACTTTAGGCCTGTTTGTCAAGCGTCAACTGCGTGAAGTAGTTGTGCTGACGGATGGCGCGGCAGGACCAACACAGTCTTATCGACCCTGCGCTGCGCAACTTGAGCGGCAGCCGTGTAACAGCGTCGTGTAACGGGCGGCCGATCCAAAGCCGTGAAATAGCTGGCATTTCCAGTGCTCCTGTAGGAATTTGCCTGACAGGGGGTGCAGGAAAAGAGGGACTCAAGGCACAGAACGCAACTGATGTTGTCAGCGTGTATCGGCTTCTAAAGTTCGCTTCACGGTGAACGCGAAAGCAGCACCGCAAAGACGAGACAGATCTACCGAACGAAACACAACACACCGCACTAGGAGAACAGCAGCATGAACGCCGACCAGATCCTGATGGAAATCCGCGAAGCCAATCTTTCCTACCTGATGCTCGCGCAAAGCCTGATCCGCGCCGACCGCGAACAGGCCCTGTTCCGCCTGGGTGTCTCGGAAGAGACGGCCGATCTGATCAACGTGCTGAGCCCGGCCCAGATGATGAAGGTGGCCTCCGGCAACACGCTGCTGTGCCGCATGCGCGTGGACGACGACATGGTGTGGGGCCTGCTGACCAACCACGGCAAGACCGCCTCCAACGACAGCGTCGCCCGCCTGCACGCCAGCATCCTGATGGCCGGCCGCCATCAAGAAGCGGCCTGAATCCTCTCACCCCCGTAGCGCCTTCGGCGCACCCCCTCAAGGGGGCGGCGCTGGCGAACCGGCGAAGCCGGATCCGCGGCGCCCACTGGAACGCGACTTACTAGATTGTTGGAACTGACATGCGCAACAAGAGCATCCTCACCGAAGCCAAGCAGATCGAACGTGCCGTCACGCTGATCCAGCTGGGCGCCCGCTTGCAGGTGCTGGAGTCGGAAACCGATCTGTCGTACGAGCGCCTGCTGCGCCTGTACAAGGAAGTCTCCGGCAAGTCGCCGTCGAAGGGCCAACTGCCTTTCTCGACCGACTGGTTCATGACCTGGCAGCCCAACATCCACGCGTCTCTCTTCCTCAACATCCACGAATACCTGAACAAGGTGGCCGAGATGGACGAGATCGACGTGGTGATCAAGGCCTACCGCCTGTACCTCGAGCAGACCCAGGCCCAGGGCCTGGAGCCGCTGCTGTCCATCACCCGCGCCTGGCGCCTGGTGAAGTTCGTGGACAACGGCATGCTGACCATGACCCCGTGCAACAAGTGCGGCGGCCATTTCGTCACGCATCCGCACGAAACCGCCAAGCACTTCACCTGCGGCCTGTGCAACCCCCCGGCTCGTGCCGGCAAGGGCAAGGCGGCCGGTGCGATCCAGATGCATTGAACGAACCAATTTCAGTTTTCCGCGGCCCGTCCGAAGACGAGGCCAGCGACAGGAATGTTTTCTCCGGCTGTTGTTTGCTTGTAGTCTCCTCCTGGCACACCAAGATGGTGAGTGCTTTTGAACGGGTCCTTCGGGGCCCGTTTTCTTTTGCGTGCCGGGTTTGGGTGGGCACAGCCCCGCTGTTTCGCCGATCGCACGCGCAGCTTCCGTTCGACACTCAAGTCGCTTGGGCCCCGCGCCGATAAGAGCAGCAAACTTTGGCGGCCGGCCTGACCCGGCTGCATTCCCCGGCAGGGAACGGAAAGAACTCAGATGTTCGTCATCATTGGATTCGTTGTGGCGCTCGGTTGCGTGTTCGGCGTGTTCGTCGTGCACGGGGGCAACATCAGCGTGGTGCTGAAGGCATTGCCGTTCGAGATGATCACCATCATGGGCGCGGCCGTCGGCGCTTTCATCGCGACCAACCAGCCCAAGGTGCTGAAGGCCGCGATCGGCGGCCTGGCTTCGTGCTTCAAGGGCTCCAAGTACAGCAAGGCGCGCTACATGGAACTCATGGCGCTGCTGTACGACCTGCTGCAGAAGGCACGCAAGGAAGGCCTCATGTCCATCGAGAAGGACGTGGAGGAGCCGCACAACTCGTCGCTCTTCAAGAAGTACGCCACCGTGGGCAGCGACCACCACGTGGTCGAGTTCATCACCGACTACCTGCGCATGATGGTCTCGGGCAACCTCAACGCCCACGAGATCGAAAGCCTCATGGACAGCGAGATCGACACGCACCACCACGAGGCCCATGCGCCCGCGGCGGCGCTGCAGCGCCTGGCGGGCGGCCTGCCGGCCTTCGGCATCGTGGCGGCCGTGCTGGGCGTGGTCAACACCATGGGTTCGGTGGGCCAGCCGCCCGCCGTGCTGGGCGGCATGATCGGCTCGGCGCTCGTGGGCACCTTCCTCGGCATCCTGCTGTCCTACGGCATCTTCGAGCCGCTGGCCGGCCTGCTGGAGCAGAAGATCGACGAAGGCACGAAGGAGCTGCAGTGCATCAAGACCACGCTGCTGGCTTCGATGCAGGGCTATGCGCCGCAGATCGCGGTGGAGTTCGGCCGCAAGGTGCTGTATTCGACCGAGCGTCCGAGCTTCAGCGAGCTCGAAGGCCACGTCAAAGGCAAGAAATGACCCACCCCCGTAGCGCCTTCGGCGCTCCCCCTCAAGGGGGCGCCGCCAGCGGACCGGCGAAGCCGGATCCGCGGCGTCTGCCTGGCAATGCCTTTTGCATGCGTCGCCTCCCTCGCGATGGCGGCGCAAAGCACTAGGAGGCAGCCATGGCCGGTGACGCGAAGAAGCTCCAACCGATCATCGTCAAGAAGATCAAGAAGGGCGGCCATGCCCACCATGGCGGCGCCTGGAAGATCGCCTATGCCGACTTCGTGACGGCGATGATGGCCTTCTTCCTGCTGATGTGGCTGCTGGGCTCCACCACCGACGGCGACCGCAAGGGCATCCAGGACTACTTCAACAGCCCGCTGAAGGTGGGCATGTTCGGCGGTACGGGCGCGGGCGACGCGTCGTCCATCGTCAAGGGCGGCGGCACCGACCTCACCAAGAGCTCGGGGCAGATGAAGCGTGCCACCAACGAGTCCGACAAGAACAAGCCTTACGACCCCAACGAGGTGCGCAAGCTGCAGGCGGCCGCCGAGGCCGAGCGGCTGAAGGCGCTCAAGAACAAGGTCGAGATGGTGCTGGCAGCCGACCCGCGCTGGAAGGAGATGCAGTCGCAAGTGCGACTGGACCTCACCCGCGACGGCCTGCGCATCCAGATCGTCGACGACCAGAACCGGCCGATGTTCGACAGCGGCTCGGCCGTGGTGAAGCCCTACATGCGAGACCTGTTGCGCACCATTGGCAACATGCTCACCGAAGTGCCCAACAAGCTCACGCTCGAGGGCCACACCGATGCACAGCCCTTCAGCTCGGGCGAGCGCGGCTACAGCAACTGGGAGCTGTCGGCCGACCGCGCCAATGCCTCGCGCCGCGAGCTGCTGGCCGGCGGCCTGGCCGATGCCAAGGTATTGCGTGTGCAGGGCCTGGCCGCCAGCGTGCCGTTCGACAAGAACGACCCGCTGAGCCAGGTGAACCGCCGCATCAGCATCATCGTGATGAACCGCGAGGCCGAAGACCGCTTCTTTGGCACCATGCCCGAAGTCACGGTCGGCAGCGAGGCAGCTGCCTCAAGTCCGGTCGGTGCCGTCCGATAAAGCACCAGATTCCTTTTCAACCTTCTGCCTGCCTGCCAACGAGGTTTAACCAACATGAGCACAGCTGACCTCAAGTTCCTGATCGTCGACGACTTTTCCACGATGCGCCGCATCGTGCGCGGCCTGCTCAAGGAAATGGGCTGCAACAACGCCGAAGAGGCCGAAGACGGTGTGGTCGCGCTGAACATGCTGCGCACCACCAAGTTCGACTTCGTGGTGAGCGACATCAACATGCCCAACATGAACGGCTTCGAGCTGCTCAAGAGCATCAAGGCCGACGAAAGCCTGAAGCACCTGCCGGTGCTCATGGTCACCGCCGAAGCCCGCAAGGAAGACATCGTGCTCGCGGCCCAGTCGGGCGCGGCCGGCTACATCGTCAAGCCCTTCACGAAAGCGACGCTGGAAGAGAAGGTGCAGAAGATCATGCAGAAGATCGCTGCATGAAGGCCAAGGACGACGGAAGGCAAACGACATGAAGATGGATGAACTCGCCGGCCTCACGCCGCAGATGGCCGCACAAGCGTCACCGGAAATCTTTCAGCAGCTGGGCACCATCACGCGCCAGCTGCACGACACGCTGGAGCAACTGGGCGTGATGCCCAAGCTTCAGGTCGCGGCAGACAACCTGCCCGACGCGCGCAGCCGCCTCAACTACATCGCCATCAAGACGGCCGATGCCGCCAACAAGGTGCTCAACCTGGTGGACTCGGCCAAGGCCGAACACCGGTACATCGCCGACGAGACCCGCCGCATGGCCGCTGCCATCGTGGCCGACCCGGTGAAGGCCGTGGCCTCGGGTTCGGTGATGAACTTCGTGGGTGACGTGGAAGAGCGCACCAAGCGCATCGACACCCACCTCACCGACATCATGATGGCGCAGGACTTCCACGACCTCACCGGTCAGGTGGTCGCCAAGGTGGTGACGCTGGCCACCGAGCTGGAAGACAGCCTCGTGAAGCTGCTGGTGCAGGCTGCGCCGCCCGAGCAGGCACACAAGGTGGAAGCCCAGTTGCTCAACGGCCCCGTGGTCAATCCCGAAGGTCGCACTGATGTCGTGACGAACCAGGGCGAGGTGGACGACCTGCTCGCCAGCCTCGGCTTCTAGGCCGATAGGCGGCACAACCCCAGAACGAAACGGCGACCGCAAGGTTGCCGTTTGTTTTTCCTCGCCGTCTGTCGTTTCTGCTTGTGCGCTGCACTGACGGCTGACGGCTGACGCACCGCTTCGCGTTCGTGCGGGCGCCTTCGCATTCCTGAGGCTCGTCCAGCCCCTGGCTTCCACACTGGTGTCCATAGCCAGGAGAACGCAATGGTGCTCAACGAGGTCCTGATGATTGCCGGCGGCAGCGCAGCGGTCGCTGCCACAGCCCAGTGGTGGGTCGGCCGCGGTATTCACCGCAGTGCGGTGGCGGCCTTGAAGAAACGCCATGCGCAGGCGCAGCAGGAAGCGGCCGAGTTGCTCGGGCAGTGCCGTCAGCAGATCACCCAGCTCAAGGGCGAACTGGCCTCCTCGGCCGAAAAGACCAAGCAGGTCCGCGAAGCCGCATTGAAGGTGATCGCGAACCGCCCCGCCCGGGAGGCCGACGAGTCACCAAGGGCGCGTGGCTGGCGAGATACCGACGGCTTCGTCGCCACGCAGCAGCACGAAGACGTGTACCCCCGCCATGGGTTTGCTCGCACCACCGTGATGGAAGACATTCCCCCGGCTTACGGCCGCGGCTTTGCGGAGACCGTGGCAGAAGAGTGGCACCGACTGCCGCTGGGCCGGCCCGGCCTGGCCCCAGCGCGCAGAGCCTTTGCCTGGGAAGGCGTGAACGTTTGAGCGGGCCCTGGCCTGCCGCGCATCAGAGAACAAACAAGTCAGGCTGTGGCGTACAGCTGCAGCGGCTCGTCGGAATGGGGCAGCGTGATCGTGCGCTCGAAGCGCAGCCCGATCTTCTCGAGCAGGCGAATCGACGGGTGGTTGTGTGCCACCGTGATGGCCACCACCCGAGGCAGCCGCAGTACTTCGCGCGCATGTGCCATGCAGGCTGATGCGGCCTCGTGCGCATAGCCCTGAGAGCCATGCCGCGCCAGGAAGGCGAAGCCGATGTCCACGTCGTCGAGCTCGTCGCGCTTGATGAGCCCGCAAATGCCCAGCGGCTCCTCGTCGGCCCTGCGCTGCACCAGCCATAACCCGAAGCCCACACGCTCGTACATCGCCATGGGGCCCTGCACGATGTAGCGCCGCGCGTCTTCGAGCGAGCGCACGCCCTTGTCGCCAATGAAGCGCAGCCAACCGGGCTCGTTCAGCAACTCGAGGATGAAGGCATCGTCGCCCTCGGTCAGCCGGCGCAGCGACAGGCGCGCGGTGTCGAGCTCCCTGGCTGCAGCTTCAATGGGTGTAGACATGGAAGCCGTCGTAGTCGCCCTTGCCCAGCCCCACGCCCAGGTGCCGCAGGATCGCGTAGGCCGTGGTCACGTGGAAGAAGAAATTGGGCAGCGCGTATTGCATGAGGAACGCGCGACCGGGCAGCTCAACCGCCTCCAGCCCCGCCTGGCTGGTGAGCGGCCGATCTTCGGCACCCTGCATGCGTTCGGGCGTGAGGTCACGCAAGAACGTGAGCGTGTCGGCGATGCGTGCCCGCAGCCCTTCGAAGCTCTCTTCTGGGTCGCCCCAGTCCGGCACCGGCAGGCCCGCCAGCGGCGCGCAGGCGCGCAAGGCAAAGCCGGCGGCGATCTGCACCTGCTTGAACAGCGGGTACATCGTGGGTGACAGCCGCGCCTGCAGCACGGCGCTTGGGTGCAGGCCGTGGCCGGCGGCATGGCGCTCGCCCAGTTCCAGCATCGAAGACAGCTGGCCGAGATACCGCGTGAACACCGGCACCGAGGCTTCATGGAGGGTGAGCTGGCTCATCGGCATGTTCCTTTCCCGTCTACGGCATCGACCGCCCGTCGAACTGCGTGATGGGCACGCTGGCGAGGTCGATGCCTTCGATGCTGCGAACGTTGATCGCCGCCATGCGGTTGCCTTTCGGGTCGATGCCTTCGCCGAACGGGTGGATGCCGCACACCGGGCAGAAGCGGTGCTTGATCACGTGCTTGTTGAAGGTGTAGGTGCTCGCGTCTTCGTCGGGCGTGAGCAGCTGCAGCGCCTCACGCGGCACGAACCACATCAGCGACCCCTTGCGCTGGCAGATCGAGCAGTTGCACGACATGGCCGAATCGATACGGCCTTCGACCGTGAAGCGGATGCGCCCGCAATGGCAGCTTCCTTGGTAGCTCATGGGTGTCTCCTGTCGGTGTGGGGCCTCTGTTGTGGGCATGCCGGTTTCATACCGGAGCCTTTGCCGCCGCACATTGGACAAGAAGCCGGGTGGCACATCGACAACGAGGATAAGAATGCCCCCACCCTCCGATCACGGCATGGGTGCGACTTCGAACTCCCTGGTGGCGATGAGCTTTCCATTGACGTGCAGCTCCACACGGCAAATGCCAGGCCCTAACGCCGTGCCGGATGTCGACGAAGCCAGGTAGAAGGGCGACTTCGTGACCAGCATGCGCTTGGATTGCCTGGAAACCAGCCGGTCTGCGTTGAACCACCGGACCTCCAACTCCGGGCGCCCGCCATGCCTGCCGGGCTCGGCCGTGAGCGTGGCATGTGCATAGACGCGTCCCTCGAACGTGAACGCGTTGGAGATCTGACGAACGTCGCCCAAGCGAGGTACCTGCTTGGCAGTCACCAGCACGACCTGCCAGTCCTCCAGCGGTACCAGATGGCCTTCTGCCCTGGCCACCTCGACCAGCGCCTCTTCAGCGGCGGCTCTGGCCGCGGAGGCGGCTTCGGCTGCGGGCACCGGCTGAGCAGCGGCACCCAATACAAGACTCGCGGAGAAAACAAAGAACGAGAGCGACTTCAGGCTGTAACCCATATCAGGCTTTGCGGTTCAACGTTTGAATGCGAGCGGCCTGTTGCTTCATTGAGGGCACCTCCTCGCGTCGATGGGGCTGCTTGCGGGTCTTGTATTGCCACACGTGCGGTGCAGCCAGCATGCATGGCCCGTCCAGCGATGTGAATCCCACTCTCGGGGGCCGTGTGAATGAGATGAGTGGCGAGCCTTACTTCAAGTGACCCGGCTTGCCTCAGCGAGTCTGGTGGAACGGCATGCCGGGTTCTGGGTTACGCCATGTGCTCGATGTCAGCCGGCATCGACACCCAGGAATGCATGCGCTCCTCGTAGACCGAGAAGGTTGGGCTCGGGAACGCTAGATCGGCGAAGGCACCCACTGGGATGGCAATGGCTCCTTGCAAGCCTTGCGCCGTGTAGTAGACCGTGGCGCCGCACTCGGGGCAGAAGTGGAACGTGGTTGTGCCACCCTCGTCGCCGACGCGAACGAAGTCCTTGCTGCGGCCTGAGATGGTGACCGAGTCCGCAGGGAAACGAGCCTGCGCTCCGAATACGCTTCCGGTTCGCTTTTGGCATGCAAGGCAGTGGCACACGGAGACTCTGATGGGATCCGATGTGACGACGGCCTGGAGCTGGCCGCAACTGCAAGAGGCGGTTCTGGTGGTCATGAGAGGCAAAGTGGGTTGAGGTTGCGGCGACCCTGGAGAGACAGTGGGTCAGGCCTCAGGCTTGTGGCAAACCGCTTCGATGTTGTGCCCGTCCGGTCCAATGACGAACGCAGCGTAGTAGTTTGCGTGGTAGTGCGGGCGTAGACCAGGAGGACCGTTGTCTCTGCCGCCTGCCTCCAGGGCCGCGCGATAGAAAGCTTCGACTTGCTGGCGACTCTGGGCCGAAAACGCCAGGTGAAGATGCGCCGGCTTCTCCTGGGTTTGGTACAGGCACAACGAAGTGTTGTTGCCCATTGCGCTGAGCTCGACACCGTAAGTCGGCGCCCCTTCCGAGACAACCGCTACGCCGAGCGGCTCGAGCGCCTTGAGAAAGAACGCCTTGCTCGCTGCATAGTCGCTGACTCCGAATTTGACGTGGTCAAACATGAGTTCTCCTGAAGTGCGTGGGCTTTGCCTTTGGGGCTCATAGGGACGCGATGCGTCGAATGTAGGAAAGCTTCGCTTCTGCCAGGCCATCCAACTGAGCCTCCTGTATGCGACCTTCTCGGAGCAGCCTGCCGAACACCAGAGTCAACTGCGAGTACCGGTAGTCGTATTTCTCGTCGATCTCGCGCCGCTTGCGATATAGGTGCTCTTGTATAGACCACATGTCGTCCGGCTGCGTTGCAGCAGCGGCTCGCGCCTTGAACTCCGCCATGACTTCTGCCAGCTCAGCCGCGAGCGCCGCCTCGAACACGCGGCGCGCGAGCTTCTTTTCTGACTCAGACCACTTGAGGTCGTACACCGCGGCTCCTGGTGGGCTCAACGCATGCCGATGGAGGTTCGCTCGGGGGGAAGGGGAGAGGTCGCACTCGCGGCAGGACGACCATAGTGGTTGGGGCTGGTTTTCATTCGTCGATGAACTTCCAAGTGTCGGCTCCATCGAATTTGCGGACTCGCACTGACGCTATGAGCTTGGGATCGAAGTTTCCCAGGTTGATGCCGTGCTTGCAGCCAGGAGTTGGTTGCAACGGTTCCCAGTGAGTGACGCAGCCACAGGTTCTGCAATGGATGGTTCGAAGAGTCTTGTCGCCCCAGATGTATTCGGCGGTAGCCTCTGGATGCCCTTCAATCTCGACAGCGCCGAACTCGAAGTAGACCCAAGGCCCGCCAATGCGGCGACAGAGCGAGCAATTGCAATCGGTCGCCACTTCCGGCGTTGTCGGAAGCTTCAATCGAACTGCCCCGCAGTGGCACGAGCCCTCATGCCAGGTCCGCTCGAGCGAAGGGTTAGCAACTGTCTTCAAAGTCAAGTTCTTGATCAAGAACGATCATTGCGCATTCCCTTGGATAACTCGCAGCGCATGCAGGGCTCTAACGTTTGGCTTAACAGGCTGCTGAAATACTGGTTCGAGGTTGGTCAGCGAAAAAGCTAGACCGCACAGACCCCTCTACAAGCGATCTTTTGAGACCTACCAAGGGGTGAGGCACCCCTGAAAAGGCCTCCACCGGCACCTGAAAAACAGTATTTCAGCAGCCTGTTAAGCGGCATGCCGTAGGCATGTCCGCTTGAAGGAATGGGTTAAGCCTCAGCTCCACTTGCAGTTGATTTCCGCATAGGCTCCGTTGTCTTGTGAGAACTCGACTTCCTTGCCGGTGCGGTAGTTCTTGTAGACGAAGCCGTAGATGTTGGTGCCCTGGCTGGTAACGGTGTACTCGCCGGAGATCTTTCCAGCAATCATCTCGAGCCAGATGGACTTGACCTCGAAGGGGCGGCCCGGCGCCATTTCGGTGGACTCAGTAGACCGAAGAACGAGCGGAATGACTTTCTTGGAGCCCTTGTACCTCACATAGGCAGCGGTCCAGTCCGTATCCGTCTCAGAGAAGATCCTCCACTCCAGTCGGATCGGCTTGTCGCCTTCAGTCGTGAGGCAGCGAAAATCGACTTGCACCGACTCTCGGGCAACAGCCGGGGCGTTGGCAAATACCAAGACAGCAAGGAACAATGCTCGCATCTGAGGCCTAACGTTTGAGCCGAGCAGCAGACGCCGGCGAGGCGCAGGATAAGCCACAGCGCCCTGCGGCCCAAGCGCCTTGTCGGTGGCCGTCCGCTCGAGCGAAGGGTTAGCGAAGGGAGGCGGCACCTTCGGTTCCTCGCGCGCGCTGCTGCTCGTCTGGATGCACCGACGTGAGTTGCTCGGGCTTTGTGCTTGCACCTTCCGCAATAGTCTTGTGATTGCGAACGACCTCTGCGATGACTTCCTGGAAGATGCCGAGGACGAGAGACTCCTTCAACCCGTTCTGGGCTGCGAGCGCGGCGAAGCGCTGCTTCTGCTGTATCTCGCGAGAAGGGTCTGTGGCTGTGAGGTTGTACTTGGCCTTCAGTGCTCCAATTTCGTTCGTGGCCTGAAAGCGCCGCGCCAGGAGTTCGAGCAGCTTGGCATCGATCTCGTCAATCACCTGACGGAGGGCGAGGAGTTGAGTAGGTAGCATTCGGACGTTCCGAGGCGAAGAAGGCCGCATAGTGCGCGCGATGCGTCAGACTGCCCGATCCTGGGTTGCGGCATCCGGGGTTGTGCCGTCTAACGAATGAAAGGGACTTCCCCGTCCGAGGCCGACCGCACGAGGCGGTGTTCGGCAACGAAGTGCCACGATGGGACGTGCGTCTGTTCCATCAACTGCTTGGAAGGGGAAGTCCATGGCCATTGTCTTCGTCGGCATCGATCTCGCCAAGAACGTGTTCGCCGTGCACAGGGTGGATGACACGGCAAGCTTGCGCTGGTGCGCCCCAGCGTGCCTCGCGCCAAGCTGCACGCCCTGATCGCCTCGCTGCCACCGTGCACCATCGGCATGGTGGCGTGCTCGGGTGCGCACCACTGGGCGCTGCTGTTCATCGCCGCCGGCCACCGAGTGCGCCTGATGGCGCCGAAGTTCGTCGCGCCTTACCGCCTGTCGGGCAAGCGCGGCAAGACCGATGCGGCCGACGCCGCGGCGATCTGCGAGGCGATGCAACGCCCCGCCATGCGCTTCGTGCCCGTCAAATCCGTCGAGCAGCAGGCGCTGATCAACCGCATCCGCGGGCTGCTGGCCGAGTTCGGCATCGTGCTGCCGTTGAAGGCCGGCACCGTGCGTTTGCAGGCCCTGCCGCGCTCGAGGACCTGCCCGGCGCGGCAAACCTGGCCATCGGTGACTGCCTGAGCGAGCTGTACCGGCTCGACGAGCGCATCGCCCAGCACGACCGGCACCTGGCCGCCCAGGCCCGCGACGACGTGCGCGCCCGACAGCTCATGCCGCTGCGCGGCATCGGCGAAACCACCGCCACCGCCTTGGTGGCCAGCGTGGGCAACGCGCACTATGCCGCTGACCGTCGTCCTGTCCATCACAACAAAGGGGGTGAAGACGCGCGCCTCAATGTGCAGAGCCCCCGCTTCCACCAAAAAGCCCTGCCGTTCCCGCTCTTATCCCGTTAAAGCCTTCCGCTCGGCTAGGAAGAATCGCCCACAAAGCGTCATTCCCTGCCCATGGCCGATTCGTCGTCATCGCAAGACAAGAACCTACCCGCCTCACAGCGCAAGCTCGAGAAAGCGCGCGAAGAAGGGCAGGTCGTCCGGTCGCGGGACCTGGGGCACTTTGCCGCCATTGCCACCGGTGTGGGGCTGATGGTGGCCGTGGCGCCCAAGGTGACGGGCTGGTTGAAGGACGGGCTGGCTTCGGCGTTGCGCTTCGACGCGCAGACGCTGGCTTCCACCGCCACGATGGGTGAACGCCTGGGCGTGGCGGCGGTGCAGTTGCTGTGGGTGGTGTTGCCGCTGGGCCTGATGGTGATGGTGATCGCCTCGCTGAGTGCGGTGCTGGCCGGCGGCTGGAACTGGACGACCAAGGCGATTGCGCCGCAGTTTTCTCGCATCAACCCGATTGCCGGACTGCCGCGGCTGTTGTCGAAGCAGCAGCTGGTCGACGCGCTCAAGAGTTGTGCGCTGGCTGCCGTGCTGGGCACGATCGGCGGCTTCTACCTCAAGGGCAACCTCGACGGCTTCGCCTCCACGCTGGGGCTGCCGTTGCCGGCCGCGTTGTCGACGGTGGGCGACCAGTTGCTGGGTGGCATTGGGCTGCTGGTGCTGGCGCTGTTTGCCTTTGCGCTGATCGACGTGCCGCTGCAGCGCTTCTTGCATGCCTCTCGCCTGAAGATGAGCCACCAGGAAATGAAGGAGGAGTTCAAGCAGCTCGAGGGCAACCAGGAAGTGAAGGTGAAGATGAAGGCCCGCATGCGCGAGATCGTGAAGCGCCGCATGATGGCCGAGGTGCCCAAGGCGAGCCTGGTGGTGATGAACCCGACGCACTATGCGGTGGCGCTGAAGTACGACGAGACGATGAGTGCGCCTAGGGTGGTGGCCAAGGGGGCGGACCTGCTGGCGATGAAGATTCGCGACGTGGCGAAGGGCGCGCAGGTGCCGGTGTTGCAGGCGCCTGTGCTGGCGCGTGCCTTGTATGCGCATGCGGAGCTGGATCGGGAGATTCCTGCCACTTTGTTCAGTGCTGTGGCGCAGGTGCTGGCTTATGTCTATCAGCTGCGGGCGGCTTTGAGTGGGAAGGCGCCTATGCCGGGGGATCTGCCGGAGTTGATGGTGCCGGCGGAGTTGGATCCGCATAACGATCCGAAGAGGAGGGCGGTTTTGGGGGAGCAGGCGGCTGATGAGGGGGGTTGATTTGCCTTCGTGCTGATTCAGCTTGTCGATGAGATGGTTCGTTGGGTTGGTTGCTTTTGTGTTGGGTTGCTTTTGGGCGGGTTCATTTTGTCGTTCGTGATAGCCCGCCGGGAGTCCGCCCCGGCAGGCGGGTAACTTTCTTCTGCGGGCCCAGAAGAAAGTCACCAAAGAAGAGGGCCTGAAACCGCATTCGGCCCTTTGCTTCTCTTGAGACCCCGCCCGACATTCACTGCGGTGCGCCTCGGCGCTCTCGCCCAAGGTACCGTCGTTCCGCTGGCTTCTCAGTAGCACTGCTGGTGCCGGCCTCCCAGGCCGGCGCGTGGGGCTTCCTGTTCTTGGCGATGCGAGCCGCAGTTGACGAACGCGCTGATGGTTCGGGGTGGCACAGCCTCACCAAGTGGCCCGCTGGACCGTGGGGCCACTTCGAACGGTGAGAGTGCATGGTGTTGTATTCAGGCCGACAAGGCATCAAGCCGACGGCCCCCGTCGATGCGCCCACCCCGTAGTCCTCCTCTCCACCACCGAAAAGAACTCATACATCCCCATCGCCATCACCCCAATCACCACCAACCCTGCAAACGCCAACGGCATCCGCATCGCCGACCCCGCCGACACCAGCAGGTACCCGATGCCTTCGTTCGAAGCATTCATCTCCGAGACCGTGGTCCCCACGAACGCCAGCGTGATCGCTACCTTCAGCGAAGCAAAGAAATAAGGCATAGACCGCGGCAACCCCACCTTCACCAGCACGTCCCACCGCCGCGCCCCCAACACCCGCAGCACGTCTTCCAGCTCAGGCTCGAGAGTCGCCAACCCGGTCGCGATATTGACCGTGATCGGGAAGAACGAGATCAGGAAGGCCGTCAGCACTGCCGGCCCGGCGCCGATGCCGAACCACACCACGAGGATGGGCACGAACGCCGCCTTGGGCAGCGCGTTGAATGCCGTCATCAGCGGATACACCGCCGCATACGCCAGCCGCGAAGAGCCGATCACAAAGCCCAGCAGCACGCCCACCACGATGGAGATGGCAAACCCCACCATCGTGGTCCAGAAGGTCTGCCACGCATGTTTGGCGATCTCCCCGCGGAACTCGATCAGGTTCTCGGCGATCTGCAGCGGGCTCGGGAAGATGAATTCGCTCACCTTGAACGCGCTGCACACGACCTGCCACAGCACGACGATCGAGAGCAGGAGCAGCCATGGAGCCAGGCGCCTCATGCAGCGTTCTCCTTGGACGGCCGCAGTGGACGCAGCGGATCCGGCTCTGCCGGTCCGCCAGCGTCGCCCCCTTGAGGGGGCGGCCGAAGGCCGTAGGGGGTGGTTCTGTGCATGCCGATGTGCCCGCGCAGCTCATGCACGATGTCGGTGAACCGGGGCGTGTAGGTGATCTCGAGGTCTCGCGGTCGCGGCAGGTCGATCTCCCGGCGCGCGATGAAGCGGCCGGGGCTCCTGCCCATCACGTACACCGTGTCGGCCAGGTAGGTGGCTTCACGCAGGTCGTGCGTCACCAGGATGACGTTGAAGCGCCGTGCGGTCCACAGGTCGCGTAGCGTGTTCCACAACTCCTCGCGCGTGAAGGCGTCGAGCGCGCCGAAGGGCTCGTCGAGCAGCAGCATCTTCGGCTCATGCACCAGCGCGCGGCAGATGCTGGCGCGTTGCTGCATGCCGCCGGAAAGCTGCCACGGGAACTTGTCTTCATACCCCGCGAGCCCCACGCTTTGCAGCAGCGAGCGTGCACGCGCCTCGTACTCGGCCCGCCGGGCCTTGAAGCTGGAACGGTAGGGCTCCACGATCTCCAGCGGCAGCAGCACGTTGCCCACCGTGGTGCGCCACGGCAGCAGCGAAGGGGCCTGGAAAGCCATGCCGCTGATCTTGAGCGGGCCGTTCACCGGCTGGCCGCCGATGGCGATGCTGCCCTTCGAGGGCTTCTTCAGCCCCGTGGCCAGCTTCATGAAGGTGGACTTGCCGCAACCCGACGGGCCCACGATGGCGATGAACTCGCCTTCGCGGACCTGCAGGTTGATGTCTTCGACGGCGTATTGGCCGGCCGCCAGCAGTTCGTCGTTGTAGGCGAGCCAGACGTTGCGAAAGTCGATGAAGGCGCTCACTTCTTCGCCGCCGCGAAGATGTTGCGGTCTGCGGCTGGTGGCAGGAAGGCCGGGTTGAACAGCGCATCGGGGTTGATGCGCCCCTTGGT
Source organism: uncultured Rivibacter sp. (assembly GCA_946480925.1). The sequence goes on from CAMLLU010000034.1 coordinate 17,127, forward strand.
GTTGAAGGCATCGGCCACCTGGCTGGCCATGAGCGCGAGGCGAGGGCCTTTCACTTCACCGAAACCTTCGGCCTTGGCATCGGCCGTGGCGATGGCAGTGTCGATCGCGAGCCTCAGGCGCCGCTCTTCAAGGGCGGAGTTGATGATGCCGTCGCGTTCCTTCACCACGGCCACGGCGGCCTTCGGGTCGGCGATCACGTCCTTGGCGCCCTTGGTGAAGGCACGCAGGAAGGCTTTCACGCTCTCGGGGTTCTTCTTCAGGAAGTCTTCGGACGCGATGACCACGTTGCCGTAGAGCTTCACGCCATATTGCGGGTAGGGCAGCACCACCACGTCCTTCATGTCGACGCCGCGTGCCTCGAGGTTGAGCAGCGAGGTGAAGGTGAAGCCGGTGATGGCGTCGACGTCACCCCTGGCCAGCATGGTCTCGCGCAGCGGCGGGTCCATGCTGATCCAGTTCACCGCGCCGATGTTGTTGGCCTTCTGGAAGATGGGGAAGGCCCGGCGGCCGGCGTCGAACACCGGGGCGCCCATCTTCTTGCCCGCCAGGTCGGCCGGGGCCTTGATGCCGCTCTTCTTGAGCGCCAGCACGGCGGCGGGCGTGTTGTTGTAGACCATCATTACCGCCACGGGCTTGTTGGGGGCGGTGGGGTTGTTGGCGTGGAACTCCATCAATGCGGCCAGGTCTGCGAAGCCCATGTCGTAGGTGCCCGAGGCCACGCGGTTGACGGCATTGCCCGAGCCGCTGCCGGCGTCGATGCTCACGTTGAGCTTCTCGGCCTTGAAGTAGCCCTTGGCGGCCGGCCACAGGAAGAAGGCACTGGGCCCTTCGAAACGCCAGTCGAGCTGGAACTTGATGTTGGTGTCTTGTGCGTGGGCAGCGGGCAGGGCAACGGCGCTCAACAAGGCCGCTGCGACCGCGGTGAACCAGCGGCGGCGAAAGGGGAAGCTGTGCATCACGGAAGGCTCCTCGGTATTTTGTTGGATGAATGAATGCGTTGATGCAAGAAGCATGCAGTGTGCATGCGTTCGTGACGGATGAACCCTGCGGTGGATGGCCTCTGAAACAGCTCACCGAGCTTCGCTTTCAGATGCAAACTTCCTGTTTTGTGGAATTTGGTTCCAGTATGATGGATTCATGGATGTCGATGTACACCTCTCCACGCGCATCCGCGAGTTGCGGAAGGCGCGCGATTTCACCTTGGAGCACTTGGCGGAACTCAGCGGCGTCAGCCGCTCGATGATCTCGCTCATCGAGCGGGGAGAGACCAGCCCTACTGCTGCGGTGCTGAACAAGTTGGCAGACGCATTGGGGGTCACGATGGCCTCGTTGTTCTCGGCCGAGGAGCGCAGCACGATGGAGGCACCGCTCTCGCGCTTTGCGCAACAACAGGTCTGGACGGACCCTGCCTCGGGCTACGTTCGACGTCACGTGTCGCCGAGTGGATACGCGTCACCCATGGAAATTGCCGAAGTCACTTTTCCGCCGGGGGAAAGCGTGGCCTTCGAGAACGTGGTGCGCAGCGTAACGACGCACCAGCAGATCTGGATGCTGGAGGGCGAGATGGACGTCACCGTGGGCGACAAGACCTGGCGCCTGCGCAGCGGTGACTGCCTGGCCATGGTGCTCGACCAGCACATCGCCTTTCACAACCCGACGCGCAAGCGGTCGCGATATGCCGTCGTGATCACTTCGGTCCCGTTTCCGTTGAGGAGAACATGATGAGCGGGCACACCATCGTGCAATGCACCTTCGAGCGACATGCCGGTGCGATCCTGGAGATCTTCAACGAAGCGATATCGACCTCCACGGCGCTGTATGACTACAAGCCCAGGCCGCCGGAAAGCATGTCCGCGTGGTTCGACACCAAGCAAAAAGGGGGCTTCCCGGTCATCGGCATCGAGGGCGGCGAAGGGGCGCTCCTGGCGTTCGGCAGCTATGGCTCGTTTCGGGCATGGCCGGCCTACAAGTACACCGTGGAGCACTCGGTCTACGTGCATCGGGACCATCGCGGCCGAGGCCTTGGCCGCGTGGTCATGCAGGAGCTGATTGCGGCGGCACGCCACAACGGCCTGCACGCCATGATCGGCGGCATCGACGCGACGAACGCCGGAAGCATCGCATTGCACGAGCAACTGGGGTTCCGCCGCGTGGGCACGCTGCCGCAGGTCGGCTTCAAGTTCGGCCGCTGGCTCGACCTGGCTTTCTACCAACTGCTGCTCGACACGCCCGCCCAGCCGGTGGACGGCTGACCTGCCCCCTTCTCTGCAGCGACCGGTGACGTCGGCTTCGCAAGTCACCGGTCACCAGTCACTGGTCACAAGCTACTGCAAGAGATCGAGCAACGAGCGCGCGATCACCTTGGTGGCACGCCGCAGGTCTTCGAGCACCAGGTGTTCGTCGGCGCGTTTGGCGTTGCTCTCGAGCACGGTGCGAGGGCCTGCGCCATAGATCACGGCCGGGATGCCTCGCTCGCAGTACAGCCGCACGTCGGTGTACAGCGGCGTGCCCATGGTGGGAATGGCCTCGCCGAAGACGATCTCGCCGTGCTTCTGCAGTGCGTTGACCAGCGGTGCATTGCCGGGCAGCGGCTTCAGCGAGTTGGCCAGCAGCAGGCGCTTGATCTCGACCGTGGTGCCGGGCAGCCCGGCCACGGCTTCATTGATCACGCGGCGGATGTCGGCTTCGACCTCGGCCGGGTTCTCTTCGGGGATCATGCGGCGGTCGAGCTTGAGCACCACCTTGCCGGGCACCACGTTGGTGTTGGTGCCGCCTTCGATGCGACCCACGTTCAGGTACGGGTGCTTGATGCCCGCCACCTTGGACGTGACCTGCTTGTACTGCTCGTTCTGCGCATACAGCGCATTGAGCAGCTTCACCGCGCCTTGCAGCGCGTCGACGCCGGTGTGCGGAATGGCGGCATGCGCCATCTTGCCGTGCACGGTGACTTCCATCTGCAGGCAGCCGTTGTGCGCGGTGACCACCTCGTAGCTGAAGCCGGCGGCGATCAGCAGGTCGGGCTTGGTGAGGCCCTGCTTCAACAGCCAGCCGGGGCCCAGCTCGCCGCCGAATTCCTCGTCATACGTGAAGTGCAGTTCGACGCCGCCCTTGAGCAGCGCGCCCAGCGATTCGAGCGCGCGCACCGCGAAGGTGAAGGTCGCGAAGTCGCTCTTGCTCACGGCCGAGGCGCGGCCGTAGAGCCTGCCGTCTTGCACTTCACCACCGTAGGGGGCGTGCGTCCAACCTTCGCCGGGGGGCACCACGTCGCCGTGGGCATTGAGCGCCACGGTTCGGCCTTCGCCGTACTTGCGGCGCACGATCAGGTTGGTGATGGATTCGAGCCCATAGTCCTTCACCTCCTGTGCCGGCACCGGGTGTTTTTCGGCCTCGAAGCCAAAGGCCTTGATGAGCTCTGCGGTGCGCTCGGCGTGGGGCGCGTTGTTGCCCGGTGGCGTGTCGGTGGGCACGCGCACCATTTCCTGCAGGAAGCGCACTTGTTCGTCGAAGTGCGCGTCGATCCAGGCGTCAAGTTGTTGATATGAAGTGGTGCTCATGCGAGTTCCGAAGCGAGTTGATCGAGTAGGTGTTGAAAGGCCTGGACGCACAGCTGCGTGTCGTCGTTGGTGATGATTTCCAGTGGGTTGTGGCTGATGCCCGAGTTGCCGCCGCGCAGGAACAGCATGGCCTGCGGCATGACCTCGTGCATCTTCATCGCGTCGTGGCCGGCGCCGCTGGGCATGCGGTAGACGGGCAAGCCCTGCGCCTGCACCGCGTGCTCCCAGCGCTGCTGCCATTCGGGCGCGCTGGGTGCGGCCGAGGCGCGCATGGTTTCTTCGAGCGTGTAGTGCACGCCGCGGCGTTCGCAGATGGCTTTCAGCCTGGCGAGCACGTCGCCGGCCAGCGCATCGCGCTGTGCGTCGGTGGGGGCACGCAGGTCGAGGCTGAACTGGCAGCGGCCGGGCACCACGTTGATGGAGCCGTTGGGCACGTTGAGCATGCCGATGGTGCCCACCGAGTCGCCGTCGGCCGTGGCACGTTGCTCGACGTACAGCGCAAGCTCGGCCACCGCCGTGGCCGCGTCGCGCCGCCGGTCCATCGGCGTGGTGCCCGCATGGCTGGCCATGCCGATCACTTCACCCACGTAGCGCACGCTGCCGTTGATGGAGGTCACCACGCCCAGCGGCAGGTCGAGTTCGTTGAGCACCGGGCCCTGCTCGATGTGGGTCTCGATGAAACCCAGGTAGTCGGCCGGGTTGCGCTCGAGCCTGGGAATGTCGTCGATGCACAGGCCTGCGTGCTTCATCGCCTCGCGCATCGTCACGCCGTCGGCATCGGCCTGGTCGAGCCAGGTGGGGTCGAACTGGCCGATCACCGCACCGGAGCCGAGGAAGGTGGCCTTGTAGCGCTGGCCTTCTTCTTCGGCGAAGCCGATGACTTCGAGCGTGTACGGCAGCCGCCGGCCGGCCTTGTGCAGGGCCTGCACGCAAGCCATCGGGGCCAGGATGCCCAGGCGCCCGTCGTACTTGCCGCCGTTGCGCACGGTGTCGTAGTGGCTGCCGGTGAGCAGGGCCTTGGCCTTCGGGTTGCTGCCCAGGTAGCGGCCCACCACATTGCCCACCGCGTCGACGTGCACCTCGTCGAAGCCGCACTCGCGCATCCAGTTCGACAGGCGTTGCGCACAGGCGCGGTGGGCGTCGGTGAGGTAGGTGACCGTGAGCTGCCCCTGCTCGGCATAGCCCGGGTCGCTGTGTTGCGCGAGCTTCTCGGCCCAGTCCCACACCATGTTGCCGAGTTCGGGTGTCACGCCGAACTTGTCGTTCAGGCGGATCTCGGCGATGCGGTGGATGTTGCGCACGCACTCGGCAAGTTCGAAGTCGGGGTGGTTGTGCAAGCGCCGCGCGAAGGAGTCGATGATCTCCTGCCGTGGCAGGCCGAGCCCACGGGGCCCGCGCACCGCCAGGATGAACGGCCAACCGAACTTCGCGTTGTAGTCGGCATTGAGCTGCTGGATGTGCGCGAACTCCTGCGGCGAACAGTCGGTGAGGCCAGCCTTCGATTGCTCGTGGGTGGACTCGGCGGTGAGCGTCTTGCTCACCATGGCCTTGCCGGCGAGCTCGGGGTGCGCGCGCACCAGTGCGATCTGCGCGTCGCGGCCGGCTTCGCGCAGCGTTTCCACCAGCGCGAACTTCAATGCCGCCAGCGAGTTGAACGGCCGGCGGGCCCAGGCTTTCTCGGCGATCCACGGCGAGTGTTCGTACACGCCGTCGAGCGCGGCCGTGAACTCGGCCTGCGATGCGCTGTTGAGTTGGGTGAGGGTCAGCATCGCGGTCTCACTTCCAGACGAAAGCCGTCTCGGCGTTGAAGGGGTGCACCTGCTTCCAGTGGCGGGCTATGTCGATGCGGCGAGTGACCCACACGCGGTCGTGCTTCTCGATGTGGTCGAGGAACTTCTGCAGCGCACGCATGCGCCCCGGGCGGCCGAGCAGGCGGCAGTGCATGCCGATGGACATCATCTTGGGCGACTCGTCGCCTTCGGCATACAGCACGTCGAAGCTGTCGCGCAGGTAGGTGAAGAAGTCTTCGCCCTGCGAATAGCCTTGCGGCAGCGCGAAGCGCATGTCGTTCACGTCGAGCGTGTAGGGCACCACCAGGTGCGGCGCCAGCGAGCCGTCGGTCTTCTTCACCTGCAGCCAGAAGGGCAGGTCGTCGCCGTAGTAGTCGCTGTCGTATTCGAAGCCGCCGTGGTCGGCCACCAGCCGGCGCGTGTTGGGGCTGTCGCGGCCGGTGTACCAGCCCAGCGGGCGTTCGCCGGTGAGCCGCTGGATGATCGCCATGCCGCGCTCGAGGTGCTCACGCTCGATGGCTTCGTCCATGTTCTGGTAGTGGATCCAGCGCCAGCCGTGGCAGGCGATCTCGTGGCCGAGTTCGACGAAGGCCTTCGTGAGCTCGGGGTGGCGCTCCAGCGCCATCGACACGCCGAACACGGTGAGCGGCAGCTTGCGCTTCTCGAACTCGTCGAGCAGGCGCCAAACGCCCACGCGCGAGCCGTATTCGTAGACGCCTTCCATCGACAGGTGGCGCGCCGGGTAGGCGATGGGGTTGAACATCTCCGAGAGGAACTGCTCGCTGCCGGCGTCGCCATGCAGCACGGAGTTCTCGCCGCCTTCTTCGTAGTTCAGCACGAACTGCACGGCCACGCGGGCGCGGCCGGGCCATTGCGCATGCGGCGGGTTGCGGCCGTAGCCGACGAGGTCGCGCGGGTAGTCGTTGGAGCCGTTGGTATGGGTCATGGCATTCACTTTGCTGAAGCGGGGAAGAGCGCGGCCTCGAGATCGGGCACGCGAGGGTCGAGCCGCAGGTTGCGCTCGACGTTGCCGAGGTGGTCGTCCATCAGGCGCACCGCGGCGCGGGCATCGCGCTTTTCGAGCGCATCGACGATGGCGACGTGTTCTTCGAAGGAGTGCTCGGCCGAGTGCGACGACTGGTACATGAGCGAGATCAGCGAGCAGCGCGACACGAGGTCCTGCAGCATTTCGGCCAGCGTGTCGTTGCCCAGCATGCGGGCCAGCACCACGTGGAAGTCGGCGAGCAGCCTCGTGCGGCCGGAGACGTCGGTGCGTTGCACAGCCGCCTGCTCGTCGCGCAGGTGGGCGCGCAGCTCGGCCACTTGTGCCGGCGTGATCTCGGCGGCCAGCCGCCTGATCATGGCCGTCTCGAGCATGTTGCGCACCTCGAAGACCTGGCGCGCCTCTTCGACGCTGGGCTCGGCCACGTAGGCGCCGCGCGCCGGCGTGAGGGTGACGAGTTTGTCGCGGCTCAGCTGGTTGAGCGCCTGCCGCACCACGGTGCGCGAAACGGCAAAGATGTCGGCGATCTTCTGCTCGGCCAGCTTGGTGCCCGGCATGAGCCGGCGCTCGACGATGGCGGTGGTGATGGAGTCGACGATGCGCTGCGTGGTGGTGGCCGGCGGCGCGGAGGCAGACTTGGCCGTCTTGGCGACCACCTTCAGGTGACGAGGCGAGCGGGCATTGGCTGCTGGCATTGCGAGGCGGTTGTCGGCTTGATCTGTACCCAAAACTGTATACACTTTTGAGAAGCTTTCAAGCCCGGCGTGCATTCGCCGACGCCCGGGCCTCCCCGCAACCCCCGCTGGAGCCCTCATGGGAAAACTCACGACCCACGTTCTCGACACCGTGCATGGCGGCCCGGCCGCGGGCATGCAGGTGTCGCTGTACCGCATGCAAGGCGGTGCGGCCACGCTCGTCAAGCGCATCGAACTCAACCACGACGGCCGGGCCGACGCGCCATTGCTGGAAGGCGCGGCGCTCGAGCAGGCCCAATACCGCCTGGTGTTCGGCGTGGCAGCCTATTTCCGTGGCCGCGGCGTGGCGCTGCCCGAACCGGCCTTCCTCGACGAAGTGCCGCTCGACTTCGGCATTGCCGACACCGGCTCGCACTACCACGTGCCGCTGCTGTGCAGCCCCTGGTCCTACTCGACCTATCGCGGCAGCTGAGAACAGTTTTGACCGAGGCGCATGCAATCCAGATCCGGATTGACACAGCGCCAGCCGTGTATACACTTTGCGGACGTCGCCGCGGAGCCCCAGGGCATGCCCCTGAGGATTGCGACGTTGACACCCTCACAGAGCCCGCCGTGGTGAGGTGACCCTCCTGACTCGACACAAGAGGTCATCTTCATGGACGCCTATTTGCTCGACTGGGCCAACCTGCTGCTGCGCTGGGCTCACGTCATCACCGCCATCGCCTGGATCGGCTCCTCCTTCTACTTCGTCTTCCTCGACAACAGCCTCACGCCGCCGGTCGACGCCGACCTGAAGGAAAAGGGCGTCAACGGCGAACTCTGGGCCGTGCACGGCGGCGGCTTCTACCACCCGCAGAAGTACCTCGTCTCACCCAAGAAGCTGCCCGAGCACCTGCACTGGTTCTACTGGGAGAGCTATTCCACCTGGCTCACCGGCTTCGGCCTCTTCACGGTGCTGTACCTCTTCAACGCGGGCAGCTTCCTGGTGGACAAGAGCGTGCACGACTGGTCGGCCGGCGCGGCCATCGCCGCGGCCCTGGGCTTCCTGGTGGCCTTCTGGTTCGTCTACGACGCCATCTGCCGCCTCTTCGGGCAGAAGAAGAACGGCGACCTCGTCGTGGGCCTGGGCGTCACGGCCTTCATCGTGTTCGCGTCGTGGCTGGCCTGCCAGCTCTTCGCGGGCCGTGCCGCCTTCCTGCTGGTGGGCGCCATGATCGCCACGGCCATGAGCGCCAACGTGTTCTTCTGGATCATCCCGGGCCAGCGCAAGGTGATCGCGCAGATGAAGGCCGGGCAGCCGGTGGACCCCATCCACGGCCAGCGCGGCAAGCAGCGCAGCGTGCACAACACCTACTTCACGCTGCCGGTGCTCGTGGCCATGCTGTCCAACCACTACGGCTGGCTCTACCAGGGCTCGAACAACTGGCTGGTGCTGGTGCTGCTCATGCTGGCCGGCGCGTTGATCCGCCACAGCTTCGTGGCGCGCCACAAGGCGCTGGTGCTGGGCAAGCGGCCGCCGTGGGAATACGCGGTGGTGGGCACGCTGGCACTCGCGGGCCTGGCCTTCTGGCTGGCACCCGCACCGCAGACGGTCGAGCAGAAAGCCGAAGCGGCCAGGCCCGTGAGCTTTGCCGAAGTGAAGCACGTGATCGACCAGCGCTGCGCCATGTGCCACAACGCGCAGCTGCAAAGCAAGAACGTCGCGCTGCACACGCCCGAGCTGGTGAAGCAGCATGCGCAACAGGTCTATCAGCAGGCCTCCGTGCTGAAGCTGATGCCGCTGAACAACGCCACGCAGATCACCGAGAGCGAACGCGCGTTGATCGCCCGCTGGTATGAAGGCGGCGCCAACACCCAGTAGCCCTCAGGCTCACAAAGGAAGGGACGAGCCAGATGCCCACCATCCGTATCGAGCTGTTTGAAGGTCGCACGCCGCAGCAGAAGGCCGAGCTGGCCAAGGAAGTGACCGAAGCCTGCGTGCGCGTGCTGGGCGGCAGCCCCGACTCCGTCGACGTGCTGTTCTTCGACGTTCGCCGTGAAGACTGGGCCACCGGCGGCGTGATGTGGAGCGAGAAGGCGCCCAAGGCGTCGCGCTAGCACCACCGTGAAGGCCTTCGACACGCCCCCCCGCGATCGAAGGCTTTGGGTGAAATGCCCACCCCGCGTTGTCGGTTCGCTACGGGCCGGGCTGGCGGCACGGCTCGTCCTGCGTGGGCTGCACCGTGATCAGCCGCGTGCGTCGCTCCATTCGAGTGAGCGGCCGCTAGCGCCGGCCCACGCATCGCCACATGGCCAAAGCGTCGCGGCGAGCACGCAGTGTTCCCGAGCAACGCTTGCTGCACCGGTGCGAATTGATAGTGCCTAAGCACAAGGCCGGTCAACGGTCTGCCGTTACATCTGAGACGGCTTGTAAGCCTGCGGCAATTTGCCAACTTGTCACGTTTTCTGGGCCGTTGAAGGCCTGAAGATGCGCCCCGAACACGCGAAAGCGTGCTTGGCGTGCCAGGACTCCCGTGGGTCACATTCATACAGAGAGGAGCCGGCCGCCCAAACCCACTGGAGGGATCCAATGAGTTCTGGCGCCTTGCCGTTGACAAGCGCAGAGCCGGGGGCCGTTTGCGGCCCCTGGGGCTCGGCTGCGCTCGGCGGCTGGTATCGACGCGAAGAAGCCGTCATGGGCACGGCCATCAGCGTCGAGCTGTGGGCGCACGAAGGCGGCACGGCCGAAGCGGCCATGGCGGCCGTCATCGACGAGATGCACCGTATCGACCGCACGATGAGTCCGTTCAAGCCCGACTCGGAGCTCTCGCGCATCAACCGCGACGCGGCCTTGGCGCCTGTGCCGGTGAGCCGCGAGATGGCGGCGCTCATCGCCCGTTCGGTCGAGTTCTCGTGCCTGTCCCACGGTGCGTTCGACATCACCTACGCCAGCGCGGGCGCGCTGTACGACTACCGCGAAGGCATTGCACCCAGCGACGAGGCGCTGGCCGAAGCGCGGGCGGCCATCGGCTGGCAGCTGCTCGAAGTGGACCTGCAGGCCTGCACCGTGCGCTTCCTGCGCCCTGGCATGCGCATCGACCTCGGCGGTTTCGCCAAGGGCCATGCGGTGGACAACGCGGTGGTGACCCTCAGGGAGCATGGCATCACCAATGCCTTCGTGGCTGCCGGCGGCGACAGCCGCGTGCTCGGCGACCGCCGCGGCCGCCCGTGGACCGTCGGCGTGCGCGACCCGCGCCGGCCCGGCGAAGTGGTGGCCGTGCTGCCGCTCGAAGACGCGGCGATCTCGACCTCGGGCGACTACGAGCGCTACTTCGAACGTGACGGCGTGCGCTGCCACCACGTCATCGACCCGAAGACCGGCCGGTCGCCCGACGGCGTGCGCAGCGTGACCATCCTGGCCGATGACGGGCTCACCGCCGAGGCCTTGTCGAAAAGCGTGTTCGTGCTGGGCCTCGAAAGAGGCCTGCAGCTCGTCGAATCCCAACGCGGCGTCGACGCCATCGTGGTCGATGCCGCGGGTTCCTTGCATTACTCGTCGGGGCTGCTCGGTGCAGCGCCGGCGACTCCGCAGTAAGCAGAAGACAAAGAAGACAGAAGAGCCAGAAGTACTCGCTCGCCCCAACCGAAGCGACCGGAGAGAGGAAGATGAAGAAACTCACGATGACCACCGCGCTTGCCTCAACAGCAACCGCAGCGTTGACCCTTGGGCTCGCCGGCTGCGGCAGCGGTGATTCGGGCGTCACGGTCGAGGGCGACGTGCCCATCGCCTACGTGAAGCGCTCCACCAGCATCTCCATCAACCCGACCGACGGTGCCCCGTCTGCGGCTGGCGGCGACCTGATGATCCGCGAGAAGTCCTCGCCGAGCGCGCCCGAGCACAACGTCACCGCGAGCTTCACGCGCGGGCAGGGCGACGCCTCCGACCCCGAGGTGTCGTACGACGGCAAGAAGATCGTGTTCGCGATGCGCTGCCCGGTGAACGGCAGCCCCACCGTCAACGGCCAGGTGGCCTGCACGGGCCGCTGGAACATCTGGGAATACGACATGAGCGCCGGCGGTTTCACCGGCGGCAGCTTCCGTCGCGTCACCAGCAGCACCGAGCACGACGACGTGGACCCGGCCTACCTGCCGGCCGGCCGCGGCTTCGTGTTCGCGTCGAACCGCCAGGCCAAGTCGAGCCAGAACCAGGCGCTGGGCCAGAAGTATTTCGCGCTCGACGAATACGAGCGCGAGCGCGTGCTGAACCTGCACACGATGGACGTCGACGGCAACGGCATCACGCAGATCACCTTCAACCAGAGCCACGACCGCAACCCGGTGGTGCGCCCCAACGGCGACATCATGTTCGCGCGCTGGGAGCACGTGGCCGACCGCAACCGCTTCGCGATCTTCCGCACCAAGCCCGACGGCACCGACATGTTCGTGCTGTACGGCGCGCAAAGCCCGGGCAACAGCTTCCTGCACCCGCGCGACATGGACCCGTCGGGGGCCTACAAGGGCAAGCTCACGTCTTCGCTGATGCCGCTGTCGCGCACGCAGGAAGGCGGCGCGCTGATGGTCGTGGACGCGGCCAACTACTCCGAATACAACACCCCGGCCAACTCCACCATCCCCGCGCAGGGCGGCCAGGTGCAGTCCACCGCCGAAACGCTGAACGACGGCATGGGCCTGTCGCTCAACGGCCGCGTCACCACGCCGTACCCGCTGTGGGACGGCACCGACCGCGTGCTGGTGGCCTACCGCCCGTGCGAGGTCACGCGTGACGGCGTCGTCGTACCGTGTTCCACGTTGACCTTGGATGAGCGGGCGCGCGTCTCGAACCGCAACCGCACGATGGCCGAGGCGGCTGCCGACTCGCTGCAGGACAACGCTCCCGCGGCCTATGCCATCTACATGTTCAACCCGAAGAAGCAGACCTGGCTGAACGTGGCCGCGCCGCCTGCGGGCTTCATGTACACCGACCCGATCGCGCTGCAGGCCCGCACCGAGCCCAACGCCACCGACCCGACCAACGTGGACCCGGCGCTGGCCGCGCAGGACATGGCGCTCATCGAAGTGCGCTCGGTGTACGACACCGACAGCCTGAACCGCATGTCGGACCCGATGCTTACCGCGGCCGACCTGCCTGCAGGTTGCACCACGGCCATCGCCAAGACCGCGCCTACCGACGCGCTGGACACGCGCACCCAGGTGGCCGACCTCCTGCGCATCAAGAACCCGGCCGACGAGGCCTACCGCTGCGCCCCGGCCCGCTTCGTGCGCGCCGTGCGGGCCATCGCGCCGCCTTCGAGCACCATGGGCCTGCGCTCGGCCATCGGCGAAACCGAGTTCGAGCAGCAGCAGATCCTGGGCTACGCCGTCGTGGAGCCCGATGGCTCGTTCAAGCTCAAGGTGCCGGCCGACATTCCGCTGGGCCTGCAGATCATCGACGCCAAGGGCCGCGCCTTCCAGACGCACACCAACTGGATCCAGGTGCGCCCCGGTGAACGCCGCACCTGCGACGGTTGCCACAGCCCGCGCCGTGGCGCCTCCATGAACTCCGGCACCGTGGTCAACACCATGCCCGCGGCACTGGTGCAGGCGCTGGCCGGTGCTCACCAGTCCGGCGAAACCATGGCCTCCACGCGCACCCGCCTCGACGCCAACCTGCTCAACCTGGTGCCCGACCTCGACTACACCGACGTGTGGGCCGACACCACGCAGACCGGCGTGACGGCGCGCCCGAGCGTCCTGGTGCGCTACACCGGCAACGCCAACTCGGCCGACGACCTGGCCACCAAGGTGCCTACCAGCGGCGTCATCAATTACCCGCAGCACATCGCTCCGCTGTGGACCCGCTCGCGGGGTACGGGTGGTGCCAACACCTGCACCAACTGCCATGCCGATCCGGCCAAGCTCGACCTGCGCAGCACCACGGCAGGCACCGGTCGTGTGGTGTCGTATGAAGAGCTGCTGCTGGGCGACCCGGTGCTTGGCGCCAACGGCCAGCCGGTGACTCGCATCCGCGACGGCGTGCCCGAGATCGAGCGCGGCCCCGCGCTGGTGGAAACGAGCTCCAGCGCTTCCAACACCGCAGGCCAGGCCCGCAAGAGCCGCCTCACCGAGATCATGTTCGGCGAAACGCTGCTGGCCGGTGCCGCTGCACGCACGGCCTTCCCTGGCCCCACCGCCGGCGCGCCCGACCATTCGACGCTGCTCAACGCGGCCGAGAAGCGCCTGCTGGTGGAGTGGATCGACCTGGGTGGCCAGTACTACAACGACCCGTTCGGTGCCGGCAGCGGCGTGCGCACCGTCAACACGCTGAGCCAGGCCACCTTCGAGGCGCAGGTGTGGCCGGTGCTGCGTTCCACCTGTGCGTCGGCCTGCCACCAGGCCATCGGCACCGACCCCAGCATCGTGGGCGGCGGCCAGTTCCGCGGCAACCGCTTCGTGCTCACCGGCAGCGCCGAGGGCGACTACAACGTCACGCTGTCGATGATCTCGGACACCTGCAACGCGGCGCAGAACTTCCTGCTCTCGCGCCCGTCCACGGTGCCGCACCCGGCCGGCGCCACCACGCAGACCGCCGCGGTGCTGCCGGCGGGCAGCGCGGGCTACACCGCCATCGCGAACTGGATCACCTCGGGCTGCGGAGCACCATGACGGTCGAGTTTCAACACGCAACCTCGCGGGGCGCGGCGCGCCTCGCGGCGGCCACGTTCATGGTCGCCGCCGCCTTGCTGGCCAGCTGCGGCGGCGGCTCCAACCCGCTGGACAACCCCCCCGAGGTCGAAAACCCCGGCGGCACGGGCGGGCAGAAGCTTTCGTTCGCCTACTTCCAGCGCTGCATCAACCCCATCTTCCTGGCGCAGCTGCAGATCAACCAGAACGGCGTGATCTCCACCAACACCTGCGCGGCCTCCGGCTGCCACGACAACACCGTCGGCACGGGCGGTGCGTTCCGCGTGGTGCAGTCGGCGCAGGCCGTGGACCTTTCGAATGCGGCCAACACGCCCGACGTGGTGCGCACCAGCGACATGTACAAGAACTACTACTCGGCCGCGGGCGAGGTGTTCATCAGCTCGCCCGCGCAGAGCCGCCTGCTCACCAAGCCCATGGTCAACGGCGTGCTGCACGGCGGCGGCCTCATCTTCGAGAACCTGCAGGACCCGAACGCGCGGCTCATCCAGTATTGGATGAGCCGCCCCATGCCAGCAGGGCAAGACGAATTCAGCACCGCGGCGGCCAACATGTTCACGCCGGCGGACATCAACACCGGGGCCTGCAACACGCAATGAGAAATCTGGTGTTCCGGGCGGCCCGGCGTTTCCTCGAAGGCAGCAGGTTCCTTGTCATCACGGCGGTGTGCTGCACCGCAGTGGCTTCCATGCCGGCGCATGCGGCCGACCAAGACAAGACCGAGCGCGTGCAGATCACCGACCCCTACATCGAGCTGCACACCGGCCCGGGCCGCGGCTTCCCGGTGTTCTTCGTCGCGCCGCGCGGCGAATGGATCGGCATCACGCTGCGCCACACCGACTGGTACAAGGTGCGCACCGAAGGCGGCAAGGAAGGCTGGGTGCACCGCCGCCAGCTCGAGACCACGCTCACCGAAGCAGGCGGACAGAAGACCTTCCGCGATCTCGTGGTCGACGACTACCTCCTGCGTAAGCTGGAGCTGGGCGGCGGCTGGGGCCGCTTCGACAAGGAGCCCATGCTCAAGATCTGGAGCAGCTACCGCCTGTCGGACACGCTGTCGATCGAGGGCACGGTGGGGCAGGTGCAGGGCGTGTTCTCGGGCACCGACTTCTGGCACGTCAACCTCAACGTCGAGCCCTGGTCCGACCGGCGCCTGTCGCCCTTCTTCGGCGTGGGCTTCGGCCGCTTCAAGAACGTGCCGAACCAGAGCCTCGTGTCTTCCATCCCCACCGACGCCAAGCTCGCCAACATGGGCCTGGGCGTGCGCTACTACATCACCGACCGGTTCGTGCTGCGCGCGGACTACTCCATCTACACCGCCTTCGTGGCCGACACGCGCTCCACCGAGTACCGCGCCATCGCGGCAGGCCTGTCGTTCTTCTTCCAGTAAATGAGCATGCGCCTACATCACTTCACCGCCTCGATGCTGCTGGCCGCCGGCGCCCTGGCGAGCCCCTTCGCCGCGGCGCAGAGCACGCCGGCCCAGCCCGGCGCGCAGCAGCCCGCCAACGAACAGGTCATCGAGCCGCAGGTGGACCGACGCGACGTGAAGCTGCCGCGCTTCCCGTCGAAGGACTTCGAGATCGGCCTGTTCGCCGGCACCTACCAGACCGAGAACTTCGGCTCCAACACGGTGGCCGGGCTGCGCCTGGGCTACCACATCACCGAGGACTTCTTCGTCCAGGCCGCCTACGCGCAGACGAAGGTGAGCGACGAATCGTTCCGCCAGATCCTGCCCGGCGGCGTGTTCGGCCAGCCTGAGGAAAAGCTCACCTACTACAACCTCTCGGTGGGCTACAACCTGCTGCCCGGCGAGGTGTTCATCGGCAAGAACATCGCCAAGGCCAACGCCATCTACCTGATCGCCGGCATCGGCAGCACCGACTTCAACCAGAAGAAGAGCCAGACCTACAACTTCGGCCTGGGCACGCGCCTCATGCTGAAGGACTGGGCCGCCGTGCAGGTGGACCTGCGCGACCACATCTTCTCGATGGACCTGCTGGGCCAGCGCAAGAGCACGCAGAACCTCGAGCTCACCGCCGGCCTCACCTTCTTCTTCTGAGCAACCCAGAGCAGTAACGATGAAGACGCTGTACACCCGTTTCGTCCAGTCCGGCCGCGTGTTGCTGGGCTGCGCGCTCGCAGCCTGCGCAGTGGCCGCCACCGCCGCCGTCGTGCCCCAGGCACCGGCGCCCGACTTCACGCTGCGCACCATGAACGGCCCCAACCTGCGCCTGCAGGAGCAGCGCGGCCAGGTCGTGATGGTGAACTTCTGGGCCACGTGGTGCGGCCCCTGCCGGCAGGAGATGCCGCACCTCAACAAGCTCTACGACAAGTACAAGAGCTCGGGCTTCGTGCTGCTGGGCGTCAACATCGACGACGACGCGGCCAAGGCCGCGGACCTCGCAGGCAAGCTGGGCCTGAAGTTCCCCGTGCTGCTGGACACCGACAAGAAGGTGAGCCGCACCTACGACATGAACGCGATGCCGGCCACGCTGCTGATCGACCGCGACGGCAAGGTGCGCTACATCCACCGCGGCTACCGCGACGGCTTCGAGCTCACCTACGACAAGCAGATCCGGGAGCTGGTGAAGGAATGAACGCCACACTGCGCCTCGCTTCGCTGGCCGTGCCGTGCCTGCTGTGCGTTTGCACCGGGCTTGCGGGCTGCGGCTCCATCGAGCCCTGGGTCAAGCCTTACGAACGCGAGAAGCTCGCCGACCCGGTGATGCAGTTCTCACGCGACGGCCTGCCCGACAGGCACCGCGAACACGTGCGCGTGGTGCGTGAAGGCGCACGCGGCGCCACCGGCGTGCAAGGGGGCGGCTGTGGCTGCAACTGACGACAACAGCAGGAAAGCCACTCGAGCAAACGCCGGGTCGCCCCAGGTTTCCTTGACCGCCGCGGGGGGCGGGCGGGGCGCAGCCCAGCCCTGGGCGCGCTCGGCAGCGCTGATCGGTGGTGCCGTCGCCTCCGGCGCCGCGGGCGCGGCCACGCTGCCAGAAGACAAGGCCGAGGCCATGTACCACCTCTACGACGGCGGCGGCGTCAAGGCCAGCGGCCCGGCGCTGCTGGTGCGCAAGAGCCTGGCCGACAAGGTGTCGCTGTCGGCCTCGTACTACCTCGACGCGGTGAGCAATGCCTCGATCGACGTGATGACCACGGCCAGCCCTTTCAAGGAAAAGCGCAATGCCTACGCCGTGGGCGCCGACTACCTGGTGCGCGACTCGCTGCTCTCGATCTCGGCCGAGACCAGCAAGGAGCCCGACTACAAGGCCGACGCCGTGACGCTGGGCGTGTCGCAGGAGGTGTTCGGCGGCATGACCACCGTGAGCCTGGGCTACACGCGCGGCTCCGACAAGGTGGGCAAGAAGGACGAAGGCTTCTTCGACTACGCGCGCCACTGGCAGTACCGCCTGGGCGTCACGCAGATCCTCACGCCGCGCCTGCTGGCGAGCCTGAACTTCGAGGCCGTGTCCGACGACGGCTACCTGGGCAACCCCTACCGCGCGGCGCGCGTGTTCGGCGCCGCGGTGCCCGAGCGCAACCCGCGCACGCGCTCCAGCCGCGCCATCAAGGCCAGCGTGATCGGTGACCTCGGCTCGCGCAATTCGTTGCGCGGCGAGTACCGCTACTTCTGGGACACCTGGGCCATCAAGGCGCACACCTTCGACCTGGCGTACAGCCGCTGGTTCGGCGACCAATGGCTGGCCGACGCGACGCTGCGCTACTACACGCAGGACAAGGCGCTGTTCTACAGCGACAACGCCGCCACCGAAACGTTCTACGTCTCGCGCAACCGGCAGCTCGCCACCTACAACAGCGTGGGCCTGGGTGCCAAGCTGGCCTACACGTGGAAGAAGGTGCCCGGCCAGTACGAGATCAAGCTCAACGGGGCGTACGAGTTCGTGCGCTTCAAGTTCAAGGACTTCACCGACATCCGCAACGGCAGCCTGTATTCGTACGACGCCAGCGTGTTGCAGCTTTTCGTGTCGGCCACTTTCTGAGGGCAGCATGTTTTTCCATCGTCTTTGCCGCGCGTTTGCAGTTGCCTTGCTCGCCTGCTGTTCTTTTGCCTGGGCGGCCGATGCCGCGCAACCGGCCGCTGCTGCCAGTGCCCCAGAGGCCGCTGCGTCGGCTCCTGCCGCGCCCGCCAGCCTGGACGCACGCATTCAAGACGTGAAGGGCGACGTCATTCGCCTCAACCGCGACCTGTTGGTGCTGGAAGAAGAGCTGCTGTTCCCGGCCAACACGCAGGTGGCGCTCTTCGTGTCGATGGACGTGGGCAAGCTCTTCGAGCTGGAATCGGTGCAGATCAAGCTCGACGACAAGGTGGTCGCCAACTACCTGTACACCCCGCTGGAGGTTCAGGCCCTGCACCGCGGCGGCGTGCAGCGCGTGCACGTGGGCAACCTGAAGACGGGCGACCACGAGATCGTGGCCTTCTTCACCGGCAAGGGTCCGCACGAGCGCGACTACAAGCGCGGCACCACCATCAAGTTCGACAAGGGCACCGACGCGAAGTACATCGAGCTGCGCATCAAGGACTCCACCGGCAAGCTCCAGCCCGAGTTCGAAGTGAAGCTTTGGCAGTGATGTTCTTGCGCCGCTTCCCTCGTTCAAAAGCGCTGCGGCGGCTTGCCGTGACTGCGGCGCTTGCATCGGTCGTGTGTGCCGTCACCGCGGCCGACAAGCCCTCGCCGCACGTCGTGCAGGACCCCCACTACGGCGACACGCTGTTCCACTTCTTCCAGGACCGCTACTTCACCTCGATCACCACGCTGATGGTGTCGCAGCACTTCAACCGCGTGTCGCAGCATGCCGACGAGGCCGAGCTGTTGCGCGGCGGGATGCTGCTGTCTTACGGGCTGCACCGCGAGGCGGGGGAGATCTTCGCGCAGCTCATCGACAAGAGCGCCACCCCGGCGGTGCGCGACCGTGCGTGGTTCTATGTCGCCAAGATCCGCTACCAGCGCGGCTTCCTGCCAGAGGCGCAGGAGGCGATGGCGCGCATCGAGAAGAACCTGCCGCCCGCGCTCGAAGAAGAGCGGGCGCTGCTGCAGGCCAACCTGCTGCTGGCGCGCGGCGACTACGCCGCCGCTGCCGAAGCGCTGAAGGGCCCGGCTGCGAAGGCCGAGGCCGGGCAGTACGCGCGCTTCAACCTGGGCGTGGCGCTGGTGAAGGGCGGTGATGCCAAGGCCGGCTCCGCCATGCTCGACGAGCTGGGCAAGGCGCCGGCCCCCACTGAAGAATTCCGCAGCCTGCGCGACAAAGCCAACGTGGCGCTGGGCTTCACCGCATTGCAGAACCAGGAGCCGCAGGCAGCACGTGGCTACCTCGAGCGCGTGCGCCTGAGCAGCCCGCACGCCAACAAGGCGCTGCTCGGCTTCGGCTGGGCTGCCGCCGAGATGAAGAACGCGAAGCTCGCGCTCGTGCCGTGGACCGAGCTCGCCACGCGCGACCCGAGCGATTCGGCCGTGCTCGAAGCGCGCATCGCCGTGCCTTATGCCTATGCCGAGCTGGGCGCCTATGGCCAGGCGCTGGAGCGCTACAACGAAGCCATTGCCGAGTTCGAACGCGAGGAGCGTGCGCTCGACGAAACCATTGCCGCCATCCGCGCCGGCAAGCTGGTGCAAGGCCTGGCCGAAAGCAACCCGGGCGACGAGATGGGCTGGTTCTGGAACATCCGCGAACTGCCCGAAATGCCGCACAGCCGCCATCTCGCGCAAGTGATGTCGCAGCACGAGTTCCAGGAAGCCTTCAAGAACTGGCGCGACCTGCAGTTCCTGCAGCGCAACCTGCAGCGCTGGCAAGACAACCTGGGCGTCTTCAACGACATGCTCGACAACCGCCGCAAGGCCTTCGCCGAGCGGCTGCCGCAGGTGCGCGCCAAGGCCAGCGAAAACGGGCTGGCGCAGCTGAAGCAGCAGGCCGATGCATTGGCCAGGGAGTTGGCGGGAGTGGAGGCGAATGCCGACGCGAAGGCCTTTGCCGACGAACGCGAGCGCGCGCTGATCGAGCGGCTCGACCGCGCACGCGCCACGCTGGAACAGCTGGGTCAGGACGAAGAAGCCGCCAAGGCGCGCGAGCGCTATCGCCTCGCCGCTGGCGCCATGACCTGGCAGCTTGCGCAGCAGTACCCCAGCCGCCTGTGGGAAGCGAAGAAGGGCCAGAAGACGCTCGAAACCCAGCTGGCCGAAGCCCAACGCCGCGACGCCGCGCTGGCACAGGCGCAGAAGGACGAGCCGGTGCGCTTCGACAAGTTCGCCGAGCGCATCGCGACGCTCAACCCGCGCATCGCCGCGCTGCTGCCGCGCGTGGTGGTGCTCAGCACCGAGCAGCAGCAACAGGTGCAGGACATCGCGGTGGCCGAGCTGTCGCGCCAGAAGGACCGCCTGGCCGCCTATGCGATGCAGGCGCGTTTTGCGGTGGCGCAGCTGTATGACCGCGCCATCGCCACGAGGAGTGCGAATGACACGCCCAAGCAGTAGCCTGGCGGTGCTCATCGCCTGCGGCGTGCTCGCGGCCTGTGCCGGCAAGCGCACCGGCAAGCTCGAAGACGAAGTCACGCTCAAGAGCCTGGCCGGCCGTACCGTGGCGGTGGCCGAAGACAAGGGCATCCAGGCCACCGAAGAGCAGGCCATCGCCGCCTACAAGAAGTTCCTCGAAGTGGCGCCCAATGCGCCGCAGCGCGCCGAGGCCATTCGCCGCCTGGGCGACCTGGAGATGGACAACGCCGACAGCCGTTTCGCCAACGGTGAACCCGTGGCCAGCCCGGTGGCGGCTGCTTCGCCGGGCGCTGCGGCTTCGGGCGTGCAGCCCGGCGACGGCCCCGACTACCGCTCGGCCGTGGCGCACTACCAGCGCTACCTGAAGGACTACCCGAACGACCCCAACAACGACCGCGTGCTCTACCAGTTGGCCCGCGCGCAGGAACAGGCCGGTGACCTGGAAGCCTCGCTCAAGACGCTGGACAAGCTGGCGATCGAAGCGCCCAAGACCATCTACCGCGACGAGGCCAACTTCCGCCGCGGCGAGCTGCTCTTTTCGCTGCGCGAATACGTGAAGGCCGAGCAGGCCTACGCCACCGTGCTGAAGGGCGACTCGGCCAACCCGTATCGCGAACGCGCGCTCTACATGCAAGGCTGGGCACAGTTCAAGCAGGGCCGGCTCGAAGAGTCGCTGCATTCCTTCTTCGGCGTGCTCGACCTCAAGGTGGCCAACAAGGGCGACGAAGGCGGGCTGGAGAACATCCCCAGCCTCACGCGAGCCGACCGCGAGCTGGTGGAAGACACCTTCCGCGTGGCCAGCATCAGCCTGGCCAACCTGCAGGGCGCGGAGTCGATTCCGGCCTACATGAACACGCCCGAGCGCAAGAGCTACGAGTTCCGCGTGTACGAGCAGCTCGGCGCGCTGTACCTCAAGCAGGAACGCGTGAAGGACGCCGCCGACACCCTGGGCCTCTTCGCGCGCCGCGACCCGCTGCATGCACAGGCGCCGCAGCTGCAGGCGCAGGTGATCGACATCTACCAGGACAACGGCTTCGGCACGCTGGCGCTCGAAGCCAAGAAGGACTACGTGTCGCGCTACGGCATCGACAGCGAGTTCCGCCGCGCCAACCCGGCCGGCTGGGAGCGCGCGCAGCCGTTGGTGAAGACGCACCTCACCGAGCTGGCGCGCCACCACCATGCGCTGGCGCAAAAGAGCAAGGCGAGCGCGGACTATCAGGAAGCGGTGCGCTGGTACCGCGCCTACATCGCGTCCTTCCCCAACGACCCCGACACCGCGCAGAACAACTTCCTGCTGGCCGAGCTGCTGTACGAAGACAAGCAGTACGCCGCGGCCGCGGTCGAGTACGAGAAGGCCGCCTACCAGTACCCGCAGCACGCCAAGAGCGCCGATGCCGGCTATGCCGCGCTGCTGGCCTATGCCGAGCAGGAAAAACGCGTGTCCGCGGCCGAGCTGCCCGCACTGCAGCGCACCAGCGTCGACAGCGCCTTGCGCTTCGCTCAGGCCTTCAAGAGCGACACGCGCACCGGCCCCGTGCTCACCAACGCGGCCGAGAAGCTCTTCAACCTGCGTGAGGGCGAGCAGGCCGCCAAGGTGGCCCAGCAGGTGCTCGACCTGGCCCCGCCCGCCTCGGCAGCCAACCGCCGCGTGGCCTGGACGGTGATCGCGCACACCGCGTTCGACCGCGCGACCTACGACGTGGCCGAACGCGCCTATGGCGAAGTGCTGGCGCTCACGCCCGAAAAGGAGACCGGCCGCAACGAGCTGGTCGAGCGCGTGGCCGCGTCGATCTACAAGCAAGGCGAGCTGGCGCGCGATGCCGGCGATCTGCGCAAAGCGGTAGGCCACTTCGAACGCGTGGCGATCACCGCGCCGCAATCGACCATCCGCGCCACGGCGCAGTACGACGCCGCGGCCGCGCTCATCACGCTGAAGGACTGGGACGCCGCCACCCGCACGTTGGAAGACTTCCGCCAGCGTTACCCCAACCACGCGCTGCAGGCCGAGGTGGGCAACAAGCTCGCGGTGGCTTACGTCGAGAAGGGCCAGTGGGCGCAGGCTGCGGGCGAATTCGAGCGCGTGGCCAACACGAGCAAGGACCCGCAGCTCGCACGCCAGGCGCTGTGGCAGGCCGCCGAACTGCACGAGAAGGGCGCCGAAAAGGGCGGCTCGCGTGCTGCCGCGGTGAAGACCTGGGAGCGCTACGTCAAGCAGTACCCGCAGCCCTTCGAACCCGCCATGGAAGCGCGCTGGCGCCTCGCCAAGCTGGCCAAGGCCGACGGCAACGCCACGCGCGAACTGGCGCTCATGAAAGAGATCTTCCAGGCCGACAAGTCCGCCGGTAGCGCGCGCACCGAACGCACGCGCTACCTCGGTGCCACCGCCGCGCTGGCACTGGCCGAGCCGGTGTATGCCGACTACCGCAAGGTCGCGCTGGTGGAGCCGCTGGCGAAACAGCTCAAGCTGAAGAAGGCCAGGATGGAAGAGGTGCTGAAGGCCTATGCCGTGGCCACCGACTACGGCGTGGCCGACGTGACCACCGCCGCCACCTACCACGTGGCCGCGCTGTACCAGGACTTCGGCAAGGCGCTCATGACCTCGCAGCGACCCAAGAAGCTCTCGAAGCTGGAGCTCGAGCAATACAACGTGATGCTCGAGGAGCAGGCCTTCCCGTTCGAAGAAAAGGCCTTCGAGCTGCACGAGGTGAACGCGAGGCGCGCCAGCGAAGGCATCTACGACCAGTGGGTGAAGAACAGCTTCAAGGCGCTGGGCGAGTTGCGGCCGGTGCGTTACGGCAAGGTCGAACGCAGCGAAGGAGCGGTCAATGAGATCCGCTAGTTCGTCGCGCTGCTGCGGCCTGCTGCTGGCGTTTGCCTGCGTTGCGAGCGGCTGTTCTTCGGTGGCGCAGAGCTTGCCGGCTTCGGTGCAGGCGGCGGCGAAGTCGGTGGTCGATGCGGTCACGCCGTCCACTGCGGCTGCGTCTGCGAGTGCGCCCGCGGCGGTGCCGATCGCCAAGCCCGCGCCCGAAGTGCCCGTGAGCCCCGCGGCGCAACGCGCTTTCGACGAGGCCCTGCGAGCCCTGCGTGCCGGTCGCGTGGACGAAGCCGAACGCGGTTTCGTGGCGCTTACCCAGTCCAACCCCGAGCTGGGCGGCTCCTTCGCCAACCTCGGCGTCATCTACCGCCAGGCCGGCAAGCTGCCCGAGTCGGCCAAGGCGCTGGAAGAGGCGGTGCGCGTGAGCCCACGGCAGCCGGTGTACTTCAACCACCTGGGCATCACCTACCGCCACCAGGGCCAGTTCACCAAGGCACGCGGGGCCTACGAGCAGGCCATCGCGCTCGATGCCAACTACGCAGCGCCGCACCTCAACCTCGGCATCCTGCACGACCTCTACCTCGGCGACGCCAAGCGGGCGCTCGAGCTCTACGACCGCTATCTCGCGCTGTCGCCGCAAGGTGATGCAACGGTAACCAAGTGGATCGCAGACCTGAAGAATCGCAAGCCGGCGCCGATCACCGTGAGTCAGACGGGCAGCAACGGCAGCACCGCCGGCAGTGCGAAGGAGAAGGAATGAAGCACATCTTCTTGACGTTGACGATCCTGGTGATCGCCGCGGCGGCTCTCTTCGTGGCGCCGGCCTTCGCGCAAGACCGTGCCGACATCGACCGCACGCAGATCATCGGCAACCGCGAGCTGCCCAAGGTGCTCTACATCGTGCCGTGGAAGAAGCCGCTGCCGGGCGAGCTGGCGGGCCGCCCGGTGCAAAGCGTGCTCGACGAGGCGCTCGCGCCGGTCGATCGCGACGTGTTCCGCCGCCAGGTGCAGTACGACGCGCAACTCACCGCGCGCGAAGCCGCTGCACCGAAGCAAACCAAGTGATTTCCGTTTTCCCTTTTGTTCGAGCAGACGAGAGAGACGTCTTAGGAGAGTGATGATGACTGCCTTCCAGACCGCCGTGAAGTTCTTCCAGGACAGCGGCTTGTTCATCTACCCCAGCATCCTGATCATGGCGCTGGGCCTGTCGATCGCGATCGAGCGCTTCATCTTCCTGAACCGTTCGCGCAGCGAAAACCGCAAGCTGTGGGCCAAGGTGCTGCCCATGCTGCAGAACGGGCGTTTCAAGGAAGTGCTCAGCATCACCTCCGAGTCCGACGCCGCCATCGGCAAGATCATGACCAACGGCCTGCTGCGCATGCAGAGCCCCGGCCGCCGCGAAGACCTCGACGCCGCGATGGAGGAGGGCATGATGGAAATCGTGCCGCGCCTGGAGAAGCGCACCCACTACATCGCCACCTTCGCCAACGTGATCACGCTGGTGGGCCTGCTGGGCACCATCATCGGCCTCATCAAGGGCTTCACCGCTGTGGCGCAGGTGAACCCGGCCGAAAAGGCCGAGCTGCTGTCGGCCTCGATCTCCATCGCGATGAACAACACCGCGTTCGCGCTCATGGTGGCCATTCCGTTCCTGCTGATCCACGCCTTCCTGCAGGCCCGCACGAGCGAGATCGTCGACGGCCTGGAAGCCGCCAAGATCAGCTTCCTGAACCTGGTGCAGCGCCTGAAGGCCGAGCAGGGCGCTCCGGCTTCCCGTTGAGCCGCTCCCTGAAGACCTCGTTGTTGCCAACCCCAGTCGAGGAGAGGGGCCGACCATGCGTGTAAGACGTCTGCGCAAACAGGTGGCGGAGCTCGAAGTCACCGCCTTCATCAACCTCATCGTCGTGCTCGTGCCGTTCCTGCTCTCCACGGCCGTGTTCACGCGCCTGGCGGTGATGGACCTTTCGCTGCCCGCCCAGTCATCGGGCGGCGCCGAGCAGCTGAAGGAAAACAACCTCAAGCTCGAAGTCGTGATCCGGCCCGACGCGCTCGAGGTCGGCGACCGCATCGGCGGCCTCATCCAGCGCATCCCGAACACCGACAAGGGCTACGACATCAAGGCCTTGTCGGCGCTCATCCAGATGCTCAAGGGCAAGTTCCCCAACCAGACCGATGCGACCGTGCTGGCCCAACCCAACACCTCGTACGACGCGCTGGTGCAGGTGATGGACGCCGTGCGTGAAAGCCAGGTGGTGCAGGGGCCCAAGGTCACCCGCACCGAACTCTTCCCCGACATCTCCATCGGCGACGCGCCGGTCAGCCAGGGCAGCAAGCCATGACGCTCACCCCCTTGCAGAAGCGCGCCGAGCGCAAGGCGCGCAACCACCAGGGCCTCGACATGAACCTGGTGTCGCTGATCGACATCTTCACGATCCTGATCTTCTTCCTGCTCTCCAGTGCCACCGGCGTCGAGACGCTGCCCAGCCCCAAGGCGGTGAAGCTGCCCGAGTCGTTTGCCGACAAGAGCCCGAAGGAAACCATCATCGTGGCGGTGAATGCCGAAGAGATCATCGTCGACGGCCGCAAGGTCGCTTCGGTGGCCGAGGTGATGGCCGCGAAGGACGACCTCATCCCCGCGCTCAAGGCCGAGCTGGACCTGCTCAGCAACACCCGCCAGGTGGTGCTCGAGAAGAACAAGGAGCAGTCCAAGGCCATCACGATCATGGGCGACAAGGACATCCCCTACCAGCTGCTGCGCAAGGTCATGTACACGAGCGCACGCGCGAACTTCAGCGACGTGTCGTTCGCGGTTCGCAGGAAGGACGCATGACAGCCGTCGCCGTGTCGTTCCGTGCTCCGGTACTGCCATGGGCCGTATCGGAAGACGACGAAAAGCGCTTCAAGCGCATCCTCAACCGGGTGCTCATCGCAGCGGTGCTGCTGTGCCTGTTGATGCTGCTGTGGCCCAGGCCGCAGGTCGATCGCGCGCAGCCGCAGGAGCTGCCGCCGCGGCTGGCCAAGCTGCTCATCGACAAGGAGCCGCCACCGGTGCCGGTGGCGCCGCCCAAGCCCGCCGCCAACCCCAAGCCCGAGCAGCAGGCCAAGGACGCCAAGCCCGAGCCCAGCACCAACAAGCCCGACCCGGCCAGGCCCGAGCCGCCCAAGGCGGCCGTCGCACCGGAAGCTCGCCGCCCCATCGCCGGGCTGCCGCCTGGTGAAAAGAGCGTGGACAACGCGCGCCGCAAGGCCGCGGGTGTGGGCTTGCTGGCCATGAGCGACCAGCTCGCCGAACTGCGCGGCGCACCGGCGGCCGTGCAGCTGAAGCAGGACATCAAGCAGGGCCCCGGCGTGGGCACCGGTGTCGGCGTGGGCGTGGGGGCCGGCAAGGACCCGGGCCTGCCCGATCGTTCGCTCATCACCTCCAACGCCACCGGCGGCTCGGGCGGCATCAACACCGCCGCCTACAGCCGCAACACCGGCGGCGGCGGCCTCGCGGGCCGTGCCACCACGCTGGTCGAAGGCGTGGCCGGCGGCGGCGGTGGTGGCGGCCCGGGCGGCGGTGGCGTGCGCGGCGGCAAGGGCGACGGCACGGGCACCGGCACAGGCGGCGGCAAGGGTGCCGGCGGCACCATGCAGCGCGACGGCAGCGGCAAGGCTTCGCGTTCGCTCGAAGAGATCAAGCTGGTGTTCGAGCGCAACAAGGGCGCCATCTACGCGATCTACAACCGCGCCCTGCGCGAAGACCCCACGCTGCAGGGCAAGGTGGTCATCGCCCTGAAGATCGCACCGGCCGGCAACGTGATCGACTGCCGCATCGTCTCGAGCGAGCTGAAGTCGCCCGAGCTCGAAAGCAAGCTGTTGGCCCGCATCCGCCAGTTCGACTTCGGCGCCAGGGACGTCAACCAGATGGACGTCAACTGGCCGGTGGACTTCCTGCCGTCGTAAGGAAGTCGCCTGCGAAGGGCGCTCGAAGCGGCGTCCTTCGTATCGAGCTATTGAGGAGTATTGAGCGGTCGCGCGGCAGGAGCGCCGCCCAGTTTTGACGAAAGGCTCACCCAACCCTGGCTGCGGCCCACGCCGCTGCTTGCGCAAACGGTTTCCCGGTATTCGGTCACCCCGCGTTGCGGCCGGAACAGGTATTTTCCGAAGCGCTGCTGCAAACGGGGCTTCTCTGGTGTTGTTGGGTGAGGGCAAGGGCATTCGGTGGATCACGGCGGGCATCCTGCTCACGCTGGGAGCCATTGCCGGCCGTGAACTTCTGCCCAAGCGCTCGGACGACCTCATGGTGCCGACCCGGCACGCCTACTTCATCTCCGCCGAAACCGAAGGCACCCACGCCGGCAGGGTGCAGTGGATCGACGAGCCGAGCTTCCGCTTCCGTTGTCTCTACCTCGCGGACGACCCGTCGAACTACCGGCCCTGCAGCCTGACCTTCATGCTCGCGCGGCCGGATGACGTCACCCGGGGTCTGGACCTGCGCCGCTACCAGCAGCTGCAGCTCGAGTTGGGCTATGCGGGCACGGCACCCCATGTGCGTGTGGCCATCCGCAACTTCGACACCCGCTTCTCGCGCACGGAAGACAGCAACAGCCCGCGCATCCACACGATCAACCTGCGCACGCGCGACATCGCCGTCCCGCTGAGCATCGGGCTGTCGGAGCTCACCGTGCCCGAATGGTGGGTCGCGCAGTACAACCTGTCGCGCCAGTTCAACGTCCCGAACCTGGACAACGCCATCAGCGTCACGATCGACGTGCCGGCCCACCGGCCGGGCGAGCCCCAGGAGCTGCAGCTGAAGCGGCTCATGCTGCAGGGTGAATGGATCAGCCGCGAGGTGCTGTACCTGGGCATCCTCAGCGCCTGGATGCTTTGCGGGCTGGGCGTGGTGGGCTGGCACCTGGTGCAGCTGCGCGAGCGGCACCGCCGCCAGGCGCATGAGATCGAGGCGCTGGTGGCACGCACCGCGGACCTGCGCGCCGAGCAGAGCACGCTGCGGCGCCTGGCCACGGTAGATGAACTCACCGGCGTGCTGAACCGCCGCGGCATCGAGCAGTCGGTCGCCGATGCGGGCGCGTCGTACGACGTGGCGCTCATCGTGGTGGACATCGACCATTTCAAGCGCATCAACGACACGCACGGCCACGACGTGGGCGACCAGGTGCTGCGCCGCGTGGCGGCGGTCATGGCGCGCAACGTGCGCACCAACGACATCCTCGGGCGTTGGGGCGGAGAAGAGTTCCTGGTGGCCTGCATGAACTGCGCGCCCGAGCATGCCGTGGCCGTGGCCGACAAGATCCGCCGCCGCATCGAGAGCAGCTCCTTCGACGCGCGCCTGCGCATCGCCGTGACCGCCAGCCTCGGCGTGGCGATGATCCGCAGCGGTGAAGGCTTCGCCGATGCTTTCAAGCGTGCGGATGCCGCGCTGTACCGCGCCAAGTCAGGTGGCAGGAACCGCGTGATCTTCGACGACCCGCCGGACGACGTGCAGATGAAACAGGCCTGAGCGCCCGCGGCGGGCGGTGTGTCTCAACGGTGCAGTTCAGCAGCGGTCAACACCGCGTCCAGCGAACGTATCGATCGGCGCTCGCCCTGCACGTGGCAGCCTCCACGATCGAGCAGCAGCGCCTGCAGGCCCGCGCTCAACGCGGCGTCGTAGTCCAGCAGCGGTGAGTCGCCCACCATCAGCGTCTCGCCGTTGCCCACGCCGAAGCGGCCCACCACCGAGTGAAAGGCCTGCGGCAGGGGCTTGCTGAAGCCTTGCTCCTCACCGATGGCCACGTGATCCACCTGCTCGCCCAAGCCCGTGGCCTTGAGCTTGCGGCGCTGGCCGTCCGAAGGGCCGTTGGTGAGGATGGCCGTGCGGATGCCCTGCTCGCGCAGGCGCGCCAGCACGGGCTGCACGTCGTCGTAGAGCACCGGCGTGTCGTTCACCACGTCCATGAACAGCGTGTTGAGCCGGATCACGAACTCGTCGCTGGCCACCGCGCCAATGGCGTCGAACGGTTCGCGAAAGCGCCGCGCGCGGTACTCGGCGCGGGTCAGCTTGCCCTGCTCGAACAGCGAGAACAGCGTGCGATCCACCGGCGGGCAGGCCTGCAGATAGGCCTGCGCATCGAAGCCTTCCTGTTCCAGCAGCGTGCCCATCTGCTTGTAGGCGGTCTGCCGCGTGGTCGCGAAGTCGATGAGCGTGTCGTCGAGGTCGAAGATGACGAGCCGAGTGGTGTGCATGGTCGGTCGATCCGTGCGTAGCCGGGGCGTGTGGTGTCGGAGCCCGGTCAATCGTCCCACACGGGCCGCAGGCCGATGGTGGTGGTGCCCAGCCGCGCCCACTTGCCGCGCCGCGCGGCGATCTTCAGGTGGCCGGCGTCCTTGCTCCAGGCACCGCCCTTGACCACCCGCTCGAAGCCGCCGGGGCCGCAGCGGTCTTCGCACCATTCGCTCAGGTTGCCGGCCAGGTCGTACAGGCCCAGCTCGTTGGGCGCAAAGCTGCCCACCCGCGTGGTGCCGCCGTAGTACTCGTCGTAGTTCGCCAGCGTCTTGCTCGGCTCGGCTTCGCCCCAGGGGTAGGTGCGCTGCTCGTCGTTGTTCGAAGCGAAGAGCTCCCATTCCCGTGCGGTAGGCAGCCGCGCACCGAGCTGCGAGCACAACAGCTCGGCACCGGCCCAGTTGATGCTCCACACCGGGTGGGTGTCGAAGGTGGACACGCAGGCCCAGCGGCCCTCCTCGGCGTCGAAGAAGAGCGGGCAGCGCGGGTTGTGCACGTTGATGTAGCGGTAGGTCGCAGCGCCCTCGGCTGGCAATTGCAGTTCATTGAGCAGCTGGGTTGCCAGGCTGCAGGTGAGCAGCGTGCAGGCCACGCGCAATGGGTGGCCCATCTGCCCGTCGCCGGGCGGCCGCGGCACGAAGTGCACGGCGGTGTCGACGTAGTGCTGCACGGCGTGGGGATGGTGCATGGCTAGGCCTGTCCGTCGAGTCGGGTCTGTGCATCTGCATGGCCGGCGCTACGCAGCACGTCGGCGATCAGCTGCAGTTGTGCGCTGCTGAGGTCACGGCGCCAGCGGCTTTCGACTTCCTCGCGGGCGCGGAATGAAGAGAACGCGCCGCCGCGGCTGGTGAGCTGCCGCTCGCGCAGGAAGTCGAGCTGCTCGGGGTGGGGCTCCACGCCCAGCAGGGCCGACAGTGCCTCGAGGCTGCGTTGCGGCTCGCGCATCAGCTCGTCCAACGTGAGGATCTCGTGTTCGAACAGGCCGAGCGTGCGGTGCGCCATTTCGTAGCGCACGGCGATGCTCATGGCCACCAGCTCGGTGGCGCGCAGCACCGGGTCGCCGCCAGGCCCCAGGCGGCTGCGGTAGCCGGGAAAGTACTGAGAGAAGGCAGCGGGCACCAGTTCGTCATAACGCCACAGGCCGATGAGCCGGCTGCGCAGCACCGACGAGACCACCTCGCGCGCGTCGCGCTGCAGGAACACGATCTTGAGCGTGGGCATGAAGGCCTTGAGCCACTCGAGCTTGCCGAACAGCACCGTTTCCTTGAAGCCGATGACACGCTGCGCGTTCGAGTGCAGCAGGTAGCTCCGGAACTCGGCGAGAAAGTCGCGCAGCTCGGGCTCGCCGGCCAGCGAGGGGTGCAGCCGCTGTGCCTCGAATTCACCCGCCGTCCAGCGCGCGAGGTCGCAGCCCCGAAAGAAGCTGGTGTGCATCGACAGCGGCTCGTTCAGGCACTCGAGGCCCGGGTGCACCTGCAGCAGGTCGTTCACGAAGTTCGAGCCTGAGCGGTGATGCGCCAGGATCAGGAACGGCGAGCGGCGGTCGGGATGGTGGTCCATCGAACGAACGGAGAGGCTTTGTGCGCAGCCGGGCGTGGGGCGTCATGCGCGCCGAGCAATCGGCGTGCCTCCCTCCTCCAGAGCGCCATTTGGCGCGCAGGCCGTTTTGTCCAGCCAGCGGGAGCCCCTTTCCGTGGTGGGGTCTTGTGTGGTGGCAAAGGTGCGCTGTCAGACCTTACAGGTTGCTGCCGTTCATGGCACGCCGCTACGCTTGGTTCGCATGTACTGCTCCGCGCCTCGAGGTGATGGAAGGTTTTCCGTGCGCAATACAGAATGCGGCGACGGGCGTCGTGCCCGATCGCTACGCGGGAGGGTAGGGACGTGAGCGCTCCGACCGAGGCCGACCAGAGCCGCGACAGCCGCCGTTGGGCCGTGGCGGCCGCCATGCTGGGGGCGGCGCTCTTGGCCCTCGTGCTGTGGTTGGTACTGGGGCGCGGTACGTCTGGCGGTAAGCCGCCCGAGAAGCTGACCATCGCGGTGTCGACCACGCCGCACGCCGCGCTGCTGCACTTGGCCCATGCCAAGGGCTTCTTCGCACAAGAGGGGCTGGACCTCACGCTCAAGCCGGTGAGCCACGGCAAGGCAGCCCTCGAGCTGCTGGCGCAGGGCCAGGCGGACCTGGCAGCCGCCGCCGAAGTGCCTTTCGTGATCGCGGTACTCAACGGCCAGCCGCTGGGCATTGCCGCCACGGTGCTCAGCGTGTCGAGCGAAATGACCGTCGTGGCGCGCGGCGACCGTGGCATCAACCAACCGGCCGACCTGCTGGGCAAACGCGTGGGGGTCACCTTCGGCACCAGCGGCGAATACTTCCTGTGGGCCTTTCTCACGCACTACAAGCTCGCGCCGGAACGCGTGGAGCTGGTGGACGTGCTGCCGGGGCAGATCGCCGAGCGGCTGGCCGGCGGCGACGTCGATGCCACCGCCACCTGGGAGCCGCTGCGCACACGGGCGCGCGAGGCGCTGGGTGCAAAGGCGGTGTCGTTCAACGAATCGAACGCCTACACCGTGACGCACGTGGTGGTGGGCCGCAATGATTTCCTGCAGCAGCGCGCAGCCGCCATCGAGAAGCTGGTGAGGGCGCTGCTCAAGGCCGAGCAGTTCGTCCGCTCGCAGCCGCAGCAGGCGCTGGCGCTGGCGGCCGAGCTGCTCAAGCTCGATGCCGCCGCGCTGCGGCCGGTGTGGGAGGCGCTGGAGTTCCGCGTCGACCTGCGCCAGTCTCAGCTCGTCACGCTCGAGGACCAGGCACGCTGGGCCGTCGCGCGCGGCTACGCAAAGCCGCAACCGGTGCCCAACTTCCTGCCGCACATCTACCTCGCCGCTCTGCTGAGCGTTTCGCCCGAGCGTGTGACGGTGGTGCATTGAGGTCATGAAGCAGATGAAGCCCGCATGAAGATCGGCACCAAGGCCAAGCTCGCCAGCACCACGGCGTTCGTGGCGATCGCCCTCATCGCCGCGATGATCTGGTGGGCCGTTGCCGAAGTGCAGCACGCCGCGCAGCAGCGGCGCCTGGCCATCGAGATCGTCAAGGCGCTCGACGAGCAACGGCTGGTGACCTTCGAATTCGTGCTGCACCGGCACGAGCGGGCCCAGCTGCAGCAGCGCGGCGTGGCGCAACGCATCGACCGGCTGCTGGCCGGCGAGTCGTTCGAAGACCCCGAGCCGGCCGAGGCGCTGGCCTCGCTGCGCGAGCGCGTCGAGCAGACGCGACGCATCTTCGCTGACTTCGTGGCGCCGCCGGCGCCTGGTGGCGCCGCGCCCGTGGAGCTCCATCGCTTCGAGGCGCAGCTGGGCAGCCGGCTGCTGATCCTGCAGCAGGAGAGCCTGGCCGACGCGTTCCGTCTCATCGACTTCTCGACCGAGCGCATCAACGCGGCGCAGGAGCGGGTGGTGATCGTGCTGGCCGCGGGGTTGGCGCTCATCGCGCTCGTCATGGGCACGGTGGCGTGGTTCATCCACCGCAGCGTGCTCGCGCCCATCGGCCGCCTCGCACAGGCCACGCGCGAAGTGGCCGCGGGCAACTGGAGCTTCAAGCTCGACAGCGGCAGCCAGGACGAGATCGGCGAGACCTCGCGCCACTTCGACGCCATGACGCAGGCGCTGCGCGAGTCGTTCGCGCAGATCGAGCGCAGCAACCAGGAACTGGCTGCGCTGAACAAGGAGATGGAGGCGTTCAGCTACTCCGTCTCGCACGACCTGCGCGGGCCGCTGCGCAGCATGGACGGCTTTTCGCTCGCGCTGCTCGAAGACTACGGCGACAAGCTCGACAGCGAAGCGAAGGACTACCTGGAGCGCATCCGCAAGGCCAGCCAGCGCATGGGGCGGCTGATCGACGAGCTGCTGGGGCTGTCGCGCGTCACGCGCGCCGAGCTGGCGGTGCGCACGGTCAACCTGAGCGCCATCGCCAGGGAGATCGCAGAGTCGCTGCAGCAGCAGCAGCCCGGGCGCCAGGTGCAGTGGGAGATCGAGGACGGCATCACGGTGCAGGCCGATGGCGCGCTGCTGCAGATCGCCCTGCAGAACCTGCTGGAGAACGCGTGGAAGTTCACCGGCAAGACCGAAAAGCCGGTCATCCGCATCGGCACCAAGACCGAGGCCGACGGCAAAAAGACCTGCTTCGTCGCCGACAACGGCGTAGGCTTCGACATGGCCTATGCCGACCGCCTGTTCGGCGCTTTCCAGCGCCTGCATCACGAAAGCGAGTTCGCCGGCACCGGCATCGGGCTGGCCATCGTGCAGCGCATCTTCCGCCGCCACGAAGGCCAGATCTGGGTCGAGGCCCAGCCGGGGCGCGGCGCGACGTTCTTCTTCAACATGAAAGAGCCGGTAGGGACCAGCCATGAACGACAAGGACATCCTGCTCGTTGAGGACAGCCCGGACGACGCCGAGCTGACGCTGCGGGCGTTCAAGCGCAGCCACGTGATGAACTCCATCCACGTGGTGCGCGACGGCATCGAGGCGCTCGACTACCTGTTCGGCCGGGGCCAGTACGCCGATCGTGCGTCGTCGCAGCTGCCCACGCTGGTGATCCTGGATCTCAAGCTGCCCAAGCTCGACGGGCTGGGCGTGCTGCGCGCCATACGCGCCAACGAGCGCACCAAGCTGCTGCCGGTGGTGATCCTCACCTCGTCGAAGGAGGAGCAGGACCTCATCTCAGGCTATTCGCTCGGTGCCAACAGCTACGTGCGCAAGCCGGTGGACTTCGCCGAGTTCCTGGAAGCGGTGAAGGTGCTCGGCATCTACTGGCTGATGATGAACCAGGCACCACCGGAAAGGCCGTCGCCGTGAGCAAGGCCATTCGCGTACTCGTCGTCGAAGACTCCGAAGACGACGCCAAGCTCGCCATTCGAATGCTGCGCAATGGCGGCTTCGACGCGAGCTACCGGCGCGTGCAGGACGTCGACTCGCTGCGCGATGCCTTCAAGACCGAGCAATGGGACGCCGTGCTGTCCGACTTCAGGCTGCCCGGCTTCAATGGCGTGGAGGCGCTGAAGGTCTTCCGCGAGACCGAGCTCGACATCCCGTTCATCTTCTGCTCGGGCACCATCGGCGAAGAAACCGCCGTGGCGGCCATGAAAGCCGGCGCCAGCGACTACGTGATGAAAGGCAACCTCGCGCGCCTGGCGCCCGTGCTCGAGCGCGAGCTCGCACAGGCGGCCATCCGCGCGCAGCACCGCCAGGGTCAGATCGACCTCGAGGTCTCGCGCGACCGCTACATGGACCTCTACGACTTCGCGCCGGTGGGCTACCTCACCCTGTCGGCCGAAGGGCTCATCGAGCAGGTCAACCTCACCGCGGCCGACCTGCTGGGCGAGCGGCGCGAGCGGCTCACCAGCACCCGCTTCGCGGCCTTCGTGCGCCAGGGCGACGTGGAAAGCTGGTACCAGCACTTCCTGCAGGCCCTGCACCACGACGGCCGGCAGCGGCTCGAGTTCGTGCTCGTGAAGGCCAGCGGCAAGGAGTTCCATGCGCAGCTCGACTGCATGCGCGTGGTGGACGACCGCTCGTCACCGATGGTGCGCATCGCCGTCACCGACATCAGCGACCGCAAGGAGGCTGAAGCCGAGGTGCGCCGCTTCGAGGCGCAGCTGCGCGAAGTGCAGAAGATGGAATCGCTCGGCACGCTGGCTGGCGGCATTGCGCACGACTTCAACAACATCCTCGGCGCCATCCTCGGCAACGTGACGCTGGCGCGCGAAGAACTGGGCAAGAGCCACCCGGCGCAAGCCAGCCTGGGCGAGATCTACAAGGCGAGCCTGCGGGCGCGCAACCTCGTGAGGCAGATCCTCACCTTCAGCCGCCGCGAGCCGCAGCAGCTCGTCACGCAACCGCTGCACCCGGTGCTCGAAGAAACCCACAAGCTGCTGCGCGCCACCATGCCGGCCAGCGTGCAGCTGGACGTTTCCATCCCCATGCAGCCGCTGTACGCGCATGCCGACGCGAACCAGATGCAGCAGGTGCTGATGAACCTGTGCACCAACGCCTGGCACGCGCTGAAAGAAGGTGCCGGCCGCATCGGCATGGGCCTGGACGTCGTGGTGCTCGACGAGGCCGCGGCCCACCGCGTGGGCGACCTGCTGGGCGGCCGCTATGCGCACCTGTGGGTACACGACACCGGCGCCGGCATGGACGAAGCCACCCGCAAGCGCATCTTCGAGCCCTTCTTCACCACCAAGCCGGTGGGGCAGGGCACCGGGCTCGGCCTCTCGGTGGTGCACGGCATCGTCACGGCCCACCATGGCGGCATTACCGTGGAGAGCGAGCCGGGCGTGGGCAGCACCTTCCACCTGTACTTCCCGCTGGCCGAAGATCCGTCGCCCGCCGTGTCAGTGGCCGGGCCCACGGCCCCGACGCCGACCAATGGCACCGTCACGACGAGCCCGACGCCCTTGACCGGGCGCGGCCACGGCGAGCACGTGCTCTACGTCGACGACGACGAAACCATGCTCGTGATGGTGCAGCGCCTGCTCGAGCGCGGTGGCTACCGCGTGAGCAGCTTCCAGAGCGCCAACGAGGCGCTGGCCGCCGTGCGCAGCCGGCCCGAGGACTTCGACTTCGTCGTCACCGACTTCAACATGCCCGAGTTGTCGGGCCTCGAGGTGGCTCGCGCGTTGCAGCGCATCCGCCCGCAGCTGCCGGTGGTGCTGAGCTCGGGCTACATCACCGAAGACCTGCGCGACCAGGCGCAGCTGGCCGGCGTGCGCACCCTGCTTGAAAAGCAGAACACCTTCCAGGAACTGTGCGCCTTGGTCGAGCAGATCCTGGCGGGCATCAGGCAAGGCTCGGGCAAGTGAGCGGCCATTCCCAGCGCATCGACCGCCACCAGCGCGAGGCGCTGAACGGCCACCGCGGTGGCGTGATCTACCTCACAGGCCTGTCGGGGGCCGGCAAGACCACGCTGGCCGTGATGCTGGAGCGGCGCCTGCACGAGCTGGGCATGCGCACCTACCTGCTCGACGGTGACGAGCTGCGCCGCGGCATCACCAGCGACCTCGGCTTTTCAGATGCCGACCGTGTGGAGAACATGCGGCGCGCCGTCGAAGTGGCGCGGTTGATGGTCGATGCAGGGCTGCTCGTCATCGTGGCGCTGATCTCGCCGTTCTGTGCCGAGCGCGAAGCCGGCCGGGCGAAGTTCACCAACGGCGAATACATGGAAGTGTTCGTCGACGCGCCGCTCGACGTGTGCGAAGCGCGCGACCCCAAAGGGCTCTACAAGAAGGCACGCAGCGGCGAGATCGCCGGCTTCACCGGCATCGACTCGCCCTACGAGCGGCCGGTGGCACCCGACATGCGCGTCGATTCGGTGCTGCTCACCCCGCAGGAAGCGGCCGGCGCGCTGCTGGCACGCATGGGCGAGCTGGGCTTCATCGTGCCGGCGGGGCATGCCCCCAGCGGCACTACCACTCCAGCAGCTCCGCCAAACGGCGGGTGACCCACAACGCCTCGGCTTCATTGAGGCCGGAAGAGGGCTCCAGAAGCCCCGCGTGCATGCGGTCGAGCACGTCGCGCTCGGCAATGCCGAGCTGCCATTGCACGGTGCGCGCGTGGTCCGTCAGCGCCATTGCGAGGTCTTCGCAGATTTCGTAGCGCTGCGCGATGTGCTCGCGCGGCGCCGAGGGTTTGATGCGCCCCGGTTCGATGAACAGCTCGATGAACGAGGGCGGGACGATGATCTGGTTTTCTTCTTCGGACATGGCGGCCCTCACTTCCTCGTCCACGCGGTGGTTTGATTTGTTTCTCAAGAAATCTCGCCGAGGGATGCACAGCAAGCCCTTCTACTCAACCCACGGCTTGGCGACAGAGAGCGTGATGAGATAGCGCTTTTCGTTCGGATGCCTGTCATCAGAAAAGCACGCGATCGAAAGCATCGTTTGATACTTGTCGCCAGCTTGCCAATAGACGGAACTGGCTTTGCATGCGTGCAGCATGTCGCGAACTTCCTTTGTATCGGCGTAGGCTGGCCATTCTTTGGTTCGTAGCTGCTTCCATCCGTGGTCGCGCCATTGCTGCTGCAAATCGAGTGCAACTTTTAGTGCTTCATCAAGTGAGAGCGGTTCGATTTGCGGTGACATGCGGACGCTGTTGACTAGGCCAGTCTCATCGAAGGTCACTGCAAAAAAGCGGGCGACAGGCGTGATGAAGCCATATTCGGGATCGGCAAACCGAAGCCGGGTGTCCGCCTTTGGCAGATTGCCCCAGAAATGGCCCGGTATTGCCGGATCAATCTTCGCGCTGGAGCGTTTGCGCATGTCTTCGTAAGGCTCGCCGATGACCAAAGCGATTTCTGGCATATCCGCGTGCCCAGCGGCGCAGAGGCGCACGGCTGCAATTGTTAGCAACGCCAAAACGGCGATGCCTACCCACCACCGATTCCGCGGCCACCTCAGCAAGCTCATCGCACACCACCGCCAGCGGCAATGTCGTTGAGAGATTGTTCGATGAGGCTGCGATTCGCGTTATGCAGCATTTCGTCGAAGCGAGCCGCCGCCTTGAGCACGAACGGCATGCGTTGATTGACATCCGAAAGATCAGCAAGCGGGTTGTTGCCGAAGGCAATGGTGCGGCCATCATCCAATCGGCGACATTGGCTGGCCAGGGTCAACTCGATGGCTTCAGCAACGCCCGATGGAAAGCCAGTTACGTACGAGGCATGGTTACTCCGTAGCAACGACACCAGCATGTCGTTGCTGTACATGGCTGGTTGCAAGATATTGACCTGCTCATGCCATGCGAGGCGGTCAACGCTGTAGGCAATCTTGCCTGCGTCGATAGCCTCAAAGGCTTGCAATATTTCAGGGTAGTCTCCACCGAACTGAAGCTTCTCCCCGACAGGCCACAGCACAGGAAACTTTTGGTTTTCGGCGATCTTCTTCCGTGAGCCCAAGCACTGCCTGAGTTCCTTGAGCCCGCGCTTCTTGTAGAAGGCGTGCAGCGGGAACACATCAAGGAACAGCGTGGTATTGCCCAGCGCCAGCATGTCGTACACGAATTCGTACTGCTGCTGCACCATAGACGATTGCCCATCGCGCCGCATGTCGGCGCTTGGAACGGGGTTGTTGCGACGTGCTTGCCCGTATTCGCGCTGAGCCTGTTCATCTACCTTGCTGAGGCTGAACAGACCAGGAATGCCGAAGCTCGGTTTGGCGCTATTCGCCATGCGTTGCGCGGCATCGTGCTCAGCTTGGATCTTCTTGATCGAATCAGCCGCATGCAGCAGGCCGCAGCCGACCTGCTTGGATGCAAACGCTGCCAGTGCCGCCCACTGAAAGCGATGATCGTGAAGCCACAACTTGGCATAGGCGGCATTGATGGCGCGGTTGCGCGCCTTGGGATCGGAAATCAGCTGACCACCCGGCGCCACGATGTTTTCGGCCTCCTTCTGGTACGACTGCCAAATGCATTCGCAGCTCAGTATCGGCACCTGGGTAATCTTGACCTTGCGCCCGTTCTCTTCGGTGAAGTGGCTCTTGCATTCCGAGATTGGCTTGGTGTTCTTGTTCAGTTCCAGCCCATCGCATTCGTGGTCTTTGAAGCACTGAGTCATTCGGGGTTTTCTTCTTGTGCGAGGTGCGAAAGTGTGGCCGCGAGGTTTAACGAATGAAAGGGACTTCCCCGTCCTGAGCTCAGACCGCGGTGAGGCGGTGGTTGGCATCAAAGTTAGCTGCCACTCTCACAAAAGTGCCTCCTCAAGCGTTGCACCAATCGACGCGACTGCACATCGAACTTTCCGCCTGGGGTTTGGATGGGAATCGAATTGATGATGGAGCGAACGCCGTCGACCTTGAGATGCTCAGCCAGCAGATCTACGAGTTCGCGACCATAACCTTGACCTCTGAATTCTGGCGCTAACCACCAACCCGGACCACTTGCCGGACGGCCAGAAGCTTCAGCAATGCAATTGCTGCCCCGGTCTCCTTGAGGACGAACGCGTAGAGGTACTGCTTGTATATGAACCAGACGCTCGCAGGACCGGACGCTCCCTCGACCTCGATGGACTTCTTCAACGACCCCTCCAGTTCCTCCAACTGCTGCGGCGAGAGATCGTGCTTCTGGACAAGGCAGATGCGCATGCTGTGGCAGCTAGGACGACAACTATTCTGACGCGGGGGGCCGTCTACAGGGCGCCAGATGAGCGGCCCAGGCGCGCTCAACGGGGTCGAATGGGCCCAGAAACGGGCCTTCTGACCCGCGTTGCGACTGCGGCTGCCGAAATTCCATCAGCGAGATAGGCAAGGTCAGTGCCCCGGCGCAGTATTTCGGCAGCCTGTTAGCAGGCTGCTGAAATACCGCGCGTTGAGCTGGGCTTCCTGTGACGCATGAGG
>CAMLLU010000035.1 GCA_946480925.1 uncultured Rivibacter sp.
GCTGGTGCCGGCCTCCCAGGCCGGCGCGTGGGGCTTCCTGTTCTTGGCGATGCGATAGCGAGCCGCAGTTGACGAGCGCGCTGTTGGTTCGGGGTGGCACAGCCTCACCAAGTGGCCCGCTGGACCGTGCCTCCACTGCGAACGGTGAGAGTGCATGGTGTTGCATTGAGGCCCTTTGCTTTGGTGACTTTCATTTGGGCCCTGCAAATGTTCGCGCAGCGGGGGGTCACTCATTTCGCGTAGCGAAGTGATGTGAACACCAAAGTGACCCGCCTGCCGGGGCGGACTCCCCGCGGGCTACCTCCTCGACAAAACACAACAACACAAAAGCATCCATCGCCCCTCCCTGCAACCCATCCCCCCACACAGCCAGTACGTCACATCCCCATGGCCCGCCCATAAACCCCCTCGTACAGTCCAACCCCATGGACCCCAAGCCCCATCCCACCTCACCCAACAACTGGCAACGCTTCGCCGCCGGCGCCCTGAGCACCTTCCACAGCTACGCCAGCTGGCTGGTCAGCGTCAGCTGGAAGCGCTTCTTCCTCCTGTCGGCGCTGCTGCTGGTGACATCGGCCCTGCTCCAGTCCATCCCCCCCTTCAACATCAAGTTCACCGAAGTGCTCCCCCTCGACGAGCACGACGCCAAGATCCCCAAGCCCCCCAAGCCGCCCACCCCCGAAGGCCGCAACGAACCGCTGGTGAAGATCGAAAAACCCGCCACCGCCGACAAGGAAGGCGTGGACATCTCCATCGACGACCGCGGCGTGCGCATCACCAAGCGGGTAGCCAAGGCGGCCGAAGCAGCATCGGCCGCACAGGCCGGCGCTTCCGCGGCTGCGCAAGCCGCGGCTTCTGCCGCTTCGAGCGTGGCCGAGCTGGAACGTGGCATCGAGATCCGCCTGCCGCCCGGCGTGGCTGAAGAGGTGAAGGCAGCCGTGGAGGAAGCACGGCGCGAGGTGGCCGAAGCGATTGCCGAGGCCGAGGAGGCCAAGCGCGATGCGGCGGAAGCTCAGCGCGAGGCCGAACAAGCCGCACGCGACACGCCCCCCAAGGTGCGCACGCGCACCACGCGGCTGGGAGACTTCCTGCCCGACCTGGCACTGCTGTGGATCTTCGCGTCGGCCATCATCAAGATCACCTACAAGGGCCAGCTGCAGGCCGAGGTGAAGGCGGCCCATGCCACCGAGGTGGCCGAGGCCGAATCATTGAAGCGCCAGGTGGTGGAAGCGCGCATGGCAGCCATGCAGGCGCAGGTGGAGCCGCACTTCCTGTTCAACACGCTGGCCTCCATCGACCACCTGATCGAGGTCGACCCCAAGCGCGCCAGCCAGATGCAGAAGAACCTGATCGCGCTGCTGCGCGCCAGCATGCCGACGATGCGCGAGGCCAATGCCAACGGCACGCGCGACCTGGGCCGCGAGCTGGCCGTCATCAAGCCCTACCTCGAGATCCTGAAGGTGCGCATGGAAGACCGGCTGCAGACCGAGATCGACGTATCCGAAGGTCTGCAGAGCGCCGAGTTCCCGCCGATGATGCTGCAGTCGCTGGTCGAAAACGCCATCAAGCACGGGCTCGAGCCCAAGCCAGAAGGCGGCACGCTGCGCGTGGGTGCCGAGATCGTGCACGGCAAGCTGGTGGTGACGGTGGCCGACACGGGGCTGGGCTTCGGCAAGGCTGCCACCGCGGGCACCGGCACGGGCCTGGCCAACATCCGCGAGCGGCTGCAGCTGCTGTACGGCACGCGCGGCCAGATCAAGATCGCCGAGAACGCGCCCAGCGGCACGGTGGTGTCGATCACGGTGCCGTACCAGACCCGCGTGGGCGATCAGGACGCCGCATGAACGCAGCGCGGCCCATGCCCACTACCATCCGCGCATGAACCAGCCGACCTCCCCTGCATCGACGGCGGTGCGTGCCGTCATCGCCGACGACGAACGCCTGATGCGCGACCAGTTGCGCGTGCGACTGGCCGAGGTGTGGCCCGAGCTGCAGATCGTGGCCGAGGCGCGGCACGGGGCCGAAGCCGTGGAGATGGTGGCCGAGCACAAGCCCGACCTGGTGTTCCTCGACATCCGCATGCCGGGCATGACGGGCGTGGAGGCAGCGCGCGAGATCGCGCGGCTGGAGCCTGCCGGCGACTGGCCGGGCTGCGAGATCGTGTTCATCACCGCCTACGACCAGTACGCCATCGAGGCCTTCGAGCAGGGCGTGGTCGACTACGTGCTGAAGCCGGCCGAGAAGGAGCGGCTGCAGGTCACGGTGCAGCGCCTGCGCAAGCGCCTGTCACAACGCGGTGGCGCCAACGCCCCCGCGGCGGCACCGGACAACGCTCCGCTGCAGAGCCTGCTCGCCAAGCTCACCACGCAGCTGCAGGGCGGCGCGGCCGGCACGCCCACCTACCTGCACTGGATCCAGGCCACCGTGGGCCAGAGCATCCAGATGATCCCGGTGGCCGACGTGCTGTTCTTCATCTCCGACGAGAAGTACACGCGCGTGCAGACCGCCACGCTGGAGGCGCTGATCCGCAAGCCGATCAAGGAGCTGATCGACGAGCTCGACCCCAACGAGTTCTGGCAGATCCACCGCTCGACGCTGGTGAACGCACGCACCATCGCCGGCGTCACGCGCGACCTGCGCGGGCGGCAGCTGGTGAGCGTGAAGGGTCACCCCGAAAAGCTCGAGGTGAGCCGCAGCTACACGCACCTGTTCAAGGGCATGTAGGCACGCTCACGCCGAGCTTCGCGGAAGAGCTCGTCTCTTCGCTTCCGCCATCCCGTACTCCGTCTTTCGTACCAGCATCGCGCGGCGCTGACGGAGACATCGAACCACATGAAGAGCGTGAGCCCCACAGGGAGCACGACGCCATTGCCGGCAACTACGGCGGCATCTGGCGCACCCCAGACACCAGCACCGGCCTCTCTTGAGTCAACGAAGGGCCGCTCCCGAGTTGACTCACCCCCTCGGGGGGCGGACGACCCAAGGCGTCGGCCTGGGGGCACTCTCCATTCCCCGAGCGGCCCACCACGAGCCCCACAGCATGCGACGGCAGGCCCCATGTCGCCTCGCGCAAGGCTGCCGGGCCAGCCGTCCACGTCCGCCGAGCCGCCGCAGGCCGACCTGCGCTTGCAACACCTGATGGGTGCCACCATCCACCCGACGGTGGCTACCGAAGTCATGGCGGCGGCCCGCGCCGACATTGCGAGCAGCAGTAGCGGTGCACGACCGACCGACGTTCCGGGCCCTGTTCAGTTCGACGGCACAGGCCGCATCGTCGGCTTGACCGGGTCGGTTCCGGCCGAGCTGGCTTCCAGGCTCGAAGCTGCGGTGATCCGCCCGCTGGCGCAGACCAAGGCCGGCAGCTCGCACGAGGCCCCGCGCACTGAACGCAGCATCCTCACGGCGGCGCTGCATGCGCTGCGCAGCAGCGACAACCCTGAAGCCGCGGCGCTGGCGAGCGAGGCTCGCACGCTGTTCCTTTCGGCAGGGTTCAGCCGGCCGCGCGTGGCAGCACTCATCGAAGCAGGCATGAGCCGACTCGCCGGCGACCCGGTGCTTCATGGGCAGTTCAAGCAGATGGCCTCAGAGCTGAAGCAGCCGGTCACTCCACAGCAACTGGCGGACAACCTCTTCGGCCGCACCTTCGAATCGGTGCTGGCCGAAGACCTGGTTCGCAATCCCACCCAGGCGATGCTGCAAGCGGCGGGCGAACTGGGCCAGGCGACCACCCGTGTCATCAGCGGCTACCCTGCCGAAGAGAGACGCCTGATCGCCGCGGCGATCGGCCAGGCGATGAACAAGGACTGGCGCCCCTGGTACCCCCACAGCGACTCGCTGACGCATTTCCTGAAGACCCCGTCGCCACGCCGTCTGCAGGCGGCACTGGCCGACGTGTCGACCGGTATCGACGCAGTGAAGAACGCATCCCTCACCACGTGGATGGCGCGCTCCATGACGCCCCTGGTGGACAACGGCCTCATTCACGACGTACCGGAATGGTTTCGCCGCAGCACGGAGTTCTACCAATCGTTCGTCGAACCGCAAAAGCCGCCGAAATCGACGCTCCACGAGCGTGGTGAGGCCAGCGTCATGGCGCGCGAACCCGGCAACTGGCTGCACTACCAGCCCAATGGCTCGACATTCCACCCCCCTGATGCAGGCAAGAGCTGGGTGCACAACCGCACCATCGATCACGAGGCCCCTTCCGAGTTCACCAGGCATGCGCTGAGCAGCAGCCAGACCGTGGTCAACGGCATGTCGGGGCTGGCCACCATCCTGGCCTTCTTCGGCAATGAGATCGCTCAGAACAACCCGCATTTCAGCCTCGCCGACCATGACCTCAACACCATGGCGGCCATGGTGTTCGACGGCGGCCATTCCACCGAAGAAGTGCTGTCCGCGCTGAAGGCTTCGCGAACGGCCATGAAGCATTGGGACTCGCAGTGGTGGCAGCCGGTCGCCCAACTGCTGATGGGTTCGCCACAACCGTTGATCAGCGGCTACGAAGGCATCGCCGCGCTGGTGCGAAACCCCGACGCCGTGCAAGACATCCAGGCCCGGCTGGAGAAGACACTGGACCGCACCCTGGACTACTACGGCCAGCACACCGCTGCATAACCGGCATCCATTGCTTCGGTCCCGTTCAGCAAAGTGCCGACTTTCCCTGGGGTGCTCTTGGCAATGCCGGCCGAGAGCAGCACGCCCTGGTTCGCTGTTAGTCTCGCGTGCCTCGACGTCCGCCCGGCGGCGGATACAGGGAGAAAACCAGAAGATGAACGTCCACGACGAACTGCAATCCTTGCTTGCACGCTGGCGTGCGCCCACGGGCGACACGGTCCTGCTGCTGGCCGATCAAGGAGGGTTGGGGGGCCACCCGGCCTTCGAGGCGCTGTGCAAGCAGCGGGCGGCCACGAACCTCCTCAGCCCCGGCGCCACCGTGCTGGACACGGCCAGCCCCATCGGCATCGACGTGTCCGGCCTGCTGGAACCTGTGCCGCAA
Source organism: uncultured Rivibacter sp. (assembly GCA_946480925.1). The sequence goes on from CAMLLU010000035.1 coordinate 5,000, forward strand.
GCCGGCGCGGCCATCAGGTTGAAGGAGTTGCTGATCGCCAGCCGGTGGGCGAGCGCGCTGTCCGTGCTCGTGTCACCACTGCCCTATGAAGAGTTGTGCCGCCGCCTTCACCGGCGTTGCGACGTCAGGCTGCCGGACGACTGCGACTACGTGCTGCGCTACTTCGACCCACGCATCCTGCCAGTGCTGCTGGGCGCTCTCGAACCTCACCAATACTCCGCGTTCGTCGGCATGTGCCGGCACTGGGCCTACCTCGACCGGGAAGGCCGGTGGATCGAAGTCGAAGGAGCCCACGTGCTGGAACACGACCCCGCCTGCCTGATGCCGCTGCAATTGGACGAGCTGCAGCAGGGCATCCTGATCGACGCCAACACGGCCGATGCCGTGCTGGCACTGCTGCGCGAGCAGGAGCAGCCGGCCCTGCAGGCGCTGAACCCGGCGCAGCAACATGCACGGGTCAGCGAAGGCGTGGCACGGGCCAGCGAGCTGGGCATCGTGGCACCGCTGGACCAGGCCGCCTTCTGCAGCCTGGCGCTCACCTACGGCCCCGAGTTCCACCTGCAGGAACCCTGGGCCACGCACCTGCGGGCCGTGCGCCTGGGCCAGGCGAAATTCGGGCAGATGGAGACGCAACGATGAGCCGCTTGCGCATGGCGCTTCATGGGGGAGCGGTTCTCGTGACTACGTTGATGGGGGCCTGCGATGCGCAGGTGACTGGCGCGGCTGCGGCCGGGCCCGCACCACGCAAGACCTACAACCTCACGGTGCAGGGCTACAACTACACGGACTATGAGATCAGCAGTTTCGAGGTGAATGGGCAGGGTGGCGGGAACCTGATGGTGAGTTCGCCGACCGACGGTGGCGGCAAAGGCGTTTGCTGCGTCAGCCTCACCACCCCGGTGAAGTTGCCCAAGACCGTCCGAATCAAGTGGGCTGTCCCACCTGAAGACAAACGCTGGTGCGAACTGGACGTGGCGCTGCAAGGGCCGATCCCTCCGAAGCCCGAGTACTTCGAGGTGCACTTCTATCCTGACGGGCGCATCGAGGTCGCCGTCACCGAAGGGATGTCGCCGCCGCGGCTCAAGCTGGAAGCCGTTGACTACGGCAGGCGCCATGCTCAAGGCAACCAGCCCGCGAAGATCAATAACTCGGCTGCGTGCAAAGATGGCTACTGACGCCTACGCTCCCCTCAAGCAAGACAGCCGCTCGCTGGCCTGTTCCGCCGATGGCATGGTCAGCGGTACTGCACCGGCAGAGGCACCCTCGCAGCCCGCTTCTGGCGCAGCCGCCTCGCTCATCGAAATTCATGGGCTGCGTGCCCGAGCCTCCGGCAAACCGCCGGTCGGCTCGTGCCAGCAACAGCTCACGCTCACCTTCTTCTTCGACGGCACAGGCAACAACATCGACGCCGACGTCGGCACTTTGCAGCACAGCAATGTGGCGAAGCTCTTCCAGGCGCATCTTGTGAATAGCGATGTTGAAGGCCGCTACTCCTTCTACGCCTACGGCATCGGCACCTACTTCAAGGAGATCGGCGACCCCGGCAACACCGTCACGGGGCTGGGGCTGGGCGATGGTGGACAGGAACGCATCGACTGGGCGTTCCGCAAGTTCGAAGAGGTGCTCGCCAAGGCGGAAGCGCGGGCGCAGAACCCCAGCAACCGGATCGTGGGCATCCGCGTCGCGGTGTTCGGCTTCTCTCGCGGCGCCACGCAAGCCCGTGCGTTCTGTCGGGAGTTGCAGCAGCGCTGCGATCTGAAGCAGGGCCGCTACTTCCTCAAACACGGTGGCCACCCGGTGGAGTTGTACTTTCTCGGCCTGTTCGACACGGTGGCCGCCGTGGGCGTGCCGATGAGTGCGAACAACACGCCAGGGGCCACGACCGCAGGCTGGTATGCACTGAAGACGACGCTGGACGTGCGCGCCCAGAACCCCACCAGCGGCATCCGCCACATCGCCTTCGGTGAGCCGGGTGCAGACCCGGCACCCGGCAGTGCCAACGGGCACCTGAGCTACGGCAACGGCCTGGCCATCGTGCCGATGGTGCAGCGCTGCCTGCATCTCGTGGCGGCGCATGAGATACGCAACTCCTTCCCGCTGGACACGGCCCTGGACCGCATGCAATACCCGCCCGGCGTGACCGAGATGGTGTACCCGGGGGCCCACTCCGATGTGGGTGGCGGCTACCAGCCGGGCGAAGGTGGACGCTCCCTCCATCATGGCGACATGCTGAGCCTGGTACCGCTGCTCGTGATGCATGCGGAGGCCGTCAAGTGCGGCGTGCCGCTGCGGGCACTGAGCTCACTGCGCAACACCTCGAAGGCCATCGCGCAGTCCTTCGCCCTCGACCCGGAAAGCCAATCCCGATACACCGAGCTGCTGGACCACTGGCAGCACTACATGCGGGCCACCGCCGCCAGCGGCAACGTGGGCCGGCAGTTCAATGCCCACATGCAGCAGTACTACCGGTGGCGCTTCCACGCCATCGCCCGTGCCCGGGCCGCGACCGGGCGGAACGAACCTTCGGTGGAAGCCAGCAGCATCGGCCCGCAGGAAGCGCGGTTCAAGCGCGAACGCGAGGCACAGGCCAAGGTCGTTGCGCAGCGCAAGAAGGAGTTGGACGCCGCAGCCAAGGTCGCCGAGTGGGCCAACGAACGCTACATGAACGCGATGCGCGTGCAGGTGAGCACCGGCATCGCCGTCCGGCCCGACCTGCCGGACGCCAGGGAGGAGGCCGAGGAACGCGTGGAGATCGCTCGCGAAGCCTACCTTCGCGAGAAAGCCAAGCTGGACACCCATGCCGACGACAGCGCGCTGCTGACCAACTGGACCGAATACGACCGGCGCCTGCTGGCAGACGCCCAGGCCATCGACGAACAGCTCAAGCGCAACCCGGGGTTGAAGCTGCGCCCGCACTACCGCGGCCTGCACGAGGCCTATCTCGACGAGTTCGTGCGCGGCAAGGGGCTACGCGACGCGAAGCTGATCGCCTTCTTCGACCGCTACGTGCACGACTCGCTGGCGCGCTTTGCGAAGGACGCCACACTGCCCTCGGACCCACGCGTGCTATACGTCGGTGGCGATCGCAAGCTTCGGTCTGCACAGTTCGGCGAAGACCCCACCGAGCCGCTGGCCGCCTGAAACGCGCGAGTCAGGCCGTGCTATTGCCTGCCGCCAATGCCGTCACGGCAACCAATGCTCGCGCGCTCCCCCGCCGCCTGCCGGCGCATCAGTGCCGCCGCGTCCTCCGGCATCAGCGGCTTGGCCAACCCGAAGCCCTGGTAGTAGTCGCAGCCCAGCGCGCGCAGGTGCGCATGGTCGCGTTCGGTCTCGATGCCTTCGGCCACCACCTGCATCTGCAGCGCGTGCGCCACGTCGATCATCGACTGCACCAGCATCGAAGCTTCTTCCGAGCCCGAAACGCCCTTGATGAACAGCCTGTCGATCTTGAGCTTGCGGCAGCGCATGCGGCGCAGGTAGCCCAGCGAGCTGTAGCCAGTGCCGAAGTCGTCGATGGCCAGCGGGTAGCCCAGGCTCTGCAGCGCCACCACCACCGAATGCGGCGAGTCCATGTCTTCGAACACGTTGGACTCGGTGAGCTCGAACTCCACCGTCGCGGGCCCGAGCGAGAGTTCGCGCAAGGCGTCGAGATAGCTCTGGCGGTGCGCATCGCGGCGGAACTGGCGCGACGACAGGTTCAGCGCCACCGTCGGCACCTCCAGCCCCGCACGCTGCCAGGCGTCTAGGTCGGCGCGCAGCTGGCGCAGCACCGAAAGCCCGAGCGGCACGATGAGCTCGGAGCTTTCGGCCACGGGGACGAATTCCGTCGGCGGGACCTCACCCTGCCCCGACCGGTGCCAGCGCGACAGCGCCTCGAACGACACGAGCCGCCCGTGGCTGTCGAAGATGGGCTGGTAGGCCAGCGAGATCTCGCCGCGCGGAATGCCGGCGCGCAGGTCGGTCTCGAGCGTGAGGCGCGCCTTCATCGCCTCGCCGAGCTGCGACGAATAGAAGTGGTAGCCGTCCTTGCCGGTGCGCTTGGCCTGGTACATGGCCGCATCGGCGCAGCGCATGGCCTCTTCGGGCGTGCGCGCATCGGCCGGCAGCAGCGCCACGCCAATGGACACCGACACGCGCAGCTCGTTGCCTTCGACCTTCATGGGCATGGGCACCTTGCGCACCAGCTCGTCGGCCACGCGCGTGGCCACGTTGGCGTTCACCGACTCGAGCAGCAATGCGAACTCGTCGCCGGCCAGGCGCGCCACCACGTCGCCTTCGCGCACGGTGTCGCGCAGGCGGTGGGCCACCACCTTGAGCACCGCGTCGCCCGCGGCGTGGCCCATGCGGTCGTTGATCTGCTTGAAGTTGTCGAGGTCGACGAACAGCAGCGCGTCGGTGCGCGAGTTGCGGTCCCAGTGGGCTCTCGCGTGGTGCATCAGTGCCTGGAAGGTGTTGCGGTTGGGCAGGCCGGTGAGCGCGTCGTGCGAGGCGAGGAAGCGCGTGCGGGCCTCGCTTTCGCGCACCTTGGCGCGCAGCCGCCGCGACACCGCCGTGGCCAGCGCCAGCGCCACGGCCATCACCGCCACCGCGCCGCCCACGAACTTGAACAGCGCCGTCCACACGCCGGTGAGATCGGCCGACATCTGCAGCCGCCCGACCGCCATGCCGTTGGCGACGATGGTGTGCTCCACCTCTTCGAGGCCCACGTAGCGGGCCCACCAGTGCGGCGGCTCGGTGGCACGGTGGTAGCCCGCAAGGCTGGTGCGGTCGGCACGGAAGAGCCGCGCCGAGCGCACCAGCGGTGAGCCGCTCAGCGACGCGAGGATCTCGCGCGCGTCGCCTTCGCTGTCGAACAGCACCGCGGCGTTGGCGGTGCGGCCCACGATCTCGGCCTGCGTGAGCAGCTCCTCGCGCAGCCGCTCGCGCAAGGCGCCGTACTGCAGCACGGTGAGCGCCATCACCAGCAGCAGCATGGCCGCAGCCGCCAGCAACCCTTCGCCGGGGGTGCCGCGCACGAGCGGCGGCGGCTCGGCATCAAAACCTTCCCAGCGCATCAGGACTCCTTCACGTAGCGGGCCAGCCGCAACACCTTGGCGCTGATGTCCAGCCCCTCGCGACGCAGCGCCGCGAGGCCGATGTCGAACACGATGCGGCCAGCCTCGATCTGCAGGTTGAGCATCACGCCGCGTTCGAGCAGGCCCAGCTCGTCGCCCACCCAGAAGATGCCGTGTGCGTCGCCGCGGCCCAGGGCCTGCAGGCCCTGCGGGCTGCCGGCATAGGCGGCCTGGCAGGTGCCGGCCTGGTCGGGCGTGACGCGGCGCCACTGGAACACGCGATCGTTGATGCGCCGGCCGTCGAAGTCGCGCAGCGCCTGCGCGAACGGCGAATCGTCGAACACGCAGAAGCGCAGCGGCCCATCGACCGCCACGCGCGCCGGCCACTGCACGAACAGCAGCGTGCGAAACACGATCTGCGCCTTCAACTCCGGCTCACTGCGCATCGTGCGTTCCTGGGCGGTCGTAGCCAGCGGCATGGCAACCGCCGCCGCCAGCGACAGTGCGGCCACCAAGCCACGCCATGGTTGCAAGGCCGTGCCAAAGCGTCCCTCTCGTCGCACGCACCAAGCGCCCCCCAGCAGACGCCGCGGATCCGGCTCCGCCGGTCCGCCGGGGTCGCCCCCTTGAGGGGGAGCGGCGAAGCCGCTACGGGGGTGGTCCATGGTCAATATGCCGACAGCCATTCCAACGTCAGGGCACGCCTGGGGCGCGGCACACGCTCGATCGCCAAGCCGGGCGTGGGCACGTCGTAGGCGGTCGCGTCGCCCAGGTTGTTGACGCGCAGTGACAGCTCGTGCCCTGCGGTGAGCGCATGGCGCAGCACGCCGTTGACCACCGCATAGGCGTCCACGTCCTGCGGGCCGCGGCGTGCGCCCACGGCGTCGAGCTCGGCGCCAAGCCACCAGCCGGTGGCCACCGGTGCCAGCGCATGGCCCTTGAGCAGCCAGCGCGGCGAGTTGTACGGCCGCTCGCCGTTGATGCGGGCACGCAGCAGCGAAGCGCTCGCGCGCCAGCGCCAGCCGCCCGCACCGGCGTGTTCGAGTTCCACGTCCATGCCGGTGGTGCCGGCCCGGCCGATGTTCTGGTACTGCCCGATCGGCTCGTCCTCGGGCTGCACGAACTCGATCATGTTCGTGAGGCGGTAGCGGTAGATGCTGGCCGACACGCGCGTGTGTGCGTCCAGTGCATGCTCCCAGGCCAGCTCGCCGGTGTTGATGGTCTCGGACCGGAGGCCTGGGTTGGCCACCTGCGAGGCACCGTCTTCGTAGTAGCGCTCCGAGATGTTGGGCGAGCGGAAGGCCCGGCCCACGCTCAGCTTCCACGCATGGGCGGTGCTCGGCCGCCACACCAGCGCCAGGCGCGGCGAGAACTCGTTGGTGTGGGTGGCCGCATGGTCGAGCCGCGCGCCCAGCGTGAGCGACCAGCGCTCCGACAGGCGCACCTGGTCCTGCGCGAAGAAGCCGTAGCCGGTCGAGTCCACGCGTGCGTCCTGCACGACGTTGGGCGGGTCTTCGTCGAAGTTGTGCAGGCGCACCTCGAGCGTGCGCCGCAGGTCCATGCCGGCCACCACGGCGTGGTTGGTCCAGCCGCGCCACTGCAGGCGCCATTCGGCACCGAACCAGCGGCTCTTCAGGTCGTCGTGGTTCACCGTCAAGGCCGGGCCGCCGTCTTCGAACATGTAGCGGCCGCGGTAGCGGTAGGTCGAGACGCTGGCGCGCGCACTGGTGCGCAGCTCGGCGCTCCAGGCGCCGTCCCACGCGAGCTCGCCATAGCCGTAGCTGTCCACGTAGTGCGTGCCGGGAACGCCGAACGCCGTGCCGTATTCGCCCGTCGCGATGTCCTTGTCGCGCTCGCTGGCCACCAGCGTGGCGCGCCAGCGGCCGAAGCGCGTCTTGGCCAGCAGCGCGTGCTGGCGCGTGCCGTCGAGCCCGCGTGCCACGCCGTCGCTCGCCTGTGCGGAAGCCAGCTCGGGAAAGCTCAGGTCTTCGCCGCGCGAGCGGTAACCCACGACGCCGATGAACACGTCGCTGCCCTGCCCGTTCGTGCTGTTGCCGCCACCGTTGCCGCTGCTGTAGCCGTACTGCGCCATCGCGCGCCGGCTGCCGAAGCTGCCCAGGCTCACGCGGGCGGCGGCGCCCGGTGCGTCGGCACCGTCGAGCGTGACGAAGTTGGCCACGCCGAACAGCGCGTTGCCCCCGTAGACCGAAGAGGCGGGGCCGTAGATGAGCTCAGTGCGCTTCACCCAGTCGGCCGGCAGCGGGAAGGTAAGGTCGGGCAGCGCCTGGTCGTAGATGACGTCGTTGACGCGATAGCCGTCGATGGTCAACAGCGTGCGCGAGTTGTAGTCGCCCGGCCGGTTGAAGCCGCGCAGGCCGAACGATGCATAGGTGCGATCGGTGGTGAGGTAGCCGCCCGGCAGGCGCTGCAGCATCTCGCCCACGGTGGTGTGGCCCAGCAGGCGTGCGTCTTCACGCGGGAACACGCGCACCACGGCCGGTGCGTCGAGCGTGCTCTCGGCGTAGCGGGAAACGCCTTCGACTTCTGCCTCCAGCAGCTGTGCGAGGTCTTCGTCGGGATCGTCGCCACCATGGTCGGCCCAGGCGGTAGTGGGCAGCAACAGCAGCGAGGGGGCGATGGCCAGGCCCAGCAGCAGCCGGGTGGATCGCCCGACGGCGCAGCCTGGCGATGCAGGAGGAGAGAGTCTTTTCATGGCCCTCGGGTTGCGCGATGACGCCGGGCGCTCGCACGAGGTGGTGGGTCGATGTCGTTCGTTATCGGCACGGTAGCCAGGGTGTTGAACCGGTGGGCGTGCAATTGCTCACGCGAGGGGCGGATTGTGCTGGGCGCAGCGCCGCAGGCGCGCCCTTTGCCACGGTCGCGGCATGAAGGTCACCGGCTCCCGCCACTGCGGCGCGATCGCCTACGAGGCTGAAATCGACCCGGCTCAGGTCGTCATCTGCCACTGCACCGACTGCCAGAAGCTCACGGGCACGGCGTTCCGCGTCTCCGTCGGCACCGACAGGCAACGACTCGTGATGCTTCGCGGCGACCCGGCCGTCTACGTGAAGACGGCCGACAGCGGCGCGCGCCGTCCGCAAGCCTTCTGCTCGAACTGCGGCTCACCGATGTTCACGTACGACATGGACCACCCGCAGAGGGTCGGCCTGCGCGCCGGCTGCATCGACCAGCGGCGCGAACTTCGGCCGGCAAGGCAGATCTGGTGCCGCTCGGCACTGCCCTGGGCGATGGACATCCATGCCATGCCTGGCCAGATGAGGGAGTAGCTCCCCACCGGAATGGATCAGTCGACCATGCCCGTCCACTTGGCATCCGCCCGCGCGGAGGCCACGGTCTTCTCGATGAAGCGCACCCCTCGCGCGCCGTCGGCCACGGTGGGGAAGTCGGCCTCACCGGCAGCCGGGGTGCGCCCGGCCTCGCGTGCGGCCATGGCTTCGGCCACGCCGACGTAGACGTTGGCAAAGGCCTCGATGAAAGCCTCGGGGTGGCCGGAAGGCAGGCGCGTGGCGCGCCTGGCGGCCTCGCACAGCCACGGCGAGCCGCGCGTGAGCACCTGGCGTGGCCCTTCGAGCGGCGCGAACTCCAGCACGTTGGGTGCTTCCTGCCGCCACATCAGCGTGCCCAGCGTGCCGGACACGCGCAAACGCAGATCGTTCTCGCAACCGGCTTCGATCTGCGATGCGAGCATCACGCCGCGCGCGCCGCCGGCAAAGCGCAGCAGCAGCGAAGCATCGTCGTCGAGCGTGCGGCCCGCTCCAAAGCTGGCGAGGTCGGCGCACAGGCTTTCCACCTGCAGGCCGGTCACGGTGGCAACCAGGTTCTCTGCATGCGAGCCGATGTCGCCCATGGCACCGGCAATGCCGCCGCGTTGCGGGTCGAGCCGCCACGCGGCCTGCTTGTTGGCCTCCACGTTGTGCGCGAGCCAGCCCTGGTGGTATTCGACGACCACCTTGCGCAGCGTGCCGAGTGCGCCGCTCCTGGCCATCTCGCGTGCCTGGCGCACCATGGGGTAGCCGGTGTAGTTGTAGGTCACGCCGAACACGGTGCCGTGCTCACGCGACAGCCGCACCAGCGCTTCGGCCTGTTCGCTGGTGTGGCACAGGGGCTTGTCGCACACCACGTGGAAGCCCGCTTCGGTGAAGGTGCGTGCCACCTCGTAGTGCAGGTGGTTGGGCGTGACGATGCTCACCATGTCGATGCGTTCGTCGCGCGGGCGCCTGAGCTCGTCTTCGAGCAGGTCTTGCCAGCGGGCGTGGTTGCGCGAGTCGGTCAACCCGAGTTCGCGGCCCGAGGCCAGCGCGCGTTCGGCATCGCTCGACAGTGCACCGGCCGCCAGCACGTAGCGCCCGTCGAGCGCCATCGCCATGCGGTGCACGCCGCCGATGAAGGCGCCCTGCCCGCCGCCCACCATTGCGTAACGGAAGACGCGCATGCGCTCAGCTCCTCTTGTCGAACGCAGCGTCGAAGGCCTGCGCGGCGGGTTTGAAGTCGAGCCGCTTGCAGAAGGCCGCGCTCTCGGTGGCGCCGTGCACGCGGTCCATGCGGCTGTCTTCCCACTCCACGCTCAACGGCCCCTGGTAACCCACGTCGTTGAGCGCGACGATGATGGACTCGAAGTCGATCATGCCGCGGCCCACGCTGCGGAAGTCCCAGTGCCGGCGCGCATCGCCGAAGCTGGTGTGGCCGCCGAACACACCCACGGTGCCGTCGCCCTTGCCCCACCACACGTCCTTCATGTGGCAGTTGTGGATGCGGTTCGCGAACGTGCGAATGAACTTCACGTAGTCCACGCCCTGGTAGGCGAGGTGGCTCGGGTCGAAGTTGAAGCCGAAGCGCTTGTGGCCTTTCACTGCGTCGATGGCGCGCTGGGCCGAGGCCGTGTCGAAGGCGATCTCGGTGGGGTGCACCTCGAGTGCGAAGTTCACGCCTTCTTTTTCGAACACGTCGAGGATGGGCACCCAGCGTCGAGCGAAGTCCTCGAAGCCGGCGTCCCAGTAGGCCTGCGTGGTGGGCGGGAAGGCGTAGAGCGAATGCCAGATCGACGAACCGGTGAAGCCTGTGACGGTGGGCACGCCGAAGCGCTTCGCCGCACGCGCGGTGTCTTGCATCTCTTGTGCGGCGCGGCGGCGCACGCCTTCGGGGTCGCCGTCGCCCCACACGTGCGCCGGCACGATGGCCTGGTGGCGCTCGTCGATGCGGTCGCACACCGCCTGGCCGGTGAGGTGGTTGCCGATGGCGAAGCATTGCAGGCCGTGCGAGGCGAGCAGCTTGCGCTGGCGCTCGCAGTAGCCATCGTCGCGCAGTGCCTGCTGCACGTTGAAATGGTCGCCCCAGCAGGCGAGCTCCAGGCCGTCGTAGCCCATCTGCCTGGCCAGGGGGGCGAGTTCGGCGAGCGGCAGGTCGGCCCACTGGCCGGTGAAGAGAGTGACGGGTCTTGGCATGGTGGTTCCTTGTCGAACTGCGGAGCCCTCACCCCGGCCCTCTCCCAGGGGGAGAGGGGGCATTTGTTTTTCACCCTCTCCCCGCATGCGGGGAGAGGGCGGATGGATGAGGGGCCGTCTCAGAACGGCGAATCCGGGAAATAGAACTGCTTGGCGTTCTCCTTCGTGATGAGCACCGAAGGAATGATGGTGGTCGGCGGCAGCTTCTCGCCCTTCAACCTTGCCTCGGCTGTGAGCTTGATCGCGTCGTACATGAACTTGGGCGAGTACGACACGTTGGCCTGGATGCGCGGGTCCTTGCCGTCGATCAGCGTCTTGACCATGCCCTTGGCGCCTGCTCCACCGAACACGATTCGGATGTCCTTGCGCTTGGCCTGGTCGATGGCCTTGAGCACGCCCACCGCCATGTCGTCGTCGGCCGCCCACACGGCGTCGATCTGCTTGAAGCGCGTCAGGAAGTCCTGCATCACCTTGAACGCGTCGTCGCGGTTCCAGTTGCCGTGCTTGGCATCGAGCAGCTTGATGTCGGGGTAGTTCTTCATCACCGCGTTGAAGGCATCCATGCGCTCGTTGTCGAGCGTGGTGGGGATGCCGCGCAGCGCGACGATGTTGCCCTTGCCGCCCAGCGCCTTGGCCAGGTACTCGGCCGGCACCTTGCCGAAAGCGGTGTTGTCGCCGGCCACGTAGGCGTCTTGCGCCGAGGTGTCGGTGAGGCCGCGATCGACCACCGTGACGTAGATGCCCTTGCCCTTCACCTGCGCCACCGGCTGCGTGAGCGAGGCCGACTCGAACGGGAACACCACGAGCGCGTTGATCTTGTTGACCGTCACCAGGTCCTGCAGCTGGTTGGCCTGCTCGGGCGCGCCGCTGGCGGTCTTGATGGTGACCTTGAGGTCGGGGTATTTCTTCTCGAGCTCCTTCTTCGCCTCGTTGGCCCACCACACGATGCCGGCGGTGAAGCTGTGGGTGGCCGCCGGAATGGCCACGCCGAGGTTGACCTTGTTCTGGGCGAAGGCGGTGCCGGTGGTGCCGAGCGCCGCCATCGCTGCGGCCGCGAGGCCCAGGGTGCGTCTTGTGACCTTCATCGCTGTTGTCTCCTGTCGTGTTGTCTAGATTGACGGCATGCCGCCGCCGGGCGAAACCATCCGGGCCGCCCCAAGCAAGGCCCGCCCCTCTCGGAGGGGTGGCTGGCGTAACCGCCGGCCGGGTGTGGTCATCCGCGCCGCCGCTGCAGGAAGGCCACCGCGATGATCACGAGGCCCTGCACCGCGGCGTTGAGGTACACGCTGATGATGCTGGTGAGGTTGAGGATGTTGCTGATGACCGAGAGCAGCACCGCGCCCACCACGGTGCCGGTGATGCGCCCTTCGCCGCCCTTCAATGCGGTGCCGCCCACGATGACCGCGGCAATGGCTTCGAGCTCCCACAGGAGGCCGGTGGTCGGCGTGGCCGATCCCAGGCGCGGCACGTAGAGCAGGGTGGCGATGCCCACGCACACGCCGAGCAGCGCGTAGGTGAGGGTCTTGATGCGGTCCACGTCCACCGCGGCATAGCGCGCCACCTGCTCGTTCGAGCCGATGGCCTGCACGTAGCGGCCGAAGCGCGTGCGGTTGAGGATCAACCCGCCCGCCAGCGCCACGGCGGCAAACACCCAGATCGGCACCGGCACGCCCAGCAGGCTGCCGTAGTACATCGGGCCGTAGGCTTCGGAGAGCTCGTTGTCGAGCGTGATCGCGCCACCGTCGGCGAACCAGGTGAGCAGCGCCCTGAAGATGCCCAGCGTACCCAGCGTCACGATGAAGGGCTCGATGCGGCCCTTGGTGATGAGCAGCCCGTGCGCGAAGCCGAACAGCGCCCCCAGCACCAGCGCGAACAGCACGCCCGCGACCACCACCCACACAGGCGAGGCACCCAGCGGGCCGAGCTTGTTCATCACGATGATCATGCTGCCGGCGATGAGCGCGGCCATCGAGCCCACCGACAGGTCGATGCCGCCGGAGGTGATGACGAAGCACATGCCCACCGCGATGATGCCGATGAAGGCGGTGCGCGTGAGCACGTTCATCGCGTTGTCCCAGGTCGCGAAGTCGGGGTTGAGCAGCGTGCCGGCGATGCACAGCAGCACGAGGCCGAGCACCGGCCCCAGCCCGTCGGCACGGCGCCAGGCGGGGCGGCGCGAGGGCGCGTCGGGCTTGGGCGCCACCGCTTCAGTGGTAGGTGCCTGTGGCATGGGCGATCAGCTCCTCTTCGCTCAGTTGCTCGGCGGCCAGCGTGGCCATCACACGGCCTGCACGCATCACCACCACGCGGTGCGCCAGGCCGATCAGCTCGATCAGCTCCGACGAGATCACGATGACGGCGCGGCCGTCGCTCGCGAGCTTGCGGATCAGGAAATAGATGTCGCGCTTGGCCCCCACGTCGACGCCGCGCGTGGGTTCGTCGAGCACCACCACGCGCGGCTGCGGCTGCAGCACGCGTGCGATGGCGAGCTTCTGCTGGTTGCCGCCCGACAGCGACGAGGCCTTGTTGTAGAGGTCACCGGTGCGGATGCCGTAGTCGTCGACGGCCTGCTGCAGCGCTCGATGCTCGGCGCGCGGGTCCAGCAGCGGCTTCGCATATTGCTCGAGCGCCATCAACGTGAGGTTCTCGGCCAGGCCCAGGCTCACGTGCAGGCCCTTGCCCTTGCGGTCTTCGCTCAGGTAGGTGAGGCCCAGCTCCGCGGCCTGCCGCGGGCTTTGCAGCACCACCTCGCGGCCCAGCAGCTCGATGCGGCCATGCCCGCCTTCGCGCAAGCCGAGCAGCCCTTCGAAGAGCTCGGTGCGCCCGGCCCCCACGAGGCCGGCAAAGCCCAGCACCTCGCCCGGCCGCACCTCGAAGCTCACGTCGTCGGCCCAGCCGGGCACCGTGTAGTGCTCCACTTTCAGCAGGGGCAACGCATCGTGCGGCGGCAGCTGCTTGGGCGGAAACATGTCCGACAGTTCGCGCCCCACCATGAGGTTGGCCATCTGCTGCCGCGACAGCCCGGCCGTGGGCGCGCGCGTGACGAAGCGGCCGTCGCGCATGACCACCACTTCGTCGGTGATGCGCTCCACCTCGTCGAGCTTGTGCGAGATGTAGACGATGGTGACGCCCGCAGCCTTGAGCTGCGCGATGAGTCCGAACAGGCGCTGCGTTTCAGACGGCGTGAGCGTCGCGGTGGGCTCGTCCATGATGAGCAGCCTGGCCTTGCGCTGCAGGGCCTTGGCGATCTCGACCAGCTGCTTCTCGGCCACGATGAGGTGGCGCACCGGCGTGTCGGGGTCGGCGTTCAGGCCCACCTGCTGCAGGATGCCGCGCGTGGCCTGGCGCATGGCCGCGTCGTCGAGCAGCCAGCCGCGCTGCAGCTCGTGGCCGAGGAAGATGTTCTGCGCGATGGAGAGGTGCTCGGCGAGGTTGAACTCCTGGTGGATCAGCACGATGCCCGCGGCCTCGGCCTCGCGCGAGCCGTTGAAGCTGCGGGGTGCGCCGTCGACCAGCACCTCGCCGCCGCTCGCCGCTTCGTAGCCCGAGAGGATCTTCATCAGCGTGGACTTGCCGGCGCCGTTTTCGCCGAGCAGGCCCACCACGCGGCCGGGCTCGAGCGCGAAGCTCACGCCGTGCAGCACCTGCACCGGGCCGAAGCGCTTGATGACCTCGTTGAATTGCACGGAGAGGCTCATGAAAGGAACACCGTCAATTCGTTCACCGCGCAGGCGCCGAGGACGCAGAGATCCGCAGAGCCCTTTGAGCGCCTCTGCGGTGAAGTGCGATTCGTCCTCACGCCACCGCCTCCACCCGGCCACGACGGCGCATCGTTTCCTGCAGCGCCAGCACGCCGGCGCCGATCACACCCGCGCGCTCGCCAAGCGGCGCGTACTGGATCTCGAGGTGCCGCGTCGAAAGCGCCAGCGAGCGGTGATACACGCTCTGCCGGATGGAGGCCAGCAACAGCGGCCCCATGCGCGCGACACCGCCGCCGATGTACACGTGCGACGGGTTGAAGAAGTTCACCACCGACGAGAGCATCTGGCCGATGTAGCCGCCGGCGCGCTGGATGATCGCGTTGGCCGCGGCATCGCCGGTGCGGCTGGCCTGGTCCACGTCGAGCGGGGTGATGTGGCCCTGCTCGGTCAGCATCCTGGCGAGCAACCTGCTTTCGCCGGCCTGTGCGGCTTCGGCTGCCATGTTGGCGATGGCCGGGCCCGCCGCCATGGCCTCCACGCAGCCCACGTTGCCGCAGCGGCAGCGCGGGCCGTGAGGGTCCACGCAGATGTGGCCCACGTCGCCGGCCGAGCCGTCGGCGCCGCGGTACACCTCGCCGTGGCACACGATGCCGCAGCCGATGCCCGTGCCCACCTTCACCACCAGGAAGTTCGGCAGGCGCCGGTGCAGCCGCCACAGCTCGCCCAGGGCCATGAGGTTCACGTCGTTGTCGATGAAGGCCGGCGCGGCGTATTCGTCGCGCAGGTACTCACGGATCGAAAAGCCTTCCCAGCCGGGCATGAGCGGCGGGTTCACCAACAGGCCGTTTTCGAATTCCACCGGGCCGGGCACGCCCATGCCGATGCCGAGCACCCGCTCGCGGCCGACGCCGCAGCGCTTGAGCAGGTCGCGCAGCACTTCGCGCACGCGGGAGAGCATCACGCCCGGGCCGGCCAGCACGTCGGCCGGCTCGCCGTGGTGGGCCAGCAGCGTGAGGTCGGGCGCGAGCACGGCCACGTCCATGCTGGTGGCGCCGAGGTCCACGCCCACCAGCACGCCCATGCTGCGCGCCAGGCGCAGCATTTCGGGTCGGCGCCCGCCGGAAGAGGCCTGGGGGCCGGTCTCGTCGAGCAGGCCGCGTTCGACCAGGCCCGCCACGGCGCCATTGGCCTTGCTCTTGGAGAAGGCGGATTGTTCAGCCAGCTCGGAGCGAGACGCGCCGGCCGACCAGAACACGGCCTCCAGCACGGCAAGCTCGCCCGGCGACAAGTCGTCCCAGCGGATCACCACGGTTGTCTCCTGCGCCCGAGGGTCTTCGCCCCTCGAGGCGATGCCATCGTAGAAAGCCGACTTCGGCTGCTCAAGACTGATCTTTGAACAGATTCAGCTCAAAGATGGCAGCAGGGAATTTGAAATCCGCAGCTCCATGCCTGGGTGGTCAGGGCTAGGGCTATACGCCATGCGCTCTAAACGCGTGCCATCCTTGGCGCCGCCCTACAACCCCAAGAAGTCGGGGTGATGCAGAAGCGCTACGTGATATTGGCGGCAGAGTGCTCGCAATGACTTTTGACAAGGTGCCACATACAGTCCGCGCCCCCAACAACAAACCCAGGGATGTCATGAATACAAAAAGGCGACGGCTGCCATGCTGGCAGCGACCCTTTGCCTCCCCTCTCACGCGGTCGTGGTCATCAGAGGAAAGAAGTTCGTTCAAACTCAATCGCAAATGGAGCAGATGCTTGGTTCCATCGGAGACGGACGGGATTTCGGAGGAGGTGGACGGGAATCCGGAGGGAGACCGGGTGGCGGTGACGCAGGTTCAAGACAGGTTGCGGGAGCGAATCCAGCCAAAGATGTTCGCTGCTGGACGAACAACTCGTCCATCACTTCGCAGGACAGCTCTGAGTATCGGCACGGAATTGCGATGTCCATGTACCGAGTACACGTTGCAGCCGGCAGAACCCAGCACGTCGGAAGTTGGTTTACCGTGACTTGGGCCGACGGAGGCACCACGAGCTATCAAGTGGTGCAGAACGGGGCAGGTGCGCTTTTGGGCTGGGGCAATGAGCGGGAGAATCCCGGAGATGGCGTCGTCAAAGCAGGGCCTGTCTGTGGGAAAGGTTGAACCAATGAACAAAGTCGCCCTTGCCCTGACCTTTGCCTTTGCTGCTGCAATGGCTGGAGGTGCTTGGCATCTGAGTCGTGACAATGAGCCGCAGGCGCTTGCTTCGGAGGTGCCGCTCCAAGGAAAAACGCCGCCTGCACTCCCCTCAACGGATGAAACGTCCATCGCTGCGGAGCGAGAAGCCGCTGCCACGCCCCAGGACGTGGCACGCAAACCAGCGCTCTATGCCCGGTCGCGGACGGCGACAGACTTGCGGTTGTTTGTCGAAGCAGCCAAGCAGGAGGTCGAGAGCGGTGGGGCCTACTATGCTTTCGACGCATTGCTGCAATGTCGCCTGCTGCGAGAGGCTGACTTGCGCCCCGAGAAGGTCATGGCATTGCGGCAGCAACTGGCAGTGGACGACAACAAAACGGCGAAGCGTCGGCTCGCGTCTCTTGATTGGCTCGAAAAGCGCTGTGCAGGCTTCACCGAGGCAGAACTGGGATGGAGCGAGGAAAAGTTCCTGCTGAGCTGGGCTGTTACCAAGGATCCGCTGATGACGCTGCGTCGACGTGCCCACCAGGTCGATCGCAACGACACCGCCGCAAGGCAGCAGTTACTGCGGGACATGCTGGCGACCCAAGACCCGCTGCTTCTGGAAGGAGTACGAGGTGTGTCATCGTTTGTTGATCGCACAGGCGATGGGGAGCCCGCTACTTACCTCGATGGGGTAAGGGATGGTGGCTTGGACAGCGTGGACTACATGTACGCCTGGAAGCTCGCGATCTGCGGAGTTGCTGGCAGTTGCACCGTCCAAGACGCCCAGCTGCAAACGGACTGCGCCTTAGCAGGAGAGTGTTTTGACTCTGTTCCTGCACGTGTTCAACATGATGTGGGTACACAAGAGCGCTTCGAACGCATCAGCGCAGTTGCGGGTCGTTTGCAGCAGGTCATCTCAAACAGGGATGTCAACGCCCTCCTGCCGCGCTAACTGGTAGACAGCCCCACGCACAGGCCAGAACCGCACAAAGCAAGCAAGGCAGAAGGAAGCAGGGACGGTCGTGCAGCTTGCGCCACACGACCGCCCGCCCCATTGTCACGCCCCCTCAGGCGCAGCAAAAACGCAGGCGCATCCCCCAGGTACCCTCTCTCTCATTCGGTGCCACCGCCTCAGCGAGCCGGCACCGCCCATGGCGTCTGCGATGGCGGCACTCTAGAGAGAAAGGCCCTCGCGCGGGTGCGCGTTTGCCCGGGGGTGCGCATCGCAACGCGGCGGCGCGTGCAGAACTGCGCACTCCACACGCAGCGCACGTGGAGTCAGAAGGTGTGAATGAATTCAGCGTGCCCGAGCAGGGCGCCAAAACCCGGCCAATCTAGACGCAAAGCACAGTCGTAGCTCGGGCTACGGCGAGCATTTGCAACGACGAGTGGGCGGGTTTTGGCGACCTGAGCGGGCATGGTGGATTCGTTCACACCTTCTCAGTGCTCGCCCACGGCCTTGCGGTGGTGTGCAAGGTGATCGATCAATCGTGCGCATGGCGGCAGAACGCCGCGAGAAACGCTTCGACGAAACGCGGCGACCCGGTCAACGTGAGCGTGACGGTGTGCCACCGGCCGCCCTCTTCCACGCTCACCTGCAGGTCGTGGTCCCAGTCCATGCCTTCGTCCACCGGACCGTGCGTGTGCGCAAAGTGCCGCCACGCCCAGTCGAGCACCTGCTGCGCCTCGGCCATGACCGCGGCGTGTTGCCCGGCGGCAGTGGAGGCCATGGCATCGAGCGTGGTGACGCCGTCGGTGCTTTCGGTGAGGTCGAAGGTGAGGTAGTGCATGGCTTGCATGTTCGCAGGCGGAATGGCACGTGGTGGCTGCACACCAGTTCGTCAGCTTGGCACACCTCCGGCTGCTCGTTATGCTCGAAGCCTTCTTCAAGCAAGCCCTTCCATGAACCCAGACCGCCCTGTTTCGGTCTCCGCCGCGCGCCTTGCGGTGGCGGTCGTCTTCTTCGTCAATGGAGCTGGGTTCGCGAGTTGGGTGTCACGCATCCCCGCCGTGCGCAACGCGATGGACCTGAGCGACGGGCAACTCGGCATGGCGCTGTTCGCGCTGGCTGCGGGTTCGCTGGCGTCGTTCCCGCTGGCAGCTCGGGGCTGCGTGATTCTCGGCGCCAGGTCACTCGCGCTGGCAACCTCCCTTGCCTATTGCTTCTTGCTGCCGCATGCGACGCTGGTGGGTGTGTTCTCCTCGCTGGTCTTGTGCCTCTTCGGACTCGGCGCCATCAACGGCGCGATGGACGTGGCCATCAACGCTCTGGCTGCGGAGGTGGAAAAGCGCGCGGGGCGGCCCGTCATGTCGTCGCTGCACGGCATGTGGAGTGCGGGCGGCTTGGCCGGTGCGGCATTCGGCGGGCTGATGGCACGCCTGGAAATCTCGCCGGCGCTGCACTTGAGCAGCATTGCATTGACGCTTGCCATCGCCGTGTTGCTGGCCCGCCGCTGGCTTCCCGAGCCTGATGCCGGTGAGCAGCGCGCTGCGACCCCGCCCCGCTTCGCGCGGCCGGACCCGGCGATGGCGGGCCTAGCATGCATCATCTTCTGTGCGTTCCTCATCGAAGGTGCGATGGCCGACTGGAGCGCCGTTTTCATTCACAACACGCTCGGCGCCTCCACCGCCGTCGCCGCGCTGGGGTACGCGTTCTACTCGCTCACCATGATGCTCATGCGCTTCACGGGCGACACGCTAGTGGCCCGCCTCGGCCCCGTCATGCCTCTGCGCATCGTCAACATGGTCGCCGCGGTGGCATTGGCACTCGCCCTGCTGAGCGGTGAGATCGCCGTCACGATGGGTGCCTTCGCCATGGTGGGCCTGGCGGTGGCCACCGTCGCACCGCTGGTGTTCGGCACCGCGGCCCGCCGTGATCGGCGAGGACCAGGGCACGGGATCGCCGCAATGGCCAGTGCCGGTTGCGCAGGCTTCCTGCTCGGGCCCCTGTGCATCGGCTGGATCGCCGAGATGACCAACCTTCGCATCGCCCTGGCACTGCTGGTGGTCTTGTCCTCGCTGATCGCTCTGTTGGCCGCCCACCTTGGCGAAGACCGAGGCGTTCACCCGCCGACACCGCTTTCGGGCGAGAGGCAGCAGCGGTCTGCGTAGACTTTCCTGCACAGGAAGATCAAGAGGGCTACCACCACATAGGCCTGCCATCAGGGGATTGGCTTCACATCGTGCTCAAGTTCTTCAAATCACTGGTTCGCCCCGCGCAGCCTCGATACGCGCAGGAAGAGCCTGCCGCACTGCCACCACCAAGAGAGATCGACGCACCGTGCGTCGAGCCCTTCGACGTGGAAGCAGCGCTCGTCGATGCCAACGGCTTCCCGTCGATCGATTGGGATGCGGCGAACCGATGGGTCGCAAGCATCCCGGAAGAGAGTGAGCAGCAAAAGGCCTGGTCGGCTTGCGAACGCGCCTGGCTCGAGCACCTTCGTGCTGCGCTGGGCTCGCACTACCAGGTTCGTGAGCAGGGCACGGCCCTCCTGCTTTCCACGCTGGAGGCCAACGTCGCCGAAGCCACGCTCGCCTTCGTCAACAAGACGGTGCAACGGATCCTGAAGGTGCTCGATGGCGTGGCGCATGCGCCTGAATGGGGGCACGACATCCTCGTGGTGTTCGACGATGAGGACGCCTACTACCGCTACGTATCGCACTACTACCCCGAGTCCGGCGAGTTCGCCGCCAGCAGCGGCATGTACCTCCATGGCGGCTGCGGCCACTTCGTCACGGTGAAGGCAGATCTCCAGGCCATCGAACCGGTCATCGCGCACGAGTTGACCCATGCGTGCCTGAGCCACCTGCCCATTCCGGCATGGCTCAATGAGGGCCTTGCCGTCAACACCGAGCAGCGGCTGTCGCCACCGCGGTCGCGAGCGGACGCGCGGCAGCCTCATGCGCGCCATCGCAAGTTCTGGGGGCCAGCCGAGATCCAGCAGTTCTGGTCGGGCAAGTCGTTCCTTCGAAACGACGAAGGCAACGAGCTCTCGTATGACTTGGCGAGGATCCTCGTCTCGCAGTTCGCCGCCGACTGGAGCCGCTTCCATGCGTTCGCACTCGCAGCGGACCGTGCGGACGGCGGTGCAGCGGCCGCACACGAACACTTGGGCATCGACCTGGGAGACGCCGTTTGTGCACTGATCGAGCAGGGGGCGACAGCCGGCTGGTCCCCAAGGCCTGATACGTGGGCCGGCGAACCTGAACGGGGAGCGTTCTAGCCGTGCCGGCTTGATGCCCCACAACGCAGGAGGCACGAAGGAAATGATCCAAGGCTCATGTCTGTGCGGCAGCGTCCGCTGGAAGTTCGATGGAGAACCCGATGGAGCGACGGCCTGCAGCTGCACGGCGTGTCGGCGATACGGGGTGCTCTGGGCTTACGACTACGAAGGCCTGGGCATCACCGTCAGTGGCCCCACGCAGGCCTACGTTCGCGGCAAGGCGCTGGAATTCCACTTCTGCCCGGCATGCGGCTGCGTCGCCTTTTGGCGTGCGCAGCAAACGGGCAAAGATGGACGCCGCCGCATCGCCGTGAACCTGCGCCTTGCCGAGCCTGACTCCGTGGCCGGCATTCCCATCGATCACTTCGACGGGTTGGACACCTTCGAAGATTTGCCTCGCGACGGCCGCTGCGTGGCCGATTACTGGTTCTAGCCTGCCGCCCACACCGACTCACTTCACCACTCGACACCATGCGCCTTCTTGCCGCCGCCCTGCTCACCTTCGCAGCCCTCCAGGCTCACGCCGCCGACATCGACTGGCTGCCCAGCTGGAAGACCAATGACAAGGCCACTTATGACGTGAACAGGTGCCGCAGATCCAACGACCCGGCGAAGCCCGTAGACGCCTGCGCCAAGGGCACGCTCGAGATCGAAGTGCTGCGTGCCGACGACAAGGGCTCGCTGCAGCGCTGGAAGACCGACACCGTGATCGACGGGCTTGCGAGCAGCGGGTTGCCGCCGGAAGCGGTGGCCTCGCTGGGCAAGGCGTCGAGCCTGGCGATGGACATCGAGTTCGACGAGTCGGCCCAGCCCGTACGGCTGGTGAATGCGCAGGAAGTGCGGGCCATGCTCGACTCGGTGGTCAACGCACTGACCACCTCGCCTGTGGGCGGCAAACCGCTCGACCCGAAGGTCGCAGCCGGGGTCAAGGCCATGATGTCGCAGCTCACGAGCACGGACGACCGGCTGCTCGCGCTGGCCACCAAGGACGCACGCATCCTCTACTCGCCGCTGGGCGGCAGCTTCCCCGAAGGCGAGACGGTGCGCGTCAAGTCGTCGATGCCTTCACCCTTCGGCACGGCGCCGTTGCAGTCCACCTTGAACATCACCACGAAGGCCACTGGCGCTGCGGGCAAGGACGTGGAACTGCAGCTCGACGAAGACATCGACCGTGCAGCGATGCTGGAGGCGATGGACGCGATGCTCAAGCCCATGATCCAGGCGGCCGGCCGGCCCGAGGCCGCGGCCGAGATCAAGAAAGCCATGTCGTCGATGACCATGCGCCGCTCCACCACCTACAAGGTGCAGCCCGACAGCAGCTGGGCTCAGCAGGTGCGCTGGAGCCAGACGGTGGAGGTGAGCGGCCGGCAGCGCGTGGATTCGATCGAGTTCAGCCGCACGCGTTGAAACCAGCGCAGGGAGCCATCGCGCCAACCTCGCTGCAGCCGGCGTCAGGGCCTGCCAACAGGCCCTAGACGACCGCACCCTCCCGAAACCCCAGCGGGGTCATGCCGACACTGCGGCGAAAGAACTTGACGAAGTTCGCCGGGTCGCTGAACCCCAGCTCCAGGCCGATCGCGGTCACCGACAGGTTCGAGTGCGCGAGCAGGCGCTTGGCCTCGAGCACCACGCGCGCCTCGATCAGCCGCTTCGGTGAAACCCCCACCACGGCCTGGCAGGCGCGCACCAGCGTCTTCGCCGACGTGCCGATCCTGCGGGCGTAGTCATTGGTTTCGCGGGTCGACGCGAAGCTGCGCTCCAGCTCGCCGGCGAAGCGCTCGTACACGCGCTGACTCGCGGCCGGCCAATCGCGGCTGCTCGTGCGCAAGTCATCACGCGCGCTCGCCAGCCACAGCAGCAGCGCCGCCAGCAAGTGCTGTTGCGTGCGCATGTTCCGGGCCTCTCTGCTCTGTGCCTGGCCGGCAGCGGCCAGCGCACGCATCAGCAGGGCGAAGGGCTGCCCCTTCTGCGGCCCCTTCTGTGCGGCAGGCAGCTTGAAGGCCGTGGCGTGGAAGGGGCCCAGGCTTGCCGCCACGAGCGGCTCGGGCAACAGAAACTCCGACGTGAACAGCAGCGCCGTGCCCCGCACGTGGTGGTCGGCGACGAAGCGCTGCACCTGGCCGGGCCGGATGTGCAGCACGCTGCCGCCCGCGCAGCGATGGCGCACGAAGTCCACCTCGTGTTCGAGCCGGCCGGACTCGACCCAGATGAGCTGGTGGAACTGGGGGCGTGAATACATCCGGCTGTGCCGCGCCGGAACGCGCCGCCGCAGCTCCGCGAAGGAAAGCACCTCGAGACCCAGGCCCGGGTGCTCGGGGTGCGCGAAGTGGACCGGCTCGATGCCGGTGCGATCAGCTTGTCCCGTTTTGACCATGGATGGGCATCGTATCGACCTCGCTGAGAGGGCCTCGGCTGCCCAGAATCTGTCCCATCGAGACCTCAAGCAAGGAGCCATCCATGAAGACTTTCGCCGCAGCGGCGGCCCTCGTGCTGGGCACTGCTGCGCCCTGGTCGCAGGCGCAGCAGCCTCCGGGCAATGCCCACGCCGTCGACCTGGTGGCGCCAGCCGAATTCACGCCGGCCGGCAAGGCGTTCGACGTCGATTTCGGCGAGCAGAAGTTCCGCCTCGAGTTCATTTCCGACAAGGAGCTGAAGTTCATTTCGCCCGACGGCAAGAACACGGCAACGGTGGCGATCGCCGTCACGAAGATCCGGCCGCAGGTCTACATGGTGTATTGGTCGCGCCGCGCCGGCCAGCACGTGGTGCACGTCGAAGACTTCGAGAACGGCACCGCCTACTCGAACATCTTCTTGCCCGACGGCAGCGTGCAACGCCTCAAAGGCACGCTGCGCCCCGCGCGCTGAGCACCGCCCGCCCCGATTCACATTCCCGAGGAAAGAACCATGTCACAAGCGACCGCAGCAGCCAACACGAAGATCGTGCTCACGGCACTCAAGGAGATGTTCATCGATCGCGACGTCACCGCGCTCGACCGGCACTTCGTGAAAGGCAGCGACTACAGGCAGCACAACCCTGGCATCCCGGACGGCACCGATGCATTGCGCGCGCTGATCCCGAACCTCGGGCCGGAGTTCAAGTACCAGCATGGCCTCGTGGCGGCCGAGGGTGACTACGTGATGGTCCACACACGCTACGAGGGCTGGGGGCCCAAGCCGATGGTGGCCGTGGACATCTTCCGGCTCGAAGGCGGCAAGATCGCCGAGCACTGGGACGTGATGCAGGAAGAGGTGCCCGCCTCGCAAAGCAAGAACGGCCACCCGATGTTCACGCCGGCGGCTTGAAGCTGCCGCCTCAGGCCGCTGACGACACTCCCGCCCGCGCCGCGCTGGGCGGGTGGCCGAGGATCCTCTTGAACGCGCGGCTGAACGAGGCCTCCGAGTCGTAGCCCAGCTTGCTGGCGGCCACCGAGATGCGCATGCCGTCGCGGGCGATCCAGCGGCGGGCCTGGAACATCTTGACCTTGGCGACGTACTTCGCCGGGGTTTCGCCCACGGTGCGGGTGAAGGCTTCCGCGAAGCTCGAGCGCGAGGCGCCCATCAGCTCGGCCAGCATCGGCACGCTCCAGTCGCGTTCGGGGTCGGTGTGGATGGCGGCGAGCACCTTGCCGATCCTGGGGCAGCGCACGGCGGCCACCCAGCCCGTCGAATCGCTGCAGCCGCATTCCACCCACGCGCGGATGATGCTGGCGGCCAGCACGTCGGCCAGCCGCGCGAGGATGCCGCAGGCGCCCACGCGGTCCAACGCCATTTCGCGCTCCATGGCCTCCAGCAGCGCGGGCACGGTGGCGTCGCGCTGAGCCAGCTCTCCGGCGCGCATGACCTCCGGCATCATGGCCACGAGCGGGTGCATCAGGTCGAGGTTGAAGCGCAGGGCGCCGCAGAACATCACGTCGGCGGCCTCGGCGCCGGCATCGGCGGCGGGCATTGCCGCCTCCTGCTTGCCGCCCACGAGGTAGATGTCGTCGGACACGGCCACGCGGGCGAGCGAGTCGATGTCCACCGCGGGCACGTCGGGGTCGCTGGCCATCACGTGGAAGCTGCCGCGCGGCAGCAGCACCGCGTCGCCGGGGTTCAGGCGCACCCAGTCGGCCGACTGGGTGCGCAGCCAGCTGCCGCCGTGCGCCACGAAATGGAAGCGCGCCGAGCGCTGCGCCGGAAAAGCCACTGCCCAGGGCCGGGGCAGCCGGCAGCGGCCGTATTCGACGCCGTCGAGCCGCAGGCCGAGCAGGATCTCGGTGAGGGCATCGCGCGGGTTGGACGGCGAGCCTTCGCCCGACAGGGGCACCGAACCTTCGGACGAATAGTCAAGCATTTCGGCTCTTCCGGCATGGAAACGCCGAGATGTTATCCATAAGCTGCGTGCTCCGATCCACTTTTTCCCTCGCTCAAAAGTGTCTGCCCCCTCCTGCTCACAGTGCCTCGACCCAGCCGCCGCAGCTGCCGGCAACGCCCCACAGCCGGCAGCGAACCCGGCGCGCTGGCCAGCCGTCGTGTCGCTCTCGCTCGGCGTGTTCAGCCTGGTGACGGCCGAGTTCCTGCCCGCCAGCCTGCTCACCGCCATGGCCGCGGATCTCAACGTTTCCGCCGGTGCCGCGGGCCAGGCAGTGACGGCCACCGCCCTGGTCGGCGCCGTGGCCGCGCCATCCATCCCGCCGCTCACCCGCCGCGTCGACCGCAAGGGCGTGCTGCTCGCGCTCACGGTGCTGCTGGTGCTGTCCAACGTGCTGTCGGCCACGGCCAACAGCCTGGCCGTGCTGCTGGCGGCCCGGGTGATGCTGGGCGTCGCGCTGGGCGGTTTCTGGTCTATGGCGGCGGCGCTTGCGATGCGGCTGGTGCCGGAGCACCTGTTCGCCCGCGCGATGTCCGTGGTGCTCACGGGGGTGTCGGTGGCCACAGTGTGCGCGGCACCCATCGGCGCTTGGATGGGCGACCTGTGGGGCTGGCGCAGCGCCTTCGTCGCGGCCGGCATGGTGAGCGTGCTCACGCTCGCGGTGCAGCTCGCCGCGCTGCCGGCACTGCCGCCGCGCGACAACCCCGACCTGCGCGTGCTGAGCCAGTTGCTCATGCGCCCCGGCGTGCGCGTGGCCTTGCTCGCGGTGCTGCTGGTGATCTCGGGCCACTTCGCCGGCTTCACCTACATCCGCCCGCTGATGGAAGACGTGACGCACCTCTCGGTGAGCGCCATCTCGGCCGTGCTGCTGGGCTACGGCGTGGGCGGCTTCTTCGGCAACTTCGTGGGCGGACTGATCGCCGAGCGCAGCGAACGCCACGCCATCGTCGCGGGCGGCGCGGTGATCGCCGCACTGGCGGCCTGCCTGCTGGTGGCCGGCAGCTCGGCCGCGGTGACGGCCGTTGCCGTGGCACTGTGGGGCTTTGCGTTCGGCGCCTTCCCGGTGGGCTTCCAGACGTGGATCGTGCGTGCCGCGCCCGACCAGGCCGAAGGCGCGGGCGGGCTGTTGGTGGCCGCGTTCCAGGTGGCCATCGCCAGCGGCGCGGTGGGCGGCGGGTTGCTGGTCGACCACATCGGCGCGCTCGGCGGCCCAGCCTTCGCCGCTGCCGCGCTCGCACTAGGCACCCTGCTCACCCTGCGCTACGGGCCGCGCCCGGCCCCGGCCTGAGTCAGCCCCCTTCGCTCCCTACGGAGAACGCCATGCAAACGGTCAATCGCCGCATCACGCTCGCAGCACACCCGCGCGGCTTGCCGACGCAGCAGGACTTCCACCTCGAGACGCAGCCCGTCCCGTCGCCCGGTGCGGGCCAGGTGCTTTTGCGCACGCTGTACCTCTCGCTCGACCCTTACATGCGCAACCTGATGGAAGCTGTCGGCCCCGGCTACGCCCCACCGGTGCCCCTGGGCGGCACGATGGTGGGCGGCACGGTGAGCCGCGTGGTGGCCTCGCGCCACACGCGCTGGCGCGAGGGCGATCTCGTGCTGGCCAACGCCGGCTGGCAGGACTACGCGCTCTCCGACGGCAGCGACCTGCTGCCGCTGGGCGACATGGCGCCCCCCTCGCTCGCACTCAGCGGGCTGGGCATGCCCGGCTTCACCGCCTATGTGGGCCTGCTCGACATCGGCCAGCCCCGCCCAGGCGAAACGGTGGTGGCGGCCGCGGCCACTGGCGCGGTGGGGTCGGTGGTGGGGCAGATCGCCAAGCTCAAGGGTGCGCGCGTGGTGGGCATCGCAGGCGGTGCCGACAAGTGCCGTTACGCCGTCGAGCAGCTCGGCTTCGACGCCTGCATCGACCGCCACGCCCCGGACTTCGAACAGCAACTCGATGCCGCTTGCGCCAGCGGCATCGACGTGTATTTCGAGAACGTCGGCGGCGCGGTGTTCGAGGCCGTGTTGCCACGGCTCAACATCGGCGCGCGCGTGCCGGTGTGCGGCTTCATTGCCCACTACAACGAAACGTCGCTACCCGCCGGCCCCAACCACCTGCCGCAGTTGCTGGCCACGGTGCTGCAAAAGCGCGTGCGCATGCAAGGCTTCGTCATCCTCGACCACTACGGCGATCGCTTCGAGGCCTTCCGCCGCGAGATGAGCGGCTGGATCGAAGCCGGCCGCGTGAAGCTGCGCGAAGACCGTGCGGAAGGGCTCGAGAACGCACCGCAGGCGCTCATCGGCATGCTGCAGGGTCGCAACTTCGGCAAGCTGGTCGTGCAGGTGGCACCCGTGTAATGCGCGAGTGGCCGAAGCAGATTCGGCACAAAGAAAAAGGCCCTGCGAGCGACCGCAGGGCCTTTTTTTGCTTTGGCAACCCGCAGGTTGCCGCCGCGTCAGATGGCGCGGATACGTGAGGCCTGCGGGCCTTTCTGGCCCTGCGTCACCTCGAACTCCACGCGCTGGTTCTCGGTCAGCACCTTGAAGCCCGTGCCCAGGATCTCCTTGAAGTGGGCAAAGAGGTCCTTGCCGCCGTTATCGGGCGTGATGAAGCCGAAGCCCTTGCTTTCGTTGAACCATTTGACGGTACCGGTTTCGGTTGCCATGTTGTCATTCCTTGCTGGATGCGTTGAAAAAATGCCCCAGCTAGCGCCGGTGCGGGTCAGCAGCCTCCTGACGGGGAGACTGAATGCTTGAAAAATGTTGTTCGCGTCGTCGCGGCTCATCGGCGAGGCGTTCGCGAGTGGGAAGTGGGCGGCGGGCCGCGCCGCTCGAGGTGGCGGAACGTGATGCGGCCCTTCGTGAGGTCGTAGGGCGAGAGCTCCAGCGACACGCTGTCACCGGCCAGGATGCGGATGTGGTGCTTGCGCATCTTGCCGCCGGTGTAGGCGACCAGCTGGTGCCCGTTTTCCAGCGTCACGCGAAAGCGCGAGTCCGGCAGGATCTCGTTGACGACACCGTTCATTTCGATGAGTTCTTCTTTGGCCATGTGAGTCACCTCCGGGGCTGTGTGGACGGCGCGATTGCAGGCGCACGGCTGCTGACCCAGGCCAGCGCCTGCGCAGTGGCGAAGCGCACCGCCTGGTCTTGTGATTCGAAGAGAGGCACGAAGCGCATCACGCGGTCGTGCGTCATGCTTCCGCGACCACTGCGGATCGACACGGAAGCCGTGTAGCGCCCGCCGTCATTGCGGCGGGCCAGGGGAGAAATGAGGTACTTCCCGACCTGTAGGGCTGTATGGATGGGGGTCCTTCGGGGCTGGACCTCGTCGATGAACGAGGCAGCCGGTCTTGATTGGAGAAGGCACGTCTGGCGTGCGCGCGGCGGATGAACTCTGTCCGGCGACTGGCTCGCAGGGTCACTCGCTGCGAATCAGGGGCAGCCAGAACATGGGGACCGCCGAAGCAATCAGAAGGTCTGGCGAAGGAGGGAGATCAACTCTTGATCTCGGCGAGGCAGTCTGCACTGCAGAAATGCAATGCGCGCTCAAGCCAAGCGCGCAGTGTACCCGTTGCCTCGCATTCGAGACGTGACAACGAGCAACGACCCTGGGGAGCCGTGAATCTTTGGGCTGTTCTGCCCTCTGCAGCACGCGCAGCGGCATGCATATGCCATATGCCGCTCAAAAACCGTGCCGCCAGCAAGGACTTGCGGCACGTAGGGCTCACACCGGTGGCTGTTTCGCGGCTGCGGCCCGCGCCGCGAACTCCGCACGCAGCGCCTTGAGCTTTTCACGCGGGTCTTCGCGGCGCGTCTGCTCGTTGAGCTTCATCTCGCCGATGAAGCGGCTGGGAATGCCCTGCACGGTGTCGCGGCCCTTCTTGCGGCGGCGCAGCGTGCTCACCACGAGCGTGGTGCGCGCGCGCGTGATGCCCACGTACATGAGGCGGCGCTCTTCTTCGAGGCGCTGCAGCGTCATGTCCTCGTCGTCGGCCTTGAAAGGCAGCAGCCCTTCGTTCACCCCGGCCAGCACGACGTGCGGCCACTCCAGGCCTTTCGAGGCATGCAGCGTGGAGAGCGTGACGACGTTCTGGTCGTCGCCGCGCTCGGCCAGGCTGATGATGACGCTGATGGTCTGCGCCACGTCGAGCACCGTCTTACGTTCGGTCTCGAAGGTGCCGCCTTCGTTGGTGATCTCGCCGCCGCAGCGCTTGGCGATCCAGTCCACGAAGTCCATCACGTTCGACCAGCGCGAGGCCGCGAGCTTTTCGCTGCCTTCACCGTCGTAGAGATGCTGCTCGTAGCCGATGTCTTTCAGCCATTCGAGCAGCAGCACCTTGGCGTCTTCGGCCCCGCTGGTGTGGCGGGCGCGGTATTCGAGGTCGGTGACGTAGCGGCCGAACTCATGCAGCGAACCGATGGCGCGCGCGCTCACCGCTGTGCTGAGCGAATCTGCGAACAGCGCCTCGTAGAGCGAGACCTTCCACTTGGCGGCGAACTCGCCCAGCTGCCCCAGCGTCTGGTGGCCGATGCCGCGCTTGGGCGTGGTCACGGCGCGCAGGAAGGCGGGGTCGTCGTCCTGGTTCACCAGCAGGCGCAGCCAGGCGCACAGGTCCTTGATCTCGGCACGGTCGAAGAAGCTCTGGCCGCCGGACACCTTGTACGGGATCTCGGCCTTGCGGAGCGCCTTTTCGAACACGCGCGCCTGATGGTTCGCGCGGTAGAGGATGGCGAAGTCCTTCCATTCCACCTGGCCACCCTGCGCGCGCTGGCTCTGGATGCGGGCCACCGCGCGCTCGGCCTCGTGCTCCTCGCCGTCGCACTCGGCGAGCCGCACCGGCTCGCCATCGCCGTATTCGCTCCACAGCTTCTTTTCGAAGAGCTTGGGGTTGGCCGCAATGACGTTGTTGGCCGCCCGCAGGATGGAGCTGGTGGAGCGGTAGTTCTGCTCCAGCGGAATGACCTTGAGGTCGGGGTAGTCCTGCGGCAGGCGCTTGAGGTTCTCGATGGTGGCGCCGCGCCAGCCGTAGATGCTCTGGTCGTCGTCGCCCACCGCGGTGAACATGGCCGGGCGCTCGCGGCCGTCGCCCACCAGCAGCTTCAGGAACTCGTACTGCTGCGCGTTGGTGTCCTGGTATTCGTCCACCAGCACGTGCCGCAGCTGCGTCTGCCACTTGTTGCGCGTTTCGTCGTCGCGCGTGAGCAGCTTCACCGGCAGGCCGATCAGGTCGTCGAAATCCACCGCCTGGTAGGCCGCGAGCCGCTCTTCATAGCGGGCCATCACACGCGCGGCCACGCGCTCGTCGTCGTCCTGCGCGGCGGCTTCGGCGCCGGCCGAGTCGAGCCCGTTGTTCTTCCACAGGCTGATGGTCCATTGCCAGCGCCGTGCGAGCGCTGCATCGGTGGTACCGCCTGCGTCGCGCAGGATGGACAGCACGTCGTCGCTGTCGAGGATGGAGAACTGCGGCTTGAGGCCCAGCTTGGCGCCGTCTTCACGCAGCAGGCGCACGCCCAGCGAGTGGAAGGTGCTGATGAGCAGGTCCTTGGCGGCGCGCCCCACCAGTTGCTTGGCGCGCTCGCGCATTTCTGCCGCGGCCTTGTTCGTGAAGGTGATGGCCGCCACCTGCTTGGGCGCGAGGCCGGACTGCAGCAGCCGCGCGATCTTTTGCGTGATCACGCGCGTCTTGCCCGAGCCGGCGCCAGCCAGCACGAGGCAAGGGCCGGACACGTGATAGACGGCTTCGAGCTGGGCGGGGTTGAGGGTGTCGGCCATGGCGCACAAAACGAGCCGCGCATGATATCGGGGTGCCGATGACGGCCGGCCGCAGCTTCAGGCCGCAGCTTCAGGTGGCGCGACAAACTTCATGGACGCCGCGGTGAAACGCGCAGGCTCACCGGGCTCAGGCGCACGTGATCGGGCAAGCCCAGGCGTGCCACGTGCGTGCTCAGCATGAAGGCCATGCGGCGCATGTCGGCTTTGAGCTCATGGCCCGAAAGCGCCGCCCCCAGGGAACTCACACGTTCCCACATGCCGTGTTCTCCAAGGTTGGCCTGCCCAAGACCGGCAGATTCACAGATCGCCCAGTATCGGCACAAGCGTTGGCACGCGGCGTGATCAAAGCAACAGAGCCGGCGGGGGCGAACCCCTATGCCTACCATTTCCCCATCGACGAGCCGCTCACATGACCACCGCGACCTTCCGCTTCTACGAGGAGCTCAACGACTTCCTGCCGCCCGAGAGAAGGCGGCGCGAGTTCAGCGTGCGCTGTGCGCGGGCCGCCACGACGAAGCACATGATCGAGGCGCTGGGCGTGCCGCACACAGAGGTAGAGCTGGTGTTGCGCAACGGCGAATCGGTCGGCTTCGGCGTCGTACTGCACGACGGCGACCGCGTGGCGGTCTACCCGAAGTTCGAGTCGCTGGACATCACGCCCCTGCTGCGGGTGCGGGAGCGGCCGCTGCGGGAGCTGCACTTCGTGGCCGATGCGCACCTGGGCGGGCTTGCCCACCTGCTGCGCCTGCTGGGCTTCGACACGCTGTACGACAACGGCTTCCACGACCGCGAGATCGAGGACATCGCCGATGCGCAACACCGCATCGTGCTCACCCGCGACCGCGAGCTGCTCAAGCGCCGGCGCATCACGCATGGCTGCTACGTGCATGCCCTGCCCCCCGAACAACAGCTACGCGAAGTGTGCGACCGGCTCGACCTGGTACGCAGCGCACGGCCTTTCACGTTGTGCCTGGCCTGCAACGCGCCGCTGCGTGTGGTCGACAAGGCCGGCGTGCTCGACCAGCTGCCGCCGTCCATGCGCGAGCGGTACGAACGCTTCAGCACCTGCGACGTGTGCCGGCGCATCTTCTGGGAAGGCTCGCACTGGAAACGCATGCGTGCGCTGGTGGATGCGCACTTGGGCTCAGGGGCAGCCGCTACCTCTACTGCTACCAGTTGATCGGGTTCACGCGATAGAACCGCACCAGCTCGCGATAGAGCTCCGGCGCTTCCCACGCCATTTGCTGCGGCTGCTCGAAGAACACCTCGGAGGCTACGGCAAAGAATTCGGCCGGGCTGGTGGCGCCGTAGTCTGAAAAGACGGACGGCTCACCCCGCGCCGCCTGGGCCTGCAGCTCGGCATAGGCCTCGTTCCACACGTGCGACCAGCGCCGGTGATCACGCGTGGTGGGCAGCAGCGGCGCGCCGTTGGCCGGGCCGTTCTGCTGGTCGAGCTGGTGTGCGAATTCATGGATCACGACGTTGCGCCCATCGTCGGCCACCGCAGCGCCTTCCAGCACGTCTTGCCACGAAAGGATCACCTGCCCTTGCTGCCAGGACTCACCGGCCAGCACCTGCCGCTGGTCCTGCAACACGCCGGCGCCGTCGGTGTGCACGCGGTTCACGGCAAACGCGCCGGGGTACACGAGCACCTGGCGCAGGTTCGGGTAGTAGTCGGCTCGCGGCTGGTTGAGCAGCAACAGGCAAGCCTGCGCCGCGATGGTGACCCGCATCTCGTCAGTCACTTGAAGCCCCGCGCAGCCGATGAAGGGCTTTTCGGCGAGGAAGACCTGGATGTGCTTCTTGAGCTGCAGCTGCAAGTCCACCGGCAGCCGGCGAAACACCGGCATGCGCCGCTTCAGGATGCGCCGCCACTCGGCCGGAAAGGGCCGGCGGCGAATGCGAGTGCGGTGCAGCTCACGGAGCCAGGGCTGCCCGAGCAACCACGCCAGGAGCAGCGCGGCCAGACCGAGGGTGATGAGCAGGGGCACGGGCGGCTCCGGTGGTGATGCGGATCAACTGAGCGCTTGCCGAGCGTTTTCAATGGGGGCCGATGCGGTTGGAAAAGAACTCCGCGACGAAGTTCATGCGCTGACGCGGTCATCCTTGCGCATGGAACAATCCCGCCCTCTCGAGTGAAGTGATCGACGGATTTGCATCATGGGCGAGGCTAAACGCAGAAACAAACAGGGCAAGCAGCTGGGGCAACAGCTGCAGGAGCGCATTGCCGCCGGTGAATTCGGCCCGCCTGGGCAGCCGTTGCGCTATTGCATGGTGGTCGACAAGTCGTCGCGTGCGCGCGATCTCGTGCAAACGCTGGAGGCCATGCCGGCCTTTGCCGACTTGATGCCCGTGCTCCAGGATCTGGCTTTCGACTTGTGGGAAGCCTCGTCGCTGTTCGAGTTCGCGGTGTTGCGCAGTGGCGCGGGGCGGCCGCACGAGCGGCTCGCGGTGGCAGCCAACATCGACAAGCTGCTGGGCGATGCGCTGCCGCGGGTGCTGAAGCTGCAGCGCGCCACGCCGGGCACGCTGGGCCTGCTGGTGGGCACCAGTGCCGAGCATGAGCCGGCGATCCTCCAGCGTGCCGAAGCGCTGCTGGCCGGCTGACGCACCACTCACGCCTGCCACACGCCCCAGCCCTTTTCGCGCAGCGCGATCGCGAGTTCCACCTCCATGTCGCGCGCACCGTCATAAGGCATGGGGTTGTAGACCTCGTAGAGATGCGGCACCAGCCGCACGCCGTATTGCTGCACGAACCGGTTGGCCTGGATGCCGGCCTTGTGCTTGTCGAAGCGCACGTCGGGGTCGAGCCCGGTCATGCCGACGTAGACGAACGGGCTGCCCAGCACGTAGTCAGGGTTGGCCTTGCGAAAGCGCGGCTCGTTCCACACCGCATCGGACAACTCGACGACGTAGACGCAGTAGCGGTGTCTTGCGGCGCGGGGCATGTGCCGATTGTGAGTGGGGCGCGATCCCGCACAATCGTCCGCTCACCGGGCCTGTCGGCCCTGCGTTGTTTTCGAGGAGACATTCGATGGGCGTCAAACGCATCGTCGGCATTCTGTTGATCGTGGCCGGCGTGCTGGGCCTGCTGTACGGCGGCTTCAGCTTCACCAAGGAAACCCACAAGGCCAAGCTGGGGCCGCTGGAGTTCTCGGTCAACGAGAAGGAACACGTCAACGTGCCGGTGTGGCTGTCTGTGGGCAGCGTGTTGGTGGGTGTGGTGCTGCTGGCGTTCGGGCGCAAGTAGGCTCACGACCACACGGCATGGCGGGCGTTCGCGCCGTGCGTTTCATGGTGCCTGCCGCACCATGCGGCTGAGGAGCGGCACGCCAGATCGGCTTGCGATACTGCGCGCCCATGCAGGCCATCCTGGCGGTCACCGTTCCTTTCTTCGCGCTCGTGCTGTGCGGCTACCTTGCCGCGCGTCGGCACGTGCTGCCGGAGTCGGCCATTCCAGGGCTCAATGCCTTTGTGCTGTTCTTCGCGCTGCCTTGCATGCTGTTCCGCTTCGGCGCGAGCATGCCGGTGCTGGAGCTGCTCAACCCGGTGGTTCTGGCGGTGTACCTGGCGGCTGCACTGCTGATCGTGTTCTTCACCATAACGGTCACGCTGTCGCAGCACGTGCACTTGAAAGACGCCGCCTTCGGCGCACTGGTGGCGGCGTTTCCGAACACGGGCTTCATGGGCGTGCCGCTGCTGGCCGCGCTGATGGGACCGGTGGCCGCGGGCCCGGTGATCGCCACCGTGCTGGCCGATCTGTTCGTCACCAGCTCGTTGTGCATCGCGCTGGCGCAGCTGCACGGCACGGCCGGCCAGGGCGCGAGTGCCGCGGCCAAGCGGGCACTGCGTGGCGCGTTGAGCAACCCGCTGCCCTGGTCCATTGCGCTGGGCGCGCTGGCCTCGGCCACCGGCCTTTCACTACCGGGGCCGCTGCACCAGATCGTCAAGATGCTGGGCGATGCGGCCACGCCGGTGGCGCTGTTCACCATCGGCGCAGTGTTGTGGCGCGCCAGCCAGCATGCCCACACGCAAACGCCAGTCGCACGCTTCTTGCCAGTGGCGCTGGTGAAGCTGCTGCTGCATCCGCTGCTGGTGTTCGCGCTGGGCGCCGGGGCCATTGCGCTGGGCGCGCCGCTGACGGGCTTCCAGCTCACGGTGTTGACGCTGGCTGCCGCACTGCCTTCGGCCAGCAACGTGTCGCTGCTGGCCGAGCGCTACGGTGCCGACAACGGACGCATCGCGCGCATCATCATGGCGTCCACCGCGCTGGCGTTCGTGAGTTTTTCGCTGCTGGCGTGGCTGTTCGAGGTGCAGCCGGCGCGTTGACACGCACGTTCATGAAAGAGGCCACGCCATGAAGCTCGAAGGCTCCTGCCATTGCCGCAGCGTGAGGTTCTCGGTAGAGGCGGCCTCGCCCTACCCCTTCATGCGCTGCTACTGCTCCATCTGCCGCAAGACGGCAGGCGGCGGGGGCTACGCCATCAACCTGGGGGCCGACTCGCGCAGCCTGCAAGTGGTCGGCAAGCGCTACCTGCGGGTCTACCGGGCACGCATGAGCGACGAGCCGGACGCCGAAGCCAGCACCGGGCAGCGCCACTTCTGCAGCCGCTGCGGCAGCGCGCTGTGGCTCTACGACCCGACCTGGCCGGAACTGATCCATCCCCATGCGGGCGCCATCGACACGCCATTGCCCACCCCGCCTGAACACGTGCACATGATGCTGGGCTCCAAGGCGAGCTGGGTGGAGGTGGAAGGCCAACGCGGCGACCCGCGCTTCGACGAATACCCGGACTGCTCGCTGGCCGAATGGCACGAGCGGCATGGGCTGGCGGGGCGCTAAGGCTACCGGCCGTTACCTTTTGGTGCCGACGACCACTCATCAGCGGGGGTCCGTCACAGAAATGCAATCCCTACACTGCCCCGCAAAACTTCCGGGGCGAGGGTGAACAGACGTTTCGTGACTCGGGCCGTTCACGCACTGGCCCTGCTGTGGGTGGCTTTGCAGCTGGCCGGCTGCGGCGGCGGCACTACTGACGGCAGCGACGCCACGGTGGAAGCCACCGAGGCCACGGACGACTACTACGTCTGGAACGTCGTCAGCTCCAACTGGGGCAGCTGGCACTGGCTGGCGGTGGTCGACCCCGCGCGGCCCGGCTCGCCGAAACACAGCATCCTCACCACCACGGCCGATGGCTCGCCGGCCTGGCCGCGCGGCGTGAGCGGCACGCGGCTCGACCCGGCCGGCCAGCGCATCACGCTGCTGGGCACGACACGGCTGTTCTACCTGCAGCAGGGCCGGGTGTACACGCTGGACCTCGCCATTCACAAAGACGCGGCGCCGGCACGGCTGTCGAACATCACCGACGCTTGCTGGATCTGGCAGACCCACGCGCTCGATGCGACCGGTGAAGACACCTGGGCCGTGATCGAAACCGCCGGCGCCGACGGCCGCTGCGACCACTACTTCGACAACGCATACGCAGCGGTGCGCACGAACATGCGTGCCAACTCGCCGGCGATGCCTCTGCCTGACAGCCTGCGCGGCACGGTGTTCGTGCTGCCCGACGAACACGGCCGCGCGCTCGGCCTGCTGGTGCACGCGGCCAACCGGCTGCTGCTGTACGACACCGATCTCGCCACCAGCACCGAAGTGGCCGACGGCGGCTCGTTCACCGGCCTGTGGCCCATGGCCTTGTTCGCCGGTGAACGCAAGCTCTACCTGAGCGTGTGGGCCAACGGCAGCTCCACGGGCAGCGTGCGGGTGCTGTCGTATTCGGCCGGCGCGGCCAGCCTGGGCAGTGAAGTGATGACGCTCGACTCGCCACTGGCCAGTGCAGAACGTGGCGACTGGAACACCTACTACTTCGCCGATGGCAGCAAGCTGTACCGGCTCACCGCCGACGGCCCGGCCCCGCTCGCGAGCTTCGCGGCCGGCGAAGTCCGCCAGATCACGCCAACGGCCAACCACGTGGTGGCGCGCCTGCGCGACCCGGCATCGTCCGCGTGGAGCACGTGGTCGGTGCCGAAGGCCGGCGGGGCGCCGATCGACCTCGCCACGCCGGAGCGTGACGTCGACGGGGGCACCGAAAACTTCGTGCATTGGGGCACCGTGGCCGGCGACCGCTATTTCTTCTTCTCGGAAGACGCGCAAGGCCTGGGTTCGATCTACTCGGTCGACGCCGGCGGCCACAACGCCCAGACCTGGGCCAGCGGCGTGGCCTACGCCGGCGCGCTGTACCGCCGCAGCCCCGCGCGCGGCCAGTGGTGGGAGCAGATCACCGACGTCGTCTACTGCGAGCCGCAGGCCGGCCACACCGGCTGCGACGGCGGCACGATGAAGCAGCTCGACCTGACGACGCAGGCCGCCACGACACTCGGCTCGCTGCCCCGCTCAGGCAAGGCCTCGCGCGCCGTGCAATACACCTTCGCCTGGGGGCTGTCGGGCGGGCCCTTCGGCATCGGCACCCAGCTGTACGACAGCGATGCCGGCTCCAGCGCCTACGACTTGTTCATTGCCACGGCCGGCGTGGCCGATTCGCTGCGCGCCGCCACCTACAACTACGCGGCGCCGTGAACGGCGGGGCCTGCGTCAGGCGACCGCCGGCGGGCCCTTCAGTTCGACAGTGTTGCCGTCCAGGTCCTTGAGATAGATCGACGGGCCCTCGCCTTCGGCGCCGTTGCGCGATTCGACACCACCGTGCTCGACGCCGTGCGAGTCGAGCCAGGCCAGGATGGCGGCTTCGTCCCACGGCTCCACGCGCAGGCAGAAGTGGTCCATGTTGCGGCCTTCCGCGGCGGGTGCCGCGCCGCCGGCTTGGCCGAGCTTGCCGTCCACGCTCACGAGGTCGATGAGTGCCCGGCCGGCGCGCAGCTGGTGCAGGCCGATGGCCAGCTGCAGCTTCTCGACGGTACAGCCCAGTACCTCGGTGTAGAAGCGCACGGCGCGGTCCACGTCCACCACGCGCAGCACCACATGGTCGATGTCGCGAGGGTGGATCATGGGCCGCTCCTTCAGCTGTGGTGGGAATCGAAGACGAGCCCCGAGTGCTCGCGCATCGAGTGGAACCTGATCTTCGGTGCCCGCTCCTCGGCCACGCGAAGTTCGGTGGGATAGGCCGCCAGGAAGGCCGGCGCGCCCACCACGTCGTAGGCGATGCGGAAGGCCTCCGCGTCGATGAACTTCTGCAGCTCCTGCTCGTCGTCGCTGGTGATCCAGCGCGCCAGCGTGTAGCGGCTGGGCTCCAGGCGCGCCTCGCAGCCGTATTCGCTCTTCAGGCGATGCAGCACCACTTCGAACTGCAGCTGCCCAACCGCGCCCAGCAGCATCGGCCCCGTGCTGTGCGGGCGGAACACCTGGATCGCCCCTTCTTCGCCCAGCTGCTGCAGGCCTTGGCGCAACTGCTTGGTGCGCAGCGGATCCTTCACCTCGACGGCGCGGAAGCTTTCGGGCGCGAAGAACGGCAGCCCGGTGAAGTTGAGTGCCTCCCCTTCGGTGAGCGTGTCGCCCAGCTGCAAGGTGCCGTGGTTCGGAATGCCGATGATGTCGCCGGCCACCGCCTGCTCCACGAGCTCGCGGCGCTGCGACATGAAGGTCACCACCGTTTGCGGCCGGATCTCCTTGCCCGAGCGCGTGACCTTCAGCCGCATGCCGCGCTGGAACTGGCCCGAACTCACGCGCACGAAGGCGATGCGGTCGCGGTGTGCAGGGTCCATGTTGGCCTGCACCTTGAACACCACGCCGGTGAGCTTGTCTTCTGCAGGCTCCACCACACGCTCCTGCGCGGGCCGCGAGCCGGGTGACGGCGCCAGGTCCACCAGGGCGTCGAGCACCTCGCGCACGCCGAAGTTGTTGACTGCCGAGCCGAAGAAGAGCGGGCTCTGATGCCCATCGAGGAAAGCCTGCCGGTCCAGCGGCGGCGTGGCCTCGCGCAGCAGCTCCAGCTCGCCGGCAGCCTGCTCGTATTCGGTACCGAAGCGCTCCTTCAGCGCATTACCCTGCAGGCCCTGCACGAGTTCGTCGTCACCCACGCGGTCTTCACCGGGGGTGAACACCCGCATGCGGTCCTTGTGGATGTCCATCACGCCGCGGAACAGCTTGCCCATGCCCACCGGCCAGGTCATGGGCACCAGGCTCATGCCCAGCGTGCGCTCGATCTCGTCCATCAGTTCGAGCGGCTGCTTCACCTCGCGGTCCATCTTGTTCACGAAGGTGAGGATGGGCGTGTTGCGCGCGCGGCAGACCTTGAGCAGGCGCAGCGTCTGCTCTTCCACGCCGTTGGCGGCGTCCACCACCATGAGCGCCGCGTCCACCGCGGTGAGCACGCGGTAGGTGTCTTCCGAGAAGTCCTGGTGGCCGGGGGTGTCGAGCAGGTTGATGACGCAGTCGCGGTATTCCATCTGCATCACCGAGCTGGCCACCGAGATGCCGCGCTGCTTTTCGATCTCCATCCAGTCCGACGTGGCGTGCCGGCTCGCCTTGCGCGCCTTCACCGAGCCTGCGATCTGGATGGCGCCCGAGAACAGCAGCAGCTTTTCGGTCAGCGTGGTCTTGCCGGCGTCGGGGTGGGAAATGATCGCGAACGTGCGGCGGCGGTTGATCTCTTGCAGGAGGGCTGCGGACATGGGGAAACTGCGGCGAAGCGCGGCGGCGGGAAAGCCTGGGATTGTCGCGGATCACGCGTCATTGCAGGCTTGAGGGTCCGATGAGGGAAGATTGCGCCAGCAACGAAGCTGGTCGGAGGGTTTTATGACAGTTCGCATCGTGCGTCTGGGAAGTGATCGCCTGCCCGACGAAGGCGTGCGCATCGGCACCGTGCGCCGGCCGCCGCGCGGCGTGGCCAAGGCGGATTTCGCGTCACAGAACTGGTACGACGTTTGGCTGCCCAACCTGTCACCCAGCGCCGAGCTGGTGAAGCTGGCACAGGCCGCAGAGAACCCGGCCGCCTGGGCCACCTTCGTGAAGCGCTACCGGGCCGAGATGTCGGTGCCCGAAGTGAGCCGCGTGCTGGACCTGCTGGCCGCGCTGTCGCACACGACGAATTTCTCGGTGGGCTGTTACTGCGAGGACGAGAAACACTGCCACCGCTCGGTGCTGCGCACCTTGCTGCACGAGCACGGGGCGAGGATGGACTCCCCCCCGTAGCGCCTGCGGCGCTCCCCCTCAGGGGCGGCGCTGGCAGACCGGCGAAGCCGGATCCGCGGCGCCCACTCGCATGGCTCATATCGCCAAGGGGTCGACGTCCACTGCCCAGCGCAGCACGCCCTTGTGCTGCGGACGCAGACCGTGCAGCTGCGGCAGCCAGCCGGACAAGAAGCGCTGCAGCACCGGTCGCGAGGCCGACTCCACGAGCATCTGCGCACGCTCGACGTTGGCCACCCGCTGCACCGGTGTCGGCACCGGCGGGTAGATCAGCAGCTCCTGCGCGGCTTCGCCGGCCGTGTCTGCAGCAGCCTGTAAAAACGCCTGCGCCGCCTCTTGCGTGCGCGCATCGGCCCGCAACAGCGCCAAGTGCGCAAACGGCGGCAGCCCGGCCATGCGTCGCTCTGCCAGCTGGCCCGCAGCGAATCGTTCGTAGTCGTGCTTGAGCAGCGCCTGATAGAGCGCGTGCGTGGGGTTCCACGTCTGCACCCACATCTCGCTGCGGGCAGCTTGCTCCGCGTCGCGCCCCGCGCGGCCGGCGGCCTGCATCAGTAGCGCGAACAGGCGTTCGGGCGCGCGGAAGTCGGAGCTGAACAGGCCTGAGTCCGGGTTCACCGCGGCCACCAGCGTCATGCGGCGGAAGTCGTGGCCCTTGGCCACCATCTGCGTGCCCACCAGCACGTCTACCTCGCCGGCGTGCACGCTGGCGAGCTGTGTCTCGAGCGAGCCTTTGGCCTTGGTAGTGTCGGCGTCGATGCGGCCGATGCGTGCACCGGGCAACAGCGTTGCGAGCTGCTCTTCGAGCCGCTCGGTGCCGCGGCCTACCGGCTGGATGTCGAGGTTGCCGCAGTCCGGGCAGGCACGCGGCACGCGTTCGGTGAAGCCGCAGTGGTGGCAGCGCAGCGTGCGATCGCTCTTGTGGAACACGCGCCAGGCGCTGCAATGCGGGCAGCCGCTTTTCCAGGCGCAGTCGGGGCAATGCAGCACCGGCGCATAGCCTCGGCGGTTGAGCAGCAGCAGGCTCTGTTCGCCGGCCTCGAGCCGCTTGCGCACCGCATCGAGCAACTGCGGCGCGATGGCGTTGTCGTGCATGGTGCCCTTGGGCAGGCGCGACAGGTCGAGCAGGCGCACCGATGGCAGCACCCCGCCGCCGATGCGCGCCGGCAAGGCCAGGCGCTGGTAGCGCCCTTCGGCCGAGTTGTGCCAGGTTTCGAGCGAGGGCGTGGCCGAACCCAGCAGCACCTGCGCGCCTTCGAGCCGGCCGCGATAGACCGCCAGGTCGCGCGCCGAATACCGCGCACCTTCCTGCTGCTTGTAGGAAGGGTCGTGTTCCTCGTCGACGACGATGAGCCCCAGCCGCGGCAGCGACGCGAAGATGGCCATGCGCGTGCCCAGCACGAGGTCCGCCTCGCCCAGGTGGGCGGCCAGCCAGTGTTGCAGCCGCTGCGCCGGTGTGAGGCCGCTGTGCAGCGACACCAGTCGCCTGCCCGGGAAGCGCTGTGCAAACCGTGCTTCGAGCTGCGGCGTGAGGTTGATCTCGGGCACCAGCACCAGCGCCTGGCGCCCTTGCTGCAGCGCCCGCTCGGCCTCGCGCAGGTAGACCTCCGTCTTGCCGCTGCCGGTCACGCCGTACAGCAGCGCGACGCCCGCTGTGTCGGCCTGTAGCTTTTGCAGCGCAGCCGCCTGGTCGGCACTCAGCTCAGGCCGGGCCGGCTCCGACGCTGCAGCTGCCTCGGCCGCAAGCTGCTTGCGCAACCGCTTCAGGCGGCGGGCGAATTGGGTGCCGTCGAGCTGGCGCAGCTCGGGCGGCAACACGGCCAGCGCCAGCTCGCCGAGGCCGCGCTGGTAGTAGGAAGCCGCAAACGACACCAGCTGGCGCCATGCCGCCGGCAACGGCGGCAGATCGACGAGCACCTCGGCCACCGGCCGCAGCTCGGCTTCGGCCGGCAGCGGTGATTCAGCGGGTGCGTCGTCCCACACCAGGCCCGCCACCACGCGGCGGCCGAGCGGCACCCGCACCAGGCTGCCAGGGGCCGGAGGCATGTCGCATTGGTAGTCGAGCGGCTCGCCCAGACCGCTGTGCTGGGGCGTTTCCACCGCCACGCGCACCCGGGGCAGAGCTGGCAGGATCGGGCCTGAGTTACGCACGGAAATTCAAAATCGCTTCAATGATGCACCGTAAGTCCCTGATTCTTCAGCGCTTTTGAGACCATCCACTCCGCCTGTGGAAAACTTTGTGGGAAACCTGCGCATACGCGTGCTAAATGCTTGCCCCGCTTGCTGTTGAGACTCATTGCTGCCTGCTTAGGCAAGCGCATGAAGCCTTATGAATCAAGCACTTAGTGATATGCGCAGAATCGGTGCTGCGGCGGCGCAGCAGCTTGCAGCCGCTCGGCCCGCTTGCCTACTTTTGGGGATAAGTCAATCCCTGCAGGCATTATTTCCCAGGGAAAACACCGGTTGTGATGCACTGCGCGGCCTTCAGCCCCGCAGGCGCCGCGAGTATTCGTGCACTGCCTGGACCAGCACCGACACGCTGTCGGGCGGGGTGTGCTGGCTGATGCCATGGCCCAGGTTGAACACGTGGCCTGCCATTGAACCGTTGGCCTGTTGCGGCGGGCCGAAGCTTTCGAGGGCCTGCGCTACTTCGGCGCGGATCTGCTCCGGCCCGGCGAACAGCACCATCGGATCGAGATTGCCCTGGACGGCCACTCGCTCACCGACCCGCGCACGCGCATTGGCAAGGCTCACGGTCCAGTCGATGCCGACCACGTCGCAGCCGGTGGCCGCAATCTCCTCGAGCCAGCCGCCACCGCCCTTGGTGAACACGATGCTGGGAATGCGAAAGCCCTCGTGCTCCTTCTTCAATTGCCGCAGCACGCGCTCGGTGTAGGCGAGGCTGAAGCGCCGGAACGCGGCATCGGCCAGCACACCGCCCCAGCTGTCGAAGATCATCACGGCCTGCGCGCCAGCTTCGATCTGCGCGTTGAGGTAGGCCGCCACCGCGTCGGCGTTGATGGCCAGGATGCGATGCATCAGGTCGGGCCGGCGGTAGAGCATGGTCTTCACCAGCCGGTAGTCGTCGGAGCCGGCGCCTTCGACCATGTAGCAGGCCAGCGTCCACGGGCTGCCCGAGAAGCCGATCAACGGCACGCGGCCGTTCAAGGCACTGCGGATGGAACGGACCGCGTCGAACACGTAACGCAGCTTGTCGAGGTCGGGCGCGGCCAGCGTCGCGACGTCGGCCTCGTCGCGGATCGGCGTGGCAAAACGCGGCCCCTCGCCGGCGGCGAAGCTCAGGCCCAGCCCCATCGCGTCGGGCACGGTGAGGATGTCGCTGAACAGGATGGCCGCGTCGAGCGGGTAGCGCTCCAGCGGCTGCAGCGTCACCTCGGTGGCGAACGCAGGGCTGGTGGCCAGGCCCATGAAGCTGCCGGCGCGGGCGCGCGTCGCGTTGTACTCCGGCAGGTAGCGGCCGGCCTGGCGCATGAGCCACACCGGCGTGTAGTCGGTGGGCTGGCGCAGGCAGGCGCGCAGGAAGGTGTCGTTCGCCAGCGGCGGCAGGGAAAGGGGGGCGGAGGGCATCGCGGGATTGTCGATCAAACGGCCGCATCGGCCGCCGGTGCCAGCCAACGCGCGACCGCGGCACCGGGCCCTTCGGCCTGTGCGGCCTCCCACACCAGCTCGGCGCCGGCCACGCGTGTGCCCGGCTGTTCATGCGGCCATTGCCGCAGCACTTCGAGCACGAAGTCGGCCACCGTGGCGGCGCGCACCGGGCGCTCGTGGCTGGGCAGCATCAGCTGCAGCTGCGACAGCC
This sequence comes from uncultured Rivibacter sp., assembly GCA_946480925.1. The sequence continues at coordinate 48,673 of CAMLLU010000035.1, forward strand.
ACAAAGCCGCAAGTCGCTGCAGCCGGGAGCGGGAAGGCGCGGATGCGAGGCTGTGCTGCGTGGGCCGCACGAACAGCAGGCGGTGGAACCCCAGCATCGCGACCTCCTGCTCGCCCAGCGTGGCGAGCCCATGCCGCAGCGCCTGAGGCAGCATGGCCGGCGCATGCGGCAGCACCACGGCGAGCGTATCCACGCCACCTTCGCGCAGCCACCGCGCCAGGCCAGCGAGCTGCTGCGGCTCGGTGTCGAAGAAGGCTTCCTCACGGCCGTGGGTGCCGCGTGCGCGGTCGAACACGACGATGGCGGTGGCAACCGGTGGCACCGGCGGGCGCACGGCGCCGGCCAGGTTCAACGGCGACAGCCCACGCATCGCCGCCTGCAACGGGCCGGTGGTGGCCACGTGCACCGTTGCGTAGCGCCCGCTTGACAAAGCCTGCTCCAGCACCGCCGAGCCCAACGCGCCTGCGGCACCAATGACAATCAGGTGAGCGCCGGAGGGAGCAGGCGGCGCACGGCGCGAGGCTGCCTGCAAGGCGGTCAGTGGATCGAGCGGCATGGGCCGATGGTACGCAAGCTGCCGCAAACGTTGGCACCAGCGGCGCTACAGTCGCGCGATGCGTCCGGGCCCCGTCTTGAAGGCCTGGGCTGTGCTCCCCATCTCGCTTGCGTCCGGGAACGCCCGGCTGCTTGAAAGGAATGCCATGACCCGACGTCTCTTCGCCCTGCTCGCCACCCTGCTGCTGAGCGCCTCGCTCACCGGCTGCGGCTACAACGAATTCCAGCGCCTGGACGAGCAGACCAAGGCCGCGTGGTCCGAGGTGCTCAACCAGTACCAGCGGCGCGCCGACCTGATTCCGAACATCGTGGCCACCGTGAAGGGCGAGGCCAACTTCGAGCAGGAAACACTCACCAAGGTGGTGGAAGCGCGTGCCAAGGCCACGTCGATCCAGGTAAGCCCCGAGACGCTGAACAACCCCGAGGCATTCAACCGCTTCCAGCAGGCCCAGGGTGAGCTGTCGAGCGCTCTGTCACGCCTGATCGCCGTGAGCGAAAACTACCCGAACCTGAAGGCCAACCAGGGCTTCCAGGACCTGCGCGTGCAGCTCGAAGGCACCGAGAACCGCATCACCGTGGCGCGCAACCGCTACATCAAGGCGGTGGCCGACTACAACGTGCTCGCGCGCAGCTTCCCGAGCAACCTGACGGCCATGGTGTTCAGCTACCAGCCCAAGCCCAACTTCACGGTGCAGGACGAAGCCGCCATCAGCGCACCGCCGAAGGTGGACTTCGGCGCGTCGAAGTAAGTAGCCCAAGCGGCTCGACACGCTGAAGCAGGACGTCCACGTGACCCGCTTGCTTGTGGCCCTGTGGCTTGCGCTGCTGGGCTTCTGCGCGTCCGCGCAGGAACTGCAACCGGTGCCGGCGCTGTCGGCGCGGGTGATCGACCAGACCGGCACCCTGAACTCCGCGCAGCGCGACGCGCTCGAGAACAAGCTGGCCTCGTTCGAGCGCGAGGCCGGTCCGCAGATCGTGGTGGTGATCGTCGCCACCGCGCGGCCGGAAGACATCACGAGCTACACGCAGCGCCTGGGTGACGTCTGGAAGATCGGCCGCCGCGACGTGGGCGATGGGTTGCTCATCGTGGTGGCCAAGAACGACCGGCAGGTGCGCATTGCGCCAGCCAAGGCCCTCGAGGGTGCGGTGCCCGATCTGGCCGCACGGCAGATCATCGAGCGGTCGATCCGCCCGGCGTTCCGGGCGGGCGACTATGCCGGCGGGCTGAATGCCGCGATAGATGAACTGATCGCACGCATCCGCGGCGAGCACTTGCCCGCGCCGGAGCAGCACGGCAACCGCTCCGTGCAACAGGATCGGGGAGCCGATTGGGAAGAACTTGCAATGTTCTTCTTCGTCGGCGTGCCTGTGCTCGGCGCCTTGCTGACCGGCATGCTGGGCCGCAAGGCCGGTTCGCTGCTCACCGCCGCCGCGGCAGGGGGGCTGGGCTGGTGGTTCACCACCAGCGCGCTGTTGGCTGGCGTGGCGGGTGTGATGGCACTGGTGCTGGTCGGCATCCTCGGGATCGGCGCTGCGCGCAGCGGCCGCCGGGGTCGCAGGTCGGGTGTCGACGTGCCCATCATCTGGGGGGGCGGTGGTGGAGGTGGCGGCTGGGGCGGTGGCGACGGCGGCGGTTTTTCGTCCGGCGGCGGTGGCGACTTCGGCGGCGGTGGCGCTTCGGGAGACTGGTAAGCATGAACCGCTGGCTGCGCATCCTCAAACATCGCTGGCTCGACGAAAGTGACACGCGGCGCGCCCTCGGCCCACCGGCGCTGAGCAACCTTGAAGCGCGCATTCGCGCCAGTGAAACACAGCACAGTGGCGAGATCCGCCTGTGTGTGGAAGCTGGGCTGCCGCTGAGCTACCTGTGGCGCGGGGCCACGGCGCGCGAACGTGCGATCACGATGTTCGGCAAGCTGCGCGTGTGGGACACCGAGCTCAACAACGGCGTGCTGATCTACCTGCTGCTGGCCGAACACCGCATCGAGATCGTGGCCGATCGTGACGTGAACCGCCACGTGCCACACGCACAGTGGGAAGCCATCGTCGCCAAGATGTCGACCGAGTTCGCGGCGCGGCGCTACGAGGCAGGGTTGGCCGCGGCCATCGATGCCGTGACCGCGCTACTGGTGCAGCACTTTCCCCTCGCGGCCGACCAGCACAACCCCAACGAGCTACCGGACGCGCCCGATCTGCGCTGACACGCGCACGTGGATTGCCGATCCCGTGGGATTGAGCGCAAGGCGCAGCGCGCGCATCATGAGCCGCTGCCTGACCTGAACCACTGGAGGCTGAAATGGCCACGACCGCCCGTCTGCTGACCCCAGCGCTGCTGATGCTTGCCGCATATGGCAGCGCTCTCGCACAAAACCGCCCGCCCATCAAAGCCGGCCTGTGGGAGGTCAAGCAGACACGCGAGATGAACGGCCAGAAGATGCCCGACGTGAGCGAACACTTCAAGAACATGCCGCCTGAGGCTCGCAAACGCATGGAACAGCAGATGCGCCAGCGTGGCATGGAGATGGGCGGCAGCAGTGCGATGAAGGTCTGCCTGAGCGAGGAGTCGCTGTCTCGCGACGACTGGACCTCGGCCGGCGGCGAACACGGCTGCAAGACGGAGATCCTGAGCCGCGGCGCCAACGTCTGGAAGTGGCGCTCCGCCTGCGGCGGCCAGCCGCCCAGCGTGGCCGAAGGCGAGACCCGCTTCCAGGGTGACACCGTCTATACGACGGTGGTGGACATGACCACGCAACAACAGGGCCAGCAGCAGAAGATGCACATGGAGATGCAGGGCAAGTGGCTGGGTGCCGACTGCGGCATGCTCAAGCCCATCGTGCCTCCCAAGGGCGGCAACAAGCCTGCAGCCAAGCCCTGACGACGATTCGCGCGACAGCTCCTGCAAAACAAACAGCCCACCGGTGTGAGCCGGCGGGCTGTTTTCTTGTGCGTCTGGTGGGCCGCTTGCTTCGTTATCCGCGCTTCACTTCTTGCGGAAGCGGCGCAGCGCGGCGATCTGCGCGGCCATGGCGGCGAACTCGCTCTGGGCCTTGGCCAGGTCGATGTCGCTCTTGGCGTTGCGCATGGCCTCCTCGGCCAGGCGCTTGGCCTCGGTGGCCTTGGCTTCGTCGAGGTCCTTGCCGCGGATGGCGGTGTCGGCCAGCACCGTGACCGAATTCGGCTGCACTTCGAGAATGCCGCCGGCCACGAACACGAACTCTTCCTCGCCGTTGTCGGCCCGCTCGATGCGCACCGCGCCCGGGCGGATGCGGGTGATCAGCGGCGTGTGCTTCGGCAGGATGCCCAGCTCGCCGCCTTCGCCCGGCAGCGCGACGAACTTCGCCTCGCCCGAGAAGATGGACTCTTCTGCGGAGACGACGTCGACATGAATGGTTGCCATTGGGTTTCCAGTGACTGGTGACTAGTGACTGGTGACTGGTGAGCCATCGACCGTGGTGACCAGGAGGTGTCCTGGTCACTGGTCACTGGTCACTGGTCACTGCAGGGTTTTGGCCTTCTCGAAGGCCTCGTCGATGGTGCCCACCATGTAGAAGGCCTGTTCCGGCAGGCTGTCGCACTCGCCGTTGACGATCATCTTGAAGCCGCGGATGGTTTCCTTCAGCGGCACGTACTTGCCCGGCGTGCCGGTGAACACTTCGGCCACGTGGAAGGGCTGCGACAGGAAACGCTGGATCTTGCGGGCGCGGGCCACGGCCAGCTTGTCTTCCGGCGACAGCTCGTCCATGCCCAGGATCGCGATGATGTCGCGCAGTTCCTTGTAGCGCTGCAGCACGGCCTGCACGGCACGGGTGGTGCCGTAGTGCTCTTCGCCCACGACGTTCGGGTCGACCTGGCGCGAGGTGGAGTCCAGCGGGTCCACGGCGGGGTAGATGCCCAGCGCGGCGATGTCGCGCGACAGCACCACGGTGGCGTCCAGGTGGGCGAAGGTGGTGGCCGGCGACGGGTCGGTCAGGTCGTCCGCGGGCACGTACACGGCCTGGATCGAGGTGATCGAGCCGACCTTGGTGGACGTGATGCGCTCCTGCAGGCGGCCCATTTCCTCGGCCAGCGTCGGCTGGTAGCCCACGGCGGAAGGCATGCGGCCCAGCAGTGCGGACACTTCGGTACCGGCCAGCGTGTAGCGGTAGATGTTGTCCACGAAGAACAGCACGTCGCGGCCTTCGTCGCGGAACGACTCGGCGATGGTCAGGCCGGTCAGGGCCACGCGCAGGCGGTTGCCCGGGGGCTCGTTCATCTGGCCATAGACCATGGACACCTTCGACTCGGCCAGGTTGTCGAGCTTCACGACGCCCGACTCGGCCATCTCGTGATAGAAGTCGTTGCCCTCGCGGGTGCGCTCACCCACGCCGGCGAACACGGACAAGCCCGAGTGCGCCTTCGCGATGTTGTTGATGAGCTCCATCATGTTCACGGTCTTGCCCACGCCGGCGCCGCCGAACAGACCCACCTTGCCGCCCTTGGCGAACGGGCAGATCAGGTCGATCACCTTGATGCCGGTTTCGAGCAGTTCCTGCGAAGGCGACAGCTCGTCATAGGCCGGGGCCTTGCGGTGGATGGAAGCCGCCAGCTCGTTGCTGACCGGGCCGCGCTCGTCAATCGGGTTGCCCAGCACGTCCATGATGCGTCCCAGCGTGGCTGGGCCAACCGGCACGGTGATGGGGTTGCCGGTGTTCTTGACCACGATGCCGCGGCGCAGGCCGTCGGACGAGCCCAGCGCGATGGTGCGCACCACGCCGTCACCGAGCAGCTGCTGCACTTCGAGCGTCAGCGCCGAGCCGTCGAGCTTCAGGGCGTCGTACACCTTGGGCATGGCGTTGCGCGGGAACTCCACGTCCACCACGGCGCCAATGCACTGGACGATCTTGCCTTCTGCTTGAGTGTTGGCCATTTTTGATCCTTCAAACAATATTCGTTGCGATGCGTGAGGAGCTTGTCTGCTTCAGCGGGCTCGATCAGCCCACCGCGGCAGCACCGCCCACGATCTCGGAGAGTTCCTTGGTGATCGCGGCCTGGCGGGTCTTGTTGTAGACCAGCTTCAGTTCGTTGATCAGGTTGCCGGCGTTGTCGGTCGCAGCCTTCATGGCCACCATGCGGGCCGACTGCTCAGACGCCATGTTCTCGGCCACTGCCTGGTAGATCAGGGCCTCGACATAGCGCACCAGCAGCTCGTCGATCACGCTCTTCGCATCGGGTTCGTAGAGATAGTCCCAGCCGTAGGCCTGCTTCTCTTCGGCGGTCTGCGCCAAGCGCGCCTGCGACAGCGGCAGCAGCTGCTCGACCACCGGCTCCTGCTTCATCGTGTTGATGAAGCGGGTGTAGCAGAGGTAGACCGCGTCCAGCTTGCCTTCGGCGTACTGGTCGAGCAGCACCTTCACCGGGCCGATCAGCTTTTCGAGGTGGGGCGTGTCACCCAGCTGGGTGACCTGCGACACCACCTTGGCGCCGATGCGGTTGAGAAAGCCCAGGCCCTTGTTGCCGATGGCCACTGCCTGCGTCTTGACGTTCTGACCTTCGAGCTCCTTGAGCTTGGCGGTCATGGCGCGCAGGACGTTGGTGTTCAGGCCGCCGCACAGCCCCTTGTCGGTGGTCACCACGATCACGCCCGCGCCGCCGGTGCCGGCGCGCGTCTGCATGAAGGGGTGCACGTACTCGGGGTTCGCCTCGCCCAGGTGGGCGGCGATGTTGCGGATTTTGTCGGCGTACGGACGGGCGTGGCGCATGCGCTCCTGCGCCTTGCGCATCTTGGAGGCGGCGACCATCTCCATGGCCTTGGTGATCTTCTTGGTGTTTTCCACCGATTTGATCTTGCCGCGTATTTCCTTGCCTGCCGCCATGACGGTGCTCCTGTAGGTTCAGCCGGCCGTCAGGCGAAGGACTTCTTGAACGCGGCGATGGCGGCTTGCAGCTCGGCTTCGGCGTCCTTGTCCATGGCCTTGTTGTCATCCAGCTTCTTCAGCAGGGCGGCGTGGCTGGTCTTCAGGAACTGGTGCAGGCCGTGTTCGAAGGCGAGCACCTTCTTCACGTCCACGTCGTCCAGGAAGCCCTTGTTCACCGCATACAGCGTGGCGCCCATCAGGCTGATGGGCAGCGGCGAGTACTGGGCCTGCTTGAGCAGTTCGGTCACGCGGGCGCCGCGGTCGAGCTGCTTGCGGGTGGCTTCGTCGAGGTCGGAAGCGAACTGCGCGAACGCGGCCAGCTCACGGTACTGCGCCAGGTCGGTACGGATACCGCCGGACAGGCCCTTGATCAGCTTGGTCTGCGCGGCACCGCCCACGCGCGACACCGAGATACCCGCGTTGATGGCGGGACGGATGCCGGCGTTGAACAGGTTGGTTTCCAGGAAGATCTGGCCGTCGGTGATCGAGATCACGTTGGTCGGCACGAAGGCGGACACGTCGCCGGCCTGGGTTTCGATCACGGGCAGCGCGGTCAGCGAACCGGTCTTGCCCTTGACCTCGCCTTTGGTGAAGGCTTCGACGTAGTCGGCGTTCACGCGCGCGGCGCGCTCGAGCAGGCGGCTGTGGAGATAGAACACGTCGCCGGGGAAGGCTT
>CAMLLU010000036.1 GCA_946480925.1 uncultured Rivibacter sp.
TTTTCTTGAAGAGACGCCGGAGCTGAGATCGGCGCTGGCGACACAAGGCATCACCGTCGTGTCGATGGACGTCGGCGCCGACGACTGGCTGCCGCAGCAATCACCACGGATGCTGACCGACAGGCTTCTGCAGCGGCTCGAATCCCGCGGCGGTGGCATCGTGCTGCTGCACGATGCGCAAGATCAGACCGCTCACGCCCTGCCGACGTTGCTTGCAGCCTTGAAGACCCATGGCTACCGGATCGTTCACCTGACGTGGGAGCCAGCGCAGTGATCTCCGAAGAAGCGCAAAAACGGCGAAGCTGAGGCAGCTCATCGCCGCCCTACGGCACGCCGGCGTAGCGCATCGCGCGTTCGAAGCGCTTTTCTTTGCACGGGCCGCCGAGCACTGCCGGCGGCAGGTAGTCCTCAGGCAGCGTGGCCTTGTTGCGCGCTGCGTCCTTGACGGCGACGCGCACTGCATCGTCTTCACGGTCGAGGGCACGATGAAGGTGCTGTTGAGCGTGTGCGGAGTGGGGAAGGTCCAAGACCTGCAGCAGGCGCGACACGATGGTCGTTGGGCGTGCTGCACGACGGCGGAACGTGCTCGCTGTGCGGCCGGGACAAAGCGTGTGCAGGCTAGGTCCCGATAGTGACTTCGTGACGCGATGCCTGAAGTGACGCGGCGCGCTCAGCGCCGAAAAGACACCTCGGCCGGCCGCCCTGGCAAGTCCAACGCCGCCACAGCGGCCGGTGTTCTCGCGATCACGCGGCCGGCGCGCATCACCATCAGCCGCGTTGCCCGCAGCCTGATGGCCTCCACCGGGTCGCTCGCCTGCAGCATCACGAGGTCAGCCCTCTTGCCCACTTCGAGACCGTAGCCTTCGAGCCCGAGGATCCGCGCAGGCGTGGTGGTCACTGCCTCGAAGCATTGCCGCATCGCGGCCTGGCTCGTCATCTGCGCCACGTGCAGGCCCATGTGTGCCACCTCCAGCATGTCGGCGCTGCCCAGGCCGTACCAGGGGTCCATCACGCAGTCGTGGCCGAAGGCCACGTCCACGCCGACGGCCAGCAGTTCGGGCACGCGGGTCATGCCGCGGCGCTTGGGGTAGGTGTCGTGGCGGCCTTGCAGCGTGATGTTGATGAGCGGGTTGGCGATGGCCGCGACGCCCGCTTCCTTGATGAGCGGCAGCAGCTTCGAGACGTAGTAGTTGTCCATCGAGTGCATGGACGTGAGGTGCGAGCCCGCCACGCGGCCCTGCAGGCCCAGGCGGTTTGTGTGGAAGGCCAGCGTCTCGATGTGGCGGCTCAGCGGGTCGTCGCTTTCGTCGCAGTGCATGTCCACCCGCAACCCGCGCTCGGCAGCCAGTTCACATAGCCACTTCACGCTCTCGGCACCTTCGCTCATCGTGCGTTCGAAGTGCGGGATGCCGCCAATCACGTCGACGCCCATGTCGAGTGCGCGCCTCAGGTTCTCTTTCGCGGCGATAGAACGCAGCACGCCGTCTTGCGGAAAAGCCACGAGCTGCAGGTCGAGGTAGGGCTTCACACGCTCGCGCACGTGCAGCAGTGCCTCCACGGCCAGCAGGCGCGGGTCGCACACGTCCACGTGCGAGCGAATGGCGAGCAAGCCCTTGGCCACGGCCCAGTCGCAATAGGCCAGCGCCCGCTCGACGATGGCCTCCTGCGTGAGCTGCGGCTTGAGCTCACCCCACAGCGCAATGCCTTCGAGCAGCGTGCCGCTCTGGTTGACGCGCGGCAGGCCGTAGCTCAGCGCTGAGTCCATGTGGAAGTGCGCGTCCACGAAGGGCGGCGTCACGAGCTGGCCGCCGGCTTCGATGACCTGGGCCGCGGGCGCCTGCAATGCCGGCTGCAAGGCCGCGATGCGCCCGGCTTCGATGCCGATTTCGATGTCGCGCCGCCCATCGGGCAGCGAACAGCCTTTCAGAATGAGGTCCAGCATCTCAAGCTCCTTGCGCTTCGTTCAGGCCGCAGCCCCGCAGGATCAACGTCACCACGTGCTGCGTTGCACGTTCCAGCTCAGCCTTCTGCAGCCGGCGCTTGCCGAGCACCGCGCACACCTGCGGCTCGAAATCGGCATACGTCTGTGTCGCGGCCCAGATGGTGAAGAACAGGTGCGTCGCATCCACCGGAGCCATGCGGCCTTGTGCCACCCAGTGCTCGATCACCCCTGCCTTGCGGCGCACCAGCGCACGCAGTTCGCTGCGCAGCAGGCCGCCCACTTCATGCGCGCCGTGCAGCAGCTCGTTGGCGAACACCCGCGAGGCGTCGGGCCGTTCGGCGGTCAGCGCCATCTTGGCGCGGATGTAGCGCGCCAGTGCAACGCCGGGCTCGGCGTCGGGCTCGATGTGGTCTGTACCCGCCAGCCACAGCGAGAGGATGTTGCGCAGCACCGCGCGATAGATCTCCTGCTTGGTGCGGAAGTAGTAGTGCAGGTTGGCCTTCGGCAGGCCGGCCGCGTCGGCGATCTCGGCCATCGTGGCGCCGTTGAAGCCTTTGCGCGCGAACACCGATTCGGCCGCCCGCAGGATCCCGGCTTCGTTGGCTTGCCGTATGCGGCCTTTGCGGGTGTTCACCACCGAAGCACTTGCGTTCTCGAGGCTCATGTCAGTGCCTCACGCGATCACCGGCAGGCTGCCGAACCAAAGGCACAGTCCCCGAGCGGACGCCGCGGATCTGGCTTTGCCAGTCCGCTGGGGGCGCCCCCTCGAAGGGGGAGCGCCGCAGGCGCTACGGGGGTGGTCGTCATTTCGTTCCGAAGATGCGGTCGCCCGCATCGCCCAGCCCCGGCACGATGTAGCCGTGTTCGTTGAGCCGTTCGTCGATGGAGCCCACGGTGATGGGCACGTCGGGGTGGGCCGCCTGCACCGCGCGCAGGCCTTCAGGCGAGGCAATGAGGTTCACCAGCTTCAGCGAGCTCACGCCCACCTCCTTGAGCCGATGCAACGCAGCGATGGCCGAGTTGCCCGTGGCCAGCATGGGATCGACCACGATGACCAGCCGGTCGTGAATGTCTTCGGGCACCTTGAAGTAATACTCCACCGGCTCCAGCGTTTCAGGGTCGCGGTACAGGCCGATGTGGCCCACGCGTGCACCGGGCAGCAGGTCGATCATGCCGTCGAGCATGCCGTTGCCCGCACGCAATATGGACACGAGGCACAGCTTCTTGCCGCTGATGACGGGCGACTCACAGGTCGCCACCGGCGTGGTGATGGTGATGGTCTCCGTGGGCAGGTCGCGGGTCACCTCGTAGGCCAGCATCGCGGCGATCTCGCGCACTAGGCGGCGAAAGTTGTCGGTGGTGGTGTCGGCGGCGCGCACGTAGGTGAGCTTGTGCTGCAGCAGCGGGTGATTGACGACGTTGACGGTCATGCTTCTTCTCCTTGTGCTGTCAGAACACCGTGCCATCGCTGTCGATGGCCACCGGCGGCGGGCCACCTTCGCGTAGCTGTGCCGCAATGCGCCGGCCGGCAGCCCAGGTGCCGCCTTCGAGCACGCGAGCGAGCGGGAACTCGGCATCGCCCTTGCCGAGCTGCGCACGCACGGCCGCGGCAATGCGGTCGAGCGCGATCACGGTGACGGCGCGCCATTCGACGATGGGCTCGTCGGCCACCGTCCAGCGCCTGGAGAAGAAGCTCGCATCGCGCGGCTGCAGCAGGCCCAGGTCGAGCAGCAGGCCGCCATTGCGGTATTCGGGCAGGCCGGTCAACGCATCCAGCCCCGTCACCACGAGGCCTGCATCCTCCAGCGGCTCGAGCAGCGAATACGTCAACCACTGGGTGAGCTTGTGGAAGGGCACGAGCCCATCGCGCGCCGCCGGGTGGCGCCAGCAGTCGCCCAGCGACACGCCTTCGAGTTCGATGCGCCCGGGCCACACCGGCCCCAGCGCCCGCAGCAGCGTGGCCAGCACGAAACCCGCTTCGATGCGGCCTTCCTGCGCATGCAGCTTGACGAAGTCGAGCAGGCGCCCCAGCCGCGCCGGCACGCCAAAGACCACCGGCGTGGCATGCGCCACTTCGCCCAGGCGGCGCAGCAGTGCGGCACGGCCTTCCACACCCACCAACGGGTTGTCGGCCCGCACCTGGAAAGCCTCGGCCACCTGCCGTGTGTGCAGATGCGCCAGCGCCGTCGCATCGCTACGGTAGGGCTCATCTGCATGCGCCGAAAAAGCACCCGCGGCAAAGAGCTCCAGGCTCGCCACGCCCAGCCCTTCGGAGCGGGTCAGCGTCATGCCATGCCGTGCATCGAGGTAGTGCCATGCCGCGCCGGCACCTGCATCGAGCAGCACGCTGGGAATCACCAGGTCGATGCGCGCGCGAGCCCGCTCTTGTGCGTTGGCATCAGCCAGCACATGCGAGGCCAGCCCTGCCCAGCGGTCGACCCCGCCGGCCTCGAAGTGGCGCCAACGGCTGTGATACGGCACGCGCAGCTCGGGGTACCGCTCGTGCAGCGTATCCACCACGTAGGCCGCAACGGCCTCCACACGATCGCCATGCCAGGTGAAGTGCGGCGACGCCCCTCGCTCCACATGGGCCATCACCTGCGCGCAACGTTCGCGCACGGCCTCGTCGGTCAGCAAGGCAGAAGCGGGGTGATCTTCCGGCACTGGCGTGTGCCAGCCTGGAGCGTGCGAATAAGGCAGCTTCATTCCTGAAGCCCCCTGCCCTTGGGCATTGCAAGTTCCGCCGCATCGGGCGTGTAGTGCGAGAAGTAGCCCGCGGCCTTTTTCGCGTCCATCTCCACCCGCGCATCGGCGGGAATCAGCGCATCGGGAATGGGCACGCGCTCCACCACCTCGATGCCCTGCGCGGTCAACGCACCGTGCTTCATGTTGCTCATCGACGCCCAGCGGTCGATGCGCGTGATGCCGAGCCAGTGGAAGACGTCGGGCATCAGCTCCTGGAAGCGCATGTCCTGCACGCCGGCCACGCATTCGGTGCGCTCGAAGTAGGTTTCGGCGCGGTCGCCGCCGGCCTGCCGCTTGCGCGCGTTGTAGACGAGGAACTTGGTGACTTCGCCGAGCGCGCGGCCTTCCTTGCGGTTGTAGACCACGAGGCCCACGCCGCCTTGCTGCGCCATCTCGATACACACCTCGATGCCGTGCGCGAGGTAGGGCCGGCAGGTGCAGATGTCGGAGCCGAACACGTCGGAGCCGTTGCATTCGTCGTGCAGGCGGCAGGCCACTTTCGTTTCCGGCTTGCCGAGCTGGCTGACGTCGCCGAAGAAGTAGAGCGTCATGCCGCCGATGGGCGGCAGGAACACCTTGAGGTCCGAGCGCGTGACCAGTTCCGGGAACATGCCGCCGGTCTGTTCGAACAGGCTGCGCCGCAGCGTGCTTTCCTTGATGCCGAAGCGCGCGGCCAGCCCCGGCAGGTACCACACCGGGTCTATGGCCGCCTTGGTGACGCGCACGTCGCCGTTGGCGAAGAGGATCTCGCCGTCGGGCTCGAGCCGCCCGGCCGCGATGGCGCCCAGCAGCTCGGGCATGTTGATGTGCGCCTTGGTGATGGCGATGGTGGGCCGCACGTCCACGCCTGCGGCAATGGCGTCGGCGAACGCGCTCGAGACGAGGTGCCCCCATGGGTCGAGCGAGACGATCCTGGTCGGATCCGCCCACTGCGGGTGCGGGCCGATCGCTTCGGCCGGCGCGGTGTTGGTGAGGTCTGGCCGGTGGTCGCGCTGCAGCGCACCCGAGGCCACTGCCAACGCCCGGTACACGGCATAGGCGCCCGAATGCGTGCCGATCGCGTTGCGAAGGGAGGGGTTGGTGAGGCTGGCCACCACCGGCCCGCGCTCGACTGCGGTGGGCACCCCCCAGTGCAGCTCGAGAAAACCACCCGCCTTGCGGCCGCGCGGGTGCGAGGTGAGGACGATGTGCTCCGACATGGAACCTCCAGAACCTGACCGATTGGTCAAGTTTCCGCCGCCCAAGCGAGTTGCGTGCCAGCACTTACCCGAGGTCGCGCACCGGTCGCATGAAAAGCAGCACCGTCGCGCAAAGGCTCGCGGCTATCATTCGCCCGACTTCGCTTGCACGCCCATCGCATGCCGCAACTCCCCCCCGTCACCCAGGCCCTGCTGCTCATCAACGTTGGCGTCTTCTGCCTGCAGCGCTTGGTAGGCGTTTTCGCGATAGACCGCCTGTTCGCGCTGTGGCCGCTGGGCGCGGGCTTCCTGCCCTGGCAGGTGGTGAGCTATGCCTTCCTGCATGGCGACTTCGGCCACCTGTTCTTCAACATGCTGGGGCTGTGGATGTTCGGCTCCGAGCTCGAGCAGGTGTGGGGGCGCAAGCGCTTCATCCAGTTCTACACGGCCAGCCTCCTGACCGGAGCACTGGTGCAGTTGCTGGTGGCGCCGCTGCTCAGCTCGGGAGCGCCCGTGGTGGGCGCCTCGGGCGCGCTGTTCGGGCTGCTGCTGGGCTACGCGCTGCTGTTCCCCAACCGCACCATCATGCTGCTCATTCCGCCCATCCCGATGAAGGCGCGCACCTTCGCCATCGTGTTCGGCGTGCTGGCCCTGCTGCTGGGCGTGAGCGGCACGATGCGCGGCGTGGCGCACTTCGCGCACCTGGGCGGCATGCTCGGCGGCTGGCTCATGATGCGCTACTGGCGCGGGCAGCCGCCTTTCGGCCGCCGCCGCTGAACCGCCGGGCCGTGCCGGCCCGGCAAACCAACAGTGTGCATCTGCCGCGAATGCCCGCGCGCAACGCAGGGCCTCGCGCATCGATTCATGCTTGCATGCATAGCGTCTCGCGCTGGAGGACGCCATGCACGCCCCGCATCCCTACCGCCATCTGGTCGTCGCGATCGTGACGGCTGTTCTACTGGGGCTGGCTTCGAGCGCACTGGCCGCACCTGCAAGCGAAGGTTCGCGCGAGCCCTCGAGTGACGAGCCGGCGAACGAAGCGCAGGTGCAGGCACTGGCCCGCGCCAGCAATGCAGTGCTGGGTGTGAGTGCCCGCGCCACCGACGACGCGCTGTCCACCGACACGCTGGGGCGCGACCGTGTGGGCTCGGGTGTCGTCATAGAAGACGGCCTGGTGCTCACGATCGGCTACCTCATCCTCGAAGCCGAAGACATCGACCTGCACCCTGATGGTGGCAGCCCCGTGCCGGCGCGTGTGCTGGCCTACGACGTGGCCACCGGCTTCGGGCTGCTGCAGCCGCTCGTGCCGCTCAAGCTCGAACCCGTGCCGCTGGGCAATGCGCAAGGCGTGGCGGAAAGCGAGCCGCTGATGGTGGCCAGCGGTGCCAACGGCCATGGCAAGGCCGGCATCTTGAGCGTGGCCCGCCTGGCCTCGCGACGGGCGTTTTCGGGCTATTGGGAATATCACATCGAAGGCGCGCTGTTCACCGTGCCGGCCCGGCCGGACCACAGTGGCGCCGGGCTCTTCAACGCACGCGGCGAGCTGGTGGGCATCGGCTCGTTGCTGGTGATGGACGTGCTGGGCAAGAACGAAGAGCGGCACCCGGGCAACATGTTCGTGCCGGTGGACCTGCTCAAGCCCATCCTGTCGGAGCTGCGCGAACGTGGCAGTTCGCGTGCCAGCGCACGGGCCTGGCTCGGCCTCAACTGCCAGGAAGCCGACGGCACGGTGCGCGTGATTCGCGTCAACAAGGAAAGCCCGGCCGAAGAAGCCGGGCTGGAGCCTGGCGACCTCATCCTCAAGATCGACGGCGTGGCCGTGCAGTCGCTGGAGCACCTCTACAAGACCCTGTGGTCGAACGACACACCGGAACGTGACGTGAGCATCGAGATCGCACGCGGCGCGAACTTCCGCACGGTCAATGTGCGAGCGGTCGATCGCATGAAGGCCCTGCGCAAGGCCAAAGGGATCTGATATCTGACGGGCGGCTACGGGGCCAGCCCTTCACGCACTGTCGGATAACGCAGTCGCACGCGCAGCTCGCGCTTGAGCCGCGTGTTCACGAGGCGGCGCGACTCGCTCATGAACGACAGCATCACAGGGTTCAACTGCTGCGCGGCCTCGGCGCGGGCGATGCGCGGCGGACGTGGCAGTCCGCCCAGGTCGGCAGCGAGGTCGAAGTAGTCGCCCATCTTCAGCTCGGTGTCGTCGCTGGCGTGGTACGCACGTTGTGGTGCGCCGCGGAACAGCGCGGCGATACAGGTGCGCGCCAGGTCGTCGGCGTGGATGTGGTTGGTGTAGACGTCATCGGGCTCGGCCAGCACGGGCGTGCCGCGCTGCAGGCGCTCGCGCGGGTGGCCACCGGGCCGGTCGGCCGCATAGATGCCGGGAATGCGCAGCAGGCTGACGCATGCGCCACCGGCACGCCCGAACCAGCGCAGCCGTGCCTCGGCCGCCACACGGCGGCGAGCACGCACGGTGCCTGGCGCCACACGGCGGGTCTCGTCGAAGCGCGCGCCCGCGGCATCGCCGTAGACCCCCGTGGTGCTGGCATACACCAGCCGCTGCACCACGCCACCGCGCATCAGCGCACGCAGCAGCGCAGCGGTGCGCGGGTCGCCGTCTCCTTCGCCCGGCGGGGGCGCGAGGTGCAGCACGGCAGGTGCCAGCGCGCCCAGCCGGCCCAGCGTGGCGGGCACATCGAGATTGCCCAGTAGTGGCAGCACGCCCGCCTGGCGCAATGCGGCGCGGCGCTCGGGCTGCGACGTGAGCGCGCGCACGCGAAACCGCCCTTGCAACTGGCGCGCGACGCGCAGGCCGACGTCACCGCAACCGACGATCAGCAAACGGGGGCGGCGAAAGACGGCGGGCAGGCTGGGCATGTGTGAATTGGTAAAGGCGTTGTTTGGGATTGCACCGGAAAGGGGCTCAGGCGAGCGGGCAAAATTGCCGCTCGCGGCTCAAGTGCCGCCCTCTGTCCCAGTTTTCTTTTCTTGCCGTTCGAGGATACCCAAATGACTTTCAAGGTGACGGTGCAGCCGGCCGAACGCAGCTTCGATGTCGCACGCGACGAAGCCATCCTGCCGGCCGCCATTCGCCAAGGCATCGGCCTGCCCTACGGCTGCAAGGACGGCGCCTGCGGCACCTGCAAGAGCCGCCTGCTCGAAGGCCGGGTCATCCATGGCGCCCACCAGCACAAGGCGCTGAGCGTCGAGGAAGAAGAAGCGGGTCTCATCCTCACCTGCTGCGCCACGCCGCAGACCGACGTGGTGATCGAATCGCGCCAGGTCAGCGCCGTGGGCCAGTTCCCGGTGCAGAAGATGCCGTGCCGCGTGTCGGGCATCGAGAAGGTCGCGCCTGACGTGGCCCTCTTGAAGCTGCAGCTGCCCGCCAACGTGGTGCTGCAGTACTACGCCGGCCAGTACATCGAGTTCATCCTGCGCGACGGCAGCCGCCGCAGCTATTCGATGGCCAACGCGCCGCATCTGGCTCAAGGCGGGCTGGAGCTGCATGTCCGCCACATGCCGGGCGGCAAGTTCACCGACCACGTGTTCACCGCGATGAAGGAAAAGGAGATCCTGCGCATGGAAGGGCCGTTCGGCAGCTTCTACCTGCGCGACGACTCCGACAAGCCCGTCGTGCTGCTTGCCTCGGGCACCGGCTTCGCGCCGATCAAGGCGCTCATCGAGCACATGCAGCACAAGGCCATCACGCGGCCCGCGGTGCTGTACTGGGGTTGCCGCAGCAAGGCCGACCTGTATCTGCACGCGTGGGCCGAAAAGGCCGCGGCCGAGATGCCCAACCTCCGCTACGTGCCGGTGCTTTCGGAGCCCAAGCCCGAAGACGGCTGGCAGGGCCGCACGGGCTTCGTGCACCAGGCCGTGATGGCCGACCTGCCGGACCTTTCGGGCCACCAGGTGTATGCCTGCGGCGCACCGATCATGGTGGAGTCAGCACACAAGGACTTCGTGGCGAAGTGCGGGTTGCCGGACGAGGAGTTCTACGCCGACTCGTTCACCAGCGAGGCTGACAAGCACGGCGACTGAAAGCCGTTGTGCTTGCGACGCACCGGGCCCTGGTGTCCTGAGTTGGAAGTTTGTTGATGAATCCTGTCGAGAAACGACCGCATGCGTCGTTGCGGTGCTCGCGAGGTGTCACACCTCGCTGCGCCCCACGCCTAGCCTGCGGCCGTTTTCGTCAGGATTCGACCGCACACAGTCACCAACCAACGCTTCTTCAACGAACCTCCAACTCAGGACACCAGCCGGTCACGCGCCACCACTGCGGTGAAGGCCAGCTCGGCGTTTCACCGCTCCATCTGAGCTCTGCATCGCCAGGCGCCAGCAGCGCGAGCGTCAATTCGCCGCAACACCACACCCCTGCATTCGCCTCGGTTGACGGGGCACGCTGCGTCTGCACCTGCATCAGCCGCCCAGGGCTCACGCCCTCTGCATGCCGCTTGAGCCACGCTTCCTTGAGCGTCCAGATGGCGTAGAAGAGTTCCGTGCGGCGGGCGGGCCCGGCCGCTGCAACGGCTGCCTGCTCGCCTTCGGTGAACACCGCACGAACCAGCCCATCGACATTGCGCCGCGGCCGCGGCGTTTCGATGTCGAGCCCGATGGGCGTTGTGGCTACCGCGCAAGCCAGCCAGTCACCGCTGTGGCTCATGGCCAGCTGCAGGGCGCCATGCGGCGGCACCAGCACTCGTGGTGGCCCGTCGATACCTGCCGAGAGCGGCCAGTCGCGCAACGCCTCGCCGCCGAGTTCATCGGCCAGCAACTGCCGCAGCGCCAGGCGCCCCGCCAAGAACTGAGCGCGCCGGCCCGGCGCCGACATGGCGTCGAGTCTGGCGCGCTCCGCATCGGACAGCCAGCCTTGCCCCGCAGCTTCGGCCTCGGCGGCCGTTCGGGCCACACGGGCCAAGCGCAGCGAGATCAAGGCGGCTGGCGTCACATCACTTGGCGACCTTGGCGTAGGTGCCCTTGAGCGTGACGCCCACGACCATCGCGCCGGCGTGGCACTCGTAGTCGGTGGGGCTGCTGAAGGCGCCCTTCTTGTAGTAGCTCACCATGTCGACCACGGCATTAGCGCCGAGCGACTTGGCCTTTTCCTGGAAGGCCAGCAGCGCCGACAGCGCGGCCCACTTGCAGGCGGTCACGTCGTCCTTGTTGAAGCCGTTGGTCTTCTTGTTCGACGTGTCTTCGCCCTTCTTCTCGAGCACCTTCGGAGTCTTGGCGCCGGCCAGGTAGAAGGTCACCGAGCCGTCGAGCTTGCCTTGTGCTTCGGGCATGGCCAGCACTTCTGCCAGCGGCAGATGCAGTTCCGTGTCGCGCGCCATCGCGGGAGCGGCCAGCACGCCGGCGAGCAGGGCCAGCACCAGGGTCTTCTTCATGTGTCGTTCTCCTTCTCTCTGGTTGAAAAATCAGTCGCTGCTGCCCCACCGGCGGAAGATCAACGACGTGTTGATGCCGCCGAAGGCGAAGTTGTTGCTCATCACGATGTCGGTCTGCAGCTCGCGCCCCGTACCGGTGATGTAGTCGAGCGGTGCGCAGCGCGGGTCGGGCGTTTGCAGGTTGACGTTGGGTGCGAACCAGCCCTCGCGCATCATTTCGATGGTGAGCCAGGCTTCGAGCGCGCCGCAAGCCCCTAACGTGTGGCCCATGTAGCTCTTGAGCGACGAGATCGGCACACGACTGCCCAGCACCTGCAGCGTCGCGGCGGACTCGGCGATGTCGCCCTGTTCGGTGGCCGTGCCATGGGCGTTGACGTAGCCGATGGCCTCGGGCGGCAGGTTCGCATCGGCCAGCGCCAGGCGCATGGCCTGGGCCATGGTTTCCGATTGCGGGTGCGTCACGTGCGCACCGTCGCTGTTGGTGCCCCAGCCCAGCAGCTCGGCATGGATGCGTGCACCGCGAGCCTTGGCATGCTCGAGTTCTTCGAGCACCAGCGTGCACGCGCCTTCGCCCAGCACCAGGCCGTCGCGGTCGGCATCGAAAGGCCGCGGCGTCAGTTCCGGCTGATCGTTCTTCACGCTGGTGGCGAACAAGGTGTCGAATACCGCCGCCTCGATGGCGTCGAGCTCCTCGGCGCCACCGGCCAGCATGGCGACCTGCTTGCCGCCCTGAATGGCCTCGAACGCGTAGCCGATGCCCTGGCTGCCGGAGGTGCAGGCGCTCGACGCAGTGACGATGCGCCCCGTGATGCCGAAGAACACGCCGATGTTCACCGCCGCCGTGTGCGACATCATCTTGATGTAGGTGTTGGCGGTGATGCCCTCGGTGGTCTTCTCGGTGATCATGCGGCCGAAATCGCCGATGGCCGCGGGGGTGCCCGCCGACGAACCGTAGGAGATGCCCATGCGCCCGCTCTTGACGAGCGGGTCGCCCAGAAGCCCCGCGTCGATGAGCGCGAGCTCGCTGGCGCGCGTGCCCATCAGCGCCACGCGGCCCATGCTGCGCGTGGTCTTGCGGTTGTAGTGCGCGGGCAGCTCGAACGGCCGGGCCTGCGCGCCCAGCCGCGTGTTGAGGCCGTCGTAGGCATCCCACTCGGCGATGCGCTGCACGACGTTGCGGCCGCTCTTCAACTGCTCGCGCGCCGTCGGCCAGTCGTGCCCCAGCGGGCTGATCGCGCCGAAGCCCGTGACCACCACTCGTTTCAACGACCTCATCCGATCATTCCTCCGTTCACGGAGATGACCTGGCGCGTGATGTAGCCCGCGTCCGGCCCCATCAGGAACGCCACCAGCGCCGCCACTTCCTCAGGTTTGCCCATGCGGCGCAACGGAATGATCTTCATGGCCTCCTCCAGCACTTCGGGAGCGACCATCTCGGTGTCGATGAGGCCCGGTGCGACGCAATTGACGGTGATCTCGCGCTTGGCCAGCTCGATGGCCAGCGCCTTGGTCGCGCCAATGATGCCAGCCTTGGCAGCGCTGTAGTTCGTCTGGCCGCGGTTGCCCATGAGCCCCGACACCGACGCCAGCGTGACGATGCGCCCCGGCTTGCGACGCCGCACCATCGGCATCACCAGCGGGTTCAGCACGTTGTAGAAGGCGTCGAGGTTGGTGTGGATGACGCTGTCCCATTCTTCGCCGGTCATCGCCGGGAAGGCGTTGTCGCGCGCGATGCCGGCGTTGCACACCACGCCGTAGTAGGCACCGTGCGCTTCCACGTCGGCCAGCAGGGTGTCGCTGGCCGCGGCGCGATCGGCCACGTCGAACATCAGCACGCGGGCTGTGCGGCCGAGCGCGCGGATCTCGGAAACCACCGCTTCGGCCTCGGCCGTGCCACGCCGGCCGTGCACGACGATGTCGTGGCCGTCATGCGCCAGGCGCAGCGCGATGGCGCGGCCGATGCCGCGGGTGGAGCCGGTGACCAGGACCGTGTGTGATGGTGGTTGGAGCGTCGTCATGTCGGTACTGCCGGAACGTTCATGGGGTGATGGTCATGCTGGGATTGCCACTGCCAGCCGGAGGCTCGAACACCGACACCATCGCCTCGGCGAATTGCTCCCCCGTGACCGCGTCGCTGATGCGGCAGGCGAACTGGCCCAGCCCGTTGTCGCCTATCAGCTCGCAGCGGGCGGTGATACGCAGCTTCTGCCCGAAGACGAACGCGGGTTGCGTGATGCTGTAGCGCCGGCTGCCCAGCAGGAAGCCGATGCCGGGTTCGTGGCCGGCGCGGCGTGCCCGGGCACCGGCCCAGGCCGCAATGGCCTGGGCCATGTATTCGATGCCCACCCAGGCTGGCACGCCGTCGTCGCGTGCAAACAGGGAGGCCGGCGTGATGTCCACCTCGGCCTGTGCCTCTTCGGCATTCACCGCGATGAGCCGGCTGAGCAGGCTCATCGTGCGGCGGTGGGGCACGAAATGCTCGACACCTTGCGGCGCCGGCAGCGTGGAGGGTTCGACGTTCGTCATGGCAGCGGCCCCTTCACCCGCGCGCGAACAGCAGCGCGGCATTGCTGCCGCCGAAGGCGAACGAGTTGCTCAACACGTATTCGGGCGCACGGCCGAGCGATTCGCCCGGCGGCACCACGCGCAGCGCCGGCATGCTTGCATCGCGCACGCCGTCCCACCAATGCGGCGGCAACTGGCCCTGGGGGTTGTCCACCAGCGTCATCCACGCGATGGCCGCCTCCACCGCACCGGCCGCTGCCAGCGCATGGCCGGTGAGCGGCTTGGTCGAGCTCACCGGCACGTCGAGCCCGAACACGTCGGCGATCGCCAGGCTTTCCATCGCGTCGTTGTGCGGCGTGGCGGTGCCGTGCAGGTTCACGTAGTCCACCACGGCGGGCGCAACACCGGCGCGCTGCAGGGCCTGCCGCATCGCGTCGATGGCGCCTCGGCCGCTGGGCTCGGGGGCAGACATGTGGTGGGCGTCGGAGGTTTCGCCCCAGCCGGCCAGCCGCAGCGGGCCGGGCTCGCGCGTCATCAGGAACAGTGCCGCGCCTTCACCGATGTTGATGCCTTCGCGGTTCGCCGACAGCGGGTTGCAGCGCGACGCCGTCACCGCTTCGAGTGCCGAGAAGCCGGCGATGGTGAAGGCGCACAACGCGTCCACGCCGCCAGCCACCACGGCGTCGACGATGCCGGCGCGCAGCAGCCGCGCACCCGAGGCCATGGCCTTGGCGCCCGCAGAGCAGGCAGTGGAGATGGCATGGGCCGGGCCGCACACGCCCAGCTCGCGTGCCACGAAGGCGGCGCAGTTGCCCATCTCCTGCTGCGCGTAGTGATATTCGGGCGGGAAGTCGCCTTGCACCAGCAGGCGGCGTGCGGCCCGCTCGCCTTCTTCCACACCACCGGTGCTCGTGCCCAGCACCACGGCCACGCGCTGTGGACCGAAGCGGGCGATCGCCGCGTCCACTTGCGGCCGCATTTCGGCCAGCGCCGCGGCCAGCAGCGCGTTGTTGCGGCTGCGTTGCTGCAGCGGCGCATGCGCCAGCGAAGGCAGTTCGCCTTCGGGCAGGCACCCCAGGTGCAGCACGCGCCCGGGCGTGTAGCGATCGGTCGGCGCCACGCCGAGCGGTTGCTGCGAGGCGAACAGCTGCTCGCGCATGGCCGCCGCGCCGTGGCCCAGCGAGCACAGCACACCCATCGCATTGAGGTAGATCGCGGCCGTCATGTAGCGCCTCCGAGGGGACGCGAGTCGATGCTGAGCCGGTAGCCGTCGCGCAGGTTCACGAGTTCGGCGTGGGTCGCGCTCGTGTAGTTCACGGTGGCCACCACGGTGTCTTGCCGGCGCAGCACGCGCTCCTTGTCGCTTGCATCGAGCGTCCAGCCGCCGGGCAATGCCGCACTGATGGCTGGCGCAGGCCACAGTACCAGCTGCAGGTCAGAGAGGATGCGCTCGCCCTTCACCGCCGCGGGCCACCACGATGCACGGCTTTCGGTGAGCTTTTGGCCGTCCCACTCGAGCCGCGCCACGGTCTGGCCGAGGTTCATGAGCGCCAGGCGCACGCTGTCGGCATCGGCTTCCAGGATCACGTCGAGCCGGTGCGTCTGCCCGCGCGCAGCCACGGTGAGCTGCTGCCGCAGCGCCAGCGTGCGGCCCAGCGATGCCGGCGCCAGCCGCAGCAGCGGCGAGTCCGGCTCGTTGGCGGTGGGCGTGGGGGCCGACGCACAACCGGTGATGAAAGGCGTGGCCGCCGCCAGCAGCAGCGCCAGCGCGCAGCGGCGCAGGAGCTTCACGAACACAGCTCCTCCAGCACCGTCAGCCGGCGCTTGGCTTCCGCGACGTAGGGGTTGTTGCCGTCCCAGGCGTAGCCCGCCAGGATGGAAGAGATCATGCGGCGGATCTCGGGCGTGTGGCGCTCGTGGAAGATGATCTTCTGGAAGCCGCCCGCATACCAGGCCTCGACGAAGGCGCGGAAGGTGTCCACGCCGGCCTTCAGCGGCACGGCGTAGTCCTGCTGCCAGTCCACCGTTTCGCCGGCGAATTGGCGCTCGATGCAGGCAGTGGCGAGGCTGGCTGACTTGAAGGCGATGGTCACGCCGCTGGAGAACACCGGGTCGAGGAACTCGCCTGCGTTGCCCAGCAGCGCATAGCCCTGGCCCCACAGCGATCTCACGTTGGCCGCATAGCCCACGATCTGGCGGGCCGGCGTGTCCCACACTGCGTCTTTCAGCAGCGTCGAAAGGCCCGGGTCTTCACCCACCAGCGTGCGCAGCCGGTCGGTTTCGCTGCCCTGGTACTGCGACAGGAACTCGGTGTGCGCCACCACGCCGAGCGAGCAGCGGCCGTTGGAGAATGGAATGGTCCAGTACCACACGTGCGGGAACCTGGGGTGCACCGTCACGCGGATCTTGTTGCGGTCGAAGGTGCCGGGCGGCACGTTGTCCTGCACGTGCGTGAAGATGGCGCCGCGCGCGGGGAAGTCCGACGGCGTTTCCAGCTTGAGCAGGCGCGGCAGGATGCGACCGAAGCCGCTCGCGTCGAGCAGGAAGCGGGCTTGCACCGCGTAGGTCTCGCCCTCGGGCGACTTCACCATGACGCGCGGGCACTCGCCGTCGCTCACGTCGACTTCGACCACCTCGTGGCGATAGCGCACCTGCGCACCGGCACGTTCGGCGGCGTCGGCCAGCACCTTGTCGAAGCTGGCACGCTGCACCTGGAAGGTGGTGCCCCAGCCGGGCGAGAACTTCTCGCGGAAGTCGAAATCGGTGTAACGGTCGCCCCATGCGAAGGCGGCTCCGT
Organism: uncultured Rivibacter sp.; assembly: GCA_946480925.1. The sequence continues at coordinate 16,561 of CAMLLU010000036.1, forward strand.
TCTTGTACTGGAAGCCGGCTTCGATGACGTCGCGCAGCATGCCGGCGGCCTCGACGTATTCCATGCTCTGCGGCAGCAGGCTCTCGCCGATGGAAAAGCGAGGAAACTGCTCGCGCTCGAGGATGAGCACCTCGCGGCCCTGCTTGCGCAACAGCCCCGCAGCCACGGAGCCTGCCGGGCCCGCGCCGACGATGAGGATTTCGGTGTTTTCAGTGCGCATGATGGAAAGCCAGGGTTACTGATGACGAGATGCAGGGGTGGCGGATCGCGGCACGAGGCATGGCGCGAGCAATGAAACGAAGGCCAGGCCGAACAGCAGCGTGAGCCCGAAGGCGCGCAATGCCGGTGTGCTGGACAGGCCCAGCAGCCCGAAGGCCAGCCAGGTGCTGCCGGCACCCAGTGCCACGGCGAGCCAGGCCGAGCCGTCGCCGGCGTGTTCGAGCAGGAAGATGCCGTAGTCGGAGCCCACGCCCAGCAGCAGAAGCAGCGCCAGCACGGTGAACAGCTGCAAGGGCTGGCCGATGGCGCCCAGCACGGCCAGGGCTCCAACGGATGCCAGCGCGGTGGGCAACCAGGCGCGCCAGGCCGCACGGCCGAAGCGCCACCACAACACGGCCAGCACCACCGCATGGCCCAGCAGCAGCAGCCAGCTCATCGACACGCGGTAGCGGCCCAGCAGCGAGGAGATCTCGGCCGGCTTGTCGACCCAGCGCACGCCTTCGAGGCCTTGCGCGGCATGGGCCAGTTGCGGCAGCAGCGTTGCATCGTGCAGGCCGCGCAGCATCACGACACTGGTTTGCGCGCCCTCGACGTCGCCGAGCCACAGGGCACGCGCCGCGGTGGAGACCGGGTGCTCGAGCCAGCGCGGCACGGTGAGCGGTTCGGTGGCGAAGGCCGGGCGCGCCAGCGATTCGTGCAGCGCGGCGTTCACGCCAGCCAGCACCTCGGTTTCGACACGTGCGGTGAGCGCGGCATCGGCACGCTGGCGCTGCAGCGACGGCACCCAGTCCGACACGGCGCTGTAGCCGGCCAGCCGGCCTTCGCGCACCAACACATCGAGCCGGCTCTTGAGCGCCTCTTCACGCTGCAGCACCTCTTCGGCGCCGGCACCGCGCACCAGATAGAACTGGGCCGGGCTCGCCACACCGAGCAGGCTGCTCAGCTGGCGCTGCGAGGCCAGCAGCCCGGGCGGCGAGTTCTGCAGTTGCCGCACGTCGTCGTTGCTGCGCAGTTGCAGCAGGCCGAGGCCGCACAGCACCGCCACCGCGGCGTACGCAGCGCAGGCCTTGGGCGACATGGCCAGGCGCGGCCAACGCGCCAGGCTGGAGGCGATGGCCACCGCGAAACGGCTGCTGCCGACCGCACCCCGGTCGAGCCACGGGAACCAGCACACCACGGTCAGCATGGCGGCCAGCAGACCCACCGACGAGAACACCGCCATCTGGCGCAGGCCAGGGAACGGCGCGATGCCCAGGGCCATGTAGGCCAGCACGCTGGTGGCCAGCGCCAGCAGCAGGCCCGGCAGCAGCTGTCGCATCAGGCTGCGAGGCTGCGCCCATGGCTGGCCCTGGCGGCTGGCGAAGTAGTGGATGCCGTAGTCTTCAGCCACCCCTACCAGGCTGGCACCGAACACCAGCGTGATGAGGTGCACCTGGCCGAACAGCCATGCTGTGACCGACAGCGCCGCGGCACAGCCCACCAGCAGCGACAAGGCGACCAGCACGATGGGCATCGGCGAGCGGAACGCCAGCCATACGAGCAGCAGCACCGCCGCCAGCGAGCCCCAGCCGATGGTATTGATCTCGCGGCTGGCCTGCACCGCGGCCGCCTCGGCATGCAGCGGCACGCCGGCCTTCAGCAGCTGCACGGCCGGCACGGCGTTCCGGGCGGCGCTTTCGGCCGCCTGCAGTGCGCTGCCGTAGACGGCATTGCCGTCGAGGCTGAAAGCGGAGCCGGCGATCTCGTAGCGCAGCACCACCCATTCCTTGCCATCGCCTGCAAGCCACAGCTGGCCGTCGCGCGGGCGGGCACGGGTGTCGCCGGCGCGGGCGCTCCACCATGCCGTCGAAAGACCCAGCGGATCGGCCACCCAGGCCGACAGGCGGGCTTGGGCGGCCGGCTGGTACAGCGCGGCAAGGGCGGCCTGCGTGAGTTGTGCGACCTGCGTGTTCTGCAGTTGCTCGCGCTGGGCCGGCGTGAGCAGGCGGTCGCGCCAGGGCTGGTAGAAGGCCAGGGCCTCGGCGGCGCCGGCCGAGTCGCCCCAGTGGCTTTCGGACAGCGGCGCCTTCGCGGCTGCGAGGCTGGCACGCCAGGCTTCGGCGGCACGCTGCGCGTCGGCCCACTGCGGCGCGCCGAGCATGACGACGATCTGGCGCGACGCACGATCGGCCAGCACGCGCGTGGCCACGCCGACCTCGGGCGCTTGTTCATCAGCCGGCAGCAGCGCGAGCACGTCGGCATCGAGCCGATCCTGCTGCCAGAAGCACCACTGGTGCGCACCCACCACCAGCACGAACAGCAGCCACAGCAACGCAGCGGCGGCCCACAGCCGGCCGCCGGTTTCGCGGGCAGCCTGTGCGTGCGGTGGTACTGCGAAGCTCACGGTCAGGGCCTAGTCAAAACGTGCAGCCTCTTCGCGCGTCAGCGCCTGGGCGGTGGCCTGCTCGCTGAAGCGAATGACGCTGCTGTCACCCTGCGCCTCGGTGAGCTGCACGCTGCGTACGAAACGGTCGCCTTCGAGCTCCACGCGCGTGAGCCATTGGGCAAGCGCGGCATCACGTGGCACGAGCGCCAGGCGCCAGCCGCTACTGCCCAGTAGTTCACCGTCGATGTGAAAGCGCGCGGAAAGCGTCTGCAGGTCGGCCGCCATCAGTGCGAACAGCATCTCGTTCACGGCACGCAGGCCGGGCTCGTCACGCGCTTCGACCTTGGTATCCACGCGGCCGTCGGCCTGGCGCGAGAGCAGGCGGTCGCGCGTGACCACTAGCGACGACTCGAACGGCTCGCGCGTGTGCCAGACCACGCCGCGCTCTTTGGCCACGACAAAGTCGCCTCGCGACACCAGCGGGTTCTTGAAGCCCTTGAGCGTCTTGCGCTGCTCGAAGCGGCCGCGCATCACCGGCGCGTCGGCCAGGCGCTGGCGCACCTGCGCCACCAGCGGCGACACCGGCTCGGCGGCGCCAAGCGGCAAGGCCGCTGCCAGCAGACACCCCGCGGCAAAGCTCCGGCGCGAGAGCATCGACGTCACGGCGTGACTCCCAGCTTCTGCCACAGCACTTCTGGGCAGACGAAACACATCTCCCGGGTGGCGATGTCCACCGCCACCTGGATGGTGTAGGCGGTGTTGACCTTGGCGCCGGTGGCCGCATCGCGAATGAGGTATTCGATGCGCAGCCGGTTCTCCCACTCCACGATCTGTGCACGCACCTTCAGCGGCTGGCCATAGGCGGCCGGCTTCACGTACTTGAGCCGCATGTCGACGATGGGCCAGGCATAGCCCGACGCGCGCATCTGCGGATAGTCGTAGCCGTACTTCGCCAGCAACGCGCTGCGCGCCATCTCGAGGTACTTGACGTAATGGCCGTGCCAGACAATCTCCATCACGTCGATGTCGAAGAACGCCGGCGTGACTTCGATCTCGTGGCTGAGGTCAGGCTTCATGCAGGCTCCAGGCACGCTCGCGCAGCGCGACGAGCAGCGACTGCAGGTCGACGTCGAGCGCACGGTCTTCGACCACCAGCGCGATGCGGTCTTCGAGGTCGGCCTGGAAGGCCGTGAGCGCAGGGCTCAGGGCCAGCTGCGCATCGAGGTTGCGGCGCAGCGCCAGGCCCTGGCGGGCGGCGATCAGCATCGCAGCCACCACCTGTTCGGTGAGCTCGAGCACGCGCAGGCAGTCGCGCGCGGCGATGGTGCCCATGCTCACCTTGTCCTGGTTGTGGCACTCGGTGGAGCGCGAGAACACCGAGGCCGGCATCGTGAGCTTCAGCGCCTCGGCGGTCCATGCCGACACACTGATCTGCAGCGCCTTCAGGCCGTGGTTGATGGCGCCGCGCGGGCCCGTGGCGCCCGACAGGTTGGACGGCAGGCCGTGGTTGTAGCGCGTGTCCACCAGCAGCGCGAGTTGGCGGTCCAGCAGGTCGGCCACGTTGGCCACGGCGTTCTTGAGCCCGTCCATCGCGAAGGCGATGTGGCCGCCGTAGAAGTGGCCGCCATGCAGCACCTGCTCGCGTTCGCCGTCGATGATGGGGTTGTCGTTGGCGCTGTTGAGCTCGTTTTCGATGAGCGTGCGGAAGAACGGCAGCGTGTCTTCGAGCACGCCGATCACGTGCGGCGCGCAGCGCAACGAATAGCGGTCTTGCAGGCGCTGCTCGTTGCGGGCGGGACGCTCGCTGGCGAGGTCGGCGCGCAGGCGGGCTGCCACGCGCTGCTGGCCGGCATGCGGCTTCACGGCGAACAGCGCCTCGTCGAAGTGGTGGGCGTTGCCGGCGCTGGCCAGCACGTTGCAGGCAGTGAGGCGCGTGGCCAGGCGCGACACGTATTCGGCACGCTGCCAGGCCAGGCAGGCCAGCGCCGTCATCACGGCGGTGCCGTTCATGATGGCCAGGCCTTCCTTGGGCCGCAGCTTCAGCGGCGTGATGCCCAGTTGCGCCAGCACGTCGCGCGCGGCACGGCGTTCACCACGGAACCACACGTCGCGCTCGCCGCACAGCACGGCGGCCACGTAAGACAGCGGCGTGAGGTCGCCGCTCGCGCCGACCGAACCTTCGGCCGGAATGAGCGGCAGCACGTCGTGCACAAGGAGGTGTTCGAGCTGTTCGAGCAGGGCCACGCTCACGCCCGACACGCCTTGCGACAGCGATGACAGCCGCGCAGCCAGCACGGCGCGCGTCTCTTCAGACGCAAGGAAGCGACCGGCACCGCAGCCGTGGTAGGTGTAGAGATGGTGCGGCAGCTCCGTCACCAGCTCGGGCGGAATGACGACCGTGCACGAGTCGCCATAGCCGGTGGTGACGCCGTAGACCACACCGTCTTCGCGCAGCAGGCGGTCCAGAAAGTCAGCGCCGCGCGCAATGCGTTCGCGAAACGCCGGCTCGGGCGACAGCTCGGCCACGGCACGACGCTCGGCGAGCGCGGCCACGTCTTCGATCGACAGCGGGCTGCCGTCGAAACGCACGCGCGGCAGGTCAGTGTGAAGTTCTTTCATGGTGTGCGATCGCATTCGGGTCAGCCTCGGTGGGCCGCTCCCAGAACGAAAAGAAGTTGAACCATTCGTAAGGCGCGCGCTGCAGCAGGGCTTCGAGCCGCTGCGCGAACACCGCTGCGTACCGCTGCAACGCCGCTTCGCGCCGCCCGCGTGGCAGCTCCACGCGCTCACTCAGGCACTCGAAGTACACCGCATGTCCACGGCCCTCACGCACGCAGCCCATCAGATACACAGGGCACTTCAGCAATGAGGCAAGCACATACGGGCCGACGGGAAACGCCGCCAGCGCACCGAGGAACTGCGCGCTGGTGGTCTTGCTGGCCACCACCGGCACGCGGTCACCTGCGATGGCGACGAACTCACCCTGGGCCACCTTCTCGGCCAGCATCACCGCGGTGGCGGCGCTGACCTCGGTGACCTGTATCAGGCGCACGCCGCAATCGGGATCGAGCCGACGCAGCACGCGATTGAATTGTTCCGCATGCGCGGTGTGCACCAGCACGTTGAGCTTGAGCCCGGGCTGGCGCTCGGCCGTGGCCTGGCACAGCTCCAGGCAACCGACGTGCGCGGTGACGAACACGCCGCCCTGCCCTTGCTCGATCCGCCGCACCACGGGCTCACGCCCCACGAAGCGCACGTGCTCGAAGCGGTAGCGCCCGCTCAATGCGAGCGTCTTGTCGAGAATGGTTTCGGCGAACGAGAAGAAGTGCCGCAACGTGTGGCGCCAGCCCGGCTGCACGCCGATGACGCCGTGTTGCGACTCCATGCGCCGCAGGTAGTCGAGCGACGCACGGCGCGCACGGCCCTGCGTGGCCCAGTAGTACAGCACCACGGGGTAGACGCACAGCCTGAAGGGCAGCCGGCCCAAGAGCTTGTGGATCCAGTAGAGGAGCCACATGCCCGCGACGAAGGTGCTTTCGCCGATGTGGGCCCAATGCTTCGCGTCAGCCCCCCGATCGCCGGGTACGGCGGTCGATGCTTCGCGAGGGGTTGGCCTTGCCTGGGGCGGCCCGGCGCGGCGGCCGGTGGCGTCTTGGCTCATGCCGCACTCACCTTGCGCCACAGCAGCAACGGCGAACGCAGCAACATGCCGAAGAACAGCGTCGCATGCATGCGCGAGATCAGCAGGTTGTCCAGCCAGAGGCGGAAGTGCGAGATGCCGTCTTGCGGATAGGTCACGCGCGTGGGCTGGTTGACGATGGCCACGCCGCGCCAGTAAAGGCGCACCAGCACCTCGGTGTCGAAGTCCATGCGCTTGCCGATCTTCACGCTGTCGATCAGCTCGACCACGCTTTGCAGCGGGTAGACGCGAAAACCGCACATCGAATCGCGAATGGCCAGCGACAGCGTGTTGATCCACACCCACACGTGGGTGGCGTAGCGCCCGTACAGCCGACCTTTGGGCACCGAGGCGTCGTAGAGCGGGCACCCGCAGATCACCGCCTGCGGGTACGCCTGTGCCTGCTGCAGGAAGCGCGTAATGTCGTTCGCATCGTGCTGGCCGTCGGCGTCGATCTGTACCGCATGCGTGTAGCCCTGGCGATGCGCCTCGCGCAGCCCGGCCATCAGCGCGCCACCCTTGCCTTCGTTGTGCGGCAACCTCACGAGCGACACGTCGGCTGGATGCGCCTGTGCCAACGCATCCAGCACGGCGGCGCAGCGCGCTTCGCTGCCGTCGTCCACCAGCACGCAGCGCAGGCCCTGCGCCAGCACCCCGGCCACCATCGCGCCGATGGTGTCGGGGTGGTTGTAGACCGGGATCACGACGACGGGTTTGAGCATGGTCATCGCCGGCTCAGAAGGTGTGAATGAATTCGGCGTGACCGAGCAGGGCGCCAAAACCCGGCCAATCTAGACGCAAAGCACAGTCGTAGCTCGGGCTACGGCGAGCATTTGCAACGACGAGTGGCCGGGTTTTGGTGACCTGAGCGGGCATGGTGGATTCGTTCACACCTTCTCAGTCGATCGCGAAGACGATGCGCCCGCTCGCATGCGCACCGGCCTCGGAGGTGTACTGGAAGCCGAGCGTGCCGGTCTCGCCCTTCCACTGCAGCACCAGCCGCAGCTGCGTGCCGGGCGGCACGGTCTTCTGGAACTTCAATGCTTCGGCGCGCAGGAACCTGGCCGGCAGCGCGAAGCAGCCGCGGGCCAGCTCGATGGCCCAGTCGAGCTGCGCGACACCCGGCAGGATGGGCGTTTGTTCGAAGTGACCGTCGAACACCATCAGGTCCGGCGTGATGTCGAGCACCGCCTCGGCCTCGCCTGCCTCGCGCTTGTGCCAGGTGATGGCCGGCATGGCTGGCCTGAACAGCACCGACAGCAAGGCCTCGGTGCTCTTGCCCTGTGCATTGACCGGCAGCGCCTGCACGTAGCGCCAGCTCCTGGGCAGCGCGATGCGCTCCACGCCCTGCAGCAGCACGTTGCGCAGGCGCTCGTTCAGTGCGCGCTTGCCCTGGCCGCGCAGCAGTTGCCAGCCGCTCGCGCTGGGCACCACCACCATGCCCAGGCGCTGTTGACCCTGTGTGCTCAGCAACACCGCGCGCGCCTCGGTCACTTCGTCGCAAGCCATGAGCGCCGACTCCATCGCCGTGAGCGAAACGCGCTTTTCCTCGATCTTCACGATGCGGTCGGAGCGGCCCAGCAGCACGAAGCCGCCCTCGTCGAGCGGCCGCACGCGGTCAGCCGTGCGCCACCACTGCTGCTCATCCGGCAAGTGGGCCGAGCGCACTTCGAGCAGGTCGTCGTCGATGCGCCAATCGACGCCCGGCAACAGGTTCCAGCGCTCGCCATGCTCGGCGCGCTGCCGCCAGGCGATGCCGCCGGTCTCGGAGCTGCCGAACACTTCGATGGGGGAATGCCCCATCAGCGCGAGTGCGCTGGCCGAGGCCTCGGGCGGCAGCGGCCCGCCGGACGAGAACACCGCATGCAGGCCTTGCTGCGAGGCGGCCCAGTCCAGCGTGTCGGGCAGGCGCTTCAGATGCGCCGGGCTCGTGATCAGCACGGTGGGCCCGCCGCCCAGCCGAGCGGCCATTTCTTCGGGGTAGACGATGCGTTCGGCCACGAAGGGCCGGCCGGCGGCCAGCGGCCACAGCGTGTAGAACAGCAGCCCGTAGATGTGCTGGTGCGACACGGTGGCGTGCACGCTGGCCGGCCCGTCGGCGTCGACTCGCGCGCCGAAGGTGGCCTGCTGTGTGTGGATCTCCGCATCGAGCTGGGCCAGCAGCTTGTGGATGGCCACCGGCTCGCCGCTGGAGCCGGAGGTGTAGACCACCAGCTTCGTACCGAGCCGGTCGAGCGGCTCGCGCACGAGCAGCCCCGGCGCCGCGACCTGCACCGCCCCTGGCAGCGAACCTGCGCAGAGGTCGACCTCGGGCAGCAGGCGCTGCAGCGTGGCGGGTTGTGTGTCGCCGGGCAGGTAGACCTGCTTGCCGGCATGCCAGGCGCCATACAGCGCCGCCGCGAAGTCGTAGCCGTCATCGAAGTGCAGCGCGACGCGCTGGCCCTCGTGCGCGGCGAACGCAGCCTGCCACGCAGACACGTCCGCCAGGAACTGCGCGCGCCGCACCAGTTCGCCGCGGCACCACGCCACCGGCCGGTCTTCGAGGCCGGGCCGGGCCGCCACCTCGGTGAGCGCCAACCACTCAGACATGCGCCTCCCCGGCCGCCGCAATGCGGGCCTTCACACGCTGGCGCACCAGCCACTCACCACCGAACAGCACACCCATCAGCCCATAGGCCAGCAGGCCGTTGTAAAGAGCCCAGGCCTCATGCGAAGCCCACAGCGCGGTGCCCAGCGACACGGCACCGTTGAAGACGAAAAAGACGCACCACACCTGCGTGACCTTGCGCGTGTAAGCCACCGCGGCAGGCGGCAGATCCGGGTCGGTGAGGCGAGCCAGGCGTTCGATCGCCGAGGGCGGCCTGGCGAGGCTCACGGCAAACACCGCGAACATCACCGCGCTCACCAGCACCGGATAAAGCTTCAGCGGCAGCACGCTGTTGCCCAGCAGCGTGATGCCGCCCAGCACTGCGGCCCCCGTGGCTGCAGCCAGCCAGAACGGCTCGCGCGTGACCCAGGCGCGCGCGAGCGCCAGCACCACCAGCAGCAGGGCCATCCAGCGTGGCTCGACTCGGCCGAGCGCGAGATAGATGACCAGCGGATAAGCCACGGTCGCCAGCGCGACCAGGGCAGTCAGGAGACGGGACAAGACGCGGACTTCAGGCGTGGTGGGCGGCCGTGTCGTTGACGAGGCCGAACAGCGCATCCACCACGTCCTGCACGGTGCGTACGGTCTTGAACGCCTCGGGCTGCAGGCGCTTGCCCACCAGGGGCTTGAGCTGGACGATCAGGTCGACCGCGTCGATGCTGTCGATGTCGAGGTCGTCGTAGAGCTTGGCTTCGGGTGTGATGCGCGAAGCCTCGATGTCGAAGGTCTCCTGCAGGATCGCAACGATCCGGGCAAAGATGTCGTCCTTGGTCATGGTGCGGCCTGTGGTGTGGTGGGTTGGGCAGAGGTGGGGCTGAGTCGACGCACGCACGGGGGCTTCAGCTCTTGCGGCCGGCAGCCACGAAGGCGGCCAGGGCCCGCACGCTCTTGAAGTGGCGGCGCGTCTCTTCGGAGTCGGCCGACATGGTCACGCCATAGCGCTTTTGCAGCGCAAGGCCCAGCTCGAGCGCGTCGATCGAATCGAGGCCCAGGCCGTCGACGAACAGCGGCGCCTCGGCGTCGATGTCCTCGGGCTTGATGTCCTCGAGCGCCAGCGACGAAATGATCAGTTCCTTGATCTCGAGCTCAAGACTCTGCACGACGTGTCTCCAGAGAAAAATATTCGGTGAGGTAATCGGTGAGGCGCCGTGCGGCCAGTGCTTCGCTGGCACAGCTTTCGGTGAAGTCGCGCACGGCGATGTCGTCGCACACCTCGATGATGAAGTGCGCACGGCGCTCGGGCACGCGGTACCAGGCCACGCCCTTGGTGAGCATCGGCGGGGCACAGCGAATGCGGATCGGCGTGATGTCGATGCCGCCGCGCACCGCGATGTTGGCGGCGCCCCGCTGCAGGCGCGCTTCGCCGTTGAGCGGCGTGCGCGTGCCCTCGGGGAAGATGACGAGGTTGTTGCCGCTGTGTACCGAGGCGATGCAGTCTTCCACCAGGCCGGCGCCGGAGTCGTTGCAGACGAAGCCGGCCGCACGGATGGGCCCGCGCGTGAAGGGATTGCGCGCCAGTGCACCTTTGACGATGCAGTCGGCGTGGCGCACGAAGGAGACGAGGAACACCACATCGATCAGCGACGGGTGGTTGGCCAGGATCAGCAGGCCCCGGCGGCGCAGCTTTTCGAGGCCGCGCACTTCGTAGCTGATCACGCCCACCAGCGCCATCAGCGCGACGAAGATGCGGAACGAATGGTGGATCAGCCATTTGGCCAGATCGGCCCGGCGTTGCTCGTGCCACACCACCAGCGACAGCAGCGGGAAGATGGCCACGCGCAGCAACAGGCCGCCCAACCCGAAGGTCGAGAAGCAGAAGCCGGTGGCGCAGATGCGCCAGTACTGGTCGAGCCGTTCAACCATGATGCGATGGGCGTTGCCAGGTCCATTGCCGGCCGTCGGCGCGACGCTGCAGTTGCGCGTCGCCGCCCACGAAGAAGCGCAGCACGTCGAGGCCGAACGGCAGCCCGGCATGGCCGCCGCACGGCTCGCCCGCAGGCGCCTGGTCGGCGCTGAGCTGTACGCGCTGTTGTTCCGCCGGCTCGGCAACAGGCTTCGCGACACGCCAGGCCCAGGCATAGCAAGCCGAGGGTTCGTCTTCGAAGCGTGCGTAGTCGCCCGGCAGCGGGGCGTCGTAGTTGACGACCAGCACCTCGTCTGCGCCGTCGGCCAGCAGGCCGCAGGCTTCGACCATGGCGGCAGCGGCACCGGCCGCACCGGCTGCGATGGAGAGGTAGTTGGCTCGATCGCCGCGGGCGATCGAGTACTGCGCACCGATGGCGTTGTGCACCGAAAGGCCGAATGCGGTGGGCGACAGAGGCTGCTCGCGCGCGAGTTCGGCCAGCAGCTCCAGCGAGCGGACCGCATCGCCATACCGCGAGGCGAGCACCACCGGCATGCCGCCAGCCGTGGCGCCCTGGCACCACCAAGCCGCCTGCACGGCCGCCCGCCCCAGCGCGCCGAGGCGCCGCCGCGCCATGGCCGGCATCTCGCGCAGTTCGGGTTGCTCGTCACCCACGGGCAAGTACGGCTGGGCGGCCCAGGCCTGCCAGTGGGCCGCAGAGTGCAGGCCAGCGGCGTAAGCGGCCCAGTCTTTGATGACGAAATCGAGGTTCACTGCTCTAGGGCTGGTTCGGCACGTTGACTGGCGCTGCCGAGCGAGGCGACAGCCTCTCCCTCAGAAGCCGAGGACACCTCGCGTTGGTCTCCCGTAAGGCCGTGATTTTATGAAGGAAGCACTTCCTTTCCTGCTGCAAATTTGGCACGCCCCCTAAGTTGGGCACGTACTGAGCAGCTGTTACAGCTCTTTGCGTCGTACGAAACCGACACGCTTGGCGTCTTCGGGGGTAATGAAACTGCGCTTCGCGACGGCGCCACACCCCCAGCCAGATCATGTTGCGAGAAAACGCATCATGGTTCGCCAGCGAAAAACGGCTTGTCGTGAGTGGTAGCGACGCCGACATAGGGTTTGTCCAGATTTTCAAGCGCGCGCTTGAGGCGCTGTACCGGAGCTGTCGCCCGGCGTGCCGGCCAAAACAAGGGAATCGCGGCAACGGCAGCACGCAGGGTCCCCGCCCCGAAAACTGCGAGGCGCGAGCGTAGGAGCGCACGAGGGGCGCGGACCTAAGAGCGGCCTAAGCCCTGGGGCTGGCCCCGATCAGCGGATCGCGCTGCCCAAAAACAAACGCGGCCGTGGCCGCGTTTGCCATGAGTGCCGCGGAGGCTCACTCACCCAGGTAGGCCGCGCGTACCTTCGGGTCGTTGAGCAGCATCTTGGCTTCGCCGCTCATCGTGATCTCGCCGGAATCCATGACGTAGCCACGAGCAGCCAGCTGCAGGGCGCGGCTGGCGTTCTGCTCGACCAGCAGCACGGTCACGCCCTGGCGATGGATCTCGTCGACCACTTCGAAGATCTTGTCGACCATGATCGGCGACAGGCCCATCGAGGGCTCGTCGAGCAGCAGGACCTTGGGGCGCGCCATCAGTGCGCGGCCCATTGCCAGCATCTGCTGCTCGCCGCCGGACATGGTGCCGGCCAGCTGGTTGCGACGCTCCTTCAGGCGTGGAAAGGTCGTGAAGACCTTTTCCATGTCGGCCTCGATCTCGGCCTTGTCGTTGCGCACGAAGGCGCCCATCTGCAGGTTTTCGGTGATGGTCATGCGCGTGAAGGTGCCGCGCCCCTCCGGCACCATCACGAGGCCCTGCTTCACCAGGTCCCAGGAGCCCTGCCCCTTGACGGAGCGGCCCAGGTACTCGATGTCGCCAGCAGCCACCGGCTGCGTGCCGGTGACGGCCTTCAGCGTGGTGGTCTTGCCGGCGCCGTTGGCACCAATGAGGCTCACCAACTCTCCCTTGCGGACTTCCAGCGAAACGCCCTTGACGGCCTGGATGCCGCCGTAGGCCACCTTCAGCCCGCTGACCTTGAGCATGATGTCGGACATGCGTTGTTCTCCTGCTGTGCCCGTCATCAATGGGCGGCGTGACCGGCGCCCAGGTAGGCCTCGATCACCTTCTCGTTGCGCTGCACGTCGGCCGGCGTGCCTTCGGCGATCTGCTTGCCGTAGTCGAGCACGGTCACGCGGTCGCACAGGCCCATCACCAGCTTCACGTCGTGTTCGATCAGCAGGATGGTGCGGCCGTCCTTGCGGATGCGGTCGATCAGTTCGCGCAGCACCACCTTCTCGGTGGCGTTCATGCCGGCAGCCGGCTCGTCGAGCGCGATGAGCTTCGGGTCGGTGGCCAGGGCACGCGCGATCTCGAGGCGGCGCTGGTCGCCATAGCTGAGCGTGCGGGCCTTGTACTCGGCGTACTTGCCGATGCCCACGTAGTCGAGCAGCTCCTGCGCGCGCTTGGCGATCTCGGCCTCTTCCTTCTTGAAGGCGGCCGAGCGGAACACCGCGCCGAACAAGCCCGATTGCGTGCGGATGTGGCGCCCCACCATCACGTTCTCGAGCGCCGTCATCTCGGCGAAGAGGCGGATGTTCTGGAAGGTGCGCGCGATGCCGGCGATGGCCACCTCGTGCACCGCAGTGGGCTTGTAGGGCATGCCGCCCAGCTCGAAGTTGCCCGAATCGGGCGTGTACAGGCCAGTGATGACATTGAAGAAGGTGGTCTTGCCGGCGCCGTTGGGGCCGATGAGTCCGTAGACCTGGCCCTTTTCGATGGTGATGCCCACGTCGGACAGGGCCTGCAGCCCGCCGAAGCGCTTGGAGACGTTGGCAACCTTGAGGATGGTGTCGGTCATGGCATCGTCCTCATTTGGCGGTCACGGGGGTAGGCGCTGCCTTGCCGTGTTCGGGCGAAGGCCAGAGTCCACGCGGGCGCATCAGCATGATGATGATCATGGCCAGCGCGATGAGCAGCTGGCGCAGGATGGCGGCGTCCAGACGACCGCCCGTCATGTGCTGCAGCGGATCGGCCACGTAGCGCAGCACTTCGGGCAGCGCGGCGAGCACGAAGCCGCCGAGGATCACGCCCGGGATGTGGCCCAGGCCGCCCAGCACCACCATGGCCACGACCATGACGGACTCCTGCAGGCTGAAGGACTCGGGCGAGACGAAGTTCTGGAAGGCCGCGAACATGGTGCCCGACACGCCGCCGAAGGTGGCGCCCATGCCGAAGGCCAGCAGCTTCATGTTACGGGTGTTGATGCCCATCGCCTTGGCGGCGATCTCGTCTTCACGGATGGCCATCCAGGCGCGGCCGATGCGCGACTGCTCTAGGCGGTAGCAGATCAGCACGCTGGCCACCACGAGCGCGAGGAACAGGTAGTAGTACAGCGTCACCGAGGCGATCTCGAAGCCGAATATCTCGGTGGGCCGGCCCAGGTTGACGGGGCCCAGGTGCATCGGGTCGATGCCGGCGATGCCCTTGGGGCCGTTGGTGATGTTGACCGGCGCATCCAGGTTGTTCATGAACACGCGGATGATTTCGCCGAAGCCCAGCGTCACGATGGCGAGGTAGTCGCCGCGCAGCTTGAGCGTTGGCGCCCCGAGCAGCACGCCGGCAATGCCCGCCAGCGCCGCAGCCAGCGGAATGGCGATCCAGATCGGCGTGTGCAGGCCGTTCGGGAACAACGCCTTGATGGCCGGGAAGGTGTCGGTGAGGTGCGGTGAGGCGAGCAGGCCGAACATGTAGGCGCCCACCGCGTAGAACGCGATGTAGCCCAGGTCGAGCAGGCCAGCGTAGCCCACCACGATGTTCAGGCCGAGCGCGAGCAGCACGTACAGCAGCGCCAGGTCGATGATGCGCACCCACGCGTTGCCGAAGTACTGCGCCACCAGCGGCGTGAGCAGCAGCAGCAGGCCGCAGACGATGAAAACGACGAGCTTGTTTTTCATGATGTCTCGGGTCCTCGTCGGTCAGGCGCGGTCGGCCACACGTTCGCCGAGCAGGCCTTGCGGGCGCAGCGTCAGCACGAGGATCAGCACGACGAAGGCGAAGATGTCCTGGTAGTGGCTGCCCAGCACGCCGCCGGTGAGGGCGCCGATGTAGCCGGCGCCCAGCGACTCGATGAGACCCAGCAGCACGCCGCCCACCATGGCGCCCGGCAGGTTGCCGATGCCGCCGAACACCGCAGCCGTGAAGGCCTTGAGGCCGGGCAGGAAGCCCATGGTGTGCTGCACCGAGCCGTAGTTGGCCGCGTACATCACGCCCGCCAGCGCGGCCAGCGCGGCGCCGATGATGAAGGTGGCGGAGATCACCATGTCGGGGCGTACGCCCATGAGGCCCGCGACACGCGGGTTCTCGGCGGTAGCACGCATCGCACGCCCCAGCTTGGTGAAGTTGACGACGTACATCAACCCGGCCAGCGTGACCGCGGTGGCCACGAGGATGAGGATCTGCGTGACGTTGATGACCGCGCCGCCGATGAAGAACGGCTCGCTGGGCAGCAGGATCGGGTACGGCTTGTAGCCCGGCTTCCAGATGATCATGGCCAGGGTCTGCAGCAGCAGCGACATGCCCATGGCGGTGATCAGCGGCGCCAGCCGCGGCGCCTTGCGCAGCGGCCGGTAGGCGATCTTCTCGATCGTGAAGTTGAGCGCCGCGCACACGACGATGGCGGCGATGAGCGAAATCAGCAGCAGGAGCCAGCCGGGGAGTCCGCTACCGGCCAGCACGGTCACGACCGTCCAGCTCGTCAATGCGCCCACCATCAGCACTTCGCCGTGCGCGAAATTGATGAGGTTGATGATGCCGTAGACCATCGTGTAGCCCAGCGCCACCAGCGCATACACGCTGCCGAGCACCAGACCGTTGATGATCTGCTGTATGAGGATGTCCATCCTGCTGTCTCCTGTGTTGACGACAAACGGCGGACTCTTGCGAGCCCGCCGCCGACGATCCCGTCCGGCCTCAGACGAAACAAGGGCTGGTGGGGGATCGTGCCGGCACTCTAACCACGCCCCACCCTGCCCAGGCCTATGGCTTGTGCGGGTAGCAAAAAGCCCGCCGTGGATGTGGCGGGCTTGCTGCTGGGCCGGCTGGGGCACCAAACGGCGCGCATTGTAGCGGCGCCAACTTCTGCATAAGACACTGACTTTTCCGCCAAACCCATGAATTTTTCGCCATGGGTTATGCGTTTCGTCAGCTTTTGTTCGATTCTTCGTTCAAACGGCGAAGCTCTTGAAGGCGCTCGCCGATGCGGATCTCGAGCCCGCGCGCCACGGGCTCGTAGAAGCGCTGCGGGTTCATGTCGTCGGGGAAGTAGTTCTCCCCCGCAGCGAAGCCGCCCGCCTCGTCGTGTGCATAGCGATAGCCCTTGCCGTAGTCGAGCTGCTTCATCAGCTTGGTGGGCGCGTTGCGCAGCCGCAGCGGCACGGGCCGCGTGACGTCGTGCTTCACGAAGGCGCGCGCGGCGTTGTAGGCCCCGTAGACCGCGTTGCTCTTCGGCGCCACGGCGAGGTAGACCAGGGCTTGCGCCAGCGCCAGCTCGCCTTCGGGCGACCCGAGGCGCTCGTAGGTCTCGGCGGCATCGAGCGTGAGGCGCAGCGCACGCGGGTCGGCCAAGCCAATGTCTTCACTGGCCATGCGAACCATGCGGCGAGCGATGTAGCGCGGGTCCACGCCGCCGTCGATCATGCGCACGAACCAGTACAGCGCTGCATCGGGATCGGAGCCGCGCACGCTCTTGTGCAGCGCCGAGATGGTGTCGTAGAACTGCTCGCCCCCCTTGTCGTAGCGACGCAGTTGCTCGCCCAGCGAGCGCTCCAGCAAGGCCTCGTCAATCTCATCGACCTCGCCCACCATGCGGGCGATGTTCTCGAAGGTGTTGAGCAGGCGGCGAGCGTCGCCGTCGGCATAGCCGATGAGGCGCTTGGCCGCGGCCTCGGAAAGCGGCGGTGCCTCGAGCAGCTTGCGCCCGCGCTCGAGCATCACGCGCAGGTCGTCGCCCGACAGCGGCTGCAGCACGTGCACGGTAGCGCGTGACAGCAGCGCCGAATTCACCTCGAACGACGGGTTCTCCGTCGTGGCGCCGATGAAAGTGAAGAGACCGGACTCCACGTGCGGCAGGAAGGCGTCCTGCTGCGCCTTGTTGAAGCGGTGCACCTCATCGACGAACACAATGGTGCGCTGCGCACCGCCCAGCAGCCCGCCGCGATGGCGTGCCTGCTGCGCCTGCTCGACGGCGTCGCGGATGTCCTTCACCCCGCCCAGCACCGCCGAGATCGGGATGAACAACGCGTCGAAGGCATCGGCCATCAGTCGCGCCAGCGTGGTTTTGCCCACGCCGGGCGGCCCCCACAGGATCATCGAGTGCGGCTGGCCCGATTCGAAGGCCGCACGCAGCGGCTTGCCCTGGCCCAGCAGGTGCTGCTGGCCGATCACTTCGTCGAGCGTGCGGGGGCGCAGCCGTTCGGCGAGCGGCGCCTCCAGCGTGTCGGCCGCCTTCATCGACGCGTCATTGCGTCAACACGTCGGCCCCTGCGGGCGGCGTGAAGCGGAAGTGATCGGCCGGCAGAGCGGCATTGGCCTCGACCTGCGTGAAGTCGAGCCGGGAACGCTGGCCGAAGCTGTCGACGATCTCGACCGCCGCCAGTTGCTTGGCCCTGAAGCCGACCTTCACCGACTGGAACCCGCTGTCCTTCTGCTTCGGCGTGGCCAGCACCCATTGCAGGCCGGCCTCGTCGGGCAGCGCCTTCAGCACGAAGTCCTTGTCCAGGTTGGAGCCGGCGAGCAAGGCGGCCGGCGTGGAACCCAGGGCTTCGCCCATCGGCCGCACGGTCACCTGATTCAGGTCCGGGTCGTGCAGCCAGATCTTCTGGCCGTCGCCCACGATCAACTGTTCGTAAGGCTTGGCATAGGCAAAGCGGAAGCGATTCGGGCGCGCGAACTCGAAGCTGCCGTTCGAGTTTTTCTTCTTGGCGCCATCGGGTGAGGTCACCACCTGCGTGAAGCTGGCGCGGCCGGTCTTCACGTCGCTCACGAAAGCCTTGAGCGTGTCGATTGCATCGGCATGGGCTGCGACGCCGGCGAGCAGCAGCGCGCCGGCAAGAAGCACTCGTTTCATGGACGGGATCATTCGGAGGGGCGGGCCGGAACGAGGATGTCGCGGTTGCCGTTGGTGGACATGCCGGATACGAGCCCCGACTTTTCCATTTGTTCCAGCAACCGTGCTGCCCGGTTGTAGCCGATGCGTAAATGTCTTTGAACCAGCGAGATCGACGCGCGGCGATGCTGCAGCACCACTGCCACCGCCTGGTCGTACATCGGGTCAGCCTCACCTTCGCCGCCCCCGGCCGGTGATCCGTCGAGATTGCTTCCCTCGTCGTCGAGGTTGCCGCCTTCGAGGATGCCTTCGATGTAGTTGGGCTCGCCCTGGCTCTTGAGGTATTCGACGACACGGTGCACCTCGTCGTCGCTCACGAACGCGCCGTGCACGCGCACCGGCAGGCCGGTGCCGGGCGCGAGGTAGAGCATGTCGCCCTGCCCGAGCAGCGCCTCGGCGCCCATCTGGTCGAGGATGGTGCGGCTGTCGATCTTGCTGCTCACCTGGAAGGCGATGCGCGTCGGGATGTTGGCCTTGATGAGGCCGGTGATCACGTCCACGCTCGGACGCTGCGTCGCCAAGATGAGGTGGATGCCGGCGGCTCGCGCCTTCTGGGCCAGCCGCGCGATCAGCTCTTCGATCTTCTTGCCCACCACCATCATCAGGTCGGCCAGCTCGTCGATCACGACCACGATGTAGGGCAGCCGCTCCAGCGGTTCGGGCGACTCGGGCGTGAGGCTGAACGGGTTGGGCAGCTTCTCGCCGCGAGCGTTCGCCTCCTCGATCTTCTTGTTGTAGCCGGCAAGGTTGCGCACGCCCAGCTTGCTCATCAGCTTGTAGCGCCGCTCCATCTCGCCCACGCCCCAGTTGAGCGCATTGCCAGCCTGCTTCATGTCGGTGACCACCGGGCACAGCAGGTGCGGAATGCCCTCGTAGACGCTCATCTCGAGCATCTTGGGGTCGATGAGGATGAGGCGCACGTCCTTGGCCTCGGCTTTGTACAGCAGGCTCAGGATGGTGGCGTTGATGCCCACCGACTTGCCCGAGCCGGTGGTGCCGGCGACCAGACAGTGAGGCATCTTCGCGAGGTCGGCCACGACAGGGCCTCCGATGATGTCCTTGCCCAGGCCCATCGTGAGCATGGACTGCGCGTCGTTGTAGGCCTGCGAGCCCAGGATCTCCGACAGGCGGATCATCTGGCGCTTGGCGTTGGGCAGCTCCAGGGCCATGTAGTTCTTGCCCGGGATGGTCTCGACCACGCGGATGCTCACGAGGCTCAGCGAACGCGCCAGGTCCTTCGCGAGGTTGACGATCTGCGAGCCCTTCACGCCGGTGGCCGGCTCGATCTCGTAGCGCGTGATCACAGGGCCGGGCGAGGCAGCCACCACGCGCACCTCCACGCCGAAGTCCTTGAGCTTCTTCTCGATGAGCCGCGATGTCATTTCCAGCGACTCCGGCGTCACCGTCTCCAGGCGGCCGGGCGCGGCATCGAGCAGGTCCACCTGCGGCAGCTTGGTGTCGGCCAGCTCGCTGAACAGCGGCTTCTGTTTTTCTTTCACCACGCGCTCGCTCTTGGGCACCTCGACGACTGGCTTCTCGATCACGATGGGCACGTGGTCCTCGATCACGTGGCGCTCGATCTCGACCACCAGCTCGCGCTCCTTGATGGCCTGCTCACCGATACGGATGTCCTCGGCGCGCTCGATGCGCTCCTGGCGGCGCTCGCGCAACCCTTCGATGGCACCGCCCACACGCTCGGCCACCGCCACCCAGGAAAAGCGGAAGGCCAGCGAGAGGCCCACCACCAGCGTGGCGATCCAGAACACCCCCGAGCCGACGAAGCCCAGCAGACGCTGGCTCAGTGGCCCTAGCGTGTAGCCCAGCACGCCACCAGCATGGCCACCTGGCACGGCGGCCTCCCACTGATAGAGCCGGCTCCATTCGAGCGAGGAGCTCGATACGAGCAACAGCACTACCCCCAACCAGAACACCCACAACGGGCGATGCTGCGGAGTGACGACGGCGGAAGCCGGCTCATGCGGCGTGTCTGCGCGCAGGAGGCGGGCCAGGGCACCCAGCCAGCCTCGCGCCCCCAAGGCCAGCAGCCACCATGCCGAGTAGCCGAGCAGGAAAAACGCCAGATCGGAAACCCAGGCCCCCAGCACGCCAGCCTTGTTGTGCACATCCGCACCGAGACCGGAGGTGGAAAACGCAGCATCAGTGCCGCTGTGCGTCACGAAAGCCAGCGCTGCCAGCAGCCAACCGACCCCGCCCAACACGACGGCCAGTTGCAGCTTCCAGCGCGGCGTGGGGTTCACGGCCTGCGGAGCAGCCGCCGCGGCAGCACGCCCCCGGCCGCGCTCAGCCGGAGCGCCAGAGGCCGACGCCTCCGAACGCAAGGAACCTAACGGAAATGTCATGCCGCGATTGTGGCCGAACGGCCCGGGGCGGCAGCCCAGACGAACGGCGCGCTTGTCACCGCTCGTTTCGCTTTCGCGCTCACTGGGCCGTGAGTCGCTCCTTCAGCACCACGGAACCGTTTTCCTGCGTCTCGACGTAGCCGCGCTCCTCGAGATCCTTCATCACACGGCTGACCATCTCGCGCGAGGCGCCGACGATCTTGGCCAGATCCTGGCGGGAGACCTTGTTGCGGATGATCTTGATCTCGCCGTCCTGCTCGGACATGTCGAGCAGCGTGCGCGCCACGCGGCCGTACACGTCGAGCAACGCCAGTGACTCGATCTGGCGATCGGCATTACGCAACCGCGCGACCAAGCCGCGCATGATGGCGTAGGAGAGGCTGGAGTTTTCGGGCAGGCAGCGCGCGAATTCGGTACGACCGAGCACCAGCACGTCGGTCTGCACCTCGGCGCGCACCGTGGCGGAGTGAGGCTCGTTGTCGATCAGGCTCATCTCGCCGACGTAGTCACCCGGCTGCAGCACCGCCAGGATGACTTCGCGGCCGCGAGAGTCGGCCGTCAGCACGCGGGCCCGGCCGGTGAGCAGGATGAACAGCGCATTCGACTTGCGCCCCTGCTCGACGATGATCTCGCCGCGGCGGAAGCGGCGCTTGACCACCCCCTCGGCAACTGCCTCGGCCTGGTCGCTCGTGAGCATGGAAAACAGCGGCACGCGACGGATCAGGTCAAGGTTGGACAACATCGCCATGGGCACGCTCCTCTGAAAAATGCGTTCTCTTCTCTATCGATGCGATTGCCTGCGCCGTGAATGAGGGCGCAAGCGCCATTCCTACAATGCGGGCCTCTTGATTCCTCGGCGGAGGCATCCAGTTGACACTAGCAAGTGGTGCACCGCCAATGAATCGTGACATCGGTCACGCGCCGAACTCTAACCGAAGCCCGCGCGTGTTGGCATCAGGCGAGTCCCATGCCAACGCGCTTTCTGCAGCAACGAGCAACACATGAGCAACAACCACCAGCACGCCCAAGTACTGATTCTTGGCTCCGGCCCCGCCGGCTACACCGCCGCCATCTATGCGGCCCGCGCGAACCTGAAGCCGCTGCTGGTGACCGGCCTAGCACAGGGCGGCCAACTGATGACCACCACCGAAGTGGACAACTGGCCGGCCGACGTGATGGGCGTACAGGGCCCCGACTTGATGCAGCGCTTCCAGCAACACGCCGAGCGCTTCAACACCCAGATCGTGTTCGACCACATCAACCAGGTCGATCTCTCCAAGCGCCCGTTCACGCTCAAGGGCGATGCCGGCACTTACAGCTGCGACGCGCTGGTCATCGCCACGGGCGCTTCGGCCAAGTATCTCGGCCTGCCTTCCGAAGAAGCCTTCATGGGCCGCGGCGTTAGTGGCTGCGCTACCTGCGACGGCTTCTTCTACCGTGAACAGACCGTGTGCGTGGTGGGCGGCGGCAACACGGCAGTCGAGGAAGCGTTGTACCTCTCGAACATCGCATCCAAGGTGCACCTGATCCACCGCCGCGACAAGTTCAAGGCCGAAGCCATCTTGGTGGACAAGCTGATGGACAAGGTAAAGACCGGGAAGATCGAACTGCACCTGTTCAACGCGCTCGACGAAGTACTGGGCGACGCCAGCGGCGTGACCGGCGTGCGCATCAAGTCCACACAGGATGGCAGCACGACCGAGCTGAAATTGCAAGGCTGCTTCATCGCCATCGGCCACCAGCCCAATACCGATATCTTCCAGGGCCAACTGGAGATGAAGGACGGCTACATCCTCACCAAGTCGGGCCTCAGCGGCTTTGCCACGATGACGAGCGTGCCTGGCGTCTTCGCGGCCGGCGACGTGCAAGACCATGTGTACCGTCAAGCCATCACCAGCGCGGGCACGGGCTGCATGGCGGCATTGGATGCCCAGCGATTCCTGGAGCAAGGAAGCGGCCACTGACGCTGGCTTTACCGTATGAGGTAAATACCGCTACAATCGCCCTCTTTGCCAAACCAGCCCCGGTGCGCCTGAGCGACTTTCGCAGCACGCGTCCGGAAGGGCAGCCACCAAGCCCCGTACCAACAACCCGTCATCGGTCAGTTGGTGAAAGGCCTGCTCTGGCCGCCGCATCGAAACACATCGTACGGAGAAGCGTCATGGCACGCGTCTGTCAAGTCACGGGCAAGGGCCCGATGGTGGGGAACAATGTTTCCCACGCCAACAACAAGACCAAGCGTCGTTTCCTGCCCAACCTGCAGTACCGCCGTTTCTGGCTCGAAACCGAAAACCGTTGGGTGCGCCTGCGTGTGAGCAACGCTGCTCTGCGCCTGATCGACAAGGTGGGCATCGACCAAGTGGTCGCTGACCTGCGCGCCAAGGGCGAACTCTGATTCACCGCTGATCTAGGAGCACATCATGGCCAAAGGCGCACGCGAAAAGATCAAGCTGGAATCCACTGCCGGCACCGGTCACTTCTACACGACCACCAAGAACAAGAAGACCACGCCCGAGAAGATGGAACTGATGAAGTTCGATCCCAAGGCTCGCAAGCACGTGGCTTACAAGGAAGTGAAGCTGAAGTAAGCATCAGCTCTCGTTCATCCAAAAAACCGCCCGGCGTTATGCCCGGCGGTTTTTTTACTTGCGGATTTGCTGGCCTTTGCTGTGTCACGCTGCAAGCCTGCAGCCCCACAGGGCGGCGGCAACGCAGGCCAGTTCTGCTTCGCGGCCGATGGACTCGGTGGATTGGATCTAATCCGCAAAAAGAAAAGCGCCTCAATCGAGGCGCTTTGTGCTTTGCTGCAGTGACTGACTTCAGGCGTGAGCCGCGCGCAGCTTGAGTGCGAACTCCTGCAGTGCCGCAATGCCGCTCTCTTCGGCCTTCTTGCACCAGGCCTGCAGGTCGCTCACCAGTTGCTCAGCCGACACGTTGGTGCGAGTCCAGAGCTGGCGCAGCTCTTCGCGCATGGTCACCAGCTTGTCGAGCACTGGGTGCTCGGCACGGGTGGCCGCGATCTGCGCCTTGAATTCCTGCGGAATCTTGTCGTCGTCGCGGTGCAGCCAGCGACGTGCCAACCGCATCTGGGCCCACTTGGCACCGTTTTTGGCGCCTTGCGCCTTGAGGCGATCAAGTTCGGCGCCGCAGGCTCGTTTGAGCTCCTTGGCGTACTTGGCCATCACTTCGTAGCGGTTGGCAATGATGGCCTCGAGCGTCTTGGAATCGGCCACAGGCTTCACTGCACCCAGCTTCAGCTCGGGAGGCGTCTTGCGGACCTTGGCCAAACCCAGCATCTCGAGCCCGCGAATGTAGACCCAGCCGATGTCGAACTCACCCTTCTTGACCGACAGCTTGGCCGAGGTCGGGTAGGTGTGGTGGTTGTTGTGCAGCTCTTCGCCGCCGATGATGATGCCCCACGGCGAAATGTTCGTCGAAGCGTCGGCCGCCTCGAAGTTGCGGTAGCCCCACCAGTGGCCCAGGCCGTTGATGATGCCGGCTGCGGTGATCGGGATCCACAGCATCTGCACCGCCCACACCGCAGCGCCGATAGCGCCGAACAGCAGCAGGTCGATGATCAGCGTGAGACCCACACCCTGCCAGCTGTAGCGGCTGTACAGGTTGCGCTCGATCCAGTCATCAGGCGTGCCGTGGCCGAATTTGGCCAGGGTTTCCTTGTTCTTGGCTTCGGTGCGGTACAGCTCGCTTCCTTCGAACAGCACCTTCTTGATACCGTGGGTCTGCGGGCTGTGCGGGTCGTCAACGGTTTCGCACTTGGCGTGGTGCTTGCGGTGGATGGCCACCCATTCCTTGGTCACCATGCCGGTGCCCAGCCACAGCCAGAGACGGAAGAAATGCATCACCGCAGGGTGCAAGTCCAGCGCGCGGTGAGCTTGGGAGCGGTGCAGGAAGATCGTGACCGAAGCGATGGTCACGTGCGTGAAAGCCAGCGTGTACAGCACGATTTGCCACCACGAGGCGTCAAGCAGGCCGTGGGCCAGCCAGTTCACGGTGCCGTCGAACAACGACATCAAAACGTCCATTCTGTAGAGCCTTTTCCGAAGGGTGCGGAATTGTAGGTGCCGAGGGGTGCCAAGCAGCGCGTGGAACTACGCACTTTTGACGACGCAGTTGTGAAGAGTAGGGGTGGTTTGAGCCAGCTCAAGCCATGCGCCACCATCTCTCCATAGCGAATGACTATTTATGGCTATTTGCGTTCCCAGACCGCCGCGAAAAAGCCGTCGGTCTGGTGACGATGAGGCCACAGCCGCAAATGGCCGTCGTCGTTGACGAGTTCCTCGGCCTTTGCAACCTTGGCCCGCTCCAGCACCTCGCGCGCCTGCAACGGCACGAAATCCTTGTGTTCGCTGGTGAATGCGGCGGCGATGTCTTCGTTTTCGACCTGCAGCAGGCTGCAGGTCGCGTAGACGAGTCGGCCACCCGGTTTGAGCAGACGCGCGGCGCTGGACAGGATGGCCCCTTGCTTGGCTTTCAGTTCGTCCAGTCCCTGCGGCGACTGGCGCCATTTCAGGTCGGGATTGCGGCGCAGCGTGCCAAGGCCTGAGCACGGTGCGTCGACCAGCACGCGATCGATCTTGCCGGCCAGGCGCTTGATGCGTTCGTCGCGCTCATGCGCAATCTGCGCCGGGTAGACGTTGGACAGGCCGCTGCGCGCCAGCCGCGGCTTCAGCGCGTCGAGCCGGTGGCCGGACACGTCGAAGGCGTACAGCCGGCCGGTGTTGCGCATCATCGCGCCCAGCGCCAGCGTCTTGCCCCCGGCGCCGGCACAAAAGTCCACCACCATCTCGCCGCGCCTGGCTTCGGTCAACAAGGCCAGCAACTGACTGCCTTCGTCCTGCACTTCGACGCCGCCTTGCGTGAACAACTCGAGCTTGTTGAGCGCAGGTTTGCCTTCCACGCGCACACCCCAGGGCGAATAGGGCGTGGGCGTGGCGGCGATGCCAGCCTGCTGCAGCACCGGCAGCACGTCTTCGCGCTTGGCCTTCAGCAGGTTGACGCGCAAGTCCAGCGGCGCGCTTTGATTGAGGCTGTTCACCAGCGGCCAGAACTCGTCGCTCAGCGTGGCTTGCAGTGGCGTGGCCAACCAGTCGGGCAGGTTGTGGCGCAGCTTTTCGGGCAGGGTCTTCACGTCCACGCCACGCGCGCGCCCCACCCAATCGGCTTCGTGAGAGCCCAGCCCGCCGCGCAGGAAGGTGTCGCTGCCCTGCCAGCCGAGGATGGCCAGGCGGCGCTCCATGGCGCCGCTGCCCGACTGGGCCAGGTGCTGATACAGCAGGCGATGCCGCAGTACGTTGTAGGCCGTTTCGGCCAGCGTGTGGCGCTCGCGCGGGCCAAGCTCCTTGTGCTGGCGGAAGAAAGCCGACACCACGGAGTCGGCGGGTGAATCGAGCCGCAGCACGTTGCGCAGCAGTTCGGTGGTGAGGTCGAGCAGGTGGCCGGGATGCATGGCAGTCGATCGATCAGAGTTCGAGCTGGGTCGCCCCAGCCTTGTGGCACACGATGCCGGCGGCATCGACCTGCAGTTGGTCTTCGACCATCCAGCGTACGGCGCGCGGGTAGATCACATGCTCCTTGGTCAGCACGCGGGCTGCCAGCGTCTGCGGTGTGTCGTCGGCCAGCACCGGCACCGCCGCCTGGGCAATGATGGGGCCGTGATCCAGCTCCGGTGTCACGAGATGCACGGTCGCTCCGGCCACCTTGCAGCCGGCCTCGAGCGCGCGTTCATGCGTGTGCAGGCCGGGGAAAGCCGGCAGCAGCGAGGGGTGGATGTTGACGAGCCGGCCCTGATAACGCTGCACGAAACCTGACGTGAGGATGCGCATGAAGCCTGCGAGCACCACGACGTCGGGCGCAAAGCCGTCGATGCATTGCGCCAGCGCTGCATCGAAATCCTCGCGCGAGGGATAGTCGCGGTGGTTCACCACCGCGGTGGCAATCCCACGAGAAGCTGCAAAGGACAAGCCGGCCGCATCGGCCTTGTTGCTGATGACCGCGGCCACACGCGCCGGCCACTTCTCACGCTCGTTCGCGTGGACGATGGCTTCCATATTGGAGCCTCGCCCCGAGATCAGGATCACGATGTTCTTCATCGGGCGGCAGTTTAGTCGCCGCCCTGCCTCCTAGAATCCGCCCCCACATGGAATCCGACGTCATCCGCACCGTCCTGGTGTATGCATTGCCCGTGCTGTTTGCGATCACGCTGCACGAGGCGGCTCATGGTTATGTGGCGCGCCACTACGGCGACCCGACGGCCGAACAGGCCGGCCGCATCTCGCTCAACCCGATGCGCCACATCGACCCCATCGGCACGGTGCTGATGCCCCTGCTGCTCTACGTGGCCACGGCCGGCGCCTTCGTGTTCGGGTATGCGAAGCCGGTGCCGGTGGACTGGCGGCAGCTGCGCCGTCCGAAGAGAGACATGGTGTGGGTCGCGTTCGCCGGGCCCGGCTCGAACCTGCTGCAAGCCATCGGCTGGGCAGTGTTCGGCGCGGTGCTGCTGGGCATGGGCGCCGACGAGGAGTTCTTCCTGCTGATGGCCCGCGCCGGCGTGCTGGTGAACCTGGTGATGTTTGCGTTCAACCTGGTGCCGGTGCCGCCGCTGGATGGCGGGCGTATCCTCGTGGGCCTGCTGCCGGTGCGCTATGCGCTGCCGGTGGCGCGGCTGGAGCCTTACGGCTTCTTCATCGTCATGGGGCTGGTGCTGGTGGGTGTCGTGAGCGCTTACTGGATGCTGCCGATCATCCGTGTGCTGCTGGAGCTGCTGAGCGCCGTCCTGCCCTCGCTTCCCACGCTGATGAGCATGCAATGATGAAGCCCCGTGTGCTTTCCGGCATGCGCCCCACGGGCGCATTGCACCTCGGCCATTACCACGGCGCGCTGAAGAACTGGGTGAGGCTGCAGCACGAGTACGACTGCTACTACTTCGTGGCCGACTGGCACGCGATGACGACGCACTACGAGAACCACGCCGACCTCGAGCGCAACGTCTACGACATGGTGGTCGACTGGCTCGCGGCCGGCATCGAACCCGAGCGCGCCACGCTGTTCATCCAGAGCCGCATGCCCGAGCATGCGGAGCTGTTCACGCTGCTGGCCATGGGCACGCCGCTGTCGTGGCTGCAGCGCCTGCCGACCTACCGCGACCAGATGGCGCAGGCCACGGACCGTCACCTGGCCACCTACGGCTTTCTCGGCTACCCGCTGCTGCAGTCGGCCGACATCCTGATCTACAAGGCCGCCTTCGTGCCGGTGGGCGAAGACCAGGCACCGCACATCGAAGTGACGCGCGAAGTGGCGCGGCGTTTCAACCACCTCTACGCCGGCGGCCAGACGGTGCTGATCGAGCCGCAGGCACTGTTCACTGAGGTGGGCCGCATGCCGGGGCTCGACGGCGCCCGCATGAGCAAGACCGTGGGCAACACCATCGCGATGCGCGACGAGCCGGCCGTGGTGGAAGAAAAGATCCGCCGCATGCCGACCGATCCGCAGCGTGTGCGGCGCAGCGACAAGGGTGACCCCGAACGCTGCCCGGTGTGGAAGCTGCACCAGGTCTATTCGAATGCCGACGTGAAGGACTGGGTGGCCAAGGGCTGTACCAGCGCCGGCATCGGCTGCCTGGACTGCAAGCAGCCGGTGATCGAAGCCATCCAGAAGGAACAACAGCCCTGGCGCGAGCGCGCCGAGGCTTACCTCAGCAACCCGAAGCAGGTGCACTGGATCGTCGAGGTCGGCACCGAGCGCGCCCGCCGCGTGGCCCGCGAGACGATGAAAGAAGTCCGCACCGCAATGGGCCTCGTCTACTAGTGACCAGTGACCCGTGACGGGTGACCGGTCAATGCATACTGGCTGTTCCCTGCTCACGGCTCACAAGTCACCAGTCACAAAAAAATGGCTGGCATCCACATCACCGACATCGAATCCGCCATCAACTGGTGGCGGGAACGCTCCCCTTCGCCTGATGGCATCACCGCGTGCAAGGAAGTACGCGCGCTAGGCGAGGTGTACGCGCTGATGGTCTATTACCACGAGCAGTACTGCGACGACGGCTCGATGCCGCCCAAGGCCAAGGCGGCCTGGCTCAAGTGGTACGAGTCCACGCCGGACACGCCCTGCATCGCCATCTGCTCGACCAGCCAGGGCGACGACATCTGCAAGGGGTGCGGACGCACTTTCCATGAAGTGCAGCACTGGCCGCAGATGACGCCTGTCGAAAAGCGCGCCACCTGGCGGCGCATCGTGATGGAAGACACCGCCTGGCGCTTCAACCGCTATGCCGAACGTGCACTCGATGCGGGCAAGGAAGGCTCGCGCAAGGCGGCTGGCGCTGAAGCGGGCGCCGACGCCGGCACTGCGGGCGCGGGCACCTGAGGCGCTGGCACTTCCGGCGCTGAGGCCGGTGGTGCAGGCACTGGCGCAAAGGCAGGCACCGCTGCCTCCGGCGCGGAAGCCGGCAGCGCTGGCTGTGGCACCGAAGCGGGTGCCGCGGGTTCGCAAACACCCGCCGCTGGTGCCGCCTCGGCCTTCAGCATCCGCAGGATCTTCGCGCCTGCCCTGCCCGATTCCGGCAAGCCCAGCCGCGTCTCTTCGGTGCGGATGGCAGCACCAGTGAGAGGTCCTTCCGAGCCATCGACGCTCACGCCGCAATGTCCGCGTTGCCGCAGCAGTGACTGCAGCTCGCGGAACTCGGCGCGTGAGATGCCCGCGTCGTCCGCGGGCCAGGCCACGCGTTGCGGCGGCGTGCTGCGCAGCGCATCGGCCAGCAGGCCGATCGCCAGGCCGTAAGCGTCGGCCCGGTTGTAGCGCCAGATGGCCTGGTAGTTCGGCGTCACCAGCCAAGCCGGGCCGTCAGGCCCCGCGGGCGCCAGCAGCGCGGCGGTAGTGGCGCCGTTCCAGCGCGGCCACACCGAAGTGAAGTCCGCCAGCTCCTGCCCGTCCACGCCACGCACGGCGAATCTCGTCCACTCGTCCACGCTGCGGCACTTCGCCGCGGCCGGCGCAACGGCCAGGCAACCGTGTTCGCCCTCGGGAGCATTCAAGGCCTCCACCACGGCCCGCGGCGCACGCACCTCCACGCCCCACGGCAGCCCGTCCTGCCAGCCCAGGCCGGCCAGGTAGCGCGCCGTGGTGGCCAATGCATCGGGCACGCTGTTGACGATGTCGGGCGCGCCCGAGCCATCGCCGTCGTCCATGTAGCGCGTGAAGGTGCCGGGCATGAACTGCGTCTTGCCGAAGGCGCCGGCCCACGACCCGCGGAACTCCTCGGGCTTGACCAGCCCTTCCTGCAGCAGCCATAGCGCGGCGAAGAAGTGGTTCTTGCGTTCGTTGCTGGCAAGGTTCAGGCATGCGCGGCTCAGCGTGGCGTCGACCACCGGGTAGCGCCCGCGCACACGGCCGTAGTCCGTTTCGATGCCGAACACCGCCACCACCGTGGCGCCATCGACGCCATGCCGCGTGTGGATGGACGCCAGCGCCGCCGCCTCGCGCGAGCGCATCTCGCGGCCTTCTTCGATGCGCTGGGCATCGACGCGGCGCATCAGGTAGTCCCAGATGAAGAGCTTGAACTCCGGCTGCGTGGCGGTGAACTTCTCGATGTCCGCGCGCAAGTCCTGCGCGGCGCGGGTGTAAGTGTCGAAAGTCTCGGCCCGCACTTCGGGGTGGCGCTTGAGTTCGCCGCGCAGGTTGCCCACGCAACGGCCGAAATCGCCCCCCGCCTGGGGCAGTACGGGCGGCGGCAACGCCAGCAACGAGGCGGCGGTGCAAGCGGTCAACCAGCGGCGCAACGGAGGTTGCAAGGAAGCGGCACGAAACATGGCTGGCCAGTTTAGGAGCGCTTCGCGGATTACCTAAGTCACGCGGGAGAAGCCCCCCGGCTAGCTATTCTTTGGAACGAGCCTAGGAGAGACCCTGTGAGCAACGTCCCGATGCAGCGGGCGCGCTGCGCTGCCGTGCTGGCAGCAGCCGTGGTGCTGTTGTTGAGCGCGTGCGGCGGCCCGCCGAAGCCGGCTCAGGTGAGCGGCACGATCGAGGCTTCCACCAGCGTGAACCCCAGCATCAGCAAACGGCCTTCGCCGGTGCTGGTGCGCGTGTACGAACTCAAGACGGCCACCGCCTTCAACAACGCCGACTTCGTGTCGCTGTACCAGCGCGACCAGGCCGAACTCGGCGCCGACATGCTGGGCCGCGACGAATTCACGCTGGGCCCGGGTGAATCGAAGCCTTACGCCAAGACCCTGTCGCCCGAAACGCGCTTCATCGGCGTGTTCGCGGCCTACCGCGACCTCGAACGCTCGAAGTGGCGCACCGTGCTGCCGGTGCAGCCGGGCAAGAAGCAGCAGATCGTCATCCGGGCCGAGGAGTTGTCGGTTTCCGCCACCCCGAAGAAGTAGCCGAGAGTAGACAACCGATGAGTCTGCAAAGCCGAGTCGTGTGGTCGCAGGGCATGTTCCTGCTGCCGCATCACTTCCAGCAGGAAGCGCGGCACGTCGAATACCAGATCGACATGCGGCTGCGTGCGACCGGCCCTTATGCCTGGGGCTTCTTCGAGCTGGCGCTCGACGAGGGCCAGCTCGCATTGGGCCGCGTGGGGCTGCTGCGCGCCAACGGCGTGCTGCCCGACGGCACGCCGTTTTCGATTCCGCAAAACGACGCGGTGCCGGTGCCGCTGGACGTGCCGGTCGACATGAAAGGCGAGCTGGTCTACCTCGCCATTCCGCTGGCACGCGAAGGCATCACCGAAGTGGCCTTCGACGGCGAGGCACAGCAGGAGATGTACCGCTACCGCGTGGCCGACCATGACCTGCGCGACCACACCAGCGCGAGCGACGACCCCGAGCCCGTGCAGACAGGTGCGCTGCAGCTGCGCCTGCTGCGCGGCCGCGACGCCAGCGACGCCTACGCGCTGCTCGGCGTGGCGCGGGTGGTCGAGCGCCGCAGCGACAACCAGGTGGTGCTCGACCGTTCCTACATCGCCCCGCACACGCGCATCGAAGCGACCTCGCAGCTCTCGGCCACCGCGTCGCTGCTGCACGGCCTGATGCAGCAGCGCGCGCGCCTGCTGGCCTCGCGCATGGGGCAGCTCAGCCATGGTGTTTCAGAGATGGCGGACTTCCTCATGCTGCAGGCGCTCAACCGCGCCGAGCCGGTGTTCCGCCAGCATGCCGGCGTGCCGCAGGTGCACCCGCACGGCTTCTATCTCGCCTGCCTGCAGCTGGCCGGCGACCTGGCCACCTTCACCAGCGAGCAGCGGCACCCGCCCGACTACCCGCTCTACAAGCACGACGACCTGCAGGCGACCTTCATGCCGGTGGTGGAAGACCTGCGCCGCATGCTGTCCACCGTGCTGGAGCGCAATGCGCTGCAGATCGACCTGGTGGACCGCAGCCACGGCGTGCGCACCGCCATGATCCCGGACCCGGAGCTCGCGCGCACCGCCAACTTCGTGCTCGCCGTCAATGCACAGATGCCGGCCGACCAGCTGCGCCAGCGCTTCCCGCTGCAGTCCAAGCTCGGGCCGGTGGACCGCATCCGCGACCTCGTGAACCTGCAGCTGCCCGGTGTCACGCTGCGCTCGCTGCCGGTGGCGCCACGCCAGCTGCCCTTCCATGCCGGCTGCCACTACTTCGAGCTCGACCGCCATGGCGACCTGTGGAAGCAGCTCGAGCGCAGCGGCAGCCTGGCACTGCACGTGGCGGGCGACTTCCCCGGCATCGAACTCGAGCTGTGGGCCATTCGGCAGTGACGGTGAAGGCCCGCCATGGAACCCTCCGCCATCAACGACCCCTTCGCGCAGTTCGACGAACAGCAGCGCACCTTCATCAAGCCCAACCCAGGCGGGCGCTCCAGCACGCGCAGCGTTGAAGGCGGTACCGGTACTGGCGAGTTCGCCACCGCGCCTGAGCTCGCCGCCGCGCCCGACCAGGGCCTGAACCCGCTGGTGGCGCTGGCCAACAAGCTGCTGCTGGCCGTGCCGCAGTTGCGCACCACGCGCCACGTGGACGACCCGACCGCGCTGCGCAATGCGCTGGCGCAAGGCATTCGCGATTTCGCCACGCAGGCCACGCAACAAGGCATCGCGCCCGAACGCGTGATGGCCGCGCGCTACGTGCTGTGCACCATGCTCGACGAAGCCGCCGCCGACACGCCCTGGGGCGGCTCGGGCGTGTGGGCTCGGCACAGCCTTCTGGCCATGTTCCACAACGAGACCTGGGGCGGAGAAAAGGTGTTCCAGCTCATGGCGCGGCTGGCCGAAAAGCCCGAGGCCAACCGCGACCTGCTCGAACTCATCTATTGCGCGCTCACGCTCGGCTTCGAGGGCCGCTACCGCGTCATCGACAACGGCCGCGCGCAGCTCGAAGCGGTGCGCGACAAGCTCGCGCAGATCCTGAAGCAGCAGCGCGGCGATTACCCGCACGCGCTGGCGCAGCACTGGCAGGGCCAGCCCGTCACGCGCAAGCGCGCCTACAGCTGGCTGCCGCTGGCCGCCACGGCCGCGGTGGCCGCGTTGCTGCTCACCGGCATGTACCTGGGCCTCGCGCTGTCGCTGGGCGGCCATTCCGACCCGGTGTACGGGCAGATCCAGAGCCTGCGCCTCTCGCCCCCCGTGGTGGCGCAGCCGCAGCCGGCGCCCAAGCCGCGGCTCGCGCAATTCCTGCAGCCCGACATCAAGGCCGGCCTCGTGGCCGTGCGCGACGAGATCGACCGCAGCGTGGTCACCATCCGCGGTGACGGCTCGTTCGCACCCGGCAGCGCCACGCTGCTGCCCGAGCGCGAAGCGCTGATGCAGCGCATCGCCGACGCCCTGGCGCAAGTGAACGGCGCCGTGCTCGTGACCGGACACACCGACAGCCAGCCCATCCGCTCGGCGCGCTTCCCGTCGAACTGGCACCTCTCGGAAGAGCGCGCCCGCACGGTGCGCGACCTGCTGGTCGCTCGCAAGGTGGCGGCCGACCGCATCACATCAGAAGGCCGCGCCGACGGCGAGCCGGTGGTGCCCAACGACACCGCCGGCAACCGCGCGCTGAACCGGCGCGTCGAGGTCACGCTGTTCGTGGGCCGAGCCAATGCGGCGCCGAAGGCGGCCAAATCATGATCAGGAAGCCATGATCAAGAAGCTCCTCGGCCTCGTCTTCAACCGCTGGGTGCTGCTCGCGGTGCTGTTGCTGGCCCTCGCGCTGGTGATCTGGATCGTCGGCCCGCTGGTGGCCGTTGCCGACGTGCGGCCGCTCGAAGGCACCGGAGCCCGCTGGATCACCATCGGCGTGGTCGTGCTGATCGCCGTGCTGTTGATGGCGTGGAACTCATGGCGCGCGCGCCGCGGCAACGCGCAGGTGGTCAACCAGCTGATGGCCGCGCCGGCCGCTGCCAAGGAGACGGAAAGCGCCGACATGAAGGCGGTGCGCGAGCGCTTCGAGAAAGCGCTGGTCACCCTCAAGCGTGCGCGCTTCGGCGGGGGCGGCGTGCTCTCGGGCTGGTCGGCCAAGCTGGGCGGGCAATACCTCTACGAGCTGCCGTGGTACCTGATCATCGGCGCGCCCGGCTCGGGCAAGACCACGGCGCTGCACAACTGCGGCCTGAAGTTCCCGCTGGCCGAAGCGGTGGGCGACCATGCCGTGAAGGGCGTGGGCGGCACGCGCAACTGCGACTGGTGGTTCACCGACCGCGCCGTGCTCGTCGACACCGCCGGCCGCTTCACCACGCAAGACAGCGACCGCGAGAACGACCGCGCCACCTGGAGCGGCTTTCTCGGCATGCTCAAGAAGTCGCGCCCGCGCCAGCCGGTCAACGGCGTGCTGGTCACCGTGTCGGTGGCCGACCTGCTGACCCGCGGCCCCGCCGAGCGCGCGCAGCATGCGGCCACCGTGCGCCAGCGCGTGCAGGAGCTGCACCAGGACCTGGGCATCCGCTTCCCGATCTACCTGCTGGTCACCAAGTGCGACCTGCTGGCCGGGTTCATGGACTACTTCGCCACCGTCGACAAGGACCAGCGCGCCTCGCCCTGGGGCTTCACCTTCCCGCTCGACCCGGCGGCACTGAAGGGTGAATCGGCCCCGCTGTCTCGCTTTGGCCCCGAGTTCGACGCGCTTCACCAGCGGCTGAACGACGGCCTCATCGACCGCCTGCAGGTCGATCGCGATGCACAGCGCCGTGCACGCATCTACGGCTTCCCGGGCCAGTTCGCGGGTCTGCGCGGCATGCTGCAGGAGTTCGTGGAGACGGTGTTCTCGCCCTCGCCCTACGAAGCCAACCCGCTGCTGCGGGGCGTCTACTTCGTGAGCGGCACGCAGGAAGGCACGCCCATCGACCGCGTGCTCGGTGCCGTGGCCCGGGCCTACCGGCTGGAGCGGGCCATCGTGGCGCCCAACCAGTCCAGCGGCAAGAGCTACTTCCTGAACCGGCTGCTGGGCGAAGTGGTGTTCGCCGAAAGCGGCATCGCCGGCACCAACCTCAAGTGGGAGCGCCGCCGCACGGCCCTGGCGCTGGCCGGCTATGCCGCGGTGGGGCTGCTCACGGTGGGCACCGTCGTCGCGTGGAGCACCAGCTACATCAACAACCGCCGCTACATCACCGACGTGGCCGAGCGCGTGGAAGAAGTGCGCAAGCTCGTGCAGGCCACGCCCAACCGGGCCTCGCCCGAGTTGCAGCCCATCGTGCCGGCGCTCGACGCCACCCGCACGCTGGCCACCGCCGGGCGCAACAGCGACGAGGTGCCCTGGTCGCTGGGCTTCGGGCTCTACCAGGGCCGCAAGCTCGACAGCGCGGCCAACACGGCCTACGAACGCATGCTGGTCGATGCCGTGCTGCCACGGCTGGCGCTGCGCATCGAAGAGCAACTGCGCCAGGGCGGCGAAGCACCCGAGATGCAGTACGAGGCGCTCAAGGCCTACCTCATGCTGCACGACCCCGACCACTTCGACGCCGAGTCGCTGAAGATCTACGTCGAAGCCGACTGGGACGCGCAGTTCGGCCGCGAGCTGGCCCTCGAAGACCGCGAGCAGCTCAGCCACCACCTCGATGCCTTGCTCGCGCAAGGTGCGGCCGTGTCGCCCCTGCCGGAAGACAAGCCCCTCATCGAGCAGCACCGCACCCGCCTGGCCACCGTGACGCTGCCGCAGCGGGTCTACAACCGCATGCGCCACCAGGGCCTGGGCGGCGAGTTCCCCGAGTTCACCGTGGTGCGCGCGGCGGGCAACAACGCCGCGCTGGTGTTCACCCGGCGCAGCGGCCAGCCGCTCACCAAGGGCGTGCCGGGGTTGTTCTCCTACGACGGCTACCACCGCGGCTTCCAGCGCGAGGTGTCTCGCGTGGCCCAGCAGCTGGCCGACGAGCAGGGCTGGGTGCTGGGCATCACTGACCCCGCCAAGAGCCCCGTTGCCGCCGTGCGCGGCAACGAGCCGCTGGTGGACGACGTGCGGCGCATCTACCTCAACGAATACGCCACCATCTGGGAAGCCTTCATCGCCGACGTGCGCCTGCTGCCGATGACGAGCCTCGCGCAGTCGGTGCAGATGGCGCGGCTGCTGTCGGGCCCCGACACGCCGCTGGTGCCGCTCATGAAAGCCATGTCGCGCGAGACCACGCTGCTGGCCGGCGGGGGTGTGGTCGACAAGGCCGAAAAGCGCGCCACCGAAGTGCTGGGCAAGTCGCGCGAGGCCATCGCCAGCATCCTCACGCCCGGCGGCAAGCCGGCGGCTGCCGGCCCGCGCATCGAAAGCCTCGTCGACGACCGCTTCGCCGCGCTGCGCCAGTTCGTCTTCAAGCCCGAAGGCGGCAAGGCGCCCATGGACGACACCGTGGCACTCATCGGTGAAGTGCACGTGCTGCTCAACGCGGTGGACACCGCCATCAAGGGCGGCTCTGCACCGCCGCCCTCACCGCTGCCCAACCGCGTGAAGGCCGAGGCCGCGCGCATGCCGGAGCCGGTGCGCTCCATGCTCGACAACCTCTCGGCCAGCAGCGCGCAGGTCTCGCAGATCATGGTGCGGCAGAACCTCGGGCAGGAGGTTAAGTCGCAAGTCGGCGAGTTCTGCCAGCAGGCCATTGCCGGCCGCTACCCGCTCAACCGCGCCTCCAAGCGCGACGTGACGCAAGCCGACTTCGCGATGCTCTTCGCCCCCGGCGGCAAGATCGACCAGCTGTTCCAGCAGAAGCTCGCGCAGTACG
>CAMLLU010000037.1 GCA_946480925.1 uncultured Rivibacter sp.
AGTACGGCGCCACGGTGCAGGTGGCCGGCGGCGTGCCCGCCATGTGCGACGGCGTGACGCAAGGCCTGCCCGGCATGGAGCTCAGCCTCTTCTCGCGTGACACCATCGCCATGGGCACCGCCGTCGCGCTCACGCACGACGTCTTCGATGCCGCGCTGCTGCTGGGCATCTGCGACAAGATCGTGCCCGGCCTGTTGATCGGCGCGCTGCATTTCGGCCACCTGCCTTGTGTCTTCGTGCCCGGCGGGCCCATGAGCACGGGCCTTTCGAACAGCGAAAAGGCCAAGGTGCGCGAGCTCAATGCGCAAGGCCTCGTGGGTCGCGACGCGCTGCTCGAAGCCGAAAGCAAGGCCTACCACGGCCCCGGCACCTGCACCTTCTACGGCACCGCCAACAGCAACCAGATGCTGCTCGAGGCGATGGGCCTGCACGTGCCGGGCGCGGCCTTCATCCACCCGCACAGCGGGCTGCGCGAAGCGCTCACGCGCGAGGCGGTGCGCACGGTGCTCGCCAGCGTGAAGGCGAAGCGGTACACGCCGATCGGCGAGCTGGTGGACGAGCGCTGCATCGTCAACGCGATGGTGGCGCTGCTGGCCACCGGCGGCTCCACCAACCACCTGATCCACTGGGTGGCGGTGGCGCGCTCGGCTGGCATCCTGATCGACTGGACCGACTTCTCCGACCTCTCGGCTTCAGTGCCGCTACTGGCGCGCGTGTACCCCAACGGCTCGGCCGACGTGAACCAGTTCCAGGCCGCAGGCGGCCCCGGCTTCGTGCTGCGCGAGCTGCTCGACGGCGGCTGGCTGCACGGCGACGTGATGACCGTGTCGAAGAACGGCCTGCGCGACTACACGCAACTGCCGGTGGCAGTGGAAGGCGATGCGCAAGCGGTGCAGTGGCAGGCCCTGCCGGTGGAGCCGGGCGACGAAGCCATCGTGCGCCAGGCCCTCTCGCCGTTCAGCCCCACCGGTGGTCTGAAGCTCTTGACCGGCAATCTGGGCCGCTCGGTCATCAAGGTATCGGCCGTGCCAGAAGACCGCCACGTGATCGAAGCGCCCGCGCGCGTGTTCGACGAACAGGAGCAGTTGCTCGCGGCCTTCAAGGCCGGCGAACTGGAACGTGACTTCGTCGCCGTGGTGCGCTTCCAGGGCCCGCAGGCCAACGGCATGCCGGAGCTGCACAAGCTCACGCCGCCGCTCGCCGTGCTGCAGGGCAAGGGCTTCCGCGTGGCGCTCGTCACCGACGGCCGCATGAGCGGTGCGTCGGGCAAGGTGCCGGCGGCCATCCACGTGAGCCCGGAGGCGCAAGCGGGTGGCCCGCTGGCCAAGGTGCGCGATGGCGACGTGATCCGGCTCGATGCCATCACCGGCACGCTGCAGGCGCTGGTGCCGGCTGACGAATGGGCGCAGCGCGAGACCGCCGTGCCCGGCGACGCACACCGTGACACGCACGCACACGGCCTGGGCCGCGAGCTGTTCGCCGGCCTGCGCCGCAACGTCGTGGCCGCCGAGCAGGGCGCCTGCACCTGGCTGTGACTCTCTCTTCCAGAACGAAAGAACCTGTCCGATGAACACCCTCGAACTCGCAAGCTATGGCCCGGTGATTCCGGTGATCGTGATCAAGCGCCTCGAAGATGCGGTGCCCATGGCGGAAGCCCTGGTGGCCGGCGGCGTGCGCGTGCTCGAGGTGACGCTGCGCACGCCGGTGGCGCTGAAGGCGATGGAGGCCATTGCCAAGGCGGTGCCCGACGCCATCGTCGGTGCTGGCACCGTGCGTTCCGTGGCCGATGCGAAGGCCGCCAAGGACGTGGGTTGCCGCTTCGCCGTGAGCCCGGGCTACACGCCAGAGGTGGGCCGCGCCGCGCGCGAGATCGGCCTGCCGCTGCTGCCCGGTGTGTCCACCGGCAGCGAGGTGATGACGGCCAACGCGGACGACTACTACTTCCTCAAGCTCTTCCCGGCCACGGCGGTGGGGGGCGTTCCGCTGCTCAAGGCGCTGGCGGGGCCGTTCCCCGACGTGTCGTTCTGCCCCACCGGGGGCATCACGCCAGAGACGGCGCCGCAGTTCCTGGCGCTGCCCAACGTGAAGGTGTGCGGCGGTTCGTGGCTCACGCCGGACGACGCCGTGCAGGCCGGCGACTGGGCGCGCATCACGCAGCTGGCCAAAGCGGCGGGTCAGCTTCGCTGAAAGACCAACTTCCTTCACCGCAAAGGCTGCCGAGATTCGCCGAGGAGGCGAAGCCGCTACGGGGGTGGTTCAAAACACCACGCCGGCAAACAGCATCACGTTCGCATAGGGCGTGAATTCGCCGGTGCGCACGATGGCGCGCGCGTTGCGCGTGCGCTCCTTGAAGGACTCGTGGGTCACGGCCTGCTGCGGCACGCTGGCCAGCCGGTGCGACAGCCGCGCCGCAATCTCGGGGCTGCTCGCGGCCAGCTCTTCGGCGCACAACGCGTGCTCCACCTGCATTTCGCTCAGCACCGCGGCCAGCACCTCTTCGAAGCCGGGCACACCGCGCGTCACGGCCAAGTCGATGCAGCGCACGCCGGGTGGCACGGGCAGGCCGGCATCAGCAATCACCAGGGCATCGCCGTGGCCCAGCGTGGCCACCAGGTGCGACAGCTCGCCGTGCAGCAGCGCGGCTTTCTTCATGGCAACAGCTCCTCGCGGCGCGGCATGGCAGCCATGGCGCCGCGGCGCGCCACGCTGAAGGCCGCCGCGCGCTGGGCAAATTCCACCGCTTCGTCCAGCGCAAGCCCGTCGCGGCAACGCGCGGCGGCGAAGGCCCCGATGAAGGTGTCGCCTGCGCCGGTGGTGTCCACCACCTGAGCTACGCGTGGTGTTTCGTGGCGCGTCGCGCCGCTGGGCTGTGCCACGTGCACGCCGCGTTCACCCAGCGTCACGATCACCGTGCAGGCGCCGAGCCGCCGCAAGCGTTCGGCGGCAAGCACCTCGTCGAACGGCTCGCCCGCTTCCTGGCCGGCAAGTACCGCGGCTTCGCTTTCGTTGGGCACCAAAAGACTCACCTGCTGCAGCAGCTGCCGCGGCAGGGGCTGCACCGGGGCAGGGTTCAGCAGCACCGGCACGCCGGCAGCATGCGCAATGGCGACGGCGCGCTGCACGGCCGGCAGCGGACTTTCGAGCTGGCACACCAACATGGACGCGGCGGCGATCGTTTTGGCTGCCGCATCGACGTGTGCGACCGACAGCGCCGCGTTGGCGCCGGCTTCGATGGCAATGCTGTTCTGGCCGCTCGCGTCATCGACCAGCACGATCGCGATGCCGCTCGGGCCGCTCACGGTGCCGAGGTGATCGACGTTCACCCCCTCGGCCTGCAGCGTGGCGCGCATCTGCGTGCCGAACACGTCGCTGCCCACGCAGCCCACGAAATGCACTTCCGCGCCCAGCCGCGCGGCCGCGACCGCCTGGTTCGCACCCTTGCCGCCCGGCAGTGTCTCGAAGCCGTGGCCGGACACGGTTTCTCCGGGGCGAGGCAGTTGCCGCACGCGCAACACCATGTCCATGTTGGCGCTGCCCACCACCACGATCATGCGGGCTCCTTGCGGGCAGTGGAGCGCCGCAGGCACAGCGTGGGCTGCAGGATCTCGCGGCGCAGCGGCTTGTCGCGCTGCGTGATGCGATCGAGCAGCAGCCTCGCGGCCAGCGCGCCGGTCTGGTGCTTGGGTTGTGCGATGGTGGTGAGCGGTGGGTTGCTGTAAGCCGCCAGGGCGATGTCGTCGAAGCCCACCACCGACAGGTCTTCCGGGATGCGCAGCCCCGCTTCGGCCGCGGCGCACACCGCGCCGATGGCCATGAGGTCGTTCGACGCGAACACGGCGCTGGGCCTTTGCCGCATCTTCAGCAGCGAGCTCATCGCCTCATGCCCGCCTGCGCTGGTGAAGTCGGCGCTGCGCAGCAGCTTGTCGTCGACGCGCTGGCCGGTTTCGGCCAGCGCACGGTGATAGCCCTGTACGCGTTGGCGGGCCGATGACAGTGCCTGCGGGCCGGCGATGCAGGCGATGCGCCGGTGGCCGAGCTCGAGCAGGTGCCGCGTGGCCAGGTAGCCGCCCAGCTCGTGGTTCACCTCCACCAGGTCGGCGGCCAGGTCGTCGATCTCGCGGTCGACCACCACCTGCGGCATGCCGGCCGAACGCAGCGTGGCGATCAGCTCCGGGTCGCCGCCCGAGGACAGCACGATGAGCCCGTCGACCTGCTTCTCGCTCAGCACGCGCACGTACTGGGCCTGCTTGTGCGGGTCGTCGTCGGAGTTGCAGAGGATGACGTTGAAGCCCGCTTCGAAGCAGGTGTCCTCGATGCCGCGGATGATCTCGGCGAAGTAGGGATTGGAGTTGTTGGGGATCATCATCCCCACCGTGTGCGTGCGGTTGCTCTTCAGGCTGCGTGCCAGTGCGCTGGGCACGTAGTTCAGCGTGGCGATGGCCTGCTGCACCCGCTCGCGCGCCGCTTCGCTCACGAAGCGCGTGCCGTTGATGACGTGCGACACCGTGGTCACCGACACCTGCGCGTGCTGGGCGACGTCCTTGATGGTGATCATGCGGTGCGCCGGTTGGTGAGCCGCGCGCGGTACACGTCGAGCACCACGGCGAGGATGATGACGAAGCCGGTGACCATCTGGCGCAGGAAGTCGCTCATGCCGATGAGGATGAGCCCGTTGGCCAGCACGCCGATGATGCAGGCGCCCAGCAGCGTGCCGATGATGGAGCCTCGCCCGCCAGAGAGACTGGTGCCGCCGATGATGACCGCCGCGATGGCATTGAGCTCGAAGCCGATGCCGATGATGGGGCTCGCGATGGTGAGCCGCATCATGTAGATCACCGCGCCCACGCCCACCGCCACGCCGGCGATCACGAAAGCCGCGATCTTGTAGCGCCGTACGTTGTGGCCAGCCAGGCGCACTGCCTCTTCGTTGTTGCCGATGGCATAGAGTAGCCGGCCGAACACGGTGCGGTTGAGCACGAACCAGCCGATCGCCACCAGCGCCAGCGCGACGATGAATATCGCCGGCACGCCCAGCAGCGTGGCGCTGCCGAAGTTGCTGAAGGCGTCGGGGAATTCGTAGATGGAGCGCGCCTCGGTCCATTGCAGCGCGGCACCGCGCGCGATGTTGAGCATGCCCAGCGTGACGATGAACGACGGAATGCTCCAGAACGCGGACACCCAGCCGTTGGCCAGCCCGCAGGCCGCGCCCACGGCGACGCTGGCGGCCAGGGCCAGCGCGATGGCAGCGCCCACCGGCAGCGTCTCGATCTTGAGCACCGTGCCGGCCACCACGGCGCAGAAGGCCATCACCGAGCCCACAGAGAGGTCGATGCCGCCGATGAGGATCACGAAGGTCATGCCCACCGCGAGGATCACGTTGATGCTGATCTGCGTGAAGATGTTCGTGATGTTGTTGGCCGTGAGGAAAATCGGCGACAGCACCGAGAACACCGCGATGAGCGCGAGCAGCGCCACGCCGATGCCGGCCTCGCGCAGCACCGCGCGGGCCTTGCCCTGCCAGGCAGGCTGAAGGTTCGAAGGAGAGGGCGCGCTCATCGTCGCCCCCTGGTCAAGCAGCTTCTGCATCGTTGGAACTCCCGGGCTGCATGTATTCCTGGTAGGCCATCGCCAGGATGGCTTCTTCGTCGAAACGCTCGCGCGGCAGCTCGCCGGCCAGCGCGCCTTTGCTCAGCACGAGGATGCGGTCGCACACGCTCATCAACTCCCGCAGGTCCGACGAGACGACCAGCACGGCCAGGCCGTCGGCCGCCATGCGTTCGAGCAGCGCATGGATCTCGGCCTTGGCGCCCACGTCCACGCCGCGGGTGGGCTCGTCGAGCAGCAGCACCCGCGGCTCGCGCAGCAGCCACTTGCCCAGCACCACCTTCTGCTGGTTGCCGCCGGAAAGCTCGCGGACCGGCTGGCCTACCGAGGCAAGGCGGATCTTCAGGTCTGCTGCGGCGCGCTTGGCGGCCGCTTCCTCGTCACCCGCACGCATGAAGCCGCGGCGTGACACCGCCTGCAGGTGCGCCAGGCTGATGTTGGCGCGGATCGGCATGTCGAGGATCAGGCCCTCGTCCTTGCGGTTCTCGGTGACGAGGCAGATGCCGTGGGCCAGCGCATCACGCGGCGAGCGGATGTGCACCGGCTTGCCGTCACGCAGCACCGTGCCGGCCGCGGCGGGGTCTGCGCCGAAGATGGCACGCACGGTCTCCGTGCGCCCCGAGCCCACCAGCCCGGCCAATCCCACGATCTCGCCATAGCGCAGCGTAAAGTCGATCTGCCGGCCGGCGCGCTGGCCGCGGTAGCGCAGCCCTTGCACCTCCAGCGCCGGTGCACGGTCGGTGCGTATTGCAGCTGGCTTGTGCGGTGGCCGCTCTTCGAGTGCGCGGCCCACCATCAGCCGCACCAGCTCGTCGGGTGCGGTGTCGGCCATGGGCTGCGTGGTGACCTTGCGGCCGTTGCGCAGCACGGTCACGCGGTCGCACACCTCGAAGAGCTCCTGCAGGTGGTGCGACACGAACACCACCGTCACGCCGCTGTCGCGCAGCTGGCGAATGAGCTGCAGCAGCCGGTCGGTTTCGCGCGGCGTGAGCGTGGCGGTGGGCTCGTCCATGATGACGATGCGGCTGCGGCTCGACAGCGCCTTGGCGATCTCGATCAGCTGGCGCTGCGCCATGCCGAGCGTGCCCACGCGCGTGTCGGGCGACAGGTCGTCGAGCCCCACCAGCGTGAGCAGCTCGCGGGCGCGGCGCGCCATGGCCGTGCGGTCCAGCAGCCCGAAGCGCTTGCGCGGCAGCTGCTCGAACAGCAGGTTCTCGGCCACCGACAGCTCGTCGAGCATGTGCAGTTCCTGGTGCACCACGCGGATGCCGGCGCGGATGGCATCTAGGGGCGTGTGCGGCGCATAGGCCGTGCCGAAGAGCGCCATGCTGCCGGCGTCGGGCCGCTCGGCACCTCCCAGCAGCTTGATGAGGCTGGACTTGCCGGCGCCGTTCTCGCCGGCCAGCGCATGCACCTCGCCGGCATGCAGCTCGAGGTCCACGCCGTCGAGCGCCACCACGCCGGGGTAGCGGCGGGTGAGGCCCTGGAGC
Source organism: uncultured Rivibacter sp. (assembly GCA_946480925.1). The sequence goes on from CAMLLU010000037.1 coordinate 7,095, forward strand.
GTGAGGGCGGGGGAGGGCGAACGCGGGTCCATCGTCATCATTCACCGTGAATGCCGTAAAGACCAAAAAGCCTTCACCGCAGAGGCGCGGAGGGCGCGGAGATGCACGGAGAAATCCACGCCCTTCTCTGCGGAACTCCGTGTTCTCCGCGTCTCCGCGGTGAATGCATTCGAGTTCACTTCAGGTTCTTCGCCGTCACCAGCTCGATCGGCGTCTTGATCCAGCCCTTGAGCTGCTTGCCTTCCTTGCGCGCCTTGATGCCCTGGTCGATGGCATTGGCCGCCATCTGCGAGCCGAACTGGTCCACGGTGGCGAGCACCTTGCCGCTCTTGATGAGCGGGCGGATGGCCGGGATGTTGTCGAAGCCCACCACCTTGATCTGCCCGGTCTTGCCTGCCGCGTCGATGGCCTTGGCCACGCCCAGCGCCATCGAGTCGTTGGCGGCCATCACGCCCTTGATGTCGGGGTTGGCGGTCAGGATGTTGGTGAACACCGCGTTGGCTTCCTCGGTCTCCCAGCGAGCCGTTTGCGAGGCCACGATGTTGAGCTTGCCCTGCTTGGCCGCGTCTTCGAAGCCCAGCTTGCGCTGCAGCGCGTTGTCGGCGCCGGGGTTGCCTTCGATGATCACCACCTTGGCGCCCGGGCCCAGGGCCTTGGCCAGTTCGTCACCGGCCATCTTGGCGCCGGCGCGGTTGTCGGGCCCCACGAAGGCGAGGTCGAGGCCGGCCTTCTTCATGGCCGCGGGGTCGAGTGCCACGTCGAAGTTCACCACCGTGATGCCGGCCTTCAGGGCCCGGGCCACCGGCGCCACCATCGCGCGCGAGTCGGCCGGTGCGATCACGATCACGTCGTACTGCTGGGTGATGAAGTTCTCCACCGCGGCGGTCTGCGCATCGAAGTCGGTTTCCGACTGCATGCCCACGGCCTTGAGCGTGAAGTCGCCGCGCTTCTTCTCGTGCGCGATGGCGCCTTCGGTCATGTTCTTGAAGAACTCGTTGGCCAGCGACTTCATCACGAGGCCCACGCGCGGCTTGGCTTGTGCATGGACAGGCAGGCTCGCGGTGCTCAGCAGGCCGAAGCTGGCGGCCAGCACGGTCATGGCGGCCGCGCGGCGGTTGATGCGCAATTTCATGAAGCTGTCTCCTGGTGCGATGTGCTTGATTTGCTCGTGGCGAACTCGGCCGCACGGCAGGCGCGGCTTGCCGCCGGACTGCTGCGCGGGTCATCGCGCAAACGTTTGCGCGAACGTTTGCATTTCAGCCACCGAAGGGCATCGCGTCAACGCAGGGATAACCCGAGCAAGGGCGGTGCGAGCCGTTGGGCTGTCCAGCCCCCTCAGGGGGTGACGCGCCGGCGCGACGCAGGGCCCGGTGGTGTGCGGGGGGCGCTGTTATCTTGCCGGCCCTGCACAACAACCTGACAGAGAGAGAAGTTTCATGAACACCCTCGTGCGCAGCTCGCGGGCTGCAGCCTCGGCCGTCTTGCTTTGGACCGTCCTGGGCCTTTCAACCGGCCAGACCTTCGCCACCGAAGCGCCCGCCGCATCCGCGCCGGCCGAAGCGGCACCGCCGGTCGTGAAGGCACTGCATGGCCCGCGCACCGTGACGCTGAGCGAGCAGGGCTCGCTCAAGCTGCCCGCAGGCTATGTCTACCTCAACCCTGCCGACGCTGCAGCGATGCTCACCTACTGGGGCAACCCGGGCCCGCACAACACGCTCGGCATGGTGCTCGGCTCCGACGAAAAGGACAGCTGGGCCATCACGCTGGAATTCCACAAGGAAGGCTACGTGAAGGACGAAGAAGCCAAGACCTGGAATGCCGACGAGCTGTTCAAGTCGGTGAAGGAAGGCACCGAAGCGTCGAACGAAGAGCGCAAGAAGCTGGGCGGCGGCGAGCTGCACGTCGTCGACTGGGTGCAAAAGCCCGCGTACGAGGCTGCCACGCACCGATTGGTGTGGGGCCTGCGTGCCGAATCCATCGTCGGCAGCGAACGCGGCGAAAGCGTCAACTACCGCACCTACGTGCTCGGCCGCGAAGGCTTCATCGAGATGAACCTCATGACCGAACCGCAGCAGCTCGAAACGAGCAAGCCGCGCGCGAACGAGTTGCTGGCGGCCACGAGCTTCAACGACGGCAAGCGCTACGAGGACTTCGACGCCAAGACCGACCACGTGGCCGAATACGGCCTGGCCGCGCTGGTGGCCGGCGGCGTGGCCAAGAAGATGGGGCTCTTCGCCACGTTGGGCCTGTTGCTCGCGAAGTTCTGGAAGGTGCTGCTGATAGGCCTGGCCGTGTTCGGCGGCGGCATCGCCAAGCTCTTCAAGCGCAAGGCCGACTAGGCTTTTTCGAGCCGCTTTGAAGCGAAGCGGCCTGCGCTGAGGCTGTGGGTCAGCCCTTTTGCACCTTACCGACCCAGCGGTCGATCTTGGCTTCCAGCACGGCCAGCGGCATGGAGCCACTGGTCAGCACCTGGTCGTGGAAGTCCGACAGTGAAAAGCGCGGCCCCAGCGCTGCCTTTGCGCGGTCACGCAGTTCTTCGATCTTGATGCGGCCGATGGCGTAGCCCAGCGCCTGGCCGGGCCACACCATGTAGCGCTCGATCTGCACGCGGCTGTCGCGCTCGGTGAAGCCGGTCTGTTCCTGGAAGTAGGCAATGGCCTGCTCGCGTGACCAGCCCTTGGCGTGCATGCCGGTGTCCACCACCAGCCGCACCGCACGCATCATGGCCATGCCGAGGTGGCCCAGGTGCGAGTTCGGGTCGTCGTACAGGCCCAGGCCGTAGCCCAGCGTTTCGGCATACAGCCCCCAGCCTTCGCCGAACGCGTTGTAGAAGTAGAAGCGCTGCAGTTTGGTGACCGGCAGCTCCTGCGCCAGCGCGATCTGGAAGTGATGCCCCGGCTGGCCTTCATGCAGGAAGAGCGAGGCCATGCGCGGCGTGGCATAGGCGACGGGGTCGGTGATCACCGCGAAGTAGATGCCGGGGCGCGAGCCGTCGAGCGATGGTTGGGCATAGTGGTCGCTGGCGGTGTTGCGCGTGAGCTCGGGCTCGGGGCGAATTTCCAGCGGCGCCTTGGGCACGCGACCGAACAGCTGCGGCAGCTTCGCCGAGATGCTGCGGTTGAGCTCGGCGTAGGCATCGAGTACCTGCTGCTCCGTCTTGAACGGGTAGATCTCGGGCCGCTTCGCGTGCCAGACCAGAAAGTCGGCCACGCTGCCTTCGAAGCCATATTGCGCCTGCACCTCGGCCATCTTGCCGCGCAGCCGCTGCACCTCGCGCAGGCCCAGCTGGTGGATCTCTTCGGCGCCCATCGTGGTGCTGGTGTGCGTGCGCACGTATTGCTCGTACCACGCCTGGCCGCCGGGCAGCGCCGACCAGCCTGCGCTTGCGCGGCTGCGCGGCAGCACCTCTTGTTCCACCACGTCGGCCAGGCGCTTGAGCGCCGGGTTGAGCCGCTGCTCGATCACGCGCAGGTACTCGGCGGCCAGCCGGTTGCGGTCGGCAGCGGCAAAGCGTTCCGGCATCGTGACGATGGGTGCGTAGTACGGGCTCCTGTCGGTTGTGGCAGGCACCAGGTTGCGCAGCATCGGCAGCATGCGCTCGACGATGGCGCGCGGGTGCACGATGCCGCGCTTCACGCCTTCGCGCAGGTTGGTGACGGCCTGGTCGCACCACGCGGGCAATGCGCGCAGGCGCGAGAGGTGCTGCTCGTAGTGCGCCACGCTGGCGAACATCGACAAACCGCTTTCCGCGGCCGTGGCCATCTCGAAGGGCGGCTTGCCCGGGGTCTGGTCGAGCGGCAGCAGGTGTTCGGGGTATTGCAGCTGCGCCAGCTCGTCTTCAGCGTGATAGGCCAGCACGTCGTAGGCGATGAGGTCTGCTTCGCCGAGCGCCTTGCGGTCGATGCGGCGCAGCTCGGCCAGCGTCTTGCGGTACAGCGCGGCGCGGCGCCCGCGGTGCACCGGCGAGATGTCGATGGGCAGGCTCGAAGCCTGGGCCGGCGTGGCGCTGCCCAGCTGGCTCGCCCAGAACGGGTCGGCATCGAGCAGTGCCGCGAAGTAGCGGTCGGCCAGCGAGGCCAGGCGCTGTGAGGCTGCCGATTGCGGCGGGCTCGCGTTGGTGGTGGCTGCCGCCCATGCGGGTGCAGCAAATGGGGTGGCGCAGGCTGCGAGCAGCAGCTTGCGACGGGCCGGGATCACCGGTGCGTCCATGCGGTCTCCTCTGTCCTTGTGGGCTTGGAAGGCGCGCATCGTCGCATGCTTTGCCAAGCCGCGCAGGGCAGGGGCCGCGTGGCCGCTGACAGCTGCTGGCGTCACGCCGCCTGCGTGCGGCCTTGCGTTACACCGCTTCGATGCGGCGCTGCCCCGCGCCCGGGCGCACCCTGAGGACCGGGTCGCTGGCCACCGTGAAGCCGTGGCTCTCGATGGTGCTCACGTAGCGCCATTCGGCGCGCACGTCGGCCGATGTGGCTGTGACCACCATGTAGCCGCGGCGATGCGTGTCGCAGTACTGCAGCGGCCCGATCAGCTGCGTGAGGCCTGCGGCGAGTTGTGCCGGATCCTGGCCAACGAGGATCTCTTCCAGCCCCGGCGAGGTGACCCCCGGCGTGGCGAACTCCACGCCGATCTGGTTGCCTTGCGCGTCCTGCAGGTCGTTGGCCCAGGCGTTGTGCGTGTCGCCGGCCAGTACCACGAGGTTCTTGTCCATCGCGCGTGCCATGCCGAGCACCGTTTCACGCGCGGCGGCATAGCCGTCCCAGGCATCGAGGTTGTAGGGAATGGAAGGCTGGGCCAGGATGGCCTGCTCCTGCGGCGTGAGCGAGCCGGGGTTGGTCTGCGCACGCGTGGCGATGTCGGCGTATTGCGCCACGCTCACCTGCTGCAGCACGATGGGCGCCGGGATCAACATGCGGCCCATCAGCACCTGCTGGCCCAGCACCTGCCAGGTGGCGGTGGAGGCCTGCAACTGGCCTTGCAGCCAGGCGGTCTGCTCGCTGCCCAGCAACTGGCGATCGGCCGCCGTCACGTCGGCGGTGAAGCGCGTCGCGTCGAAGCCGTTGGCCGTCACGTAGCTCGTGATGTCGAGCTGCAGGTCTCGACTGATGAGGCGCGTGTCGAGCATGTGCAGCGCGAGCAGCGAGCCGAACTCGAACGAGCGGTAGATGCGATCGGGCTGTGCCGCATCGGGCAATCGCGTGGGCATCCACTCGTGATAGGCCTGCAGTGCCGCTGCCTTGCGCGCCGCGAAGCTGCCTTCGGTGCCCTCGGTGTGGTTCTCGGCGCCGTTGCGCCAGGCGTCGTTGGCGATCTCATGGTCGTCCCACACCGCGATCATCGGCACGGCGGCGTGCAGCGCTTGCAGATCGGCGTCGCTCTTGTATTGCGCGTGGCGCCTGCGGTAGTCGGCCAGCGCAACGGTTTCGGTGGCGGGCACGCTCACGCGGCCGAGCGCGGCTGCATCTTCCGAGGCGTAGCCGTCCTTGGGATATTCGTAGATGTAGTCGCCCAGGTGCACCGCCGCGTCCACGTCGGCCAGTTGCGCCGCGTCGGCATAGGCGTTGAAGTAGCCCTTGGGGTAGTTGGCACAGGAGAACACAGCGAGCTTCACCTGCGACACGGTGCCCGCCGGCAGCGTGCGCGTGCGGCCGACCGGCGAATGCGCGTCGACGCCATAGGTGAAGCGGTAGAAGTAACGCGTGCCTGGCTGCAGCCCAGTGGCATCGACCTTCACCGTGTAGTCGCGCTCGATGTTCGTGCCCGTGGCGCCCTGCGCCACCAGGTTGGCGAAGGCAGCGTCGGTGGCCACCTGCCAGCGCAGTTGCAGCGCCTCGTCGCGTGATGGCGTGGCGCGGGTCCACAGGATCACGCGGTCGGACTGCGGGTCGCCGCTGGCCACGCCGTGCGTGAAGGTGACCGAGGTGCCGTCGTCACCGCCGCCGCAGGCGGTGAGGGCGGTGCTGCCCACGGCCACCGTGCCGGCAGCCAGGGTGCGAATGAAGTCTCGACGGTTGGGGGCGGGGGCGCGTCGTGCCATGTGCTTCAGGGCCTTTCTTCGTTGTGGGGCGCTTGCGTGGGGCAAGCAGCAGGCCCGGCGACCCTATAAGCGGAGCGTGAAGCTGGCGTGACGGTGCAGGCGGTGACCTATTGGCGCTCGATCAGTTCGATCTTGTAGCCGTCGGGGTCGGTGACGAAGGCGATCACCGTGGTGCCGCCTTTCACCGGGCCCGGCTCGCGGGTGACGGCACCGCCGCCGGCGCGGATCTTCTCGCACGCGGCGTATACGTCGGGCACGCCGATGGCGATGTGGCCATAGGCCGTGCCGAGATCGTATTTCTCGACGCCGTAGTTGTAGGTGAGCTCGATCTCGGCATGTTCGGGGTTGTTGCCGTAGCCCACGAAGGCGAGCGAATACTGCTGCTCGGGCCGGTCGGTGGTGCGCAGCAGCTGCATGCCGATGACCTTCGTGTAGAAGTCGATCGAGCGTTGCAGGTTGCCGACGCGCAGCATGGTGTGAAGAAGTCTCATGGTCGTGGGGGTTGGAGGTCGGAAATGAGGCAGGTCGTGCTCGCGTGAGCGTACAGCTTTCCGTCCACGCCCGTGAGCCTGCCCTCCGCCGTGGCGACGCGCCCGCCCACGTGAACCACGTAGCCCTCGGCCCGCACCAGCGGCACGCGATCGGTCAGTGCGCGCACGAGGTTCACCTTCAGCTCCAGCGTCGTGTAGGCCTTGCCGGCCGGTAGCGTGGTGTGCACCGCGCAGCCCACGGCGGAGTCGAGCAGCGTGGCATACCAGCCGCCGTGCACGGTGCCCATCGGGTTGTAGTGCCGTTTCAGCGGCCGCCCTTGAAAGACCGCGCGGCCCGGCTCCACGCGCAGCAGCGTGAAGTCCAGCGTCTCGCCGATCGGTGGCATCGGGATCTCGCCATTGAACATGGCGTCGAACAGCGCCATGCCGGTGCGGCCCATCACCTGGTCGGGCCGGGCGATGCCGGTGCCTTGCATCAGCCTGGCGCGCATCGCGGCTTCTTCGGCTTCCCACTGGGCTTGCAGTTCGTTTGGCAGTGCATGCATCACGGCGGTCTCCTAAATACTTGCATATGCAATTGATGCATCTACAATAGTTTGCATGGAAGCCACCGTCAAGCCCCAGGGCTGCACCAACCTCAAGCTTCGGCAGCTCAGCCGCCGCGTCACGCAGCTCTACGACCGCGAGGTGGGTGTCACGGGCCTGAAGAACACGCAGTACTCGCTGCTGTCGCACGTGGTGTTGCTGGGGCCGATCCAGCCTTCGGCATTGGCCGCGCGCATGAAGCTCGATGCCTCCACGCTCACGCGCAACATGCAGCCGCTCATCGCGCAGGGCTGGATCCGCCTCGAGCCCGGCGTCGATGCGCGCAGCCGCCTGCTGGTGGCCACCGAAGAGGGCAAGGCGCTGCGCGCCGAAGCGCAACGTGCCTGGAAGCGCGCGCAGCTGTCGCTCAACGAACGGCTCACGCCGCAGCGCGTGGCCAAGCTCCATGCGCTCATCGACGAGTGCATGGCCTTGCTGGAAGACGAGTCCGACGAAGGAGCCGGTGATGAATGAAACCCGACGGGCCGCCATGCCCGTGGCCCTGGTGCTGCTGGCCGCTGCCGCCACGTTTGCATTGACCATGGGCGCGCGCCAGTCGATGGGCCTGTTCCTGCCGTCGTTGAACACGGCCACGGGCCTCGGCATCGCGAGCATCAGCCTCGCATTCGCGTTCGGGCAGTTGTGGTGGGGCCTCACGCAGCCGGTGGCCGGTATCGTGGCCGACCGTTTCGGCGCGGGGCGCGTGCTGATCGTCGGCGTGTTGCTGGTTGCGCTGGGCACGGCGCTCACGCCCTTCATGAACACGACCGCGGGGCTGGTGTTCGCCATCGGCGTACTCGCGGCCGGCGGGGCAGGGCTGGCCGGGCCTTCGGTGTTGATGGCCGCGACTGCGCGGCTCATTCCGCCAGCCCAACGCGGCATGGCCACCGGCATCGTCAACGCGGGCGGCTCCTTCGGGCAGTTTGTGTTTGCGCCCATCGCGCAGGCCATCATGACGGCAGCTGGCTGGGTGGCCGCGCTGCAGAGCCTGGCGGCCATCACGTTGCTGGCGTTGCCGGCGGCTTGGGTGTTGCGCGGGCATTCGGTGGCGCAGCCGGCCGGCGCCGGGCACGGCACGCAGCACATGACCACGCGCGAAGCGGTCCGCCACGCGCTGGGCGATCCGAGCTACCGGCTGTTGTGCGCGGGCTTTTTCGTCTGCGGCTTCCACGTGGCCTTCATCGCCACGCACCTGCCGGGCGTGGTGGCGCAATGCGGGCTGCCGTCTGAAGTGGGCGCATGGTCGCTCGCCGTGATCGGCCTCTTCAATATCGCGGGCAGCTTTGCGATGGGCTGGGCCGTGGGCCGCTGGCGCATGAAGTCGCTGCTGTCGCTGGTGTACGCGGCGCGCGCGGTGGCGGTGCTGGTGTTCGTGCTGTCACCCAAGACGCCGGCGGTGATGCTGGTGTTCGCCGCGGTGATCGGCCTCACCTATCTTTCGACTGTGCCGCCCACCGCCGGGCTGGTGGCCAAGTTCTTCGGCACCACCCACATGGCCACGCTGTTCGGCGTGGTGATGCTCACGCACCAGATCGGCGGCTTCCTCGGTGCGTGGCTGGGCGGCAAGGCCTTCGAATGGACGGGCGGCTACGACTGGATGTGGTACGCCGACATCCTGCTCGCGGTGGCAGCGGCGCTGCTGCACTTGCCGATCCGCGAGGCGCAGCTCAGGCCGGCGGTGCAGCCGGCTTGAAGATGTCTACACCGGCACGGTGTAGTTCAGGCTCAGGCGCCCGCCGTCGGCATAGACGATCTGCCCCGTCATGTAGCTCGAGGCATCGCTGGCCAGGAAGGCCACCACGTCGGCGATCTCGGCCGGCTCGCCCAGCCGCTTCATCGGCGTGCGGCCCATGATGCGCTGGCGAGACTCGTCGCTGGTGAGCACGGCCTTGGCAGCCAGCTCGGTGGCGATGGTGCCCGGCGCCACGGCATTGACGCGGATGCCGCGGTCCACCAGCGCCAGCGACATCACGCGCGTGAGCTGGTTGATGCCGCCCTTGCTCGCGTTGTAGCTGGCGATGCTCGGAATGGCCATCAGGCCGTTGACCGAACTCATGTTGACGATGGCGCCGCTGCCTTGCCTGGCCATCTCGCGCGCACAAGCCTGGCCGACGAGAAAGGCGCCCTTCAGGTTCACGTCGATCACCGCGTCCCAGTCGGCCTCGGTGATCTCGAGGAAATCTGCCGCCTTGAAGATGCCCGCGTTGTTGACGAGCACGTCGATGCGGCCGAAGGCCTTGAGCGTGGCGGCCACCGCGGCATCGACTTCTGCCTTGCGCGAGACGTCGCAATGCACGTAGACGGCCTTCTTGCCTTGTGCGGTGAGTTGCCCGGCGAGCGCCTGGCCGCGCGCATCGTCCACGTCCCACAGCGCGACCGGCGCGCCTTCGCGGGCGAAACGTTCGACACATGCGGCACCGATGCCCTGGGCCGCCCCCGTCACCACGCAGACCTTGCCGGCCAGCGCGAAATTCACTGCATTCATGTAGAAGCCTCCATCGACCATGAAAGAAGCCCGCCTCGTGAGCGGGCTCGTGTCGTCTCAGTCTAGGGCCTGTTGACGCTACTGGGCGCCTCACGCTTGGGCCCTGGCCCTCAACCCCTGCGTGCTTCGCGGTCCAGCCAGACCCCCAGCCCTTGCGCGTTGAGCTCGACGTCGGGTTCCAGCAGGTCGCTGTCGGCCCAAGGGCTGCTGCGGCGTCGCAGTTCGGCGGCGTACAGGCCGCGCAGCGCGCCTTTGAGCGCTTCGTGCCGGTCGCTGGCCGCTGCCAGCGGACGGGCCAGCTCCACCATCGCATCGACCTGCTCGAGCATCAGGCCGGCCAGCCGCGCCACCTCGGTTTCGCTGCCGCCAATGGCGCCGTAGTGCGTGACGTACATCCACAGCGGCTGCCGTTGCAGCATGCGACGCACCGATGCATGCAGCGCCTCGGGCTCGAACTGCACCGGCGTCGCGGCGGGCAGCATGTAGCGGCCACCGGGCGTGTCGAGCTCGGGGTACGAGATGCCGAAGGTGTCGCCGGTGAACCAGCCGCGGCTGGTTTCGTCCCAGACGCAGTGGTGGTGCCGGGCATGGCCCGGCGTGTCGATGAAGTGCAGCGGCCGGCCGCCCAGCTCCAGCACCATGTCGTCCTGCGTTTCGAGCACACGCCCGGCCGCGATGGGCAGCACCTCGCCATACGTGCGGGCCACTTCCTCCACGCCGTACACCGCGCGTGCACCGTCGAGCAGCTGGCTGGGGTCGACCATGTGGCGGGCGCCGCGCGGGTGCACCACCAGCTTTGCGTGCGGCAGGTGGCGCATCAACGCACCGGCGGCGCCGGCATGGTCGAGGTGCACGTGGGTCACGATCAGGTAGTCCACGTCGGCGGGCGCCAACCCTTGCGCCGTGAGCGCGCCCAGCAGCCTGGGCAGTGCATCGTTGGTGCCCGTGTCCACGTAAGCCGCGCGGCCTTTTTCGACGATGAGGTAGGCCGCATCGAAGCGCGGGCGCACGAAGCCGGTGTCGATGACCGTGATGCCGTGATCGAGGAACTCCAGATACTCAAGACCAAGACCCATGCGTGCGCTCCTTCACGGCCATTCTAGGAATGGCCCCTGGCGGGAAAACCCTAGGTGTGAGAGAATTCGCGCCGAACTCGCCCCTGCCAAACGGGGCGAGTTTCTTTTTGCATCGTCACCAGTCCCGGCCTCGTGTTTCTCTTTTGATTCGAGAGCCATTGCACCCGTTGCAGTTCGTCTGTTGGTCGATGTGCTTTGACCAACCCCTGTGACGGACCGTGAGGCGCTACAAGCCCCGCGGCATTGCTGCATGACGACGATCACGTCCTTCGAGGCCCTGGGCCTCTCCGCTCCCCTGCTCCAGGCCCTGCAAGGCCTCGGTTTCGAACAACCCACGCCGGTGCAGGCGCAAGCCATTCCCGCGGCCCTGAAAGGCGGCGACTGGATGGTGAGCAGCCAGACCGGCAGCGGCAAGACCGCCGCCTTCCTGCTGCCGGTGCTGCACAACCTGCACGTGCAGAACGAGCAGAACCCGCCAGCGAAGCTGCCGCGCCCCGCCAAGGGCGGCTGGGTGCCGCGCAACGCGGCGCCGGTTACCCCCCGCGCCGTGGTGCTGTGCCCCACGCGTGAACTCGCGCAACAGGTGGCGGCCGATGCCGTCGACCTCGTGCGCGGCAGCCGCGGCCTCCGCATCGCCACCGTGGTGGGCGGCATGCCCTTCGGCAAGCAGCTGGCCGACCTGCAGGGCGCGAGCCTCGTGGTGGCCACGCCGGGCCGCCTGCTCGACTTGGCCGAGCGCAAGCAGATCAAGCTCGACGAAGTGCAGGTGCTGGTGGTCGACGAAGCCGACCGCATGCTCGACCTCGGCTTCGCCGAAGACCTGGAAGCCATCCACACCCTGTGCGCGCAGCGCAGCCAGACGCTCATGTTCTCGGCCACCTTCGCGCCGCGCATCATGCGCCTGGCTGCCCAGGTGATGCGCGAGCCCGGTCGCCTGGAACTGGCCACCGCGCAGGACAAGCACGTCAACATCTCGCAGACGCTGCACTGGGCCGACAACCTGTCGCACAAGCGCGCGCTGCTCGACCACTGGCTGCGCGACGTGGCGCTCGAGCAGGCGGTGGTGTTCACCTCCACGCAGGCCGACGCCGACATGCTGGCCGAAACGCTGCAGCAGACGGGCCATGCCGCGGTGGCGCTGCATGGCGCCATGCCGCAGAGCGTGCGCACTCGCCGGCTGCAGAATCTGCGCGAGGGCCGCATCCGCATCCTGGTGGCCACCGACGTGGCCGCGCGCGGCATCGACGTGCCCACCATCAGCCACGTCATCAACTTCGGCCTGCCGATGAAGGCCGAAGACTACGTGCACCGCATCGGCCGCACCGGCCGTGCCGGCCGCACCGGCACCGCGATCACCCTGGCCGAGCACCGCGAGCGCCACAAGATCCGCGCCATCGAGCAGTTCACGCGCCAGCCCATCGCGGCCAGCACGATCGCCGGTCTGGAGCCCACGCCGCCCAAGCCGCGCGACCCCAAGTTCAACGCACGCCCCGGCCAGCGCCCGGGCCGTGACGGCGGCCGGCCCAATCACCACCGTGGCGGCCCCGGCCGTTCGGGCGGCGGTGCGCGCAACGACGGCGGCGGCCGCAAGTTCGGCGGCCCGCGCCGTGATGCGGGTGCGCAGGAGCGTTGATCACCGGGCGGCTTCGATCGCCGCCACGGCGTACGGAAAGCACTGAACGCAATGAAAAAGGGCCGCTTACGCGGCCCTTTGCTTTTGCAGCAGCCGAAGCAGCTACGGCTGCTGGGTATGCGTCAGCGAATCCGCACGATGTCGGCCTCGGTGCCCGCATTGCGGCGGAACATCATCAGCAGGCCGCTCTCGGTGCTTTGCGTGTCGGGCAGCGTCGCGGTGGTGAGGCCGCGTTGCGTGACGCTCCACGAAGGCACGCTGCCGAAGGGATCGCCCACCACGCCGAAGCGGGCCTGGCCCGGCGTGAACCGCATGCCGGTGATCTCGTCGGTGAGGTTGCCGCTGAAGTAGTTGTCGTAGGCCTGCACGCTGAAGTTGATGGTGCTGCCCGGTGCCACGCCCAGGTTCACGGCGCCCGCGGAGCTGTTCATCGGCACCGTGAAGATCACGTTGCCGGAGTTCAGGTCCGCATCGGTGTAGAACACCGCGGTGGCCGTGCCGGTGGCGAGGTTGCCCAGGAACACCAGGTTCTGCCCGGTGGCACTGAAGCCGCCGTTCTCCGCGTTGAACACCACGTAGTCCGGCGTGCCGTCACCCGTCGTGTCGATGAGCACGTCGAACTCGGCCGGGTAGTTGGGGTGTGCACGCCTGCCATAGGTGCTGATGGCGAACTCGAGGTAGTCCGCACCGAACACCGAGGCCGGCAGGTGGCGCACGCCCACGGCACGCAGGTCCACGAACGCGAAGTTGTCGCCGGGGCCGGGCAGCTCGCTGCGCGGGGCGCGCGGGTTGGTGCCGGTGAGCGAGAACACGTCGTAGTCGCCGGTTTCAGCTCCCAGGTTGAGCAGCTTCACGTAGGTGCCCGCGCGGCCGAACCCGAGCAGCGACGCCTGCGCATTGGCCGCCTTGCGCGGCAGCACGTGCCACGGGATCGACAGCTTTTCGCCGCCCGAGGTGAGCGTGATGTGGCCGTCGTACTCGGGCCCGTTCAGCGCCGCGCCGTTGCCGCCCAACTGGCCGCCGTTGAGCGTCCACGTCGGCAGCTTCGTCGGGTCGATGAAGAGCTTGACCTCCAGCTCGTCGCGGCCGCGCCCATCGACGCGCAACCTGGGCTTCACCACCACCTTCACGGCGCCGCTGGCCTGGTCGCCCGCATCGCGGAAGGTCGCTGCCACGCTGAAGAGCTTGTCGGTCTTGCCGAGGTTCTCGACCGTCAGCGTGCGCTCCAGCACCATCGGTTGCGAGGCTTCCACCGCGCCGAACGAAAGCGCCGAAGACTGCGTGGCGCGGTTGTAGGCGATGGTGGTGAGCCCGATGGCGCGGTTCACCCGCAGTTCACCCGCGCCGGTGCGCGTGATGGGTGCGAGCTCGCCGGGCGCGAGGGCCGGGTTGGTGAAGACCTTGGTCTCGGCGCTGTTCATCAGCATTGCCTTGATCTTCAGCGGCGAGCGGTTCGGATGTGCCTGCAGCAGCAGGGCCACTGCGCCAGACACCATCGGCGCCGCACCGGAGGTGCCGCCGAAGGCCGTCTCGCCCGTGCCCGTGCCCACTTCGGCCGAGACCGATGCGCCTGGCGCGCCGATCTCCGGCTTGATGGTCTGGAAGCTCACCGAAGGCCCGCGTGACGAGGTGCTGGCCATGCTGCCCACCAGCGGAATGCCGCTCCCCGGGGTGATCGACACGTTGACCGTCTGCCCGCCGTTGAGCTGCGTCTTGATGCTGTTCGACAGCACCTGCTGGATCACCAGCGTGGGCGCGAACTGCGTGCCGCCGCCAAACGAGAACGACACCGCATCGCCCGGGGCGACCAGGCCGATCAGCACGCCGGTCGCACCGGCCTTGACGGCGTAGTCCACCTTCAGGCTCACGGAACAGGCGCCGCGGTCGATCAGCGCGATCTTGCCGCTCGGGTTGGCCAGCAGCGGGTCGGCGGGGCTTCCGGGCGCCACGGCGTCGGCCGGGCAGCCGCGGCCGATGAAGGCCACGTCACCGGTGACGCCGGAGCCGATGGGCGCCCAGCCGACCGTTGCGGTGTTGTTGTACTGGCCCGCAATGGCCGGCGGCGCGTTCACCGTCAGAGGCTGCGCCATGTCGCTCGGCACCGTCGTCTGCGCCACGCTGATCACTCCCGGGGCGATGGACGGCGAACCCACCACGTAGGGCTTGTTCGAGCCGTTGCCCGCGGAAGTGACCACCACCACGCCGAGCTTCACGGCGTCGGACGCGGCTTCGGTCAGGTCGTCCTGCACCTGGCCGTAGTCGGAGCCCAGCGACATGTTGATCACGTCCACCGCGTCGCTGGTGTCGCCGTCGCCGTCGGGGTCGAGCGCGAAGTCCATCGCCTTCAGCAGCGCGATGCCGTTGCACGACGAGCTGACGGAGCTGCATGCCTTCACCGCGACGATGGACGCGCCAGGGGCCATGCCCTTGTGCGTGCCGTCGGCGCTCTTGCCGGCAATGATGTCGGCCACGTGCGTGCCGTGGCCGTCGAAGTCGATCGGGTCCGGGTCTTCGGTGCGCGTGCCCACCGTGGTGCCGTTGACGACGCCCCAGGTCTCGCCCACGAAGTCGAAGCCGCCCACCACCTTGGCCGTCGGGAAGAGGCCGTCGGTCGTGGTGTTGCGCGGATCCTCGTGGCTGGTGCCCCAGGCGGCTTCATAAGCGGCCGCCGTGCCGGCGCCGCCGAGGTTGCGGTGCGTGTAGTCCACGCCCGAGTCGATGACCGCCACCCGCACGCCGGTGCCGTCCACCCCCGTGGCCTGCACGGCCGCCGCGCCCACGTAGGGCACGGTTTCCGAGAGCGTCATCTCGTAGTGCAGCACCGGCCGCACCTTGGCCACGCCAGAGAGCGCTGCCAGCTGCGAGAGCTGCGCGGCATCGATGCGCACTGCGATGGCGTTGTGGGCCGTCTGCACGCGCGCGAGCTCCTTGCCGCCCAGCGAGCTGATGCGCCCGGCCAGCGCGGTCTGTGAATCGGAAATGCGCTTGCGGTGGTCTGCCACGCCCTTGCTCAGCGACGTGGCCGACTTCATGGCCACGCCGTCGGTTGCCGTGAGGCCCGCGGCCTCGGCCATCGCTGCACGTTCGCTCGCCACCGAGTTCTGGTCCAGCGAAACCCACACGTCCACCGGCCCGCGTGCGCCGCGCAGGCGCGAGTCCAGCCGCGTCGGCATCGTCACGCCTTCGGGCGCGAAGACACGGTTGGGACTCAGTGCTTTTGTCGTCGAGGTGTCGGCCGACTGCGAAGACTTCATCGCAAGGCCTGACGCGTCTGCAGGCGAATCGTCGCTGCTGCTGCCGCCGCCACCGCAGGCGACCAGCAGACACGCCGCCGCACCCACCGCCAAGGGTGAGAACAGTCTTTTCACGTGAACCTCCTTAGGAGTATGGGAAGGTTGAAGGCAGCACCCGGTACGGAGTGCAGGCCAAGACTCATGGAGCGTCCACGGGTTGGTGATCCACTGCGGACAGCAACCAAAGCCGGCTGCCAATGGACCACGCGCTACCCCGCGCGTCAACGGGACTGGACCTGACAGAGGCGCCCGTGAGACGCGGATATCCAATGTTCTAGGGGGTAGGTGGCCTTGGGCACTTGCACGCAGCCGTTGCGGCTGGTAATTCGCGCGCAGGCGTCATGGCGTCATGTCATGCCCATGCGTCAGGAACGCGGGCCGTGCAAGGCAGGAGGGAATGCGCGGCGCAGCCAAGGGCGGCTGCGCTTCAAAGAAGTCCGGTGTGCGTGTCTTCGTCAGGTGGTGTGCGTCAATCCGGCTTGATCCTGGCCCGCTCGATCACCGGCTTCCAGCGCTTCTGCTCCTGCGCAATGAACGCCGCGAACTCGGCTTGCGTGCTGCCCACGGCCAGCGCGGCATCGGCACTCAGGCGTTCCAGCGCGGTCGGCTCCTTCACCGCCTTGGCCGCGGCGGCCGCGAGCTTGTCCACCGCGGGCTGCTGCAGCGAAGCAGGTGCCAGCAGCCCGTACCACTGCGTCATCTCGAAGCCGGGGAAGCCTTGCTCGGCCACCGTGGGCACGTCGGGCAGCTGCGCAATGCGCTGCGGGGTGCCGGTGGCAATGCAGCGCAGCTTGCCGGCCTTGATGAACTGCAGCACTGCCGGCGCACCCACCGAGGCGGCGTCGAGCCGGCCGGCGATGAGGTCGGTGAGCTGCGGGCCGGTGCCGCGATAGGGCACGTGCGTGATGAACAGGTTGCCGGCCATCTTGAGGTATTCGAAGGCCAGGTGGCCGGCGCTGCCGTTGCCGGCCGAGCCGTAGTTGAGCTTGCCCGGCCTGGACTTCGCCAGCGCGACGAACTCCTTCAGGTTCTTCACCGGCAGGTCGGGGTGCACGAGGTAGAGGCTGGGCACCTTGGCCAGCAGCGACACGGGCTTGAAGTCCTTGTTCGGGTCGTAGGGCAGCTTGTCGAAGATGTAGGGGTTCACCGCCAGCGTGCCGATGTGGCCGAGGATCACCGTGTGCTGGTCGTCCGCGCGTGCCACCTCGGCCATCGCCACGTTGCCGGCGCCGCCGGGCTTGTTGTCGACGAACACGCTCTGGCCCAGCAGCCTGGTCAATTCGTGCGCGGTGGCGCGTGCCACGATCTCGGAGCTGCCGCCGGGTGCGAAGGGCACCACGAAGCGCACGGCCTTGCCGGGCCACGCGCTCTGGGCCCACGCAGGCAGGGCCATGCCTGCGGTCGCACCGGCGCCCAGGGCCAGCACGTGGCGCCGCGTCAGGGAAGGCATCTCGAACATCGCTGTCTCCTCGTGGTGTGTTTTCAAACCGGCGGCCATGCTGCGCCAGCGCACCTTTCGAATGCCTTTCAGCACAGCCGGTCTTTCGCTGATGCTTTCCCCGATGGCCAATGCCTTTGCCCGCCTGCATCCTGCCGGCCATGCGCATCCTCCTCGCTGAAGACGAACACGCGCTGGGCGAGTGGCTCACGAAGGCGCTCGAACAGTCGGGCTTCCGTGTCGACTGGGTCGACGATGGCCGCCTGGCCGAGCGCACATTGACCGACCACGACTACGACGCGCTCGTGCTCGACCTCGGCCTGCCGGGGCAGGGCGGCCACCTGCTGCTGCAGAAGCTGCGCTCGCAAGACCGGCGGCTGCCGGTGCTCGTGCTCACCGCGCGCGATTCATTGGCCGAACGCGTGAGCACGCTCAACGAAGGCGCCGACGACTTTCTCGCCAAGCCCTTCGCGCTGGCCGAGCTGGAGGCCAGGCTCACCGCGCTCGTGCGGCGTGCACGCGGCAGCGAACACCCGCGTTTCGCCTGCGGCCCGCTCGTGTTCGACGCCGTGACGCGCCAGGTGTGCTGCGAAGGCGAGCCGCTGGCGCTGTCGCCGCGCGAGCTCGCGGTGCTGAAGGCGCTGCTGCAGCGCAGTGGCGAGCCGCTGTCGAAGCAGCAGATCATCGACCGCGTGTTCGGCGACGACGAAGACGTGCTGCCCGCCGCCATCGACGTGCTGGTGCACCGGCTGCGCAAGCGGCTCGAAAACACCGGCGTGCACATCCAGACCTACCGCGGGCTCGGGTACGTCCTTGAAGCCGTTCAAAAGCCTGAGCCTTAAGGCGCAGCTGCTGGCGCTGCTGCTGCCGGCCATGCTGGCCATCACCGGCGCGGAGCTGTGGCTCACGCGCGGCGACGCGGTGCAGGCCGCCAACGCCGCCTACGACCGCTCGCTGCTGGGCGCCATCAAGGCGCTCGACCTCAACGTCTCCACCGCATCGGGCGGGCTCGCGGTGGAGCTGCCGTATCGCTTGTTCGAGTTCTTCCAGCTCACGGCCACCGGCTCGGTGTACTTCCGTGTGGCCACGACCGACGGCCTCGTGGAGATCGGCAGCCCCGACCTGCCGCAGCCGCCCAGGCCGCTGGCGCCGGGCGTGCCGCAGTTCTACGACGCCAGCTACTTCGGCGAAGCGGTGCGCCTGGGTGCCTACATGCGCTCGCTCGACCGGCCGCTCGGCCCCGGCGGCGCGCAGCAGATCGTCATCCAGGTGGCCGAGAGCATCGAATCGCGGCGCCACTTCACGAGCGGCTTCGTGCGGCGCACCGCGGTGCGCGACGTGTTGATGCTGGTGCTGATGAGCGCCGTGCTCGCGGCACTGCTTGCGTTCGCGCTGCGGCCGCTGTCGCGGCTGGCCGCGCAGGTGAAGGCGCGCGAGGCCAACGACCTGCGCCCGCTCGAAGCGGGCAGCCTGCCGGCCGACATCGAACCGCTGGTCGATGCGGTGAACCAGCAGCTCGCCCGCACGCAGACGCTCGTGGAGCAGCGCCGCAGCTTCATCGACGATGCCTCGCACCAGCTGCGCACGCCGCTGGCCACCTTGCGCACCCAGCTCGACTACGCGCTGCGAGAGCCCGATGCCTCGGCACGCGAAGCCACGCTCAAGGCCTTGTCGTTCCAGCTCGACCACGTGACCCGCAGCACCAACCAGCTGCTCGCGCTGGCACGCAGCGATGCCGCGCCGCTGCAGCGGCAGCGCTTCGACCTGAACGAGCTGGTGCGCGAGCTGGCCATGCAGTGCCTGCCGCAGGCGCGCGACAAGGGCCTGGACTTCGGCATCGAAGTGCCGCCGGAACCTTGCCTTGCCGAAGGCGACCCGGCGCTCTTGCGCGAAGCCCTGGCCAACCTCGTGCACAACGCCATCACCCACGCACGCACCGGCGGCGAGGTCACGCTGCAGGCCGCGGCCGATGCGCTGGGCTGCAGCCTGCTGGTGCTCGACAACGGGCCCGGCATGCCGCCCGAGCTGCTGGGCCGCCAGGGCGAACGCTTCGCGAAGGGGCGGGGCAGTGCCGGCTCCGGGCTGGGGCTTGCCATTGCGCAGTCGGTGATCGAGCGGCATGGCGGGCGGCTGAGGCTCGAGCCGCGCGAGGCCGGTGGCCTGCGGGCGGCGTTGTGGTGGCCGGGGAGGCGAGCATGAAGCGGATCTTCGGTACCGCATTGCTGGTGGCCGCAATGAGCCATGTCCAGGCCCAGTCCCAGGCGATCACGCAGCCCGAATGCATCGTGCCGGCCAAGCCCGGCGGCGGGTTCGACGCCACCTGCAGGCTCGCGCAGGCCATGCTGGCCGATGCGAAGCTGCCAAAGCAGCCGCTGAAGGTGAGCTACCTGCCCGGCGGCATCGGCGCGTTGGCCTACAACGTGATGCGGCAGCAGCGCCCGGCCGACGGCAACGCCGTGGTGGCCTTTTCGAGCGGCTCGCTGCTCAACATCGCGCAGGGCAAGTTCGGCCCTTACGCGCCGGGCAGCGTGCGCTGGGTGGCCAGCATCGGCACCGACTACGGCGTGATTGCGGTGCATCGCAACGCGCCCTTCCACACGCTGCCGCAGTTGATGGCAGCGCTCAAGGCCAATCCCAACGGCGTGGTGTTCGGCGCAGGCGGCACCATCGGCAGCCAAGACTGGATGAAAGCCGCGCTGCTGGCGCGCGCAGCCGGCGTGAGCCACCGCTCGATGCGCTTCGTGGCCTTCGAAGGCGGCGGCGAGGCGCTTTCGGCGCTCGAAGGCGGCCACGTGCACGTGCTGGCGGGCGATGCAGCCGAGGTCGCGCAGCAGGTGGCCGCGGGCGCGCCCATCAAGGTGCTGGCGGTGCTGGCCGGGCAGCGCCTCGGCGGCCCGCTGGCCGCGGTGCCCACCGCAAGAGAGCAGGGCTACGACGTGCTCTGGCCCATCGTGCGCGGGCTCTATGTGGGCCCCAAGGTCAGCGACGCGGCCTACCGCGAATGGGTCGAGGCCTTCGAAAAGGCCATGGCCGCACCGGGTTTCGCGGCGCGCCGTGCTGCCGTGGGCCTGCACTCGCCCGGCATGACCGGTGCCGAGCTGCAGGCCTTCGTCGAGCGACGCCTTGCCGACTACCGCGCGCTGGCCATGGAGTTCGGCCTGCCCGTGCGTTGAACCGGTGCGGCGGCACGGACCGTGACCTCGTACCGCCGGGCGTTGTTTCTTCCCCCATGGCGCCCCGGGGCCTGCGGTGCCGATCAAAAATGAGGCATGGCGGCCCTCGACGTCCAGACCCTGTTGGTCGTGATGATGACCAACGTATTCGTCATCTCCCTGGCGTTGCCGGCCATCATGGGTTGGCGCGTGAGTGCGGCGGCGCGCTGCGTCATCGGCTCGGCGGTGACGCAGGGGCTGGGCTGGTTGGCGTTCCTGGTGGCGCCGCGCATCAACGACCGATGGGTCTCCACGCTCTCGATGGCGCTGCTGGGCGCCAGCTTCGTGTCGATGTGGCATGCGCTGCACCACTGGCTGGGCCCGCGGCCGGGCCGAGGCCTGCTGTGGGCCGCGCTGGTGCTCACGCCGCTGGGCTACGGACTTGGCTTCGAAAGCTATGCGTTCCGCGTGGGCTGGTCGAACTTCGGCCTCGCGTTGCAGATGGGCCTGGTGTGCCTGGCCGCGGCATGGCCGGCGCCGCAGGTCAGCGCCCGCTGGCGCACGCTGCTGTTCGCCTGCGTGGCCACCATGGCGGTGGTCACGGTGTGGCGCGGCGTGCTGGGCGCGTTCTTCACCGAGTCGTACCCGTACTACCGCGCGCCGCACCCGGTGAACATCGCCGCGGCGGTGCTCAACCACCTCGCGCTCACGCTGTCGACCATGGCGTTCCTCGTGGCATGGCGTGAAGAGGCCGAACGCGAGCTGCGCCGGCAGGCAGAGACCGACAGCCTCACCGGCCTGCTGAACCGGCGCACGTTCAACGAGCGGGCCAACGAACTGATAGCCGCCGCGCGGCGCCACGGCGATGCGTTGACGATGTTGATGATCGACATCGACCACTTCAAGCAGATCAACGACCGCTACGGCCACGTCGCGGGCGACCGTGTGCTGCAGGTGGTGGGAGAGCAGCTGCGCGGCATGATGCGCCGCGGCGACCTCGCATGCCGCTATGGCGGCGAAGAGTTCTGCGTGCTGCTGTGGCGCGGCGACCTGCGGGCCGCGACGGCCTTCGACGCGCGCCTGCGCCTGCCGTTGGCCGGCACCCATGCCGACGTGCCCATGACCTTCAGCACCGGCGTGGCTCGCCTGGGCGACGAAGACATCACGATCGAGCACCTCATCAAGCGTGCCGACGCTGCGCTCTATGAGGCGAAGGCCGCCGGCCGCGCGCGGCTGGTCGGCGCGGGCGTGCTCGAGCTGCCGGCCACGGCAGCCATGTGATCACCCGGTAGCAAGAGAAAAGGGCAGAGAAGGGGCAAGAAGCGCGGGTGCGCCGCAGGTAGCAAGGGTCGCCATGCCTGTCGAAATTTATAATGAGAGCGATTCTCATTTGATGGCTGAGCGATGTACTCCTCCTCCCCACGCCGCAGGCGCGCCGCTTCGGCTTCTTCTTCTCCTTCTCCTTTCCATCGCCTGAGCCCAACCTCCCTCGCCGCCCTCTGGCAGGCCCGGAGCCTGTTCACCAAGGTGGACTTCTGATGCGCCAGTCCGCTCGCCGGCTGTGGCTGGTGGTGCACCGCTGGCTCGCGCTGAGCCTCGGCGTGCTGCTGGCTTGCGTGGCGCTGCTGGGCGCGGTGCTCACGGTGGCCAAGCCTCTCGACCGTTGGGCGCACCCCGAGCTTTTTCGCGCCTCGCAGGCCGTTTTGCCCGTGGAAGGCGCGAATTTCCTGGACCGGGCGTTGAGCGCGCTGCGCGCCGAGTTCGGCCCCAAGAGCACCGTCACGCTGCGCCCGCCGCGTGAAGCGGGCGAGAGCCTCGCGGTCATCGTGCGCGGGCCGGTGTGGGAAGGCACGGTGTACTACGACCCCGCCACCACGCGCGAGCTGGGCCGTCGCGGCGAACACGAAGGCGTCTACAACCTGCTGTTCGAGCTGCACAGCGCGCTGCTCATGGGCGATGCCGGCAAGCCGGTGGTGGCCGCACTGGCGCTGGTCTATCTGGTGCTGCTCACGTCCGGCCTGGTGCTGTGGTGGCCGGCGCGCTGGTCGCAGGCCTGGCGCGTCGAGTTGAAGCGCGGCGCGCGGCGGGCCTGGTTCGACCTGCATCGCGCAGGCGGCTCGTTGCTGGGGCTGCTGATCGCGGTCACCGTGGTGAGCGGTGCCTACATGGCCTGGCGGCCGCTCTCGGGGGCGGTGACCACGCTCGCGGGCAGCACGCCGGTGCAGCCGCCCAAGGTGAAGCTGCCTGCCGCCGGCACGGCGCCAAGCGAAGCGGTGCCGCTCGACGACAAGGTGCGTCGCGCACAAGCGCTGTTCCCGCAAGGCATGGTGGGCTACGTGCAGGTGCCGGGCAGTGCCGAAAAGCCCATCCGCGTGCGGCTCAAGCTGGCCGACGACCCCCACCCGAACGGGCTCACCTCCGTGTGGTTGCACCCGGTGAGCGGCGAGGTGCTGGCCGTCCACCGCTGGAACGAGCTCGACCCGGGCGCGCGCGCCCTCAGCGTGATGTACCCGCTGCACACCGGCGAGCTGGGCGGCTTGGCGCACACCGTGCTCACCGCGCTGCTGGGGCTGGTGCTGGGGGGCCTGGCGGGCAGCGGCGTGTGGCTGTGGTGGCGCCGCCGCGCGTCGGCCTCGGCACAGGCGCTGCGCGAGGCGCGGGTTGGCGGCCAACCCTAGGCTGTTGAAACCCTTCACCGCGGAGGCGCGAAGGCGCGGAGGCCCACAGAGGAAAGCTCGTGTTTTCTCCGTGAACCTCCGCGTCCTCTGCGCCTCCGCGGTGAATGAATTCGTTCTTCACCCCCCTCGGCTCACAACGCAAACCGCCAGTCGCTGAACGGCAAGGGGTTGGCCTGCGGCGGCAAAGAATCGTCCTGTGCTTCGTGCTGCAACACCCGCTGCAGAACACGGTCTTCGAAGGCGGCAAAGGCCGCATCACCACGCGACCGCGGGCGGGGCAGAGCAATGCGCTCGTCCAGCGCGATGCGGTGGTCTTCGATGAGCACGATGCGATCGGCCAGCGCCACCGCTTCCGACACGTCGTGCGTCACCAGCAGCGCCGTGAACCGGTGCTCGCGCCACAGCCGCTCGATGAGCGACTGCATCTCGATGCGCGTGAGCGCGTCCAGCGCCCCCAGCGGCTCGTCGAGCAGCAGCAGCCGCGGCCGGTGCACCAGCGCGCGGGCCAGCGCCACGCGCTGCCGCTGCCCGCCCGACAGCACCGCCGGCCAGTCGTTCGCACGGTCGGCCAGCCCCACCTGGGCCAGTGCTTCGAGCGCCTGCTGCCGCGCATGCACGGGCGGCAGGCCGAGCGCCACGTTGTCGACCACGCGCTTCCAGGGCAGCAGCCGCGCGTCCTGGAACATGATGCGCACGTCTTCGCGGTGCTGCTCCAGCGGCTCGCCGTCCAGCGTGAGCTGCCCGGCCGTGGCCTGCTCGAGCGCGGCCACCAGCCGCAGCAGCGTGCTCTTGCCGCAGCCGCTGCGGCCCACGATGGCGACGAATTCGCCCGGCGCGATGTGCAGGTCCACGCCGTCGAGCACGCGGCGCGTGCCGAAGGCCTTCACCACGTCTTGCGCGCTCACCGCAATGCCGGCCGGGCCCGCATCGGGCGGGGCCTGCCACACCGGCTCGTCGAGTTGCGCGCGCAGGCCGCGCACGGCCTCGGGCAGCCCCTGGTAGCGCAGGCCCGCGGCGTCGATCTCGGTCATGTTCATTCGTTGAACCCCTTCAGGTGTTCGCGTTCACTTGGTAGCCCGGGTGCCAGCGCAACCACCAGCGCTCCAGCGCGCGCGACAGCACGTCGGCCAGCTTGCCCAGCAGCGCATACAGCAGGATGCCCACCAGCACCACGTCGGTCTGCAGGAACTCGCGTGCGTTCATCGTGAGGTAGCCGATGCCCGCCTGCGCCGAGATGGTTTCGGCCACGATGAGCAGCACCCACATGAGCCCCAATGAAAACCGCAGCCCCACCAGCACCGAGGGCAGGGCGCCCGGCAGCACCACGTGGCGATACAGCGCCCAGCCCGACAGGCCGTAGCTGCGCGCCATCTCGATGAGCCCCTTGTCCACCGAGCGGATGCCGTGGAAGGTGTTGAGGTAGATCGGGAAGAACACGCCCACGGCCACGAGGAAGAGCTTCGCGCTCTCGTCGATGCCGAACCACAGGATCACGAGCGGAATGAGCGCCAGCGCCGGAATGTTGCGCACCATCTGCAAGGTGGTGTCGAGCAGCGTTTCGGCGATGCGCAGGCTGCCGGTGAGCAGCCCCAGCAGGAGCCCCAGGCCCCCGCCCAGGGCCAGCCCGGCGAGCGCGCGCCCGGTGCTCACCACCACGTGGTGCCACAGCTCGCCCGAGGCCAGCAGCCGCCAGAACGCCGTGAGCACCGACCACGGCTCCGGCAGCACGCGGGTGGAAAGCCAGCCGCTGCGTGACGCGAGCTCCCACGAGAGCAGGATGAGCGCAGGCACGGCCCATGGCAGCGCGCGGCGCAACGAGGCTTTGAGAGGGTGGTGGGCCATGGTGCTTCAGCTCTGCGAGACCTTCGGCACGAAGGTGTTGGCCACGATCTCGCCGAAGGGGCCGGTGAGCGCGCGGCCCGGCAGTGCTGGCTGCTGCTGATCGAGCGGCAGCAGCGGAAACACCAGCTCGGCAAAGCGGTGCGCTTCTTCGAGGTGCGGGTAGCCCGAGAGCACGAAGTGGTTGAGCCCGAGCGCCGCGTATTCCTTGATGCGCTCGGCCACCTGCTGTGCGCTGCCCACCAGCGCAGTGCCTGCGCCGCCGCGCACCAGCCCCACGCCGGCCCACAGGTTGGGCGAGATCTCCAGGCCGCGGCGCACGTCGTTGCGGTCGAAGCGGCCCTTGTGCAGCTCGGCCATGCGGCGCTGGCCCACCGAGTCCATCTTCGCGAACTTGGCTTGCGCCGCGGCCACGGTGTGCTCGTCGAGCTGCGACACGAGCTCGGAGGCTGCCTGCCAGGCTTCGTCTTCCGTCTCGCGCACGATCACGTGCAGGCGGATGCCGAAGTCCAGCGTGCGGCCGAGTTTGGCCGCGCGCTCGCGCACTTCGCCGATCTTCTGTGCCACCGCCGCCGGCGGCTCACCCCAGGTGAGGTAGGTGTCCACCTGTTCGGCCGCCAGCGCATGCGCCGCTTCCGAAGAGCCGCCGAAGAACACCGGTGGGTGCGGCCGGCTCACCGGTGGATACAGCAGCTTCGCGCCATGCACGCGCAGGTGCTTGCCGTCGAAGTCGTACGCCTGGCCGTCGTGCGAGCGGGCCAGGATCTCGCGCCAGATGCGAATGAACTCGGTCGACTCCTCGTAACGCTCTGCATGGTCGAGAAAGAGGCCGTCGCCGGCCAGCTCTTCGGGGTCGCCACCGGTCACCAGGTTCACGAGCACGCGGCCGCCCGAGAGCCGGTCGAGCGTGGCCGTCATGCGGGCTGACTGCGCGGGCTGCACCAGTCCCGGCCGCAAGGCCACCAGGAACTTGAGGCGCCGTGTCGCGTCGATCAGGCTCGCCGCGAGGATCCACGAGTCTTCGCACGAACGGCCGGTGGGAATGAGCACGGCCTCGTAGCCCAGGCTGTCGGCCGCGATGGCGACCTGCTTGAAGTAGTCGAACGTGGCGGCGCGTGCGCCCTTGCTCGTGCCGAGGTAGCGCGAGTCGCCGTGGGTGGGAATGAACCAGTGGATCTTCATGTGGATGTGAGGGGCGTTGTCGTTCGGAAGAAGGATCAGCGCGTTTGCGCCAGCGTCTGCGCGGGCTGCCACACGGCATCGGCCACGCGAATGGGCTTGGGAATGAGCCCCAGCTGCGCAAACGCATCGGCCACGCGCTGCTGGTCGGCCACCAGCGCAGGCGTGAGCGCGGCCACCGGCGCGGCCGTGCGGCGCTCGAGCAGGCGGTGCACGGTGGCCAGGCCCAGGCCGGCGAAGTCCGCGTAGCGTTGTGCGCTCTCCTTGCGGTAGGCCTGCACGTAGGCGTCCGTCTCGGTGAGGGCCGCGAACACCTGGTGCACCAGGGCTTCATGCCGGGCGAATGCGCGGGAGGCGAGGTAGAACGTGTTGTTGCCGGTGAGGTTGCGGCTGGTGACCAGCGCCCGCACGTGGCTGTCGATCTCGGCCGCGGCGTAGTAAGGGTCCCAGATGGCCCATGCATCCACCGAGCCGCGCTCGAACGCGGCACGCGCATCGGCGGGCGGCAGGTACACGGGCTGTATGTCGGCCCATTGCAGCCCGCCGCGCTTCACGGCCTGCACCACCAGATAGTGCGCGCTCGAGCCCTTCTGCAGCGCGATGCGCCGGCCCTTCAGGTCGGCCAGCGTCTTCAGCGGTGCCTCCGGCTTCACGAGGATGGCCGAGGTGTCGGGCTTGGGCGGCTCGGCGCCCACGTACAGGAGATCCTTGCCCGCGGCCTGTGCGAACACCGGCGGCGAGTCGCCGGTGGCGCCGATGTCCACGCTGCCCACGGCCAGCGCTTCGAGCAGCTGCGGCCCGGCCGGGAACTCGACCCAGCTCACCGTGGTGCCGGGCAGGCGCTGCCTCCGGGCCACCGCGCCGGGCCGCTCCCAAGCAAGGCCCGCCTCCCCTCGGGGGAGTGGGCCGGCGTACTCGCCGGCCGAGGGGCCGACATTTCCGAGCAGGCCCAGGCTCTTGAGCAGCACGAGGTTGAAGCTGCCCTTCTGGAAGCCGATGCGCAGCTGCGCAGGCTGTGCCGCGGCCGGCGTGTTGGCGCGCGCCGCAGGCCACCAGCTCGCCGCGGTGACCGAGAGCATTGCCGCGAGCGCGGTGCGGCGGTCGAACGATGCAGGCTTGTGCATGGGGCCTCCTTCACTGGCTGCTGCGCGC
The DNA here is from genome assembly GCA_946480925.1 of uncultured Rivibacter sp. Next base: position 34,127 of record CAMLLU010000037.1, read on the forward strand.
CGTCTGCAGGCTCGCGGGCAAGGCATCGCTGATGCGAATGGGCTTGGGGATCAACTGCAGCGTGAAGAAGGCGTCGGCGATCTTCTGCTGCTCTGCGGCCACGGCCGGCGTGAGCGGGCGCACGCCGAACTGATAGCGCGTGAGGCTTTGCTCCACCACGTCGGCGGGCAGCCCCTGCTGCGGCGCGATGATCGCGGCCGCCTGCCTGAGGTTGGCCTTGAGCCATTGGCTCTGCGCCGCCGTGTCGTCGAACAGCGCCTGGATCACCTGCGGGTACTTCTCTGCGTAGCCGCGCTCGGCCAGGTAGTAGGCGTAGTTGTTCACGAGCCCGCGGCCATCGACCACGATGCGCGCGCCGCCGCCTTTTTCCACCGCGGCGAGAAACGGGTCCCAGATGGCCCACGCATCCACCGCGCCGCGCTCGAAGGCCGCGCGTGCATCGGCCGGCGGCAGGAACACGGGCTGGATGTCCGAATAGCTGAGGCCATGCTTCTCGAGCGCCTTCACGAGCAGGTAGTGCACGTTGCTGCCCTTGTTGAGCGCCACCTTGCGGCCCTTCAGGTCGGCCACCGAACGCACCGGCGAGTCTTTCGGCACCACGATCGCTTCGGCCTGCGGCGCGGCCGGGTCGTGGCCGATGTAGGCGAACTGCGCGCCTGCCGCCTGCGCAAAGATGGGCGGCGCCTCACCGACGAAGCCCACGTCGATGGAGCCCACGTTGAGCCCTTCGAGCAACTGCGGCCCGGCCGGAAATTCCACCCACTTGACCGCCACGCCCAGCGGCGCGAGCCGCTTCTCGAGCGTGCCCTGGGTCTTTTGCAGAGCCAGCAGGCTGGCGGACTTCTGGAAGCCGATGCGCAGCGCGGCTGGGTTGGTCTGGGCTTGTGCAGGCAGCCCTGCGATCAGCGCGAAGCTTGCCGCCAGCGTGGCGAGGAAGGTCTGACGTTTCATGGAAGCGAGCCTGGTCGTCGTCTTGAAAAGAAGGCACACCGCGGCTGTTGCGGCATGCGCGACATGCCGGGTGTGCAGGAAAGCCCGCAAGGGGCGAGGAGACAAACGGAAAGGAGCAGGGCGCGGCGCGCTATGCGCTACATCGGTCGATCGCTTCGAGCACTGCGACAGGTGCTGCGGCCAGTGGCGCCAGCGCGCGGTCGAGCCGTTCGGCCAGCGCGCGCTCCGGCAGGTAGCCGCCCGCGCCATCGGGAGGCAATTGCGCGTCGCTCGCGAACACACCGTCGAGGATGTCGCGCGCACCCAGGGCCGAAAGCACCGGCTTGAGCGCGTAATCGAGCGCGAGCAGATGCGCCACCGTGCCGCCGGTGGCCAGCGGCAGCACCGTCTTGCCGCGCAGGGCGTTGGTGGGCAGCAGGTCGAGGAAGAGTTTCAACAGGCCGCTGTAGGCCGCCTTGTAGATGGGCGTGGCCACGATCACGAGGTCGGCACGTTGCACCTTGTCGATGGCATGACGTATGGGTTCGGCTTGGCCGTCGGCCGCGACCAGCGAGTGCGCGGGCAGCTCACGCACGGCCACCGAGGCCGTGTGGCGGGCCAGGCCTTCGAGGCGGGTCTGCGCGAGCTGGAGCAGCCAGCCCGAGCGTGAACGTGGAGAAGGGCTGCCCGAGATGGCTACGATGTGCATGGCGGTACTGCTTCGTGGCGTTGAGTGGATGAGCCACGATATGCCGCCACCCCCTCAGCGCCTACGAAGCATTGCGCCGATGCATATGAACGGGCCGACTACCTGTGCGTCGGTCAGGACAAGCCGCCCTGGCACACGTACTTCACGTGCAGGTAGTCGTCCAGACCATGGGTCGAGCCCTCGCGGCCGTAGCCCGACTCCTTCACGCCGCCGAACGGTGCCGCTTCGGTCGCAAGTGCCCCTTCATTGAGCCCGACGATGCCCGTCTCCAGCGCATCGGCCATGCGCCAGGCGCGAGAGATGTCTTGCGTGTAGAAGTAGGCGGCCAGCCCGAAGGGCGTATCGTTGGCCTGCTCGATCACTTCGGCCTCCCCATTGAAGCGGAACACCGGCACCACCGGGCCGAAGGTTTCTTCGTTGGCCAACTGCATCGAGGGCTTGGCATCGATGAGCACCGTGGGTGCGTAGTAGTTGGGCCCGTCGGCCACCGCATCACGCACGCGCCTGCCGCCGACCACCACCTTTGCGCCGTTTGCCACTGCATCGGCCACGTGGCGCTCGATCTTCTCGACTGCGCGTGCGTTGATCATCGGCCCGATCTGCGATTCAGCGCGGCTTGCCGGGCCGACCTTGAGCGCGGCCACGCGTGCGGCCAGCTTCTCGACGAAACGGTCGTGCACACCGGCCTGCACGTACACGCGGTTGGGGCACACGCAGGTCTGCCCGCCGTTGCGGAACTTCGCGGCCATGAGCCCTTCGACCGCGGCATTGAGGTCGGCATCGTCGAACACGATGAAGGGCGCATTGCCGCCCAGCTCGAGCGAGAGCTTCTTCAGCGTGGCGGCCGATTCGCGCGCGAGATGCTTGCCTACGGGGGTGGAGCCGGTGAAGGTGACCTTGCGCACGCGCGTATCGGCCAGCCACACGTTCACCACCTCAGGCGTGTTCTCACGCGAAGCACACACGATGTTCAAGGTGCCCGGCGGCAGGCCCGCCTCTTCGGCCAGCTTCACCAAGGCGAGCGAAGTGAGCGGCGTGTCTTCAGCCGGCTTGGCCACCACGGTGCAGCCGGCGGCCAGCGCCGGCGCGATCTTGCGCGCGATCATCGCGGCCGGAAAGTTCCACGGCGTGATGGCGGCCACCACGCCCACCGGCTCCTTGAGTGCCAGCATGCGCCGCCCGCGCACCGGCGAAGGGATCACCTCGCCGTTGGCCCGCGTGGCTTCTTCGGCAAACCACTCCACGTAGCTCGCGGCATAGGCCACCTCACCAAGGCCTTCGGCCAGCGGCTTGCCTTGCTCGCGCGAGATGAGTGCGCCGAGCTCTTCCTGCCGTTCGACGATGAGGTCGTTCCAGCGCTTGAGCAACATCGCGCGCTGCTTGGCCGGCGTGGCGCGCCACGCGGGGAAGGCCGCATGAGCCGCATCGACTGCGGCCTTTGCATCGACCGCACCGCTGTCGGGCACGTCGGTGATAGGGCTGTCGTCGGCCGGGTTCAGCACCGCGAAGCGAGCGCCCGAAGCCGAGCCACACCAGAGGCCAGCAATGAAATTCGAAGCAATGAGTTCGTTTGTCATGGATGAAATGGTCCGCACGCACCGGCGGAGCCGACCCTAAGCCGGCTCGTCTCAGTCACTTCGTAAACCGGGGCCCCGTCTGTGCCGCCTGCGCGCACTTCCCGGCGGGCTGCCTCCTCGACAAGATGAATGCACCCGAAAGCAACAAGCAAGCGATGCCCGCAGCACTAACTCACGATCCCCAAATGCCAAGGCACGAACTCATGATCTCCCAGCCCCAGCAACTCGCTCTTGGTCGCCTGCCCCGAAGCCGCCCGCAAGATGTGCTCGAAGATCCGCTGCCCCATCTGCTCGATGCTGAGCTCACCATCGATGACGAGCCCGCAGTTGACGTCCATGTCCTCCTCCAGGCGCGTGTACATCGGCGTGTTGCTCGCGAGCTTGATGGTGGGCGCCGGCTTGCTGCCGAACATCGAGCCGCGGCCGGTGGTGAAGCAGATGATGTTGGCCCCGCTGGCGATCTGCCCCGTGGTGGCCACCGGGTCGTAGCCTGGTGAGTCCATGAACACGAAGCCCGCCTGTTCGATGGGCTCTGCGTATTCGTACACCTGCTGCAGCGGCGTGGTGCCGCCCTTCATGGCCGAGCCGAGCGACTTCTCGAAGATGTTGGCCAGCCCGCCTGCCTGGTTGCCCGGCCCCACCACGCCGTTGAACTGCCCGTTGTGGCCGCGCGTGTATTCGGCCCACCAGGCCAGGCGGTCGAGCAGCTTCTGCCCCACGGCAGGGCTCACCGCACGGCGCGTGAGCATGTATTCCACGCCGTGGATCTCGGGCGTTTCCGAAAGGATGGCCGTGCCGCCGTGGCGCACGAGGATGTCCATGGCCGCGCCCAGCGCAGGGTTGGCGCTGATGCCCGAGAAGCCATCGGAGCCGCCGCATTCGAGGCCCACCTTCAGGTGCGCGGCGCTCACCGGCTGGCGCTTTACCGCGTTGGCGGCAGGCAGCATCGCTTCTACCGCGGCAATGCCGGCCGCGATGGTGGCGCGTGTGCCGCCAATCTCTTGCATCACCAGTGTGCGTAGGTTGTCGCCAGGCACGAGGTGCTGCGAGGCCACGAGGTCGGCCACCTGGTTGCGTTCGCAGCCCAGGCCCACGATCAGCACGCCGGCCAGGTTGGGGTGGCGCGCATAACCCGCGATCGTGCGGCGCAGCAGGTCGAAATGCGGGCTGGGCGACGACATGCCGCAGCCGCTGGTCTGCGCGAAGGCCACCACGCCATCGACGTTGGGGTAGGCCGCCAGCCGCTCGGGCGTGAAGTGCTCGGCGATCTTCTTGATGGCGGTGGACGAGCAGTTCACCGAGGCCACGATGCCGATGAAATTGCGTGTCGCCACGCGACCATCAGGCCGCACGATGCCCATGAAGGTGGCGCGCTCGGCCTCGGGCACGTAGTCGATGGGGCGCACGTCCTGCCCGAAGGCCGGGTCGCGATCGAACTCCACGAGCGCCAGGTTGTGCGAATGCACGTGCTCGCCCGCGTCGATGTCGCGCGCGGCCAGGCCGATCACCGCGTCGTACTTCTTCACCGGCTCGCCCGCCGCGATGCGCCGCGCGGCGATCTTGTGGCCGGCAGGCACCTGGGCCTTCAGGCGCAGGCCGAACTCGGGCAGCTCCTGCCCCAGCGCGAGCGTCTGCCGTGCGACCAGCACGTTGTCGTTGGCGTGCAGGCGGATGAGAGGTGAATCGGTGGGCATGCGATCAACCCTTGGCCATCAACTCGCGCAGCTTCAATCGTTCGATCAGCTGCGTCTCCTTGCGATAAGTGGCCTGCACGTACTTCTCGTAGTCGGGCCCGTCGAGGTACATCACCGGGGCGTCGATCTTGTCGCAGGCGGCAGTGAACTCGGCACTGGCCGCGGCCGCCTTGAAGGCTTCGCGCAGGCGCTTCTCGATGGCGGGCTCCAGCCCCTTGGGCGCGCCGATGCCGTTGGGCGCATCCACCACCACGTCGAAGCCCTGCTCGCGCAGCGTCGGCACGTTGGGGAAGTCGTTGGTGCGCTTCTCGCCCCACGTGGCCAGCAGCCGCAGCGCGCCGGACTTCACGTGTGGCGCCCACGAGCTGGAGTCGGCCAGCGCGTCGACCTGCCCGCCCAGCAGGTCTTGCAGGGCCGGTGCGCCGCCCTTGTAGGGAATGTGGTTGAGCTGGATGCCCGCGGTGAGCGCGAACTCTTCCATGCCCACGTGCGTGGCGCCTCCCATGCCGGCGCTGCCGTAGGTGAGCTTGCCCGGCGTGGCCTTGGCGGCGGCCACGAAATCCTTCAGCGTCTTGAAGGGCGCATCGGCTCGCACGGCGATGCCGAAGGTCTGGCCCGAAGTGCGAGCGAGGTAGGTGAGCTCCTTCAGCGGGTCGAGCTGCACCGTGCCCAGCTGCGAGAAGCGCGTCACAGAGATGGGGATCTGGCCGATGGTGTAGCCGTCGGGCTTGGCCGAGGCCATGGCCTTCAAGCCCAGCATGCCCGAGGCACCGGGCTTGTTCTCCACCACGAGGGTCTGGCCCAGCGTCTTGCCGGCGGCGGTGCACAGTGCGCGCATCGTCATGTCGGCCGTGCCGCCGGCAGGCCATGGGCAAATGAAGGTGATGGGCCGCTCGGGGTAGGTGGCAGCCAGCACGCGGGCCGGCTGGGCCAGTGCTGCGGCCGTGCCCAGGCTGGTGAGCATGAATTGGCGACGCGTGGCATTCATCGTGTGTCTCCTCTTTGTAGTGGGTCTGCCTGCACTCATTGTGGGCAACGCCTACATGCTGTTCAATTGAAGAGATCGACAGGCTTCATGCCGTTTCGGCAATGTAGTGAGATGACCCAGATCGACCGCGTGCTGCGCTCCAACCTCAAGCTGCGCCACCTGCAACTGCTGGTGGCGTTAGACCAGTTCCGCCACCTCGGCCGTGCGGCCGAGTTTTTGGCGCAAACGCAGCCGGCGGTTTCCAAGTCGCTGGCCGAGATCGAGCGCATGTTCGGGCTCGACCTCTTCGTGCGCTCCACGCGCGGCACCGAGCCCACGGCCTTCGGTGCGGCGGTGGTGCGCTTCGCTCGCTCGGTGCTGGCCGACTATGCCCGCACGCGCGACGAGATCGCCGCCGTGGCCAGCGGCGCGGCCGGCCGTGTGAACGTGGGCGCCATGGTGGTGGCCACGCCGGGCCTGCTGGCCCGCGCGGTGGAGCTGCTGAAGCAACGCTCGGCATTGACCACCGTGTTCGTGGAAGAGGGCGACCTCACGCGCCTGCTGCCGCGGCTGCGCGTGGGCGAGCTCGATCTCTTCGTGGGCCGGCTGGAGCCCGGCTACGCGTCGCCCGACCTCGAAACCGAGCCGCTGTACGAAGAGCGCATGCGCATCGTGGCGCGGCCCGACCACCCGCTGGCGCGTGCGAACAAGCCCTCGTGGGCCCAGCTGGCGCAGGCACCGTGGGTCATGCCGCCGCCGTGGGCGTCGTCACGCATCAAGCTGCACCAGCTGTTCTACAAGCACAAGCTCGACCCACCCACCGACATCGTGGAGTCCGCATCGTTCCTCGTCACGCTCACCTTCGTGCGCGAGCGGGCGGCACTCGCCTTCGTGGCCGACAGCGTGGCCCGCCAGCTCAACCGCGAAGGCCTGGCCAAGCCGTTGCGCATCAGCGCCCCCATCGAGCTACCGCCGGTGGGGATGATCACCATGCGGCATCGGATGAGGACGCCGGCTTGTGAGCAGTTGATGGAGTGTTTGAGGAAGGCGGCTGGGCGCAAGCCCTGAAGCGAGACCGGCGCCGCCTACCTCAGCGCGCGTTGCGCTTCGTTCTCCAGTTCGATCGCCCGTTCGAAGTGGCCGAGGCCGACTTCGTTGAGCACTCGCTTGAAGTGGCGCGCCACGTCCGGTCGAAGGCTGGCCAACCGTGACGCGATGCCGTGCGCGTGCTCATCCAATTGGGCGTCGGCAACGACCTGCCAGACGAGACCCCAGGACTTCGCCATCTCCGCAGAGAACTCCTCCCCGAGGAGGGTCAGCGCCTTGGCACGGGACAGCCCGGCATAAGCGGGCAGCGTTACGCTCAGGCCGCCTGTGACGAACACACCGATCGAGGCCTCGGGGAGCTTGAAGCGGCTGCCGGTGGCCGCGACGGCGACGTCGGCATTCAGCATCCACTCCAACCCCGCGCCGACGGTCCACCCGTGCACCGAGAACAGAACAGGTTTTTCAAGTTGGACCAACGCCCTGGACACGCCCTGCACCAACAGCAGGTCCGCCTCCGTCGGCGAGGCCGACACGTCGCGCCCGGCACAGAACGCCCGTCCGTTTCCCCTTACACGCACGGCGCGCACGGCGTCGTCCGACGCAGCGGCGTCGAGCGCTGCCAGGATCGCCTCAGTCAATTCGTTGTCGATGGCATTGAGCTTTTCCGGGCGGTTCAGCGTGAGTGTCATCACACCGTCGCTGGCCTCAATCAGCAGTCTGGGTTTTGTCATGGTTTGCAAGCCTTTCGCTATAACGGCAGCTTGCAGCCAAGGCATAGCCTTGGCAAGCGTTCCTGACTCACCGGGCGGAACGGTGGGCGGCGGGTGATGCAAGGTCTGTCCTGAACAACGCCGTCCAGAAGCGGATGAATGGACGCGGCTTCGTCATCGTAGGCTTCGAGCCGATCACGGCAGGCTTCACTACCTTCGAGCACCAAGCGGGGTTGGTGCAGGCCTTCGCCGCTGTCAGCGAATAGGGCTTTCGCCCTTCAGCTTCGGCCTAAGGTCGCACCACTCAACGATTCCTAGCACACGGCGTAGCTCTTCAATCTCGGCATGTGTCACAACCGGGTCAAAGACCTCTTCGGGAGTCGCGAAGCTCTCGCCTTTCTTGTCTGTTGCGTACCGATGGCGTTGATCAAGCGTTGCATGGAAAAGGCTAAGCGACTCGGGAAATAGATCTGCGTTGAGATCAACCTGACCAGCGGCTTCAATTGCTCCCTTCAAGAACAACTCGATTCCTTGGCGAGCAAGATGGAGGATGACGCGGCTTGACGAATACTGGGAAGTGAAGTCGCCTTCCAGCATGTTGTGGCAGAGACAGCTAGCAGCCTCGAGATATGCACGTGACAACCAGAGGGCCCTATCCCAAGCATCAAGCTTCGCCAGCTCCGATGAGTAAGACGGGTCTTCGTCGTTCTTGAAGTAGTGCTTGCTCAACGCCAGCTCCTTTCGTTGACCTGACCTTGTGTATTCGTTGTCGGAGCCGTCAACAGAATGGATGATGCTCGATGCAACCAAGCTAGGGACACTTCTTGTGCACCATACGATACGAGGCGCTCACATGGAAGACTTTGTCAATGTGTCCAAGAAGGGGCTAGTCGCTGTACTGATTCTTGGAATCATGTTCTACGCGTTGGCCATGTTCGCCTTTGCGCTTCGCTTTCAGCCAGCTGTGGACCTACTGACTTCAGCTTCAGGGCCTTATACGTTCGGCCTTCCAATCTGTGCGGTAGCTGCCTTTGGAGTTGTTGCCCTATTGGATACCCTGACCCCTGCGGGGCAGGCCGACGGCAGCAAACTTGAGTTCAAGGCTTTCGGCTTGACGTTTTCCGGGCCGGCAGGTCCAGTCACTCTTTGGATTGCTGTCTACCTTACGCTCGTCGGATCAATGCAACTCGTAAGGTGACGTTTGCTGTGTTCGAGTCGTCGTTGGCTGCACTATGCCGGCGTTCGCTCCACGCGAAGGTGGCAGATGCCGTCGACGGCAAGCAAGAAGACTGCGCCCCATATCGGACCGTACGTGAACCACTCCCCCTGCGTGATCCGTTCACCGAGGAGCAGGGACACCACCACCATCAGAATGGGTTCGACGTAGCCGAGCAGCCCGAAGAGGCTGAAGGACAACAACTTGCTGGCCAGGCTGTAGCTCATGAACGCCGCAGCGCTGATGACGGCGAGTATCGGCACCAGGAGGTACAGGCGAGGCGTGCTCGAAGCCTGTTGAAGCGAGTCCGCATGGCCCGAGATGAACCAGGCCGCCATGGGGAGGGTGATGGCCATGTCGAACCACAGCCCGCCCAGGCTGTCGGTACGCAGCTTGCGCCGAAGGATGAAGTACGCCGGAAAGCCGATGGCCACGACCATGGCCTCCCATGAGAAGCCGCCGATGCGAAGCACCTCGTGCGTCACGCCCACGCATGCACTCAGCGCAGCTGCCTTTTGCAGTGGGCTCAGGCGGTCTCCATACAGCACCCGGCCCACGATGAGCATTGACAAGGGCATGAGGAAGTAGCCGAGCGATACCTGGAGTGCTCGCCCATTGACCGGGGCCCACAGAAAGAGCCACTGCTGGGTGCCAAGCAGCGCGCTGCTCAACACCAGCCCTGCGGCGAGCAGAGGCTGTGCACGCACGCGATAGGCGACGCGCTGGACCAGCCGCCATTGGCCGGTGGCCACGAGAAATACCGTCACGCATGGCAGCGTGAGCAGCATGCGCCACCCGAAGATCTGTTCCCCGTCCAAAGGGTGAAGCAAGGTGGCGTAGTAGTAGAGGCCGGCGAACAGTGAAGTGGAAAAGACCGACAGGGCGACACCCTTGTACACGGGGACTCCAGATTCAATGGGTGATTTGAAACGCGTGTTCAACGCGTGATCGATCAAGTGGCGCTGTGGTCCCAGGGAGGCCCAGCCGCGAACTTGTCCTCGATCCATTCCTTGAACGCTGTCGTCGAGGCTGCAGCGAACTTGCGAGAAGGGCGAAGCAGATACACGCCTCCCGGCGCATCGAGTTGCCACTCCGGAAGCACTCTGACGACGCGCCCGGCCCGCAAGTCGCGGTTCATGAGCCACTCGCCTGCACCAAGAATGCCCAGACCGGCGAGCATGGCTTCCCGTAGAGATTCGCTTTCGTTGCTCGTCAGTGAGCCGTTGACCAACACGCTTTCGCGTCGGCTGCCATTGGTGAGATGCCACTCCGGGAACGAAGAGAAGCCACTGAAGCGCAAGCAGTTGTGCTCGGTCAGGTCTTTGGGCTCGGAGGGGTGGCCATGGTGCTGAAGATAGGCCGGCGCCGCACATAGCACGCGTCGGTTGCTGCACAGCCTGGTGGCGATCAAGCGGCTGTCGTTGAGCTCGCCGATGCGAAGGGCAACGTCGAAGCCCTCGGCAATCATGTCGACGTAGCGGTCGGTGTAGTGCACCGAGACGGATACCTGCGGATAGCGTCGCAGGAACTCGGGCAGCATGGGGGCGAGCCACAGCCGGCCCATGGCTGCAGGCAGGGAGACTCTCAGCGTTCCCTGCACCTTCGCGGCTCCGAGGGCGGCTTGCTGCTCAGCCGCTGCAATGCCCTCCACGGCAGCGCGAAGCCGCTCAGCCAATTCCCGTCCGGTCTCGGTGAGCCTCACCTGCCGGGTCGACCGTTCGACCAACCGAACGCCCAGTCGCTGCTCGAAAGCGGCAACCCGTTTCGAAACGATGGACGGATGGCGGCCGAGCCGCCGCCCTGCAGCCACGAACGAACCCTCCGCAGCCAGAGCCAGCAGCGCGGAGATCTCGTCGTGTTGAAAGGCGGTCAGTTCGGGGGACAAGGCGGCTCTCTGGAATGGTCGGTCGGACTATCCCGGATAAGCCCTCAGGTATCAATCCAGCTGCGGTGCAGTTCATTCATGCATGGGGTGCAGCAAAGATCTGGGCCGCTCACTACCAGAGAACCTTCAAGCCCACCGACCCCTGCACCGACGAATTCACCTTCGCATCGCCGCCCGTAGCGAACACCCGCCCGAGCTCGCTGTAGACCCCGGCCGCCGGCGTGAGCGCCAGCGTGAAGCCGGCAGCGAGTTCCGCGGTATCGGAGCTGCTCCCGGTTGCGATGCGCGCCGTCGCCGCAGGGCCCACGAAGTTCGTGACGTCAGTGCCGCCGCTCGTGCGGTACAGGTTCACTCGCGTATACGGCTGCAGCAGGCCTGCGCGCGTGGCGACGTTGCCCTTGACGCGCACGCCCAGGCGGCCGGTCCATCGGCCGTGCAGCTCCTGCTGCACGTTGGCGTTGCTGATCTGCACGTCGTCGAAGCGGCTCTTCTGGTAGATGAGCTGCGCCTGCGGCTCGATGCTCCAGCTGGCGTCCAGGGGGAAAGGCTTGCCGGTCTCCAGCGAGGCCGTCACGCTGCGGGCACGGCCCGGTGTGCTCGAGTCGCCATCGGGCTGCACGCCATATCGGTGGCGGCCCACCAGCACCACGCCGTCGGCGTAGAAGCCGTTCGTGTCTTGCCAGGTCGCATAGCCGCCCAGGTGGCGCGACTGCAGGTCGTTGTGGCCGGTCTGCCCGAGGGTGCCGCGCGCGTTGCCGCTCACGTCGGCACTGCCGTCCAGCGCGCCGACGAAAACACCCGCACGCCACGCGCCACGCACCAGCAGGTCGGTGCCGGCTTGCACACCCGCCACGTGGCCTCGGCTTCGCACGTCGGCCTCGCCAGCCTGGCGAATGTCGAGGTCGCTGTAGACGGCGCGGGCCCAGGCGCGGCGGCCGGCATCGCTGCTGCCGGTCTCGTCGCCCATGCGGCGATGCAGGTTGCCCAGCATCGCCAGGTCGGCCTGGCGCAGCTCGCCCGGCAACGCCGCGAAGAGCGGCACCTCCACGCGGTACGTCGAGCGCAGGTACCAGTCTTCGCCTGCGCCGTTCGCATCGGCCGCATGGAGCCTGTACTCGTACCCTCCGGCGTCCATGTGGCCGCCGGCCAGGGTGAACGCGCTCTTGGTGGTCTGGGCGGTGGTGGTGGCGCCGTTGGTGGCTTCGACGACCTTGATGCCGTCACCCGTGGTTGCGGCACCCAGGCCGCCCACGTTCACGATCTGCAGCGTGGTGTTGCCGCTCACCGTGCCGCCATCCACGACGATGCGGTCGGTCGGCGAGCTGGAGTCTCCCAGCACGGTGTGGAGTTGCACGGTGCCGCCCTGGCCGACCCAGTTGCCGTTGACGGTGAGGGTCTTGGGCACGAAGGTGACGCCGGGCGCCTGGAAGGCGATGCGGCCGGCGAGGCTCAAGTCGTTCAAGGTGGAGCTGGCGGTCATGGTCCACCGGCTGGTGCCGTCCACGCTCAGGTTGGCCAGGTTCACGGCACCGGTGAGGCTCGAGGCGTTTTGCAGACGCACGCTGAGGGTGCTGCCGGTGCTTGCCACGACGTTGCCGTTCAGCGTGCTGCCATTGGCCGTTGCGGTGAACGTGCTCGCGTTCGCGGCGCTCAGCAGCGTGCTGGCTGCGGTGGCTGATGCGGCGGCCGAAGCGGTGCTGTTGTTCAGCACGAGCGCCGAGCTGCCCGTGGCGCCGTCCACGTGAATGAGGTCGCCCGAGGTGTTGCTGATGGCAAAGCCGTCGAAGCGGGCCTGCTGGTCGGCGCCGGGCACGAAGCCGATGGCGACGCCCGCCGCGTTGATGCTTCCGCCGCCCGTGGCCGTCAGGGTGGCGTTGTTGCCGACGAGCAGCGCGCCATAGCTCGTCGCGTCGGTGGTGTTCACTTGCAGCGTGCCTGTTGCGTTGATCGCGCCGCCCAGGTCGGCCAGCAGGCCAGCCGCATAAGACTCGGGGTTGCCGTTCGGGAAGTTCGCTTGCGTGGCGCCGCTCACGTTGACGACGGCGGCACCCGCCAGGTTCACCTGCGAGCCGGCGTCGCGCGAAGAGACGCCCTGGCCGTTGATGCTGCTGACGTTGATGGTCGTGTTCGACGCCGCACCCGCGGTCACCACGCCTGCGGTGACCGCGCGGATGCCGGATCCGTTGACACCGTTGACGTTGAAGGTGGCCGCGCCGTTGTAGGCGATGTTCCCCGTGGTGGTGACCTTCAGGCCCGACGCCTGCTGGCCGCTGGTGGTGAGGTTGAGCGTGCCGTTGAACGTGGCGGTGCCGCCGTCGTTGGTCGCAACGGCGTCCGAGCGGGAGTTGCCTGCTGTGGAGATGGTCACGTCGCCGTTGGCGACCAAGGCCCCGCCGGTGCTCGCCCGCATGCCGGGGGAATATGCGGAGCCGCTGCCCATGGCGACGTTCGCAGGGCCGTTGAGGATGATGGTGCTGCCGCTGTCTTGCGCCAGCACGCCGTGGTTGCCGGCGCCGTCGGGCAACACGATGGACAGCAGCCCGTTGACCGTGATGGCGCCGCCACCCACCGCGTGAAGCCCCACGTTGCCGCTGCCGCTCGTGCCGGGCCTGCTGATGGTGGCGCCCGCCTGCAGGTTGACCTGCGAGCCCGCGCCGTTGGCGTGTACGCCGGACTGGCTGTTGCCCGACAGGGTCATGGTGACCGCCGACGCGGCGTTGATCACGCCAGCGGTGCGCGAGGTGAGGGCACCCGCACCTGCAGCCACGCCTGCGCCGGAATAGCTGCCTTCAGCCACGCAAACCGAGCCGTCATCGGCTTGCAGCAGCGCGCCCGCCGTGGTGGTGCAGGCTGCCAGGGCATCGTTCGGCGCCAATCCGGCCGCGACCAGCAGGACGGCGATGGAACATAGGGGGCGGACCGTTGCGGTGGGGTCGCGGAGCATTGCGCGCACGACGTCGCGTGCGTGTGCCTTCGTCGACCGTGTCGCTGGGGTGTGTTGCACCTTCGTCGGCTGCGTGGCCGACGGAGCATAGGGGGCCGTTCTTTGCATGATTCGTCCTTGCTTCTTTGCTTGTCGCGTGACCGACGACCATGCAGGCGCGTGGTCCGGTCAGCGCCGGACGCGCGAATGTATTCAGCAGGGGAGCGCGTGTCTTGCCCGAAGTCTGGCGATTCGCTGTCTGCCCAGGCTTCGAGGGCAGAAGCGGCAATCTGGCGCAGCGGCCTCGTGTTCCTTGGCGGCGACGACGTGGCCCGTGGCGGTCATGCCGGGCGTTTCGTCGCCGACGTTCGATGTGGCGTCGTGCCCGGGGCGGCCTCTTCTGCCGGGGGCTCCGGTGTGGGGCTGGCGGGCATCGGCGGCGACGCGGGTCTCCACGTCGTCGCAGGCGGAGAAGCGGGCCAGCTCGAGGCCTCGAGATGGCGGTCGAGCTCGTTCCAGATGTCGCCGTCCGCAAAGGCGGCGGCCTGGGCGGGCTCGGGGTGCTCAGGAGAGGCTTGAGGTTCGCGGATGCGCAAGCCTTCTGCGTTGCGCTTGCCCAGGACGGCAGACGATGCCGAGGGCGCTGAAGAGCCCGGTCGCAACGTTGTCGAACTGCGGGAGCGCAAGGGGGTTGCCTCATCGCGAGGCTGCGAGGGGCCGGGTCCGCTGGCATGGCCCGCGGTGCCGGCGGCGGCGTCGTCGTCGTCGGAACCGCTGTCGGTGTCGTAGTGCACGCTGAGCTTGTCGTTCTTCATGAGAGACGCGTACGTGCCGATCGACTCCTTGATGTTCCGCTCGACGATCTCGTTGGCGTCATGGAAGGCCTGGGCCGCTCGCGACAGCCAGGCCGGGCCGCGGCGTGCCGTGGCCGGCAGGCTCAGATCTTCAGCACACACGGTGCAGGGGCGCATCGTCCCCGCGAGCGATCGCAGGTTCAGGGGCTCGCCCGTGGTCTCCTTGAATGCGTCCTTGATGCGGCGCTCGGCATGCAGGTCGATGGCCTTGCCGTTCTGGTACACGGTGTCGGTGGGTACGCGAAAGCGCCCTTGCGACATGGCTTGCAGCAGGGGCGCCATCGGCCCGCCTGCGGCGGGGGCGGCCAGCTTGCGGGCGAGCTTCGCCTGATGCCGGCCCTCCCGGCTGGCGCCTGCGTCAATGTCCTCCTGAGCGAGCTTGCGCACCAGCCCGCCGTCGGACAGGAAGCCCCTGATCTTGCGGTTCACGCCTTCGTTGTTCGAAGAAACCCAGACATCCCCGCGTTTGGCGTCGAAGTAGCACTGGACCTCGATGGTCTTGAATTCCTTCTTCAGCACCGTCGAAAGCCACCGCAGGGCTTGTCTGGCGCGGTCGTGCTTGAACGACCGCGGCGGCATCACGAGGTCGGGGCTGTCTGCGTAGATGCTCGGCAGGTTCTTCTTCGTCGTGCTCCGGACCCCTGCGTTGTCGCCCGACTCGTTGACGACGAAGAGCTTCGCTCCGAAGTTGCCGAAGCCCGGCACCAGAACCCGGCTCATGCGGGAAGTCGCGGTGGGCTTCAGCTGTGCGAGCAGGGCATCGAGCTCGCGGAGGCGGTGAAGCTGCAGATGCGGCAGCCGCGCTTCGATCTCGGCGCGGCTGCGCACCTGCCCGCCGGGGCCGACGAGCACCTCGAGGCGCTCGGCCAGCTCGGTGGAGTCCGACATCCGGGCCGCGGCTTCGCGTACTGGCAGGCCGGGCTCCAGCCACATTGCATACGCGGCGGCAGCCATGGGATACAGGTCTTCCCTGACGGCGCGCAGGAACTGCTGGCCGGGCGTTGGCGGCCGCGGCAGGTTGTGCGCTTTTGCCACGAAACCCAACGCCCGCAGCGACGCACGTATGGTCTGCCAGTGGGCGTCATAGCCGGGAAGGTGCTGGATTCGGAAGTCGGCGATCTTCAAGGCGCCGGTGCGTGGGTCGATGGTGCGGTCGATCACGCGGCGGTTGCCGCGTGTGAGCCGCGCGAGGCTGGCGCCGTTCGTTGCGGTCGGGTGGTCCACGCGCGCTTTCAGCACGGCCGCCAGGAGCTCGGCTGTGAGCGGCTGGGGCAGGCGGTCGGCCTGGTCTTCATGGCCGAGTTCCGAGAGGTGCTGGTAGATGGCGTTTCGCTCTTCGAAGAAACCGTTCAGCGCCGTCAATGCGTCGAACGATCGATTCAGCCTGCCGTCGTGCGTGAACCACGACCTGAGCGTCGGCCCGGCCATGCCGGAGGCCTGGTCTGCACCTTCGAGCAGGTTGCGCTTGCCCGCGGCCTTGTTGGCGACCATGGCCTCGAGCGCGCGAGTGAGCTGATCGGCCCGCTGGATGCGGGCCGCGCGGGTGCCGGCCGGCGAGGCCGGCATCGCTGCTGCATGGGGCGGGGCCGCAGGGCGGGGCTCGGCCCGCGCCGAACGCTGAGCGTTCGGCTTGCCGGCCTGCATGCGGCCGACGATGTTCCTGATCGTCATCACCTCGTCCATGGGGCCTCGCCCCACGTGGCGCAGGGTGGGCCTTCCTTCGTCGTCGACGCGGCGAAGCAGGGTGACGGGCTTGTCACTTCCTTCAAGAACGAGAACGTGGCGCGTGATGCCGTGTTCCGCGTCCACGACCGCGCCGCCAGCGGTGTTGCACAGCTCGTTCAGGTGGCGCACGAACGGGATGATCCCTGCATGGCTTTCGTGCTGCGCGTGCCGGCGCTGGACGTAGGCCTGGAACGGGGCTTCGAGGGGCGGGCCGAGATGCTCCCACAGGGTCAGCAGGTGGTTGCTGTCACGTTGGTCCTGGGTGGACCGGACCTGCTGGCTCGACGTGCTGCTGCTGTTGCTGGGGCGGCGGTTCTGGAAGATCTCCATCTTGTCGAGCAAGTGGGGTTCTTCTTCGATGGAAGGTAGCAAGTGCAGGTCAGTCAGCTCGCCGCCGGGGTCGCGGTGCATCAGGAGCTGTATGTCGCGGCCCAGTTCCGGCATGGGCACGAGGCACCGGTCGATGCCCTCCACACCGGTTGGCTCGCGGACGCCCGATTCCTCGGCGCGTTGCTGCACAAGTCGAACGAAATCCGCGCCGGTGAGCTTGTGCTCGCGGTGTGATTTCTCAAGGTATTCCGTATGAAGGGCGCGCAGCTCCTGTCTGCGGGAGCGCCACACGCGTTGGTACGGCGTTCGCTGCGGGGCAGCGTTCTCGGCCGCGGCAGACGAACTCGCGGTCTCATCCAGCCTTGCAAGCACTCCCGCCCTGACTGCTGCACGCGAGCCGGCCTGCCGGTGCATCGTGCTGGCCAGTCGGCGCACGTCGGCCTCGCTGCCGCTCTCGGCGACACGCAGATCGGCCAGGGAGCCGCCGTCCTGGTCGCGCCGCAACACGTGCACCGGCTTGAGGGTGCCCGGGATCTGGACGACGTGGCGATGGATACCCGGCTTGCCGGTGGGCAGCGGGGGGGCGTCTGGCTGGGTCGTGAGGAAGTGAACCAGGCGAATGAACTGCCCTCCAGTGATGGGCTTGTTGTCCATTGCGCGGATGTACTCCCGGCGCAGGGGCTCGAGCTCTGCCTGGCGTGAGGCGCTCCTCTTCCATAGCCGGTCCAGCCGGACTTCAGCGGGCCCCTTTTGGTCAGTGCCTGCGCTGGCCGACGGAGCTTCGGAAAGCCGCGCGACGGGGCGTGGCGCGTGGGCTGCCGGGGCTCTGGAAGGAAGCACCGCGTTTCTCGGTCTCACCGACATGGTGCCCGCCGGGTCGCGTTGCGCATTGGGGTGAGCGGGCAGGGCCGATGCCGCGCCGCAGCCGTGAGCCGGCGTGGCTGCGCCGCGTGTTTCAGTGGAGGCCTGCGACGACGAGCCACGCGCGGGAGGCAGCGGAGGAAGGCCTTTTTCGGGAATCTTCATGAACTTCCCGCGCTGCTGCGAACGATCCGTCTCAGCCAGCGTACGGGCTGCGCCGAGTTTGCAATGCACGCGCGCGGCGAGCGGGCCTTCCTTGCGACGTCGCGTGGCGCCATGCGAAGCGGGCACTCTCTGCCCGCAACCAGCGACTCACTGGCAGCTGTAGCTGCCCTCGGCCATGACCGACCCACTGCCGCTGTACACAGGCTTCTTCGGGAACGGACAAACCGGCATGCTCACACTCGCATTCGCCGACTGCAGCACGACGCGATCCGGCGCGTTCTGTTGCTCGACCCATTCGACCAGCGTGTCGAAGAACTGGTTCGCAGCGGGCAAGGGCACCGCATTCACATCGGCTACCGGCCCCGTGCTGCCGCTCACCGAACCCACCCCACCGCAGTGCCCCAACCCCGGCACCATGAAGAGCCGGTTGAACTTCTGTGCCTCGGCAAAGCCGCCCACCACGTTGGCCATGCGGGTGTAGTAGTTCACCGAGCCCATGGCCGGGATCAGCTGGTCGCCCCAGCCGTGGAACTGGATGATCTTCGCCCCCTTGTCGCGCACGGCGGTGAGGTCTGGGGCGTCGGTGTTGATGTGGCCGAAGTAGGGTTGCAGCGCATCGCCCTGGCCGTAGGCGTAGGCGAGGTCCGCATAGCTCATGCTGGCCCAGCGGTTGGTGCCGCTGCGGGTGGCGTTGACGAACAGCGGCGTCGAGTAGCTCGGGTCCTGCAGCTCCAGCGCCACCATGTCGGCGGCGATGGGGAAGGGGCCGAAGAAGGGTGGGCTCGCCGCGTCACCCGCCAGCAGCGTGAGGTTGGCGCCGCGCGACAAACCCCACCACAAGTGGTTCGTGTTGGCGAGCGCGGAGTTGCCGGCGTTGTCGCCTTGCGGGTCGGGCACCGTGCCGTCGGCCGTCTGGCCGTACCAGAACTTGTTGATGGCCTGGGCCTGCGCGGCATTCACGCAGGCCGCGTTCGTGCTGGTGCCGGTCACGCCGTTGCCTTGCGTGCCGTTGCACAGCACGGCTGCGTCGCGTGTGGGGTCGTAGTGGCATTGCCGCGGGTCGACGATGAAGCCCAGGTGCTGGCCGCCCACCACGTCGCACGCGCTCACGGCCGCTGCGCTCACGAAGCCGAGCTGGGCATTGCCCAGGCTGCCGCCCAGGTCGCGCTGCCGCACCACCTGCGGGTAGAGCTCGTTGGTGATGAAGCGCGTCCAGTTGATGGCCGGCGCTTC
>CAMLLU010000038.1 GCA_946480925.1 uncultured Rivibacter sp.
CGTCCATCAGCGTGTGCTGCTCCCACGCCTCGGGGATCATCATCATCGCCGCGTGCGCAAGCGGATAGCCCGCCATCGTGAGCAGTTCGAGCGCGTTATCGAAGGTGGCCGTGTCGGACTGGCCTTCGAAGGTGATGGGGTAGAGCTTGGCGAGGTCGTCGCCCAGCACCGGCGACTTCATCACACCTTCACGGGCGCGCATCCAGTTGAAGTTGCCCTTCACCGTGTTGATCTCTCCGTTGTGGGCAACCATGCGATACGGGTGGGCGAGCGGCCACTCGGGGAAGGTGTTGGTCGAGAAGCGCTGGTGCACGAGGGCCAGCGCCGACACCGTCCGCGGGTCCTGCAGGTCCTTGTAGTACTTGCCCACCTGGTCGGCCAGCAGCAGGCCCTTGTAGATGATCGTGCGGCAGCTCATGCTGGGCACGTAGTACTCGTGGCTGTGGGTGAGCTTGAGCTTCTGGATCGCGGCGGAAGCGGTCTTGCGGATCACGTAGAGCTTGCGCTCCAGCGCGTCGGGAACGATCACGTCGGGCCCGCGGGCGATGAAGATCTGGCGGATCACCGGCTCCTTGGCGCGCACGGTGGGCGACATCGGCATGTCGCGGTCGACCGCCACGTCGCGCCAGCCCAGCAGCACCTGGCCCTCGGCCTTGACGGCGCGCTCGAGCTCCTGCTCGCAGGCCAGGCGGGAGGCATGTTCCTTCGGCAGGAACACCATGCCAACGCCGTATTCGCCGGGAGGCGGCAGGGCCACGCCCAGCTTGGCCATCTCTTCCCGGTAGAACTCGTCGGGGATCTGGATCAGGATGCCGGCGCCGTCGCCCATCAGCTTGTCGGCACCGACGGCGCCGCGATGGTCGAGGTTCTCGAGGATCTTGAGACCCTGCTCGACGATGGCGTGCGCCTTCTGGCCCTTGATATGCGCCACGAAACCTACGCCGCAGGCGTCATGTTCGTTGGCGGGGCTGTACAGACCGAATTCGCTGGCAGCTGCGATTTCTTGGGGGGCAGTCGTCCCCGGGGCGGCCTGGGTCATGGCGCTCTCCGTGTCATCGTAAGGGAATGCCCGGAGGATACTGCGCCACCTTGCCGGGTTCAATCTAAATAAAAAGGGTCAGATACCATTTAACAGACCGAAAAGCAGGCGACTCATTTAATAGGGGACACATCATTTCGCCTCGGCCGCCCCCGGGCTTTCGCTGTGACGCGGCGTTCAGTCTGCTCAATCAAAGATGAGATGAAAGCATGCGACCCCAGCGCCCAGCCTTTTTGCGTTGCGTTGGTGATGTCTTTCACCTGCAGAGAGCTCAAACCTTGCGCCAACACGGCGCGGTAGCGTCCTTCTCGATCAAAAGGCGTGTTGCCGAGCGCCCAGAATAGTTTGTGATCGCTTATAAGCGGATCAGTCCTCATGCCGTAATGATGCGCGCTGCTGGACCAAGCAAAGTGTTCTGGCTCGGCGACTTGCCCGTGGCGTACGGGATGAAGTTCGATGTAGCTCATGCAAGGCAACAGATAGCGCTCTGGCTCGATGACGGTGGCGCGAAAGCGCCCTTCCCACAAAGTGCCCCTTCGGTCGTGCCGCCGGTTGAACACTGCTACGTAACGGCGACCGAGCGCCTGCATCATGGCGCTCAGGCCTGATGCGTTTTGCGGTGTGGCCAGAAGGTGGACGTGGTCATCCAGCAACACGTAGGCGTGGATGCTGACATGGTGAGCCACGCTGCTTTCGCGCAGCACCTGCAGGAAAAACCGACGGTCTTCATCGTCCAGCACGATCGGCTGCTGATGATGCCCGCGTTGGATGATGTGATGCGGAAGGCCGGCAAGCGCCAGCCGGGCAAGTCGTGCCATGGGAGCCTTTTGATCTGGCCCCATTTTCAGATCGACCGGCTCGACTTTGTCAAGGAAAGGCTTGCCGCCCTGTCAGCCGCTGGTGTTCGCGGATTGCGAAGCGATCGGTCATGCCGGCGATGTAGTCTGCAATGGCGCGACGCCTGTCGCGGGTTTGAGCATAGCCGGCCGACATCTCCTCAGGAGAGGCGTCATACGCCTGAAACAGCTCCTGCACCACTTGGCGCGCGCGGTCCGTGGTTTCGGTGACCTGCGGATGCCGATAGAGGTTGGCGAACAGAAAACGCTTGAGCTCGGTGCTCGCCTCGCGCATTGACGATCCGAACGTGACGATGGGCGGCGCATGCCTCACCTCGTCGGCGCTCGCTGGGCGGTGGATCGCCAAGGTCGCGCGTGTCGCGTCGATCACGTCATAGACCTGCTCCGACAACATACGCCGGATGCTTTCGAACAACAACCTGCGTCCCGACAGATTTGGGTGCTCGCGCTTGGCAGCGCCGCGAAAGCGCGTGAACAGCGAAACCGCCTCGAGTTGCTCGAAGCTCAACAATCCTGAACGCACGCCATCATCGATGTCGTGCGCGTTGTAGGCGATCTCATCTGCCAGGTTGCATAGCTGTGCCTCAAGGCTGGGCTGGGTGCGATCGATGAAGCGGCGAGCCACTCCATCGGGCTCGTCGCGCTCGATCGCTTCGGCATGTGAGCGCGAGCAGTGCTTGAGAATGCCTTCGCGTGTTTCGAAGCTGAGGTTCAGGCCGTCGAAACTGGGGTAGCGCTCTTCCAGCTTGTCGACCACGCGCAGCGACTGCAGGTTGTGCTCGAACCCACCGTCGTCGCGCATGCAATGGTTAAGCGCATCCTGACCCGCGTGACCGAAAGGCGTGTGCCCGAGGTCATGCGCCAGTGCGATGGCTTCGACTAGGTCTTCGTTGAGCTGCAACGAACGAGCGATCGAGCGCCCCAGCTGTGCCACTTCCAACGAATGGGTGAGCCGTGTGCGAAACAGGTCGCCCTCATGGTTGAGGAAGACCTGGGTCTTGTAGACGAGGCGCCGGAAGGCAGTGGAATGAACGATACGGTCGCGATCGCGCTGAAAGGCGGTGCGGGTTGGAGCGTCTGGCTCCGGATAGCGTCGGCCCCGGGTTTGCTGCGGATGACTGGCGTAGGGCGCGAGCTGCATAGCAACCCTGCCGCAATCAACGGGTATGGGCAGCCAGCACCTCGCGAACGACGGCCTCGGGCGCAGGGCGCACCGTCGCCTGGCCGGGCTTGTCGATCACGACGAAGCGGATGTCGCCGGCCTCGGACTTCTTGTCCAGGCGCATGAGCTCCAGGTAGCGCTCGGCCGTCAATGCCGGCCCTCGCGTCGGCAGGCTTGCGCGCTCCACGAGCATGGTGATGCGCCGAGCGAAGGCCGGCGTGATAAGGCCCAGGCGCACTGACAAATCGGCGGCCATGACCATGCCGCAACCGACCGCTTCGCCATGCAGCCACTCGCCGTAGCCCAGGCCTGCCTCGATTGCATGGCCGAAAGTGTGGCCGAAGTTAAGGATGGCACGCAGACCCGCTTCGCGTTCGTCGACGCCGACAACCTGGGCTTTGATCTCACACGAACGCTTGATGGCGTAGGTAAGCGCGCTGCGGTCGCGCGCCATCAGGGCATCGAAGTTACCTTCGAGCCACTCGAAGAAGCCCATGTCGGCGATGGGTCCGTATTTGATCACTTCGGCCACGCCAGCCGAGAACTCACGGTCGGGCAACGTCCGAAGGGTGTCCAGATCGCAAACCACACGTAAGGGCTGGTAGAACGCCCCGATCATGTTCTTCCCCAGCGGGTGATTAATGGCGGTCTTGCCACCCACCGAGGAATCGACTTGGGCCAGCAGCGTCGTAGGGACCTGCACAAACGGTACGCCCCGCATATAGCTCGCCGCGGCAAAGCCGGTCATGTCGCCGACTACCCCGCCGCCAAGCGCATAAAGGACGGTCTTGCGGTCACAGCCCTTGCCCAGCAGCGCGTCAAAGATGAGATTGAGAGTCTGCCAGTCCTTGTACCGTTCCCCGTCTGGCAGCACGGCAATGTCGACCCGGCGGTGCAGCTTGGAAATGGCATCCTGCAGGCGTGCAGCAAACAACCCAACTACGGTGCTGTTCGTAACGATGAGCGCACTAGCCGACGAAGGCAACCCCTCCCAGATCGACGCCGTGCTGAGCAGGTTGTCACCGATGAGGATGTCGTATGAGCGGTCCAGTAGTTCGATGTGAACACGCTCGGCCAAAGCAGAAATGTCGGAAGTGGCGCGATCGATAGCAGTAAGGCCCATGCCGCTAGTTTACGAGCCTCGCAACTCAGCGCTGCCGCGGACTCTCTGGAGCTGGTGGTGGGTATGTGAGCGCAATCCCCGCCAGCTCCAACTGCATGACGATCATATTGACCAGCGTGGACACCGACGGACGTCCCGTCTCAATCATGAAATGAGCCGTGTCCATGTAAAGCGGGTCACGCTGCGTATAGAGCTCACGCAACTTGGCCAGTGGGTCGGCGACTTGTAGCAGCGGGCGCTGCGTGTCATGCCGCAGGCGACGGTACAGCTCCTCAGGGACAGTGCGCAAGTAGATGACTGTCGCGTGGTTGCGTAGCCGCTCTCGATTTTCCGCGCGCAGCACGACTCCACCACCCGTCGAGAGCACACCTGCATGCCGCTGCAACAGATCATGCAGTACCTGCTCCTCGACATCACGGAAGGACGCCTCTCCCTCACGCTCAAAATAAACACGGATCGGCATACCGATCCGTGTTTCGATCACGTGATCCGTATCGAGAAAAGGGACGCCCAGCCGCTTCGCAAGCTGGCGTCCAACAGTGGATTTACCGCCGCCCGGAAGGCCGATCAAGGCCAGCACGGTTTTCTACTGATAGAAGGCCCGCCGTGTTCTAGTTCGCTAATCAACGGGCTGCTGAGCGATCTGTAATCACCTTCGGTGTCAAAAACACCAGCAACTCAGATTTGTTTGCAGTACGGGTCCGTTGTTTAAACAGGTTGCCCAGCACGGGAATATCACCGAGAACTGGCACCTTCGTGACGTCTTCGCGATCCGTTTGCTCGAAGATGCCGCCAATGACCACGGTGCCACCGTTCTCGACCAGCACCTGGGTTTTTACATGCTTGGTGTCGATTGCAAATCCTGCCGCCGTTTGTTGACCGACGCTGTCCTTGTTTACATCAACGTCAAGGATGATGTTGCCTTCTGGCGTGATCTGCGGCGTCACTTCGAGCTTCAGGTTCGCTTTGCGGAACGCGATGGCTGTTGCCCCACTGGAGGTCGCTGTTTGATACGGTAACTCCGTACCTTGCTCAATGAGCGCTTTGACTTGGTCAGCTGTAATCACGCGCGGGCTGGAAACGATTTTGCCTTTTCCATCTGCCTCGAGGGCAGAGAGCTCTAAATTCAGGAAGCGGTTCGAACTGGAACCAAACAGCGATAGCGCGATGCTTGCCGCATTGAAGCTGTTGAATCCAGTTGCGGGCAAGCTCAAGAACTGTGTATTAGGAATATAGCTCTCGCCAGTGACTTCGGCTTGGAGTGTCTGTTCGCCCACACCGAGGTAGTTACCCGTCACTGCCACGCGATTGTTACCCCCAACACTCCAGCCCGGGGTGCCGTTGCGGAGGCCCCGCATGTCCGCTGCACCCAGCTTTACGCCCAACGATCGGCTGAAGTCATCATCTGCCTCGACGATGCGCGCCTCGATCAGCACTTGCCGAACAGGGATGTCGATCTTCGCAATGAGTCCAGTGATTTCTTCCAACTTGGACGGAATGTCATTGACAAACAGCTGATTCGTGCGGGTTTCGAAAATCACACTACCACGCGGCGACAGAATTCGCGTGGCTTGACCACCACCACCGCCGCCGCTCTGGCCCGTCAAGCCCTTGGCAACCTCTTCGGCCTTCGTGTAGTTGAGCTGGAAGGATTGGGTGCGCAGCGGTTCAAGCTGTGCCACCTGAGCCTTTGCTTCCAGATCCAGCTTTTCCTTGGCGGCCAGCTCGTCCTTCGGCGCAATCCAGATCACGTTGCCAGACTTCTTGAGTCCCAAGCCCTTCGCCTGAAGGATGATGTCGAGCGCCTGATCCCAGGGGACATCCTTTAGTCGCAACGTTACGCTACCTGTCACTGTGTCGCTGGTCACCACGTTGAAGTTGGTGAAGTCAGCGATAACCTGGAGCAATGAACGGACTTCGATGTTCTGGAAGTTCAGCGACAGCTTCTCTCCTGCGTAGCCAGGGCCCTGCGTCAGCTTGTTCGGGTCGACCTTCTGCGGGCGAACCTCCAGAACGAACTGGTTGTCAGTCTGATAGGCGCTGTGCTCCCAGTTGCCCCGCGGCTCTACCACCATGCGCACGCGATCGCCGTTCTGGAACGCAGACACCGTCTGCACAGGGGTGCCGAAATCCGTGACGTCGAGGCGACGGCGCAAGTTCTCCGGCAAGGTCGAGCGCAAGAACTCAACCACCAGGCTCTGCCCTTGCTGGCGGATATCGACGCCCACCTGTGTGCTGGGCAGCTCCACCACTACACGGCCGGCACCATCTTGTCCGCGCCGGAAGTCGATGTCCTTCAGTGCCAGTTGAGCGCGGTTCTGGCTTTCAGCGAAATGCACAGGTTCGGATGACGTCGCAGCAGGACTCGCTTGTTGCGTCGACTCCAGCACAACGAGCAAGGCCTTGCCTTGGATCTGCGTCTTGTAGTTGGCCGGCTGCTTCAGGTTCAGCACGAGGCGGGTACGCTCGCCGGCCTGCGCCACGCTGGCCGAGCGAACGTTGCCCTGATTGATTTCCAAGCTGTTGCGGCCAAGCGCGTTGCCCACACCGGGGAGATCCAGGGCAATACGAGGAGGCGTTTGGATCGCAAAACCTGCAGGCGCGGCAGGCAGCGGCTCCGAGAACTCGATGCGCACGACTTCAGCACCCGCCTGGGTGCTGGTGTTGATCGATTGAATGGCGTTTTGTGCCCATGCAAGCGCTGGCGCGCCAAGGAACACTGCGAGCGCCAATGCTCGTGCTCGCCACATCGTCATGATTCGAGTCTCCTGAATGCTCTTCATCGCGCCTTCTCCTGAAGCTGCAGCGTGCTGACGCGCTCAATCCATTCGCCTGCAGCGTCTTGAACGATCTCCCGAAGCGCGATTTCGGTTTCGGAGATCTTGGTGATCTTTCCGTAGTTCTGACCGATGTAGTCGCCCACCTTCACTTGGAAGAGCAAGCTATCAGCCTTGAGCAATGCGTATTGCCGGCCCTGCTTGGACACGCTGCCCACCATCGCAAGACTGTCCAGCGGATACGCCTCCAACGGCTCTTTGCGACGATTGACTTCGGCGGCCAACAAGGAATTCGGCTGCCGGGCTTCCTGCTTGAGCGCCACGGCGAGCTTTTGTGTACTGAACGGCTCTACACCGCTCAGCTCCACGTAGGGTTGCGGGTCAAACTTCTTCGGCGGAGACAAAGGCGGTACGTTCGGCCGCACCTCGCGCTTTTGCTGCTCCATCCACTGCTGAAGTTCATCTTGATCACCCGTGCATGCGCTCAGGCCAAGTGCACCCGCGATGGTCAGGAAGACCGAGAGGATCGTGTGCCTCATTTCTTCGCCCCCGCTGGAGCTTTGCTCTTCGCCGCCGCAGCCTTTTGCTCTGCAACCTCAGCCGGATCGAGATAGCGATAAGTTCTCGCCGTGGTCTCCATGGACAACATGCCGCTCGCATCCTTGGCCGCCGCAATGTTGAGGTTGTGCAAGGTCACGATACGCGACAGGTTCGCCACGTCCGCCGTAAAAGCGCCGATGTCGTGGTATCGGCCGGAGACCTTCACCGCAATCGGCAGCTCGGCGTAGTACTCCTTCGCGACAACCTGGCCGGGCCGGAAAAGCTCGAACTGGAGGCCTCGGCCAAGGCCTGCCTGGTTGATGTCAGACAGCAGCGCATCCATCTCGGCCTTGCCCGGCAACTGCTTTTCGAGCTGGGTCACGTATTCCTCGACCTGCAGCTTCTGCTTGCGCAACTCGCCAAGGTTGATCGCCTGGCCGAGCTTGTTGCGGTAGTCCGCCTTGAGCGTGGGCTCCTTGGCTCGCTCGGCATCGAGCTCGTCAGTGGTCTCAGACAGCAGCAAGAACCAGCCGACCACGACCATCATTACGGCCAACGCCACGAAGGAGGCAAGTTTTGGCAGTGCTGGCCACTGGCCGGGCTCATTGGGATTGAGCCCGCGGAATTGGGAAGCAGCTTGCTCGAAGACCGAGTTCAGATCGACATTGAGCTTGGGTTTTGTCGCCATGGCTCGCCTCAGGGTTGCTTGGAGGCCACGGGGGTGGCAGAGGCTGCAGGACCGCTCGGGGCGGGGGCCGATGCCCCAGCTGCCGCGGCGACCACGTCTTGCGGACGCTTGAGGCCAAGCCGTACGGAGAAATCGAACAGGCGCTTTTGCTCCTTGTTCGCTGTGGTGACCGTCGCGGCCTTGATTTCAACCAGCTCAGGACGTTGCACCCACGGAGAGTTGTAGGCCGTGTTGCGCAGGAACTCGGAAACCCGCTCGTTGGTTTGCGCAACGCCATTGACCGTGACGGTCTGACCATCCTGCTTGATGGCAGTCAGATAGACACCCTCCGGCGTCTGCTTGACGAGTTCATTGAGCAGGTGCACTGGCATGTTGCGGTCGGTCTGAAGATCTTCGACAGCCTTCTGCCGCGCCTTGAGCGCTTCGATCTCGGCACGCAGCGTCGCGATGTCCTTGATCTGATCTTCCAGCTTCTGGATCTCCGCCGTCAGGTAGGCATTGCGCTCCTGCTGCGTGGTGATCATTTGCTGCAGTACCAAATACCACAATCCCACCGCCGCAACGCCGACAGCGGCAGCCAAACCCAGCCCTGCAAAGAAAGCCTGCTTGCGCCGCGCCCGCTTTTCTTCGCGGTGCGGCAATAGGTTGATGAGGATCATTGCAGGAACCTCCGCATCGCCAACCCGCAAGCCGTCAGGTACGAAGGCGCTTCACGACGCAGCTTGCTCTCACGCACCGCGGAGCCCAGCTTCATGTTGTCGAACGGGTTCACGACCATGGACGCGAAACCCGTCAGCTCGGTCACCCGCTCCTTCAGGCCCGGCAACGTGGCCGTGCCGCCCGCCAGCATCACGTAGTGCACCTTGTGGTGCGGCGTGCTGGTGAAGAAGTACTGCAGTGCACGGCCAATTTCCTGCGAAAGGCTGTCTACGAACGGCGCAAGGATGGACGCTTCGTAGTCTTCGGGCAGGTCGGCTGACAGCTTCTTCTGCTCGGCTTCCTCGAACGAAAAACCGTATTGGCGCGAGATCAGCTGCGTGAGTTGCGAACCGCCGAACGCCTGGTCGCGGTCGTACAGCATCTCGTCGTCACGCAGAACCTTGAGGCTGGTGGTGTCGGCACCGATCTCGAACAGCGCAACAAGCGCGTCATGACCTTCGTTCGGTAGCGAGCTGACCACTCGGCTCATGGCCAGGCGCGACGCATGCGACTCGATGTCGAGCACCACGGGTTTGAGGCCTGCAGCTTCGGCGAGACCCTGGCGGTCTTGCACGCGGTCTTTGCGCGAAGCGGCGATCAGTACTTCGACGTCACCCGCCGACGTAGGGCTCGGCCCGATGACGCAGAAGTCGAGGCTCACCTCATCGAGCGAGAAGGGGATGTACTGATTGGCCTCGGATTCGACCTGCAGCTCCATCTCTTCTTCACGCAAACCGGCCGGCAGCATGATCTTCTTGGTGATGACCGCCGATTGCGGCATCGCCATCGCAACATGCTTGGTCTTGGTGCCGCTCTTGACGACCACCCGCTTCACCGCTTCGGCCACTTCGTCGAACTTTTCGATCTGGCCGTCAGTGATCCAGCCCTTTTCGAAGCTCTCTGTAGCAAACCGCTCGACCACATATTCACCGGAGCTCGACTGCCCCAACTCCACCAGCTTCACGCTCGACGAACTGATGTCGAGCCCGATGAGCGGCGAGTGCTTGCGGCCCAACAGAACGTCAAGAAATCCCACGCCCGTCCCCCAACACTCCCAGGCAACAGCACGCCTGGATTGTTAATAAGTTACTTCAATGCTAGCAGTAAAGTCTTTGTGCAACAAAGCTTTTTCCGGATTGGAGAGTGCGCCATAGTTGCGAAACTCCGACGTCTTACACACTGTCACAGCGCCTCAAAGGGAAAGCCCTGAAGGCACCCTTACTGCCTGCAAATGCTTCGCTGAGCCTGCCGGGCCGCTTCCTATAATTTCCCGCGCAAAAACCCTGGAGGCCCATGAGCCAAGCTGAGCGCCCCGTCGCAGTTCGTCCGTTTTCGTCACTTCCGCCGTGGGCTCAAGGCATTGCCAGATATCTGCTGTGGCTGCTGGGACTCGCGCTGGCGGCCACGTTGACCGTGGCCATGATGGTGTCGATTGCGCTGGCGGTGGCGTATCCGAACCTTCCCGCGATCAGCGGCCTCACCGACTACCGCCCGAAGCTGCCGATGCGCGTATACGCGGCCGACGGGGTGATGATCGGCGAGTTCGGCGAGGAACGGCGCAACTTCGTTCCAATCCGCGAGATCCCGAAGGTGATGCAGGACGCCGTGCTGGCAATCGAAGACGCGCGCTTCTATCAACACCAGGGCGTCGACTATCTGGGCGTCATCCGTGCCGGCCTTGCGCAGTTCAGCGAGGCGAAGAGCCAGGGCGCTTCCACCATCACGATGCAGGTGGCGCGCAACTTCTACCTGTCCACCGAAAAGACCTTCACGCGCAAGATCTACGAGATCCTGCTGGCGCTCAAGATCGAGACCCTGCTCAACAAGGATCAGATCCTGGAGGTCTACATGAACCAGATCTACCTGGGACAGCGCGCCTATGGCTTTGCCGCCGCCGGCGAGATCTACTTCGGCAAGCCTCTCAAGGATCTGACGGTCGCTGAAGCCGCCATGCTGGCCGGCCTTCCCAAGGCGCCATCGGCCTACAACCCCATCGTCAATCCCAAGCGGGCCAAGTTGCGACAGCAGTACATCATCGACCGCATGTACGAGAACGGCTTCATCACTGAAGAGCAGCACGATGAGGCAAAGGCTCAGGAACTCAAGTACCGCCCGCCGCTGGCCATGCCGGTGCACGCGGAATACGTGGCCGAAGTCGCCCGGCAATTGATCTTCAGCCAGTACGGCGAAGATGCCTACACGCGCGGCCTGAACGTCTACACCTCCGTACAGGCGCCCGAACAGATGGTGGCCTACCGCGCACTGCGCAAAGGCATCATGGACTACGAGCGCCGCCAGGTGTATCGCGGTCCGGAAGGCTATGTGGATCTTCCTGCCGACCCGAAGTCATTGGACGCCCGCATCGCCGAGGCGCTGGAAGAGCATCCGGACAACGACGAGGTCAAGGCAGCCGTCGTCCTGGAGGCCGAGCTGAAGAAGGTGGTCGCCACGCTGCAGAACGGAGAAGCGGTCACCGTCACCGGTGAGGGCCTGCGTCCGGCCACCTCGGGGCTGTCCGAGAAGGCCAATCCGAAGGTTCGTATCCGCCGCGGTGCGGTAATCCGGCTGGTCAAGGGCGCAAAGGACGCCTGGTCGATCACCCAGCTGCCCGAAGTGGAGGGCGCGTTCGTCGCGATGGATCCGCGCACCGGGCAGATCCGCGCGATGGTGGGTGGCTTCGACTATGCGAAGAACAAGTTCAATCACGTGACGCAGGCCTGGCGTCAGCCCGGTTCGAGCTTCAAGCCCTTCATCTATTCGGCTGCCCTCGAAAAGGGCTTCACGCCGGCTACGGTGGTCAACGACGCACCGTTGTTCTTCGGCGCCGACACCACCGGCAGCCAGCCGTGGGAGCCCAAGAATTACGATGGCACCTTCGAAGGGCCGATGTCGCTGCGGCGCGGGCTGGCCAAGTCGAAGAACATGGTGTCCATCCGGGTGCTGCAGTCCATCGGCCCAGGTTACGCACAGGAATGGGTGCCTCGGTTCGGCTTCGAGGCCGACAAGCACCCGGCCTACCTGACCATGGCACTGGGTGCCGGTTCTGTAACGCCGATGCAGATGGCCGATGCCTATGCCGTGTTCGCCAATGGCGGTTATCGCGTCAACCCGATGCTGGTGACCAGGGTGACCGACTCCAAGGGCCGCACACTGGTCGAAGCAAAGCCCCAGCCGCTGGAGGAGAGCATGCGCACGCTCAATGCTCGCAACGCCTTCGTGATGACCAGCCTGTTGCAGGAAGTCACGCGCTCGGGCACCGCCGCACGGGCACAAGGCACCCTCAAGCGCCCGGACATCTACGGCAAGACCGGCACCACGAACGACTCGATGGACGCCTGGTTCGCCGGCTTCCACCCGAGCCTGGTGGCCGTCGTGTGGATCGGCTATGACCAACCCCGCAAGCTGGGCAGCCGCGAAACCGGCGGTGGGCTGTCATTGCCGGTGTGGATCGACTACATGAGCTATGCGCTCAAGAACGTGCCTGTGCAGGAAGCTCAGGCGCCCCAAGGCGTGGTCAACATCGGCGGCGAGTGGTACTACGAAGAGTACGCACACGGCGGCGGCATCGCGAGCCTCGGCCTTGAAGACAAGATGCCGACCGCGGCCGACACCGAAGAGAAAAAGAGCATCCTCGATCTGTTCAAGAACTGACGGATGCCCTGTCGCCGCCTACACAGCGGGCGGCGGCGAAAACACCAGCGGCCGGCCGGCCTGCTCGGTGGCCCGGGCCGAGAGTTCAGCGAAGAATTCCTGCCCGGATTTCGTGTCGACCCAGCGGCCATCGGCATAGCGGTAATGAAAACCGCCGCCGCGAGCCGCCAGCCACAACTCGTGCAACGGCGGCTGGGTGTTGATGACGATCTTGCTGCCGTTCGGAAAGCTCAGCTCGAGCAGGCCCCCGGTGCGGCTGGTGTCGATGTCGATGACATCGTCTTGCAGCCAGCGATCGATATGCGCTTCGACGGCGGACAACGCGGCCCGCGTCAGGGCCTGGTACTCGCTGTCCGTCAGCGTCGAAGGGGGCTGGTGATCGGTGCTCATCTTTAGAATGCCGTGATGCGTCAACACTCCCGGATTCTAGGCAGGGGTATTTCATCACTCGCGGTAGGTGCTTGCCTGCTTGCCGGGCTGATGGCACTTGAAGGCTGCGGCCAGAAAGGCGCGCTCTACCTGCCCGCCCCCTCCCCTGCCGCCTCCGCCGCTTCGGCCCCCGCCGCCTCCAAATAATGACCCTGCCTGGATCCCCCTTCGTGGCCTATCGCGGCCGTGAGCTGTTCATCGACGGCTGTTCATTGCGCGAGCTGGTGCAGCGTTACGGTTCCCCGCTGTATGTGTATTCGCGTCAGGCCATGCTGGCGGCGCTGGAGTCCTACCAACGCGCGCTCGTCGGCCGCAAGCATCTCGTCTGCTACGCGATGAAGGCCAACTCCACGCTGGCCGTACTGCAGACCTTCGCACAGGCCGGCTGCGGTTTCGACATCGTGTCCGGCGGCGAACTCGAGCGCGTGCTGGCAGCTGGAGGTGACGCGTCCAAGGTCGTGTTTTCGGGCGTGGGCAAGACATGCACCGAAATGCGTCGAGCGCTCGAGGCCGGCGTGCGTTGTTTCAACGTGGAAAGCGAGCCTGAGCTGGAACTGCTGTCGCAAGTAGCTGTCGAGGTGGGCCGCACGGCGCAGGTGAGCTTGCGCGTCAACCCCGATGTGGACGCCGGCACGCACCCCTACATCTCCACCGGCCTGAAAGGCAACAAGTTCGGCATCGCGCACCAGCGGGCCGTCGCCACCTACCAGCGCGCAGCGCAGCTGCCCGGCATCGCGGTGGCGGGCATCGACTGCCATATCGGCTCGCAGATCATCGAAACGGGGCCGTACCTGGATGCGCTCGATCGGGTGCTCGACCTGGTCGAGGCCGTCGAGAAAGCCGGCGTCCCGCTGCACCACCTGGATCTCGGCGGCGGACTGGGCATCACCTACACGGACGAAACGCCGCCCAGCGCCGAGATGCTGGTGCGCCGCCTGCTTGCGCGCATCGACGAACGCGGCCACGGTCACCGGGAGATCCTCTTCGAGCCAGGCCGCTCGCTGGTGGGCAACGCCGGTGTGTTGCTGATGGACGTGCTGTTCTTGAAGCCCGGTGACGCCAAGAACTTCTGCATCGTCGATGCAGCGATGAACGATCTCATGCGCCCGGCGATGTACGAGGCCTACATGCAGATCGTGCCCTGCACGCAGCGCGACGAGACCGCCGCGCTCACGTGGGACGTGGTCGGCCCGGTTTGCGAGTCAGGCGACTGGCTGGGCCGTGATCGCCAACTCGCGGTGCAACCAGGCGACACGCTGGCGATTCTCTCGGCCGGCGCTTACGGCATGAGCATGGCGAGCAACTACAACACCCGTGGCCGCGCCGCAGAAGTGATGGTCGATGGCGAACAGGCCTGGCTGATCCGCGAGCGTGAACCGGTCAGCGAACTCTTCCGCTTCGAAAAGCTGCTGCCTTCGAGCTGAACCGGCGGTCAGATCCGACCTTCCGTTACGGCATGGCAGGCGACCTTGATGCCTGTGAACTCGCCCAGTGCCGGCCGCTCGGTCTTGCAGCGTTCGTTCGCGTGCGGGCAACGCGGGTGGAAGGCGCATCCGCTTGGCGGGTTCAGCGGATTCGGCACTTCGCCTTGCACCGGCGTGCGTGCACGGCCGCTCATGTGGATGTCGGGAATGGCATCCAGCAGCATGCGCGTGTAGGGATGACGCGGCTGCGCAAATAGCGTTCGCTTGGGCGCCAGCTCGACCAGACGCCCCAGGTACATCACGCCGACGTCGTCGCTCACGTGCCGCACGACCGCGAGGTTGTGCGAGATGAACAGATAGGTCAGCCCGCGTTCGCGCTGCAGGTTCTTCATGATGTTGAGCACCTGCGCCTGCACCGACACGTCGAGCGCCGAGGTCGGCTCGTCGCACACCAAGAACTCAGGCTGCGTGGCCAACGCACGGGCAATGGAGATGCGCTGACGTTGCCCGCCAGAGAACTGGTGCGGAAACTTCTCCATGTCGGCCACCGCCAGGCCCACCGACTGCAGCAGCTCACCGACGCGTTCGCGCAGCTCGAACCTGCCTCGAATGAGCCCGTGCTCCTGCAACGGCTCGCCGATGATGGCCTCGACCTTCCAGCGTGGGTTGAGGCTGGCGTATGGGTCCTGGAAGATCATCTGCATGCGCCGGCGCAGCGCCTTGCTGGCGCCCTTGCCGAAACCCTGAGTGGTGTCGATGCCGTCGAAGCCCACCTTGCCTCGCGTGGGCGAGTACAGCCCCACCAGCAGCCGTGCCACCGTGCTCTTGCCGCAGCCCGACTCGCCGACCAGCGCCAGCGTCTTGCCCCGCTCGATGGCGAAGCTCACGCCGTCGACCGCGTGCACGTACTGCCTGGGCTTGCGCTCGACCACGCGGTTGAGCCACGGCGCCGAGACGTCGAAGATCTTGGCGAGGTCGTTCACCTCTACCAGTGCGGGGGCCATCAGGCTACCTCTTTCATTGCGTCGCTGGCATGCAGCCAGCAGGCGGCGCGCGTGGCACCGGAATGCATCAGCTCGGGTCGCTCAAGGCGGCAACGTTCGAAGGCCTTTGGACAACGTGGGTTGAACGCACAGCCGCGCGGAATCGCGTTGAGCCGTGGCATCGCGCCGTCGATCTGCGTGAGGCGTTCGCGGTCTTCGTCCATTGCCGGGATGGAGCCCATCAGCCCCACGGTGTAGGGATGCGCCGGTGCATGGATGACGTCTTGCACTGGCCCGATCTCCGCAACACGCCCGGCATACATCACGGCCATGCGGTCACAGGTTTCGGCGATCACACCCATGTCGTGCGTCACCAGCATCACCGCTGCACCGTGCTCCTTGCACAGCCGCTTGAGCAGCGAAATGATCTGCGCCTGGATCGACACGTCGAGCGCCGTGGTGGGCTCGTCGGCGACGATGAGCCTGGGGGCCGCTGCCAGCGCGAGCGCGATGACCACACGCTGGCGCATGCCGCCCGAGAACTGGTGCGGGTAGTGGTCGATGCGCGCCTCGGCGGCCGGAATGCCGGTTTCCCTGAGCAGCTGGATCGCACGCTGCCTTGCCTGCGCACCGGAGAGGCCAAGGTGGGTCTGGATCGTTTCGACCAGCTGGCGACCCACCGTGTACAGCGGGTTCAGCGAGGTGAGCGGGTCCTGGAAGATCGCACCGATCTTGCGGCCACGGATCTTGCGCATCTGCTCGTAGGGCAGGTTGTCGATGCGCTGGCCTGCGAGGCGGATCTCGCCGGACGCGATGCGCCCGGGCGGCTCCAGCAGGCCGATGATGGATGCGCCGGTGAGCGACTTGCCTGCGCCAGACTCGCCCACCACGCCGAGGATTTCTCCGGGGGCGATGTCGAACGAGATGTCGTCCAGCGCAACGAGCGTGCCGCGCCGCGTGGGGAACTCGACGCGCAGATTGCGCACCTCGAGCAGAGCCTGGGTTTGCGGTGTGGTCATGAGCTTCAACGCAGCCTGGGGTTCAAGGCGTCACGCAGCCAGTCGCCCAGCAGGTTCACCGACAGCGCAATGAGCACCAGCATCGCGCCTGGGAAGATCGTGATCCACCACTCGCCACTGAACAGGAAGTCGTTGCCGATGCGGATGAGCGTGCCAAGCGACGGCGACGTCGGCGGCACGCCGACGCCGAGGAAGGACAAGGTGGCTTCGATGATGATGGCCTGCGGCACCTGGATGGTGGCGAGCACCAGCACCGGCCCCAGCACGTTGGGCAGCACGTGCCGGCGCATGATGCGCAGCGGTGACACGCCGATCACGCGGGCGGCCTGCACGTATTCCTTGTTGCGCTCCACCAGCGTGGAGCCGCGCACGGTACGCGCATAGTCCACCCACTTGGTCACCGCGATGGCCAGGATCAGCACCGTGAAGGCCAGCGACTCATGGGCGTTGGGAAACAACGCGCGGCCGACACCGTCGATCAGCAGCGCCACCAGGATGGCCGGGAACGACAGCATCACATCGCACAGCCGCATGATGAAGGCGTCCGTCTTGCCGCCGGCAAAACCGGCGAGCAAGCCCAGCGCCACGCCCACCACCATGGACAACACCACCGACACGAAACCGACGAAGAGCGAGATGCGTGCGCCGTACA
Source organism: uncultured Rivibacter sp. (assembly GCA_946480925.1). The sequence continues at coordinate 17,044 of CAMLLU010000038.1, forward strand.
TCAGCGCTGACAGGATGTCGCGGCCCTGGTCATCGGTGCCCAGCAGGTATTTGCGCAGCCCTTCCGCTTCCCAGGCCGGCGGCAGGCGGGCGTCAGCCAGCTCCAGCGTTGCCAAGTCGAAAGGGTTGTGCGGCGCGACGTAGTCGACGAACACGGCGCAGAAGATGCACACGAAGGCGATCACCGCAGCCGTGATCGCCACAGGCGAAGTGCGGAAGCTGTACCAGACGTCGCCGTCGAAGAAGCGTTGCAGGGTTGTCGTTGTCATTCGAATGGCACCACGGTCACTTCACGACGATCCATTTGTAGAACATGAAGTTGTCCGGCAGCTGCACGAGTTCCACGTTCTTCTTCATCGCCCAGGCCAACGCCTGCTGGTGCAGCGGGATGTGGCCGACGTCGACGGCATGAACCTCGAAGGCCTCACGGATCAAGGCATTGCGCTTGGCCCCGTCGGTTTCGGACTGGACTTTCAGCGTCAGCTCGTCGAGCTTGGGGTTGCTGTAGGAACCGAGGTTGAACTGCCCCTGCCCTTTGTCGTTGGGCGTGGCCATCAGCGCATTGAGCGGGTTGTGCGAGTCGTAGGTGCCTGGGCTCCAGCCCAGCAGGTAGAAGCTGGTGTTGCGACTCAGGATCTTCGGGAAGTACGTGTTCTTGGTCTCGGTCTGCAGGTTGATCTTGATGCCCACACGCGCCAGGTTCGCGGCCACCGCCTGGCAGATTTCGCCATCGTTCACATAACGGTCGTTGGGGCAGTTCATGCCCACCTCGAAGCCGTTCGGATAGCCGGCTTCGGCCAGCAACCGCTTCGACGCTTCAGGGTCGTAGGGCAGGCGCTTGTTGAGCTCCGGCACGAAGCCCTTCACGGCCGGCGCCACCATCAGGCCCGTGGGCGTGGCGGCGCCGCGCATCACACGGCTCTTTATGGTTTCGATGTCGATGGCCTGGTAGAAGGCCTGGCGCACGCGCTTGTCCTTGAACGGGTTCTTGCCCTTGACGCTGGAGTACAGCAGCTCGTCGCGCTGCTGGTCCATGCCGAGGAAGATGGTGCGCAGCTCCGGGCCTTGCATCACCTTCAGGCCGGCGTTCGACTTCAGCCGCTCCACGTCCTGCAGCGGCACGGGCTCCATCACGTCCACCTCGCCGGAAAGCAGCGCCGCCACACGCGTGGCGTCGTTGCCGATGGGTGTGAAGACCACCTCGTCGACATTGCTCTCGACCTTGCCCCAGTAGTTGGGGTTGCGCACGAGCACCGTACGCGCACCCGGCTGCCTTTCCTTCAGCTTGAACGGGCCGGTGCCATTGGCCTTGAACGACGCGGTGTTCTCGATGCCCTTGCGACGATCCACCGGCTTTTCGGCCTTGTTGTCCTCGCACCATTTCTTGCACATCACATATACGAGCGTGATGACGTCGGGCAGGATGGGAAAAGGCGTCGTCGTCTCGATCTCCACCGCATTGCCTGCGCGCCGCACGTCCTTGATCGACGAGGTGTAGCTCTTCATGTCGGAGCCCTCGCCGCCGGCGCGCTTGAAGGAGAACACCACGTCGTCGGCCGTGAACGGCGTGCCGTCATGGAAGGTCACGCCCTTGCGCAACTCGAAGCGCCATACCGTGGGCGAGGTCTGCCGCCAGCCGGTGGCAAGGCCCGGCACCGGATGCAGTTGCTTGTCGCGAGCGACGAGTGGCTCGTAGACGTTGCCCGTGAAGGACAGCTGCATCGACTCGTTGAGCGAGTGCGGGTCCATCGACTGTGCATCGCCCTGGTTGGCCACCCGCAGCGTCGCCGCATGCGGGGCCACCGTGCAGCCCAGCGCGAATGCCCATGTCAGCAAGAGCTTTCCGGTTTTCATTTTTGCCCTCGATAAGGCGACCAGCACGCCGCCGCAACGTCAGCTTTGCAGCGGCATGCTGTTTTCGGCCAGCGACGCCAGCAGCGCCGCACCCAGCGGCAGGATCTCATCGTTGAAGTCGTAGCGGCTGTTGTGCAGGAAGCAGTTGTTTTCGCCCCCCTGGCCGATGCGCATGTAGGCCCCAGGCTTGACCTGCAACATGAATGCAAAGTCTTCGGCGCCCATGCTGGGCGCGAGGTCGCGCACCACCCGTTCGGGCCCCACCAGCCCGGCGGCCACGTCTGCCGCGAAGGCCGCCTCGACCGGCGTGTTGATGGTGGCCGGGTACATGCGCTGGTAGTTGAGCACCGCGGTGGCGCCAAAGCCGACAGCGACCGACTCGACCAGGCGACCGAGGCGCTCCTCGATCATGTCCTGCACCTCGCGCTTGAAGGTGCGCACCGTGCCGATGAGCTGCGCCTGCCGCGGGATCACGCTGAAGGCGCCCAGATCGCCTGACTGCACCGCGCACAGGCTCAGCACTGCGCTGTCCAGCGGGTTGAGGTTGCGCGACACCAGGCTTTGCGCGGCCGTGATGATGTGCGCTGCCACCAGCACCGGGTCCACCGTCATGTAGGGGTGTGCGCCATGCCCGCCCTTGCCGTTGATGGTGATCTCGATGCGATCGGCCGCCGCCATCATCGGCCCCGGGCTCACGCCGATGGTGCCGGCGGGCAGGCTGGGCCAGTTGTGCATCGCATACACCGCGTCGACGGGAAAGCGATCGAACAGGCCGTCTTCGATCATCGCCTTCGCGCCGGCGTAGCCCTCTTCGCCTGGCTGGAAGATCAGCACCGCTGTACCCGAGAAGCGGCGTGTCTGCGCAAGGTATTTCGCCGCGCCCACCAGCATGGCCATGTGGCCGTCGTGGCCGCATCCATGCATCAGGTGTGCGTTGGTCGAGCGCCATGGCAGGTGATCGTTTTCCTCGCGCATGGGCAAGGCATCCATGTCGGCACGCAGGCCGATGGCCTTGTCGCTGCCGCTGTCCTGGCCGCGGATCACAGCCACCACACCGGTCTTGCCGATACCGGTGTGCACCTCGTCGCACCCGGCCAGCTTCAACGCCTGCTCGATACGCCCCGCCGTGCGCACCTCTTCGAAACCCAGTTCCGGATGCGCATGCAAATCACGGCGAAATGCCGTCAGCTCCTTGTGCCAGTCGGCGAGGCGCTGGTAGGCGCCTTGTTCAATGCTTGCCAGCATTTCAATGTCCTCCCGCTGCGCGCTCGATACGCAGCCGCGGATCGACGGCGAAGTACAGCAGATCCACGAACAGATTGATGAGCACGAAGATCAGTGCAATGAGACAGAGGTAGGCCGCCATCACCGGAATGTCGGCGAAGGTGACCGCCTGGATGAACAGCAGCCCCATGCCCGGCCACTGGAACACCGTCTCGGTGATGATGGCAAATGCGATGAGTCCGCCCAGCTGCAGCCCCGTGATGGTGATCACCGGCACCAGCGTGTTCTTCAGCGCATGGCCGAAGTGCACCGCACGGTTCGACAAGCCTCGAGCCCGCGCGAACTTGATGTAGTCGGTGCGCAGCACTTCCAGCATCTCCGCTCGCACGAGCCGCATGATCAGCGTGAGCTGAAAGATCGCCAGCGTTACCGCCGGCAAGATGAGATGCCGCAAGCCATCGGCCGTGAGAAAGCCCGTGGTCCACGCGCCGAAGCTCACCACCTCCCCACGCCCGAAGCTCGGCAGCCACTTGAGCGTGACGGCGAACACCAGGATCAGCAGGATGCCGATCAGGAAGGTCGGCAGCGAAACGCCCAGCAGCGAGATCGTCATCATCACCTGCGACACGAAGCTGCCTCGGCGCAGCGCGGCGTACACCCCCATCGGCACACCGACGGCCAGCGCGAGCACCGCCGCACTGAGCGCGAGCTCCATGGTCGCCGGAAAGCGCTCGACGATCAGCGACGAAACCTTGCGGCCCTGCCGCAGGCTGAGACCGAACTCGCCCTGCACCGCATTGCCCACGAAGTGGGCGAACTGCACGAAGAACGGCCGGTCGAGCCCAAGATCGGCACGCAATTGCGTGCGCTGTTCAGGAGTTGCGTCTTGCCCGAGAAGGTTGGTGACCGGGTCACCCACGTACTGGAACAACATGAAGGCGATGAAGGCCACCGCCAGCATCACGATGACCGCCTGCACCAGGCGTCGAAGCACGAAAGCCAGCATGGTTACGCAGGACTCTCGTCGCTCAGTTGATCTTCACGCTGCGCATCTCGATGCGGTTGTCGGCGCGGTGCACCATGTCGATGTTCTTCTTCATCGCCCACGGGATCACCTGGTTGTGCAGCGGGATGTGCGAGGCGTCCTGGTGCGAAAGCAGCAATGCCTGTTCGATGAGATCGTTGCGGTTCTTCTGGTCGATCTCTTTCTTGATGCGTTCGACCAGCGCATCCATCTGCGGGTTGCTGTAGCGCCCGACGTTGTAGTTGCCGTCACCCTGCGCACCCACCGAACGCACCAGAGACTGCAGCGAATACAGCGCATCGAAGGTTGGTACACCCCAGCCCAGCATGTAGATGCTCGCCTCGTAGCGCTGGATCATCGGGAAGTAGGTCACCAGCGGCAGGGTGCGCAGTTTTGCCTTCACGCCGATGCGAGCCCACATCGCAGTAACCGCCTGGCAGATTTCTTCGTCGTTGATGTAGCGGTTGTTCGGGCAGGCGAAATCGACTTCGAAGCCCGTGGGATAGCCGGCTTCAGCCAAGAGCTTCTTCGCTGCTTCCACGTCATAGGGGTAACGCTGCTCCACCTTCTTGGTCCAGCCGTTGACCTGCGGTGCGATCAGCGTGCCGGTGGGCTGGGCGAGCCCCCGCATGATGTTCTTCTGGATCGTGTTGATGTCGATGGCCTGGTACAGCGCCTTGCGCACCCGCAGATCCTTCAGCGGGTTCTTGCCCTTGACGTTGGAGCCGGGCAGCTCGTCGCGGAACTGGTCCATGCCGAAGAAGACGGTGCGGTTCTCGACGCCATCGAGCACCTTGAGCTGCGGGTTGCTGCGCAGGCGGGCCAGGTCGGCGGGTGACGGGTCCAGCACCATGTCTACTTCACCCGACAGCAAGGCCGCGATACGCGTCGCTTCGGACTTGATCGGCGTGTAGATGACCTCGGTGACGTTGCCAGCCGACAAACCTGTTTTACGGCCCCACCAGTTGGGGTTCTCGACCAGCACCATCCTCACGTCCTGGTCCCAGCTCTTGAGCATGTAGGGGCCAGTGCCGTTGGCATTGCGATGCGCGAAGTTTTCGTCCTTGGTCTTGATGTCCTTCGGCGAAGTGGACTTGTTCTTCTCGGCCCACTCCTTGTCCATCATGCGTAGCTCGGTCAGCTGCCTCAGCAGCACCGGGTTGGGGCCCTTGGTGAAGATGTCCACCGTGAAGTCATCGACCTTGGCGACCTTGTCGATGCCTTGCGTGTAGACGCCGTAGTTCGAAGTCTTGTCCATCGCCCGGGTGAGGGAGAACACCGCATCGTCGGCGTTGAAGACAGCCCCATCCTGAAACGTGACGCCTTTGCGAAGCATCACGCGCAACTGCGCAGGGTTGACCTGCTTGTAGCCGGTGGCCAGCACAGGTTCCAGCTCGAATTTGTGGTTGTAATAGAACAGCGACTCGTAGACGGACGCGTGGACACCGTTGCCCAACGCGTTGTTCTGTGAATGGATGTCCCATGTCGGGATGTCACTGGCGCTGGCCCACTTGAACGTCTTGGCTTGAGCCAAAGGAAGAATGGCGACCGCAGAGAGCAGCAACGTGGCCACGGTAATGGCGCGTGCCGTTGGCTTGTTTTTCAGCATGGTGGTTGACCCCTGAAAGAAAGGCCAATGATCCGCAAATCGCGTGCCCCAAGTCAAAAGGGAAGTCCCGGATCGGTAGAGGAAAGCCAAAGAAAAAGGCCGCCCGGTAAGGGCGGCCTTTTGACTTGCCGTCGACGAGTTGCGCTTGTGCGCGCCGTCGATCAGAAGTTGTGCTGGATACCGAAGTCGTAGCCGTTCTTCTCGTCGGTCATCGGGCGCACCAGTTCTTCGGAAGCGTGCCCATAATCCGCGTACAGCTTGGTGCGCTTCGACAGGTTGTAGTGATAGCCCAAACCAACCTTCTTGCTGGTTAGCGTACCAATCTTCTGTTGGGCATAGCCAAGAAGAAGGTCACCCGAGCCAATAGCGATCGAAGCACCGACGAGGTAGCTTCGGACCTTCTCTGCCGTCGCAGCGGTGATGGTCGGACCACCGGTCTTGCCAGTGCTAAAGCCCGCACGCAACGTGACCGGCGCGAACGTATAGCGAGCGCCGACTGTCGTCAGCTTGTCGGTATCAAACTGGGGGTTCTCGTAGGACAAGCCGACAAAGAGCGGACCCGTCGCATAGCTGCCAGCAATCGAGAAGGGGCGATCGGGGCCTGCACTAGAGGAAACACCGCTGCCCCCGCTTTGCGTCGCTTCAGCGATAGTGGCCGCAAGTTTGAAGCCGGAAGCTGCAACATCGTAGCGAATGGAGTCAGCCACTCGAATTTGGCCAACAGCCCCCCTCAACGAACCGGAGGCGAAACGTGATGGAAGGATGCCAACCCCACGCAACTGAGCAACGGTGTCTCCACCGAACGGGTCAATCTGGTTTTGGACGTCCGTGAAGGCCGCGGTGTAGTGACGACCGACCGTCACGGCACCAAAGCCACCGCGAAGCCCGACATTGGAATAGCCGTTCCAGAAATTGCTGGCGGCTGCCCCTGTGTCGGGGTTGAAACGATGTTCAAAACCAAAGATGGCAGCCAGACCACCACCAAGATCCTCAACACCACGGAAACCGATACGGCTACCAGCCGCATCCTGCACGGCCTTGTCGTTCGTACCGATGGACTTGCCGACGCCGAGGTCGATCTTGCCGTAGATGGTGACCGACGACTGCGCCGAGGCAGCACCCGCAAAAGCGCCAAGCACGGCGAGAGCGATCAGAGATTTTTTCATTGCAACTATCTCCTAGGTTGAACAAGAGGTCCTGGTCGACAACCGTGAAGCGCAGCGCGACCAAGCCAACCTCCTTATCGGAAGCTGCCCGGTATTCCACCAGAGCCCCCCAGCGCTGGCCAGCGTTTTGGCCGGCTAACACAGACGGGTGTTGTCAACTTGCAACGAGGAATTACGTGTCTTGCGATGGTCGCCACGCAGGTTGTTCAAGCGATCGGCTGCCCTCTAACGGCTATGCTCGCGAGCGCCACACGCACATACTTGAAGTCCACGCATGAACACGATCGACACGCTGCTGATCTCGGCAGACAACGCCCTGCGAACAGTGTTCGGCCGCCATCAATCGGCGCGCCCTCACCCCTCGTCAGGCACGGATGCTCCCGTGTTGAGCGAGCAGGATCGACAGCTGGCCGGCGCCTTGATGCGCGTGAACCACGTAGGAGAAGTTTGTGCCCAGGCACTGTATGCAGCGCAGGCTGTCACCACGCACGACCCGGGCTTGCGCGCTCATTTCGAAGAAGCTGTACGCGACGAAACGGATCACCTCGCATGGACCGAACGACGGCTCGATGAGCTCGGTGACCGCACCAGTTGGCTCAACCCGCTGTGGTACGCGGGTGCCTTCGGCATCGGCCTCTTGGCCGGCCGTTTGAGCGACCGCATCAGCCTGGGCTTCGTGGTCGAAACGGAGCGACAGGTGGAGCAGCATCTCGAGAGCCACCTCGACCGGCTGCCGGCCAACGACACGACGTCGCGGGTCATCGTCGAGCAGATGCGCGACGACGAAGTGCGCCATGCCGTACAGGCCGAGAGAGCCGGCGGAATTCCGCTGCCGGCACCGGTGCGATGGAGCATGCGTGCCGCCGCGAAGGTGATGACCACGACGGCGCACTACATCTGAGTCTGAGCGCCGGGCCTGCTCAGGCTTCGATCACTTCCACGCTGGTGGTGATCTCGGCTGTCTTGGCCAGCATGATGCTGGCCGAGCAGTACTTCTCATGCGACAGCTGCACCGCCCGCTCGACCGCTGTCTGCGGCAGCCCTTTGCCGGTCACGACAAAGTGCATGTGAATCTTCGTGAAGACCTTTGGATCGGCCGGTGCGCGCTCGGCGTTGAGCTTGACTTGGCAACCGCGCACATCGTGCCGGCCCCGTTTGAGGATCAGCACCACGTCGTACGCCGTGCATCCTCCGGTACCGGCCAGCACGGTCTCCATCGGCCGAGGCGCCAAGTTGCGGCCACCACCATCGGGAGCCCCATCCATGGCCAGCAAGTGCCCGCTCCCGGTTTCCGCCGTGAACGCCATGCCGGAGGCCGGCTGCCAGTTGATGGTGCATTCCATATCGAGGCCGTAGTGAACTACAAGAGGGTGTGAATTGTGCCCGGGCCGAAGGAGCGCAGCCCCATAGACAGCGCTACACAAACTGCTGCACTGCACTATACTGGCGGCATTGCGGTGCAGCACTGAAGGGTCCAACCCCGTACTGCACTCCAGGTTGTCTCCTCCACCCTCCTCTTTGGTGGATTTGGCCCGAAGCCCACAAGGCTTCGGGCCTTTTTCTTTGCGCGAGCCTTTGTGCTGCGCAGCAAAGCTGCCGCGTATCATGCGACGCGCTTTCAACCCCACAGACCCGGAGGACCCATGGCCCGCGCGCCGCGATCGCCCCAACCCGTTGCATCACCCAGGCTGCCACGCTCCGGCGAGAAGCCGGATCTCGCCGGCTACCTCCAGAAGATTCTGACGGCGCGGGTCTACGACGTGGCGATTGAAACCGAGCTGGAGCCGGCCCGCAGCCTCTCACGCCGCCTGCACAACAAGGTCTGGCTCAAGCGCGAGGACAACCAGCCGGTGTTCAGCTTCAAGCTGCGCGGCGCCTACAACAAGATGGCGCACTTGAGCGCCGAGCAGCTGGAGCGAGGCGTCATCTGCGCCTCGGCTGGCAACCACGCGCAAGGGGTAGCCCTCGGAGCCAGCAAGCTCGGTTGCCGCGCAGTCGTGGTGATGCCTGTGACCACTCCGCAGGTGAAGGTGGATGCGGTGAAGTCCCTGGGCGGTGAGGTCGTGCTCTTCGGCGACAGCTACTCAGACGCCTATCTGCACGCCATCGAGCTCGAAAAGGTCCACGGGCTCACCTTCGTGCACCCGTTCGACGACCCCGACGTGATCGCAGGCCAGGGCACGATCGCGATGGAGATCCTGCGCCAGCACCAGGGTCCGATCGATGCCGTCTTCGTGGCCATCGGCGGCGGCGGGCTGGTGTCCGGCGTGGCCGCGTACATCAAGGCCGTACGACCGGAGATCAAGATCATCGGCGTGCAAACCATCGAATCGGATGCGATGGTGCGTTCCGTGAAGGCAGGCAAGCGCGTGCAACTCAGCGACGTGGGCCTCTTCTGCGACGGCACGGCGGTCAAGCTCGTGGGTGAGGAAACGCTGCGGGTGGCTCGTGCGCTGGTCGATGATTTCGTCGTGGTGGACACCGACGCCGTCTGCGCTGCGATCAAAGACGTCTTCCAGGACACCCGCGCCATCGTCGAGCCTTCGGGTGCGATGAGCGTGGCCGCCATCAAGCAATACGTCGAGACTCACAAGTGCAAGGGGCAGACCTTCGTGGCCGTCACATGCGGCGCCAACATGAACTTCGACCGCTTGCGCTTCGTGGCCGAACGCGCCGAGGTCGGCGAAGAGCGCGAGGCGCTGTTCGCAGTCACGATTCCCGAGGAACGGGGTTCGTTCAAACGGTTTTGCGAACTCATCGGCCCGCGTAGCGTCACCGAGTTCAACTACCGCATCTCCGACGAAAAGGTCGCGCACATCTTCGTGGGCCTGTCGACCAGCAAGCGTGGCGAGTCGCAGAAGATCGCCGCGCACTTCGAGCGGCACGGCTTTCCCACCGTCGACCTCACGCACGATGAACTGGCCAAGCAGCACATCCGTCACCTCGTCGGCGGACGCACGGCTCTGGCCGAAGACGAGTTGCTCTACCGCTTCATCTTCCCCGAGCGACCCGGCGCGCTGATGCGCTTCCTGTCGAGCATGCATCCAGGCTGGAACATCAGCCTCTTCCACTACCGCAACCAGGGCGCGGATTACGGACGCATCCTCGTCGGCATTCAAGTGCCGAAGGCGGACAAGGCCGCGTTCAAGCAGTTCCTCGACACGCTGGCCTATCCGTACGTGGACGAAACGCGCAACCCGGTGTACCGGCTTTTCCTGCGCTAGCAAGGCGCCCTGCTCCCAAGCTTGAAGCTTGCCGCTGCTGTGGCGGCTGGCCCACAATGGCGCCGTTGTCGTCGTCTGGCTCGATCCGGGGGGAGCGGGCCTACCGCCTCGCGCTTGCCTGGCGTCACCTGATGAACGGCGCGCGGCTCCGCCGCCATCCCGTTGCAAGCCCAATGACTTCCGCCCAACGTTCGTTGATCGCCCCGACGGCGCACCCGTCGCTGGAGCAGGCCCTGGCCGCCAAGCTCAAGCGGCGCAGCGAAACCGTCGGCAGCCTCGGCGAGCTCGAGCCATTGGCCATCCGGCTGGGCCTGATTCAGAACACGCTGAAACCGCGCTTTCGGCACCCGCAGATGCTCGTGTTCGCGGGCGACCACGGACTGGTGGTGGACGGGCTGGCGCAGCCAGGGCAGTCCACCGCATCGCAAGTGCGGCAGCTGCTCACGGGCCAATTGCCGCTACCGGTATTCGCCAGCATCCAGGGCCTGGCCTTCACCGTGGTGGACGCAGGCGTGGCCGAAAAGGTGGAGCCGCACCCGCGCCTGCTTGCACGCAAGATCGCACACGGCACCCGCAACTGCCGCATCAACGCGGCCATGAGCGTGGAGCAGGCCCATGCCGCCATCCGCGCCGGCATGGAGATCGCCGACACCCTGCCCGGCAACGTGCTGGCCTGTGCCGGCATCGGCATCGGCACGCACGAGACCGCCGCGCTGGTGCTCGCCCGCCTGGCCGGCGTGCCGGTGCGTGACTTCATCATCGAGGGCCCGAAGATGCCCGAGGACATGCTCGCGCACTGGACCCGCGTGCTCGAAGGCGCTCAGGAGCGCCATGCGAGCGTGAGCGATCCGGTCGAGGTGATGGCGGCCTTCGGCGGCTTCGAAATCGCCATGATGGTGGGCGCGATGCTGGTGGCTTCGAGCAAGCATCAAGTGCTGGTCATCGACGGCATCGCCGCCTGTGCGGCCCTGCTGGTGGCCTCGCGCATCGCGACGCCGGTGACGGACTACTGCGTGTTCTGCCGCAGCCACTCGCACATGGGGCTGGACGTGGCGCTCGGGCTCTTCCACGCCACGGCCGTGCTCGAGCTGGGCATGGACAGCACGGATGGCACGGGAGCGGCACTGGCCTGGCCGCTGATCCGCAGCGCCGCTGCGCTGCTCACCGAAGTAGCCGAAGGCGAAGATCCAGGCCCGAGTCACCCAGCGGAGATCCTGCCGGAGATGACTGACGTGGTGAACGACGACGAGATCACGTTTCCGCGCACGGGAACGGGGCCGCTATCCAAATAGCACAAATAGCGCGAACGGCGCCGAAGCGATCTGCTCCAGCCCTTTAACGCTGCTGCTGCCGCGGAGGCCGGCCCGTATTGACTGCGCCGCCCGGTGCCGGCGGCATGACGCCCGGCGGCTGCATCATCGGCGGCGGTGTTGGGGTCGGCGGGGGGGTCAACGGGGCTTGCACGGGCGGCGGTGGCCCGCCGGACGGTGCCTGGGTTTGCATGGCGACACCGCCACCTGCCGGCGGCAGCGTGCCGGTGGCGGGCGGCGGCAACGGCGGCAGTTCGAGCACCACGGCCGGCTGCCCGCCTTGCGGCGAGCCGATGGCAGCACTGCGCATCGACACGGTTTGCAACACGAGGTTGGTGTCGAGCTGCGCACCGACCATGAAGGCCCGGGGCGGCTTGTCGTCCACCGCGATGAGCGCCACACCACCAGGGCGCTCGCCCGGCTTGGGCGCCATCACGCCGATGAGCTTGAAGCGGCTGGCCAGCGCGGGCTGGGCCGCCACCGGTGCCTCTACCTGTGGGTCTGAGAACACCCGTGCGACATCGCCGCGCGCGGTCTGTGTGGTGGACACCGGGGTGGCGTGGCCAGGCACTGGCGCAGGGCGCACGAAGATGCGCAGCCCCCAGAAAGCCACGCCAGCAGCCACCAGGGCCCAAACGATAAAAGCACTCACACGAGCAGCCATGGCCGGCGATTATGATCGAACGCCTTTGTGCTCTGCACCCGATTTACGCAGGCACGTTCAACCGCAACACATGGCCCCACCACCAGCTTCAAACATGACGCGAACTCCTTCCCTGCAGCGCCTGGCCGTGCGCGGCTTCACCCTCATCGAACTGATGGTGGTGCTGGTCATCATCGGCGTGCTGGCCGCGCTCATCGTGCCCAACGTGCTCGACCGCGCCGACGACGCACGCGTGACCGCCGCGCGCACCGACGTCAACAATTTGATGCAGGCCCTGAAGCTCTACAAGCTCGACAATCAGCGCTTCCCCAGTGCGGACCAGGGCCTGCAGGCGCTGGTGAGCAAGCCCACCACCGGCACGCCGCCGCCCAACTGGAAGCCCTACCTGGAAAAGCTGCCCAACGATCCGTGGGGCCGGCCTTACCAATACGTGAACCCGGGTGTGAAAGGCCAGGTCGATGTGTTCAGCTATGGCGCAGACGGACAACCTGGCGGTGAAGGCAAGGACGCCGACATCGGCTCCTGGCAGTAGGCCTGCCCGGCAGCCCCTCACCTTCGCGGCGCATGCGCCGCGAGGCTTCACGCTGATCGAGCTGCTGATCGTCATTTCGCTGGTCGCGATCGCATCGGCGGTGGCCAGCTTGGCGCTGCGGGACCCATCGAGCACCCAGCTCGAGCGTGAAGCCACCCGCCTGGCGGCCTTGCTCGAAGCGGCTCGCGCCGAGGCCCGCGCCTCCGGCCTTCAGGTGCTGTGGGTGCCCACGCGCGGCCCGAATGGCGAGACCGGCTTTCGCTTCGTCGGCCTGCCGGCGGCCAGCACGCCACCGGAACACTGGCTCGACAGCGGTGTCGAAGCCGAGGTGCTGGGCGCGCGCGCCGCGGTGCTGGGGCCCGAGCCGGTGATCGGCGCTCAGCGCATCGTGCTGCGGCTCGACGATCAACGGCTCGTGCTGACGACCGACGGGCTGGGCCCGTTCGTCCTGGCGGCTGAGGAGACACGATGAGTTCACGAATGTCGTCGCGCGGTTTGACGCTGATCGAGGTGCTGGTCGCGCTGGCAGTGGTGGCCATCACGCTGTCGGCCGGGCTCAAGGCGGCGGGTTCGCTGATGAACAACGCCGAACGGCTGTCCGACGTGACGGCCGCGCAGTGGTGCGCTGACAACCAGCTCACGCTGCTCAAGCTCACGGGCACGCACCTCGGCGTGGGCGACAGCGATTTCGCCTGCGAACAGCTCGGCCGCAACTACGTCGGCAAGCTGGTAGTGCGGCCCACGCCGAACCCGAACTTCCGGCGCGTGGAGGCGCGCATTGCCGACGAGAACGGCCAGCCCATCCTCATGCTGACCACGGTGCTGCCGAAATGAAGCCCGCCTTGCGCGCCGCTCGCGGCTTCACGCTCATCGAAGTACTGGTCGCGCTGATGATCATGTCGGTGATGGCCGTGATGGCCTGGCAGGGGGTGGACGGCATCATCCGTGCGCGCGAAGGCTCGCAGCAGCGTCTCGACCAGATGCTGCGGCTGCAGTCGGTGCTGGGCCAATGGGAGGCCGACCTCACCGAGATGATCGACACGCGCACCAACATCCCGCCCTATGCCTTCGACGGCGGCACGCTGCGGCTCACGCGGCGCAGCGCCGACGGCGTGCAGGTGGTGGTGTGGTCGCTCAAGGGCGGCACCTGGATGCGTTGGGCCAGCAAACCGGTCACGCGCAGCAACCAGCTGCAAGACACCTGGGAACAGGCACAGCGCCTGCTCGGCAACGAACCCGGCCAGCTGCGCGCGCTGACCGGCGTGACCGAGTGGCAGCTGTACTGCATGCGCGGCGGCAACAAGAGCAACGCGCAGTCGTCCGGCTGCGTGATTGGCTCGGGCGCGGCACCGGCAGCCGGTGCCTCGGCGCCCAGCGGCGGCTTCGATCCGCCCGACGGGTTGACCATGGTGCTGGGTTTCGGCGAGGGCAGCGGCCTGTCCGGCCACCTGACCCGCGACGTGAGGATCAAGCAATGAAGCGATCGCCCGGCAGCAAGAACCAGTGCGGGGCCGCGCTGCTGACGGCCATGGTCATCGTCACGCTGGTGGCGACGCTGGCCGCGTCGATGGTGTGGCAGCAATGGCGCGCAGTGCAGGTGGAGGCGGCCGAGCGCAGCCGGACCCAGTCGTACTGGGTGCTGGGCGGTGCGCTCGACTGGGCGCGCCTGATCCTGAAGGAAGACCAGAAGGGCGACAACCGCTCGGGCAACCAGTACGACCACCTCGGCGAGCCCTGGGCCGTTCCGCTGGCTGAAGCGCGCCTGTCGAGCTTTCTTGCAGCCGACAAGGACGCCAGCACCGACGACGGACCCGAGGCTTTCCTCTCCGGCCTCATCACCGACGAGCAGGCGCGCTACAACCTGCGCAACCTCATCGATGCCAGCGGCAAGCCGCAGCAGCAGGAGCTGCAGACGCTGCAGCTGTTGTGCGAATTCGTCGGCGTATCGCCCACCGTGGCGCAGCTCGTGGCACAAGGCATGGGCGACGCGATCCGCTACGCCTCGGGCGCGACCGACGCCAAGGAAACCAGCGCCCCGCTGCTGCCGGCCACGCTCGACCAGCTGAGCTGGCTGGGCGTGGACGCCGGCACGATCAACAAGCTGCGCCCCTACGTCACGCTGCTGCCACAGCCCTCGCCCATCAACCTCAACACGGCCAGCAAGGAAGTCATCGCCGCGGTGATTCCCGGGCTCAACCTGGCCATCGCCGACCGCATGGTGCAGGTGCGCCAGCGGCAGCCGTTCAAGCAGCTCTCCGACGCGCAGTCGTTGCTGCCGAACCCGAACCAGCCGCTCGGCAGCGATCGCGTGGACGTGCGATCGCGCTACTTCGAAGTGCGCGGCAAGCTGCGCCTGGAGGATCGCATCGTCGAGGAGCGGTCGCTGGTCGAACGTTCCTCATCGGAAGTCATCGCGCTGCGCCGCGAAAGGGTGGCCAGCGTCGAGTCGGCGCGTGGCAAACCCTGAGCCGGCAAATGCTACGAAGATGCTACAAAAAGAACTCGTAAGTCCTTGATTCGTAGGGCATGATCTCGGCCGCATTCGTCATGCTCCACGCCCGTTACCCCGTCATGAATCCGTCATGAGCCTATTGGTCGTCTTGATTCCGCCACGCCCGCGGCTGCGTTCGCGCAGCCCGGGGGGCGACAACGGCGCAGCGGTGCGCGCCAGCAGCGAATTCGCCTACGTGCTCAGCAGCGACTCGATGACGGTGCAGCGGGAAGGCCAGTGCTCGTCCGCGCTGCTGCCCAAGGCCGACAGCGTGATCGCGGTGCTGGCCGAGTCCGACGTGAGCTGGCATCGCATCACCGTGCCCAAGGCACCAGCACCCCGCCTGCGTGCCGCGCTGTCCGGCGTGCTGGAAGAAGCGCTGCTCGACGACACCGAACAAACCCACCTGGCGCTCGCGCCCCAGGCCAAGGCCGGCGAACAGGCCTGGGTCGCAGCTTGCAACCGCGCCTGGCTGGCTGCCGAGCTGGCCGGCATCGAACAGGCCGGCTTGCGCGTCGATCGCGTCGTGCCCACGGCCTGGCCCGATGAGCCGCCGAGCGGCCACTTCCATGAGCTGAGCCACCCACTCGACGGCACGCAGCTCACCGTGGGCCTCACCTGGTCGCATGGCAACGGCGTGGCCACCTGGCCGCTGCAGGGCGGGCTGGCCCGTGCGCTGCTGCCACAGCCGCTGCCCGCCAGTGTGGGCTTCACCGCCACTCCGGCCGTCGCCTCACCGGCCGAACGCTGGCTGGGTGCCGCCATCACGGTGGTGACGCCTGCCGAGCGCGCGCTGGCAGCCGCCCGTTCGCTGTGGAACCTGCGGCAGTTCGAGCTGGCGCCCAGCCACCGCGGCGTCGACGCGTTGCGCGACCGCTGGCGCAGCTTCATGAGCCCCGCCTGGCGCCCGGTGCGGCTGGGCGTGCTCACGCTGGTGCTGCTGCAGGTGGTGGGTCTCAACGTGTGGGCCTTCCAGCAGCGCTTTGCACTGTCGAACAAGCGCGAGGCGATGGTGCAGTTGCTCAAGGAAGCACACCCGCAAGTGCGCGCCGTGCTCGACGCACCGGCGCAGATGCAGCGCGAGACAGAAGCACTGCGCGCCGCGGCTGGCCAGGCCGGCGACAGCGACCTCGAAGCCCTGCTGCAAGCCGCCGCCAGTGCATGGCCGCAGGGCCAGCCGGTGCAGAACCTGAAGTTCGAGCCGGGCTCGCTGACGCTGGCGGTGCCCAACTGGGGCCCGGAGCAGATCGACCAGTTCCGCGGGGCGCTCGAACCCAGCGGCTGGAACATCGAGGCGGTCGAAGGACGCATGACCATCACCCGGGCCGGAGGCCGTTCATGAACGATCGACTGCCGCCGGCGCTGCGGGTCCTGCGCACAGAGGCGCTGGCGCGCTGGAACAAGTTCCCGCCGCGCGAGCGCCGCCTGCTGGCCATCACCGGTGGTGTGCTGGGCTTCGGCATCGCATGGGCGATCGCCGTGCAGCCGGCGCTGCGCACGCTGCGCGAAACACCCAAGCAGCTGGAAGCGCTGGACCTGCAGCTGCAGCAGATGCAGCGGCTGGCCGGTGAAACACAGACCTTGCGCGCTGCGCCGCAGGTGTCGCCATCGCAGGCCGAGGCTGCGTTGCGAGGCGCCACCGAAAGACTGGGCACGGGTGCACGGCTCAATGTGCAGGGGGACCGCGTGACCGTCACGCTCAACGGCGTGCCGGGCGAGGCGCTCGCCGCCTGGCTGGGCGAAGCACGCAGTGCGGCACGCGCCCGCGTGCTCGAGGCGCAGCTGTCGCGCGCCAGCGGCGAGGCCGGTGGCTACAGCGGCACCGTGGTGCTCGCGCTGGGCCGGCCGAGCTGAGAAGAAAGAAATCCAAGGGGCGACATGGCATTCGGATCCTTCACCCGCTCGCGCCTGCCTTGGCGTTCGGCGCGCCGAGGGGCGGCCCCCACCACACGCTGGGGGGAATCGACACTCGAAGTGGCGCGCTGGGCCAAGGCCCGCAAGGCCGGTGGCCGCTGGGCACTGTGGGGTGCGGTGCTCGGTGGCATCGCCGGGGTGGTGCTGTTTGCGCCGGCGGCCTGGCTCGCATCGGCAGTGGCCGGCGCCTCGAACGAACACTTCCTGCTGGCCGACGCGCGCGGCAGCATCTGGTCGGGCAGCGCCGTGGCGGTGCTCACGGCAGGCCCCGGCAGCCGCGACGCGCGTTCGTTGCCTGGTCGCATCGAATGGTCCCTGCGACCGACCATCAGTGGCGAGGGCCTCGGCTTCCTTCTTCAGGCGCGCCACGAGTGCTGCATCAACGGCACGATGGGGCTGCGTATCCAGCCGGGGTTCGGCCGCGTGAGCGTGAGCGTGCTCCCCGGCGGGCCGTGGGTCGGGCAGTGGCCCAGCGCCTGGCTTGGCGGGCTGGGGACCCCATGGAATACTTTGCAGCTCGGCGGGGCCGTGCGCCTCACCGCGCAGGGCTTCAAGCTGGAAGTGGTGCAGGGCCGGTTGCGGGTTGAAGGCATGGCGGGCGTGGACCTGATGAACGTGTCGTCGCGGCTGACCACGCTGGACCGCCTGGGCAGCTACCGGCTCAACCTGTCAGGCGACCCGGCCAACGCCGGCGCGGCCCAGCTGCAGCTGAGCACCATCGACGGCGCGCTGCAGCTGTCGGGCTCCGGGCAGTGGGGGCCCAACGGCCTGCGCTTCAGGGGTGAAGCCTCCGCCAACGAAAAAGAGCAAGCCGCCTTGACCAACTTGCTGAACATCATCGGACGGCGCGATGGCGCACGGTCCGTCATTTCGATCGGATGACCATGCGCATCAACTCTCTCCAGTCATCGCGCCGGGCCACCACGCTTTGCTCACGCGCGCTGGCCGCGCTGCTGGCCGTGAGCCTGGCCGCTCCGGCGCCGCTGGTGGCACAGCAGCAGCAACAAAGGCGCAACGAGCCGGTGACGCTGAACTTCGTCAACGCCGACATCGAAGGCGTGACGCGTGCGATGGGTGCCATCCTCGACCGGCAGATCCTCGTGGATCCGCGCGTCAAGGGCACGATCACGCTCTACAGCGAACAGCCGCTGACGCCGCGCGAAGCCTTCCTCAACTATCAGGCAGCACTGCGCGGGCTGGGTTTCGCGGTCATCGAGGTGGCGGGGCTGATGAAGGTGGTGCCCGAGGCCGATGCGAAGCTGCAGACCGGTACCGTGTCGGTTGGCTCGGTGACGCAGCGCGGCGACCAGATCATCACGCAGATATTCCGGCTGCAGCATGAAAACGCCAACAACCTGGTGGCGATCCTGCGGCCGCTGATCAGCCCCAACAACACCATCAACGCGAACCCGGGCAACAACAGCCTGGTCATCACCGACTACGCCGACAACCTGGCGCGCATCGCCAAGATCATCGCGGCGACGGACGTGCCCTCGGCCACGGATCTCGAAGTCATTCCGCTGCAGCACGCGGTGGCTTCCGATCTGGCCGCGCTGGTGCAGCGCATGGCCGACACCTCCGGGCAGCCGGCCATCCAGGGCGCACCGGGCGGCGGCGCGCTCACCGTGCTGGCCGACCCGCGCACCAACTCGCTGCTGGTGCGTTCGCCCAACCAGGCGCGCCTGTCGCTCGTGAAGTCGGTGGTCGAAAAGCTCGACCGCCCGGGACAGGCCGGCATCGCCGGCAGCAACATCCACGTGGTCTACCTGAAGAACGCCGACGCGGTGAAGCTCGCGCAGGTGCTGCGTGCTTCGTTCGGCGGTGGCGGTGGGGGCACCGGTGACACCAGCGGCGGCACGCTGGGCGGCGCCTCGGCGCTGGGCCGCGCCGGCACGCAGCAGCAAGGCACGACGCTGGGTGCCACGGCGCCCGGCCAGCAACAAACAGGCGCCGCATCGCCGCAGGCCACCGCGCCGGTGCAGCAGTCAGGTCAGCCGTCCACCGGCGGCTTCATCCAGGCCGATCCGGCCAGCAACTCGCTCATCATCACGGCCACCGAGCCGATGTACCGCCAGCTGCGTGCCGTGATCGACCAGCTCGACTCACGGCGCGCGCAGGTCTACATCGAAAGCCTGATCGTCGAAGTCACTGGCAACAACGCGGCCGACATCGGTATCCAGTGGCAAGGCCTCGCCGGCAAAGAGGGCGACAAGTACGGTGCCGTGGCTGGCACCAACTTCGGCTCCACCGGCAACCTGCTCAACATCACGGGTGCCGTCGCCAGCGGCTCCACCGGCGACGCCACGCTGTCCACCCTGCTGGGCCAGGGCCTGAACATCGGCATCATCAAGGACTTCGGCGGCACCTACGGGCTGCCATTCATCATGCGGTTGCTGCAGAGCCAGAGCAACGTCAACATCCAGTCCACGCCGAACCTCATCACGCTCGACAACGAAGAAGCCAAGATCGTCGTCGGCCGCAACGTGCCCTTCGTGACCGGCCAGTTCACCAGCACTGGCACCGGCGCCACCAACCCGTTCCAGACCATCGAACGGCAGGACGTGGGCATCACCTTGCGCATCAAGCCGCAGATCGGCGAAAGCGGCACGGTGCGCATGCAGATCTTCCAGGAGTCGTCGCAGGTCGAGTCGCAGGTCGCACCGGGCACCACCAACGCGGGCCCGTCCACGAGCAAGCGCTCCATCGAGTCGAACGTGGTGGTCGACGACGGCCAGATCATCGTGCTGGGCGGCCTGATCGAAGACCGCTTCGAGGAAACCAGGTCCAAAGTGCCGCTGCTGGGTGACATCCCGGTGCTGGGTGCGCTGTTCCGCACCGAAAGCCGCACCAAGGAGCGCCGCAACCTGATGGTGTTCCTGCGCCCAGTGGTGATGCGCGACCAGGCCAGCGCCAACAAGTTCACCCTCGACCGCTACGACGTGATCCGCGCGCAGCAGCAGGCCAACCAGCCTGACTTCCGTCTGCTGCTGCCCATCAACGAAGCGCCGGTGCTGCCGCCGCTGCAACCCAAGGCTCCCACGAGCGAGCCCGCGTTGAAGCAGGAGCCGCCGCCGCCGATCGCACCGTCGGCCTCGGCGCCGCTGCGCTGACACTGCAGGAGGAACGCCATGGGCGCCCGCCATCCCCTGCCCTACGCCTTCGCCAAGGCGCACACGCTGCTGCTCGAAGACGACGGCGAACACCTCACGCTGTGGGCCGACACCGGCGTGTCGCCCTCGGCCTTGTCCGAAGTGCTGCGCCTGTACGCGGTGGACAGCATCGAGCGCGAGGCCACCTCCACGCTGGCCAACCGCATCGCCGCGGCCTATGCCGGCGGCGAGTCGAGCGCGGCCGCCGTGGTGGGCGAAGTCGAGAGCGCGGTCGACCTGTCGCGCCTGATGCAGGACCTGCCCGCGGTGGAAGACCTGCTCGAAGCCGCCAACGACGCGCCGATCATCCGCATGCTCAACGCGCTGCTCACGCAGGCCGCGAAAGACGGCGCGTCCGACATCCACATCGAAGCCTACGAACGCAGCTCGTCGGTGCGCTTCCGCGTGGACGGCACGCTGCGCGAAGTGGTTCAGCCCAACAAGGCGCTGCATGCGGCGCTGATCTCGCGCCTGAAGATCATGGCCGAGCTCGACATCGCCGAGAAACGCCTGCCGCAGGACGGCCGCATCTCGCTGCGCATCGGCGGCCGCGCGATCGACGTGCGGGTCTCCACGCTGCCCTCGGCCCACGGCGAACGCGCCGTGCTGCGCCTGCTCGACAAGGGCGACTCCAGCAAGTTCTCGCTCGAATCGCTGGGCATGAGCGGCGACACGCTCACGCGCTTCAACAAGCTCGTGGCCCAACCGCACGGCATCGTGCTCGTCACCGGCCCCACCGGCTCGGGCAAGACCACCACGCTGTACGCGGCGCTGGGCACGGTGGACACCGCCACCACCAACGTACTCACGGTGGAAGACCCGGTCGAATACGAGCTGCCCGGCATCGGCCAGACGCAGGTCAACGCGAAGATCGACCTCACCTTCGCCAAGGCCCTGCGGGCCATCCTGCGCCAGGATCCGGACGTGATCATGATCGGCGAGATCCGCGACTTCGAGACCGCGCAGATCGCCATCCAGGCCTCGCTTACCGGTCACCTGGTGCTGGCCACGCTGCACACCAACGACGCGCCCTCGGCCGTCACCCGCCTCACCGACATGGGCATCGAGCCCTTCCTGCTGAGCTCGTCGCTGCTGGGCGTGCTGGCCCAGCGCCTGGTGCGCAAGCTGTGCCCCGTGTGCAAGAAGCAGGACGCGCAAGGCCGCTGGCACCCGGTGGGTTGCCCAGAATGCGCCAACACCGGCTACAAGGGCCGCAGCGGCGTCTACGAGCTGATGGTGGTGGACGACCAGATCCAGACGCTGATCCACAGCCGTGCCGCCGAATCGCGCCTGTTCGTGGCGGCCGAGCAGTCCGGCATGAAGACCATGAGGGAAGACGGCGAGCGGCTGGTGAAGACCGGCATCACCTCGCTCGAAGAACTCATGCGTGTCACACGGGACTAGCCAGTGACCAGTGACTCGAACTGGTGACCCGTGAATACTTCCCGCCACATCGCCTTCGACTTCTGGTCACCAGTCGCCGGTCTCTAGTCACTGCCTCAAAAGATGCCTGCATACCGCTTCGAAGCCGTTGATGCCGCTGGCCGTGCCACCAAGGGGCTGCTGGAGGCCGACAACGCCAAGGCCGCGCGTGCGCAGTTGCGCGCGCAGGCCCTGGTGCCGCTCGAAGTCACGCAGGTGGCCACGCAGGCCGCCAACACCGGCCAGTTCTCGTTCGGGCGCGGCCGGGCCTTCGGCTCCACAGCCCTGGCCATCTGGACGCGGCAGCTGGCCGGCCTGGTGGGCTCTGGCCTCCCGCTCGAGCGCGCGCTCACTGCATTGGCAGACGAAGCCGAGGACCCGAAGCAGCGCGAGCTGCTGGCGCACATGCGCGCCGAGGTCAACGCCGGTGCGCCGTTCGCGCGCGCCTTGTCCAGCGCACCGCGCGAGTTCGACGAGGTGTACCGCGCGGTCGTGGCCGCCGGTGAACAAAGCGGCCAGCTCGGCACCGTGCTCGACAAGCTGGCCGACGACCTGGAAGAGCGCCAGGCGCTGAAGTCCAAGCTCATCGGCGCGGCGCTGTACCCGGCCATCGTCTCCATCGTCGCGGTGGTGATCGTGGTGTTCCTGGTCACCTACGTGGTGCCGCAGGTGGCCAGCGTGTTTGCCGGCTCCAAGCGCGCGCTGCCCTTCCTCACCAGCGCCATGCTGGCGATCAGCGGCTTCATCCGCAGCTGGGGCTGGTTCCTGCTGCTGGGCATCGCGGGCAGCGTGAGCGCGTTGCTCTACGCACGGCGCAACGAAGCCTTCCGCGAACGCTTCGACGCGTTCTGGCTCACGCTGCCGCTCATCGGCCGGCTCTCGCGCGGCTACAACGCCGCGCGTTTCGCCGGCACGCTGGCCATGCTGGCGGGCGCCGGCGTGCCCATCCTGAAGGCGCTGCAGGCGGGTGCCGAAACGCTGTCGAACCGTGCCATGCGCGCCGATGCGATGGACGCGCTGGTGCAGGTGCGCGAAGGCGCGCCGCTCGCCTCGGCCATGGCCGGCAAGAAGCGCTTTCCGGGCCTGCTGGCCATGTTCGCGCGCCTGGGCGAACAGACCGGCCAGCTGCCGGTGATGCTGCAGCGCGCGGCCGTGCAGCTGAGCGCCGAAGTGCAGCGCCGCGCCATGGCGCTGGCCACCATCCTGGAGCCTCTGCTCATCGTCGTGATGGGCCTGGTGGTCATGCTGATCGTGCTGGCCGTGCTGCTGCCGATCATTCAGCTGAACACCTGGGTGAAGTAGGGCCCACCCCCTACGGCCTTCGGCCGCCCCCTCGAGGGGGCGACGCTGGCGGACCGGCGGAGCCGGATCCGCGGCGTCCACTCCCTCGCTGCTCCTCTCTTGCGCTGCTGCGGCTCGTGGCGGTGGTGGCGCGAAGGGGCTCGCGAACAATCGAAACGACTGTCGACATCGAATCGATACGTGGGGGTTCCAGACTGGAGCTTCGTTGAAGCTCCGATGAAGGAAGGTTCCCGATGATGATGACTCCCGAGCAGATTGCCCTGGTGCAGGACAGCTTCGTGCGCGTAGCGCCGATTGCGCCGCAGGCTGCAGCGATCTTCTATGACAAGCTGTTCACCGCCGACCCTTCGCTACGCTCGATGTTCCGCGGCGACATGGCGGCGCAGGGGGAGGCACTGATGCGCATGATCGCCGCGGCAGTGCGCACGCTCGACCAGCCCGCGCATCTGATGCCGGTACTGCGCAACCTTGGCCGCCGGCATGGGGCCTACGGCGTGAAGCCGCAGCATTACGACACCGTGGGCCGCGCGCTGATCGCGACGCTCGAACAAGGGCTGGGGCCGGCGTTCGACGTGGCGACGCGGCAGGCCTGGGTCGCCATGTACGGGCTCGTGAGCCGCACGATGCAAGCTGCGGCCGCCACGGAGCCGGCCGCTGCCTGACCGGTGGTGCTTTCAGGCCTGCCGCGGCAGGGGCGCCGGCACTGGCGCCTCGATGCAGGCGAACACGTGCGAGAGCAGCTCCGGGGGAGCAAAAGGCTTTTCGATGCAGGAGCAGCCGGTCTCTTCGAGGAACTCGCGTGCGCCGGTGGACAAGGTGTCACCGGTCACGAACACGAAGCGCCGCGCCAGCATGGGGTGCTGCTCGCAGCACAGGCGCCACAGGCCCGGCCCGTCCATGCCGGGCATGCGCAGGTCGCACACCACGGCGTCGAAGCGTGCCTCCTGCAGCAGCTCGAGCGCCACCTCGCCGGATTCCGCGGTGGCCACTTCGAGCTGGTGGACTTCGAGCACCTCGCGAATGAGGTCGCACAACTCGGGCTCGTCGTCCACCACCAGCACGCGTGACACGGCCATGTCGGACTCGAGCTCGAGCCGCGGCGGCGGCTCGGGGGCCAGCGCTTCGCTGGCCGCCACCGGAATGCTGAGCCGGAAGCTCGCGCCGGTCTCGAACGGGCAGCGCTCTTCCAGCGCCAGCTCGCCGCCGTGCTCGCGCGACACCGAGCGCGACACGGCGAGCCCGAGACCCGTGCCGGTGCCTTCGGGCTTGGTCGTGTAGAACGGGTCGAAGATACGTGGCCGGTGCTCGCCCGCCACGCCGGGGCCGTTGTCGGCCACACGCAGCCACACGCGCGGCGTGCGGTTGGGCCGCGTCGCCTCCACGCCTGTTTCCACGCGCAGCACACGGGCCTGTTCGCACGAGGCGAGCGCCTGCTGTGCATTCACCAGCAGGTTGAGCACCACCTGGCCGATCTGGTCGGCATCGGCCACCACCTCGGGCAGGCCTTCGGCCAGGCGCAGGTCCACCAAGATGCCGCTGGTGCGCAGGTTGTACTGCAGCAGGTCCACGGCACCGCGCACCATGTCGTTGATCTGCACCGGCGCACGCACGCCCGGCTTCTGCCGCGCCATCGAAAGGAAGGTACGCACGATGCGCCCGCAGCGCTCGGCCGCCTCGCGGATGCGGGCGGCGTCTGCTCGCAGTGCAGCGTCCTGGCACTTCGACTCGAGCAGGCTGGCGCGGCCCATCACGATGGCCAGCGGGTTGTTCAGTTCGTGCGCCACGCCAGCCAGCAGGCTGCCCATGGCTGTGAGCTTCTCGCTCTGCCGCAGCGCCTCGCGCTGGCGTTCGATCTCGCGTGCGGCCTGGCGGCGTTCGGTGAGGTCGCTCATCGACGCGGTGTAGTGCGCCTGGCCATCGACCTCGGTGCGCCACAGCACCATCTCGACGGGGAACTCGCTGCCGTCGGCACGCAAAGCCTCGATCTCGATGCGCTTGCCCAGCACACGGGCCTCGCCGCCTGCGCTGATGCGCTGCAGGCCGGCCGTGTGCGCGGCGCGGAAGCGCTCGGGAATGATGAGGTCGGACACCAGCCGGCCGAGCACGGCCTCGCGCATGCGGCCGAACATCGCCTCGGCGGCCGGGTTGAATTCGACGATGCGGCCGCTCGAGTCGGTGGAGATCAGCGCCACCAGCGCATGGTCGACGATGGAGGACTTGAGCAGCTCGGTGGCCTGCAGCTGCGCGAGCCGCGCCTGCAGTTCCATCTCGTTGTGCTTCTGCTCGGTGAGGTCGCGGTTGAAGGCCAGCACGGCGCTCACCGGCTGCCCCGGTGCGGCATAGGGCCGCACCGTTTCCTGCACGTAGCGGCGGCCCTGCGTGGGGTAGTCGCGCCAGCCTTCCCAGCGCATCGACTCGCCGGCCATGATGCGCTCGATCACCGGCCGGTACAGCGCGAAGGCCTCCTCGCCCACCACCTCGGCCACTTCACGGCTCAGCACCTCGTCGGCACGCAGCCCCATGAAGCTCAGGAATTCGTGGTTGACGTAGACGTAGCGGAAGTCGCGGTTCACCGCCACCACGCGGCCGGGCACGCTGTCGAGCACGGCCTTGAGCATGCCGAGGTCGGGCACCGGCAGCTCGGCCGTGTCGCCCACGCCCGGGGCCACCGGGTCCAGGAACAAGGGCGCGAGGTCCGCCGCGTTGGTCGTCATGACGGCACGAACACGTAGCCCACGCCGCGCACGGTCTTCAGCACTTCGGGCTTGTCGGGGTTGCGCTCGATCTTGCGGCGCAGCCGCATCACGCGCAGGTCGATGGAGCGGTCGAACACGTCCCAGCCGCGGTTGTGCGCCTGCTCCATGATCTGGTCGCGGTTGAGCGGGCGGTTCGGGTGGTTGGCAAACAGTGCCAGCAGGTCGAACTCGGCCGCGGTGATGGCGATGTCCAGCCCGTCAGGGCCGAGCAGGCGTCGCTGCTCGAGGTCGAGCGTGCAGGCGCCGAAGGCGACGCGGTGGCCCGGCTCGGCGGCGGGTGCAACCATGGCTGCACCCGGCATGGAGGCCACGACGCTCAGGCGCCGCAGCACCGCACGCACGCGCGCCAGCAGTTCACGCAGCTCGAAGGGCTTGGGCAGGTAGTCGTCGGCGCCCACCTCGAGGCCGACCACGCGGTCCACCGAGTCGCCGGCGGTCGTGAGCATCAGGAGGCCCATCGCGGGGTGGCGCTCGCGCAGCCAGCGCGCCAGCGACAGGCCGTTCTCGCCGGGCATGTTGATGTCGAGCACCGCCATCGACGGTACGTCGCGTGCCACGCAAACGCGGGCCTGCTCCGCGCTTTCGGCCGTGTGCACCATGAAGCCCTGCGCGCCGAAGTATTCGGCCAGCAGGGCCCGCAGTTCGGGCTCGTCGTCCACCACCAGCAGGCTGGCTTGTGCCGCCATGTCAGCTCCCTCGTCGTGCCGGACCAGCGCCCGATCATGCCAGCGTCTGGCCGGCATTTGCAGGGGCAGCATCGGCACCATGGCTCAGGCCAGCTCCAGCAGGTCTTCGGCGAAGGCCTCGCTGCGGAACACGCCGGGCTGGGTGTCCTGCCAGGAAGGCACGGCCGCGTCGGCCTTGAAACCCGCGCCGCCGCCGCGTGACAGCGCAGCGCGCAGCACGGCCAGCACGAGTGCCTTGCCGGAGGCGAGTGATGCGAGGGGAGCAGTAGCTTCGAGGGTGTTCATGGCAGCACCTTTCATGCAGGCTGAGCGCGTAAAAGAAGCCGTCATCGTGCGTGCCAGGGGTATCACGCGCGTTTCGCCGCCTTGGCCGTTTCGTTTCAATTGTTTGCGCCCACCGGGCCTCGCATCGTTAGCACTCATGGGCCCTGGCTGCCATTGAACCGTGGCACATCGATTGCACACTAATGCAGTGGAAAGCTCCTCTTGTTCTGGGTGCTCAGGCACCGAGGGCTTTGCTTCAATGGGTCATGGCTGGGTTGTCTTCGGAGGTTCAAAGATGAGCACCACCACCGATCTCGTTCCTGTGCAGCGCCACGGCGCCGGCAGCATACCGATCGCGCTGATGCGCAGCGTCTACCGCCTGGGCGACGTGGAGCGCAGGCTCGAGAAGCTGCCCAACAAGGAACACGAGCACCTGCGCGCCACCTACGAGCGCATGCTCGAAAAGGGGCCGGAGCGCTTCCAGGTGAAGCCTTCGGGCCTGCCGGCCATGGAACACCTCTACGACGAGCTGCCGAACTTCCACGAGGTGCTCGACGACGTGAAGCGACAGCTCGCGCTGTGCCAGGACAGCCGCGACGCACTCGAGATCACGCCCATGCTGCTGCTGGGCCCGCCCGGCGTGGGCAAGACGCACTTCGCACGCGAGATCGCGCACCTGCTGGGCACCGGCATGGGCTTCGTTTCGATGAGTTCGCTCACCGCCGGCTGGGTGCTCTCGGGCGCATCGAGCCAGTGGAAAGGCGCGCGGCCGGGCAAGGTGTTCGAGACGCTGGTCGATGGCCAATATGCCAACCCCGTGATGGTGGTCGACGAGATCGACAAGACCAGCGGCGAGCAGACCTACGACCCGCTCGGCTCGCTCTACAGCCTGCTCGAGCACGACACCGCCGGCTGCTTCACCGACGAGTTCGCCGAGGTACCCATCGACGCGAGCCAGGTGATCTGGGTGGCCACCGCCAACGATGCGCGCGCGATTCCCGACCCCATCCTCAACCGCGTGAACGTGTACGAGGTGCAGATGCCCGATGCCGATGCGGCCCGGCGCATCGCGTCCAAGCTGTACCGCAGCATCCGCGCCGACCACGACTGGGGCAGCCGCTTCGCCCCCGAGCCCGAGACCGCGGTGCTCGACCGGCTGGCCGAAATGGCGCCGCGCGAAATGCGCCGTGCCTGGGTCACGGCCTTCGGCAACGCCAAGCTGGCCGGGCGCGACACCGTGACGGTGCAGGACCTGCCGGCCCAGCACGGCAAACGCGCGCCAATCGGCTTCGTGCAGTAAGCGGCAACTGACAAGCCTTCGCTGGTTGCGCGCACCGCGCAGGTGCGCCTGTGCGGTAGACGGACATCAGATCAACCGCACCGTCGCGCGGCACTCAAGTCCGCAGCGACGGTGCCGATGTTGCGAGCGTCTCGAACACCAAAACCAAGGAGCACCGCAATGTCTTTGATCCGCAACCTCAGCATCGGCTTGCGTCTTGGCCTGGGCTTCGGCCTGCTGCTCGTGCTGCTGGCCATTGCCTTGGCCTTCTCTGGCACCAAGCTGGCCTACACCGGTGACGCTGTGGGCCGCATCGTGGGTGAAGACTGGGTCAAGGCCACCGCCGCAGCCACCATCGACACCACCACGCGTGCCAACGCGCGGCGCACGATGGAGCTGTTCTTCGCGAGCGACGCGGCCCACGCCGCGAAGCTGCGCGAGCGCATCACCGCCAACAAGAAGACCATCGACGAAGCGCTGGAAACGCTGGACCGGCTGGTGCAGCGCGACGATGCCAAGGCTGTACTGGCCGAGCTCAAGCGCACGCGCCAAGCCTACGTCACCTCGTTCACGAAGGTGGGTCAAATGCTGACCGATGGCCAGCGCAGTGAAGCCGAGCGCCTGCTCAAGGAAGAAACGCTGCCCACCATCGACGCACTGCAGGAGCACGTGACGACCCTGGTGTCGATGCAAAACCGCGTCGCGAAGGACAACGGTGCCGCCGTAGAAGCCGGCGTGGACCAGGCAGGCACCCTGCTGTGGTACATCGGTGCGACCTTGATCGCCCTGGGTGCAGCGGCGGCCTGGTGGCTGTCGACGAGCATCACGCGTCCGCTGGAGCAAGCGGTGAAGGTGGCCGAAACCGTGGCCGCTGGCGACCTGGGCTCGAAGATCGAAGTGACCACGCGCGACGAGACCGGCCGGCTGATGCAGGCACTGCGGGCCATGAACGACAGCCTGGCTGGTGTGGTGGCGCAGGTGCGCCACGGCAGCGAGAGCATTGCCACCGGCTCCACGCAGATCGCCAGCGGCACGGCCGACCTGTCGCAACGCACCGAAGAGCAGGCGGCCAACCTGGAGCAGACGGCCGCGTCGATGGAGCAGTTGGCCGGCACGGTGGCGCAAAGCGCGCAGGCAGCGCACAAGGCCAGCGAAATGGCCGTGCAGGCCAGCGAGGCCGTCACGCAGGGCGGGCAGGCAGTGAGCCAGGTCGTATCCACGATGGAAGAGATCACCGCCAGCTCGAAGAAGATCGCCGACATCATCGGCGTGATAGACGGCATCGCCTTCCAGACGAACATCCTCGCGCTCAACGCCGCGGTGGAAGCCGCGCGGGCCGGCGAGCAAGGGCGCGGCTTCGCGGTGGTAGCTTCCGAGGTGCGCAATCTCGCCCAACGCAGCGCCGCGGCAGCACGGGAGATCAAGAGCCTCATCAACACGAGCGTCGAAAAGGTGGAGACCGGCAGCACGCTGGTCGGCGAGGCTGGCAAGGCCATGCAAGGCATCGTGCAGCAGGTGCGGCAGGTGAGCGAGCTCATCGCGCAGATCAGCAGCACCGCCGGCGAACAGACCCAGGGCATCGAGCAGGTGAACCAGGCCGTCACGCAACTCGACCAGGTGACGCAGCAGAACGCCTCGCTGGTGGAAGAAAGCGCGGCCGCTTCGGACAGCCTGAAGAACCAGGCCAACCAGCTGGTCGAGGCAGTGCGGGTGTTCCGGCTGGCCGGTATGCAGACGGCCTGAAGGCGCAGGCCCTCCCGGCGGGCATGGTGCAGACATATCATCCGGGCCATGCCTGCCACCCTTGACGGCCAGTTGGTCGTTGCCATCTCGTCACGCGCGCTGTTCGACTTCGAGGAAGAGAACCTCCTCTTCGAGTCGGCCGACGACCGCGCCTACATGCAACTGCAGCTCGATCGGCTAGACAAGCCGGCCCGCCCCGGCGTGGCCTTTTCGCTGGTGCAAAAGCTGCTCGCCTTCAACACGCCGGAGCTGCAGCAGCAGCGCGTGGAGGTGGTGATCCTCTCGCGCAACGACCCTGTGTCGGGCATGCGGGTGTTCCGCTCGGCCCAGCACTTCGGGCTGCCCATCCAGCGCGGCGTGTTCACGCGCGGTGCGTCGCCCTACCGCTACCTCAAGCCGCTGCACGCCAACCTGTTCCTTTCGGCGAACGAGGCCGACGTGCGCTCGGCACTCGAAGCCGGCGTGCCGGCCGCGCGCGTGGCCCCCAACGCGGCGCGGGCTTCGGCCGAACACCCCAACGAAGTGCGCATCGCCTTCGACGGTGACGCAGTGCTCTTCTCAGACGAGTCCGAACGCATCTTCCAGAGCGGTGGACTCGACGCCTTCCAGCGCAACGAGGCAGACCTCGCCGCCAAGCCGCTGGCGGCGGGCCCCTTCAAACCGCTGCTCGAAGCGCTGCAGAGGCTGCAGCAGGCCGGCACCGAGCGCATGCACATTCGCACCGCGCTCGTCACCGCGCGCAGCGCACCGGCCCATGAGCGCGCCATCCGCACGCTGATGGACTGGCACATCGAGGTGGACGAAGCCATGTTCCTGGGCGGCCTGCCCAAGGGCGAGTTCCTGCGCGAGTTCGAGCCCGACTTCTTCTTCGACGACCAGACGCGCCACGTGGAGCACGCGGCCAATCACGTGCCGGCCGGTCATGTGGCCGCCGGCGTGAGCAACCTGCTCGACGCCGCGGTGGCCGAGGCCACCGCAACGGCCTCGCCGGTCAAGTAAGGGCCTGCCCGCGCCGCTTGTAGATGTTCACCGCATTACTCATAAGACGGTAACTTGCGAGACACCGAAGACATGAAAGCCAAGCATTGGCGCGGCATTGCGGCCGTTTCGTGTCGCCTAAGTTACTGACCTGTGAGTAAGAGAAATAGCGACTCAGCCAACGGCAGGCTCTATGAACTCACGTGGCACGCCGAAGGAGTGCCCGCTGTAGTGGGCAGAGTCTCCCGCCTCGGTCGTGCTGCCAAAGCCGAGCCAGAAGTACCCATGGGAGTCCACTTCGCACACAACGGCAGATTGACCCACGAATGCACGCATCTCTTCCTGCTCGCTCGCGGGCAGGTCGTGTATTACGCAACCAGTCTGGCAGACCAAGCAACCTCACACGGTCGCCCACGCGGATATCGGGAGCCATCTCAACACCTTTCAGAGTACTGCTCACCTGTTCTCCCGGGTTTCTCGGGCCGGGCACTGCAACCTGCCCTGGCCCGCATTGAGCATCCAACCCTCTGGGGTCCGTGTAGCTCAACGGGTTGCCGCTGACGTATGCGTACGTGTTGATACCCCCATCGAGCCCGATCGGATCCGACAGCACATACCGCCCTATTCCTTTGCATGTCGATGGATCACTCGCCCGATGCCGTAGCCTATTGCCACACCGAGCGCCATGGCTAGCTTGACATCCAACCAATTGTGCTGCCCGGGAATCAACACCAACCCCAGCAGGCCTGCGACTGCGCCTATCGACATGTAGAGAAGCAAGGGGGTTCGCCTTCTCATGTTCGTCCCTTCATTACCGGCAACGATCAGATCGAGGTTCAGCCCTTCTTCCTCACGAGTTCGATGGCATCCGGATCGACCGCAATCGAGTGGATTTCCGTGGTCCCGTCGTCGCGAGGCCAACTGAGGCTGCCCCATACAAGGCCATCGTCATAGACATCGAAGACCTCAAGGACTTGACCGAGCATCGATGACACGTCGGCAAGCTCCGCCCCTGTAAGTCGCTTGAGGATCGATGGGCGAATGGTGAGCAGGCGAACCGAATCGCCACGCTCCACTACCTGGCCATTTCGATCCAAGCCTGGTTTGGTCGGCCGATGTGCTTGTTTGCGTGACGGCATGCCTCTCGTGCGGCTTCGGCCATCGTCGGACCAGAGCGTTCCGCGTAGAACCACTCCTGCGGCGTCGGACCTCGTCCCCCTTCTGCATTTGTGGCGACTTTGCATCGACAACAAGCTTCATCACGCCTGGACCGCGCAGGATCACGGATCTGATCGCTTGGCGTCTCGCCCGGCGTAATCAGGATCGCCGCCAAGGCAACTCCTGTCCCGATTGCCGCCCCCGCACCGCAGCCAATCGGGCCGGCCCACGATCCAAGGACGCAACCAACAGCAGGGTTCAGCCCGTTCGGATCGATGTACTTGGCCGGCTGGTTCTCGACGTGGACGAACGGGTTGATCCCGCCAGCCAATCCGATTGGGTCCGGTGTCGTATGCCCTTATCTTCGTCACACTCGAAGATAAGGGCAAGCTCTGATTCCTGGCGACCCTGACGACGTGACGTAGACGCTATGTTCTACATGCGGGCGTGAATCGCCTCGCACAACTCCGTCGAGAGACTTCTAACTGACTCGCAGAAGACTCTTGGCTCCGTCACAGAACTCCGGCATATCGAAGAGCCGCCGACCACCGATCGGGTACAAGCCTCGATAACAGCAACGTTGCCGTGCTGGTAGGCAGCCATGTACCCCGCCTTTCCATCGACAACCAGCGACGTAATCAGTAGGTCATAGACCTCGTCATCGTTGGTCAAGCCGCGATCGGCATTCAGGCGCTCCCAGTAGCCCGTCATCCACTGCGACCATCCACCGATCGGGATTACCTTTTCAAGTTCCGGGTGCGATCGCATGGTCGCCACTCGCCTATCCAGCGCCCTCAACGTCTCAATCAGGTTGCCTGCGTTCGCCTCCTCGATGAGTAGCGCGGTTTCATCCATCGTTCGCAGCCAGATCTCGCCCACAGCGAAGACATAGCCTTCAACACCTGGCGGCTGGAAGAACGTCGTGCTCTCCACAGATGCATCCACCGACACCCTGAAGTCCAGGCTGAATGTTCCGAGTGCCAGCGAACGCGTGAGAACTTCCGCAGCCATCATCGTGGCTTTCTCGGCCAATTCGGGAATCCTCCGTCTCGCCCTGCACGCCATTGATCGGGAGTAAGGTCCTCCTGGCTGACGACGTAGCCGTGCCAGTACTTCACGCAGTTCTGCTCGTCGGTGTAGTGGTTGCGGAAGATCACTATCTGCCTCGTTGTCGAGTCATAGCCGATCCGGGCTTCACCAGCCGGCACTGACATATCCAGCACGACTTGGCCGTTTGCCGGCGCGGGTGAGATGCCACCGCGCGAACCCTGCCGAGGCGCAGTTCCATGCTTCGGATTCGGATCGTAGACGTTCCTGTATTGGCCGCAGCAGTGATCGACAGTTGACGGTGTAGCGGCGGTGCGCACAGCCTCTTGTCCGCCCGGCGTTGCCATCCAAATGGTCCAACCAGCGACAGCAACGCCTGCAGCACATCCCCATGGCCCGCCCAAGCACCAGCCCAGCGTCGCCTGCTGGCCATTTGGATCTATGTAGCTCAGCGGATTCCCACCGACGTATGCATACGTGTTGATGCCACCTGCCAACCCGATGGGGTCAGATTGAACGTATCGGCCGATCGAGGCATCGTAGTCCCTGAAATAGTTGTAGTGCAGCCCGCTTTCCTGATCGAAGTACTGGCCGGGGAAGCGCAGGTTCAGCGTGAAGGTTCCGAGGCCGTTCGGATCCGTCTCCGGCAGCGTGTTGCCGAAGGGTTCCGCCAGCCAGCGCCACCGCGTCTGGTTGGTGCCGTCCACCACGATGCGCGGCGCGTCCAAGTGGTCCGCATGGATGAAGTACACGGTCGGTGGGTTGGTGCCGTTGGGCGTGAACACCGCGATCGGCGTGGTGCCGAGCCATACGTACTCCCGGATCGCTTGGCCGTTCTGGTCATATTCACCCAGCAACTGCCCGCCCTGGTCGTACACGAAGATCATCGTCGTGCTGCTGCCCGTGCTGCCGGCCTTGCGGATGCGCTGGCCGTGCACGTCGTAGCTGTACGCCGTGGTCACGCCTGCTTTTGTCAGGCTCGCCAGCCGGTTCTCCAGGGAGTACGTGGCCGTGTAGCTTGAGCTGTCACTGGTGGTGTTGCCCGCACTGTCGTGCCCGAAGCTGCGTGCCGGGTTGGTCGTGCCGGTCAGCCGGTTGCTCGTGGC
Source organism: uncultured Rivibacter sp. (assembly GCA_946480925.1). Next base: position 50,945 of record CAMLLU010000038.1, read on the forward strand.
CGCCGTCGTGTACGTGCTGGTCTGGCCGTTCAGCGTCACGCTGCTGCGGTTGCCGTTCGCGTCATAGCCGATGCTGGCACTGGTGCTGGCCGTCGTGAGGCTCGTGAGTCTTCCCAGCTCGTCATAGCCGAACGTCTGGTTCAGCGCCGTGGCGGCCTCGGTCGCCGTGCCGGTGGCCGCGTCGTAGTGTGTGTACCCGGTGATGCGGTCGGCCGCGTCGTAGGTGAGGTCACGGATGGCCCCGCCCAGCGGGTAGCGCACGAGTCTTCCGCTGGTGTCGTAGGTCTTCTCGTGCAGTTGCGTGCCGCTGGCCAGGTGCCACAGCCAGCTCCTGGCACCGCCGAACGGCACCCACTGGACCTGGCTGATCAGCGGAGCGGCCGTGCTGCCGGCGTCCTTGGCCAGGCTCACGCTGGTGGGTTGTCCTTGTGCATAGCCGATCGTGAGCTTGCGCCCGGACGGGTAGGTGATGCTGGTGATGCGCCCGGCCGCGTCGTATGCGTAGGCCGTCGTGTGCGTGACCGGGCTGCCGTTGGCGCCTGCTGCTGCGTGGACGGTCTGGCTCGCGCTGGTGAGCCGGCCTTGTGCGTCGGTCGCGGTAGGGACGGAGATTGCTCCCCGCCCCCCGCACAGATCCGTACGTGCA
>CAMLLU010000039.1 GCA_946480925.1 uncultured Rivibacter sp.
TCGTCACGCCCGAGGTGCCGTAGACCGGGTGATCCCCGAGCGTGAACTCGGCAAAGGGCGTGAGGCTGCGCACGTTGGCGTCGCCGTCGAAGGTCTTCAGGCCTTGTTCGTGGGCCTGCAGCGCCAAGAGGGCGGCGCGGCCGGCTTCGGCGTTGCTGGCATACAGGCGCTCACCGCTGCCGGAATAGGTCTCGAGCGGGCCGACGTCGCCTTGCGGCAGCACGCTGGTTTCCTGGGCGCTGGGGCCGGCCAGGGGCTGGTAGTCCCAGCTGCCCAGGCTGACGGCGTTGGGCTGCACCTGACGGTGGGCGGCGAAGGCGGTGAGGGTGTCTTCGTGGGTGCCGAGCAGTGTTTGCATGAGGCCGCTGCTGCCCTGCACGGGGCGGCTGAAGCGCAGGGTGCCAAGGTCGGGGCGTTTGGCCTGCCGGTCGGTGATGACCATGCAGTGGCGGGCCTGCTTGTCCTGGGCGGGCACGCCGTGCTCGAAGTGGTACGACAGGCCCGCTTCGGCCAGCAGGCGGCTCAGGAAGTCGAAGTCGCTCTCGTTGTATTGGGTCTTGGTGACAAAGCGCGGCAGGGGTTCGGTGACCTCGGCACGCCAGTTCGCCTCGTCGTAGTCGCGGAACAGGTCGGCCACGATCTCCAGCACGTCCATGTCCTGGTAGAGGAAGCTGTCGCGGGTGTGCTGCAGGAAACATGGCCAGGGCTGCAGCGTGAGGCGGCAACGGGCCAGGCCCCCGTCGCTGCCCAACTCAGAGGCCTCCATCACGTAGCCGTGCCAGGGGCGCTGCGAGCCGTCGGCCTGGGTGAGCTGCAGCGTGACTTCGGCGCCGATCAGCGGCGTGAGGTCGAGGTGGGCGTTGACCGACAGGCAGTCGATCTCGAAGGAACCGAGGGTGTTGACGCCTTCGGTGCCGCGCAGGCGTTCGACCACGAAGGGGTTGCCGGGCAGCGGGGTGTCGATGGCCAGCAGGCGCTTGTGCTGGCTCGGCAGGCCCTGCGTCAGGGCGGTCAGCAGTTCGGCGGGCACGAGGCTCGCGCCGTCCTGCGATGGCAATCGCATGGAGTCCTCCCCGATCGTTCGGGCTTTGTTGGAATGGCGCGCGATTTTGCCGGCGGGATGGAGCGCCCTGCACCCTCCAACGGGGGGCTGCGCCTGAGATGTGCGTCAGAACGTTACGGGCAGATCGCAGGCCGGAACGTGCGAGAGGTGGCCGCCGAACGGCGGCTCACAGGGCGGTTGGCAGAACGGGAGTGTTCTCTACGGCGGCCGGCCTGGCCGGCGCCTGCTCCGCCGCCGCGTCATACAGGCGGGCCAGCCCCGCGTGGTAGTGCGGCAGCGGCGTGCCGATGCTCGCCGCGTATTGCCTTTGCGCGGCGTGGGCCGCGGCGTACTCGCCCGTCGCATACCGGAAGCGCGCCTGCACCGCCGCGCCCACCGGGTGCTCGGTGAGCCATGGCCCGAGGCCGGCCAGCAGCGTGCCGGCACCGTCCAGGTCGCCGGCCTCCACCGCCAGCCACGCGCCGTCGAGGCAGGCGTAGGCGCGCCACAGCCCCATCGGAGCCGCGGCCACCACGTCACGCAGGCAGCGGCGCGCTTCTTCGTGGCGGCCGCGCAGGTGCGCGATCAGCGCTTCGCCGTAGCGCAGCCCCGCCTGCAAGGTGGCGTCGTCGCCGAGGCCGGGCAGGCTGCGGGCCTGCGTGCAGGTCTCCTCGGCGGCATCGGCCTGGCCGGACAGCGCCAGCGAGATCACGCGCCACGGCATGATGTCGCGCACGTAGAGCATGGCCTCCGACTCGCGGTAGACCACCAGCGCCTCGTTCAGCATGTCGACGGCCTGGTGATGCGCCCCCTGGCAGGCGGCGTGGTGGCTGCGGGCCACCAGCAGAAACGCCCGCAGCACGGGAGAGGTCATCTCCAGCTGGTCGGCCTGCTCGATCACCCTGCGCATCTGCGGCAGGGCCCGGCGTTCGCGGTGCAGCAGGCACAGCCGCTCGGTCGCGCCCACGGCCAGGCGCCAGTTGCGCATCGAGTGCGCGATGGTGAAGGCGCTTTCGCCGTTGCGCACGGCTTCGTCCAGCAGCCCGAGGTCGATGCACGGGTAGACGCTGTTCAGCAGCGTCATCGCGAGCAGGTCGCGCAACTGGTGCCGCTCGGTGAGGCCGATGACGGTGCGGAAGATCTCCAGCCCGCGGTGCGGGTCGCCCATCGTGGTGGCCGCGACGCCCGAGCTGCCGAGAAACCGTGCGTGGTCCACCACGTCGCCGTGCGGGTCGTGCAGGCGCTCCATCTCGTCGAGGCACTGCCGGGCGCCGGCGAAGTCGCGTTCGTGGATGGCAATGCCCAGCAGGGTGCGCAGGGCCGATTTCTTTTCTTGCGCGAGGCCCGGCGTTTCGCTCAGCCGGATCGCTTCGCCCAGGTGCTGCTTGGCGTGCCGCAATGCCTGGGGCGAGAGCCGGTTGTTGTGGGTTCTCGCCATCGACTCGTGCACGGCGATGGCGAGCCTGGGCTGGTTGGCGGTGCGGGCCTGCTCCAGCAGCCGCTCGCCCACGGCGAAGGCGGCTTCATCACCCAGGAAGGCCAGCGCCCGCAGGTATTCGAGCTGCGCCTCGGTGTTGAGCGGCTCGATGTCGAGCACTACCTTGAACAGGTTCACCGCGGTGCGCCACTGCTGCTGGGCGGTGGCCTGCAGTGCGCGTGCGAGGGCCTGGTTGACCAGCGGGTCCGTCGACTCGTAGGTGACGCTGGCCGACGCCGTGTCGCCTTCGAACACCAGCGCCTCGAGCGCCGAAGCCAGGCGCTGGCCGAGCTCGGTGAGCTCGGGCCCCACGAGGCGCTGCCTCTGGTCTTGCGTCGACACGCCGTAGTCGAGCACGTACTGCCCGTGTTCGCACCACACCGCCGTGTGGACCACGTGCCGGGCGCCCAGCAGCCGGGTGACGACCTCCATGCGCTGCTCGATGCTGGCCTGCGGCGGCAGCGTGTCCAGCGCGGTCAGCAGCGAGCAGGGCTCGGGCAGGCGCAGCCGCGCGTCGCTGCTCAGCGCCCTGGCCACCATCGACATGAGCCCGAGCTCCACCCAGTCGAGCTCGAACCGCCCGGTGCGGTTCTCGAAGGGCAGCAGCGCGAGCGGTACGCGGCCGCGCGGCGCGGGCCCATGTGCCTGTGCAGGCACTGGCGCCTGTGCCAATGCGGCGCCTTCGCAGGGCTCGCCCGTCGGCACCAGGCTGCCCACGAAGCGGTAGCCCTTGCCGTGCACGGTCTTGATGAGTCGAGCGACCTTGCCGTCGTCACCGATGGCCTGGCGTGCCTTCATGACGGCACGGGCGATGACGCTGGTGGAGGGGAATTCTTCTGGCCAGAGCTTGTCGAGCAGCTCGTCCTTGGAGACCACACGCCCGCCCTGCTCGATGAGGTACACCAGCAGGTCGAACGGCCGCGGCTCCACCGGCTGCGGCTGGCCGTCGAGCAGGATCTCGCGTGAGGCGAGGCGCACCTCGCATCGCTCGAAACGGAAGCAGGTCTGGCCCATGGGTGGCGGCACGAAGGCCGGTGCGCGGGGGCTCAAGGCAGGCGGGCGAGCCGCTCGCGCACGAGCGCCAGCAGGCGCGGCCCGTCGACGTGGGTGTAGACCATGGCATTGGCGCGCTCGGCGGAGCGCTTGCCCGACGTGCGCTGCGTGCAGCTCTGGCCTTCGGTGAGGCCGGGGCGCCAGTCGACGCTCACCGCGCAGGACTCGCCCGCGAACAGCGCCGGTTCGAGCAGCCAGGCCACCGGGCAGGCGTCGTGCAGCAGCGGGTCTTCCAGCGCGTAGGCGCGCAGCATGGCGTGCGCGACACGGCCCGAGCGGTTGTCGAGCGTGCCGAGCGAGGCGATCCAGTCCGCGGACATCGCGGCCTTGGAGGTCACGTCGAGCCCGAACATGTGGACCACCGGGCCCGATTCCATGACCGTGTGCGCGGCCAGCGGGTCGGCGTAGAAGTTGAACTCCGCGCACGGCGTGATGTTGCCGGGACGGAACGCCGCGCCGCCCATCACCACCAGCGACTTCGCGCGCTGCAGCAGGCCCGGGTGCTTGATCTCGGCCAGCGCCAGGTTGGTGAGCGGACCCACCGCCACCAGCGTCACGCTGCCGGCGGGCTCGGCCAGCAGCGTGCGGGCGATGAAGTCGCTCGCGTGTTCGGCGGCCGGGGCACGGCCGGCGGGCAGCTGCACGCCGCCCAGGCCGTCTTCACCATGCACGAGGTTGCAGCGGGCCTGGGCCTGCGCGAGCGGGCGCACCGCGCCGGGGAACACCGGCACGTCGTGGCGGCCGGCCAGGTCCATCAGGCGGCAGGCGTTGACGGCGGTGATGTCGGCCGGCCGGTTGCCGGCCACGGTGGTGATGCCCAGCAGCTCGAACTCGGGGCTGCCGCAGGCCAGCAGCAGCGCGAGTGCGTCGTCGATGCCGGGGTCGCAGTCGAGGATGAGTCGTGTCATGTCGCGGTCTCCCTGTCGTTCATGTGTTCGTCGATCTCGGCACGCGAGGGCTGCGCCGCCTGCGCGCCGGGCCGCTGGCAGGCCAGTGCGGCGGCGGCCGATGCCAGCGCCATCGCACGCTGCGGCGTTTCGCCGGTGGCCAGCGCGGCGCACAGCACGCCGGCGTAGGTGTCGCCGGCGCCGGTGGTGTCCACGGCCTGCACCGGCAGTGCCGGCGCGTGAAGGTGCTGTCCGTCGGTCTGCATGAGCATGGAGCCGCCGGCGCCCAGCGTTACCAGCACGTCCAGGTGCAAGGCGTCGGCGAGCCGGCGAGCCCCTTGCAGCGGGCCGACGCCGGCCAGGCCGCGCTGGGCGCACAGCTGCTCGAGCTCGAGGCCGTTGACGATTAGCAGGCCGATCGCATCGAGCGGCTTCAGCATTTCTTGCGGCGGCAGCGGCGATGCGTTGAGCACCACCTTGCAGCCGGCCTGGCGCGCGCGCCAGGCGAGCGCCAGGCTTTCGGCCCACGGCACTTCGAGTTGCAGCAACAGCACGCGCGAGTCGCGCAGCACTGCGTCGGGCACCTGCGCCGCGCGCACGGCGTGGTTGGCGCCGGGCGCGACGACGATGGTGTTTTCGCCCGCCTCGCTGACGGTGATGACGGCGAGCCCTGTGGGGTCGGCAGCCGACACCTCCACGCCGGACAGGTCGGCCCCGGCTTGGCGCAGCAGGGCCAGCGCCGCGGTGGCGAAGGCGTCCTGCCCCACCTTGCCGAACATGCGGGTCGGCACGCCGAAGCGGCGCGCTGCGTGCGCCTGGTTGGCGCCCTTGCCGCCGGGCGACAGCAAGGCGTTGCTGCCCAGCAGCGTTTCGCCCGGCTGCGGCAGGCGTGTGCTGCGCACCGAGACGTCGAGGTTGATCGATCCGAAGACGGTCAGCATGAGGGCTCCGAGATCGGCAGCGTGTGCCCGCCCCCGATGATGCGCTCGACCGTGGCACGGTCGGGCATGCCGCTGCGCGCGCCCACGGCCGTGACGGCATGGCCGGCTGCAGCACAGGCGAAGCGCAGGCTGGCCTGCAGGCCCTGGCCTTCGAGCCTGGCCAGCAGGAAGGCGGCGTTGAAGGTGTCGCCTGCGCCGGTGGTGTCGGCCACCTCCGGTTGCACGAATGCCGGGTGCTGCGCAACGCCTTCGCGGCTGGCAGCCACGGCGCCGGCGGCGCCCAGCGTCACCACCGCGGCTTGCAGGCTGCTTTGGGCCAGCAGCGCGGCCAGCGCGTCCGGTGTCGGGGCCTGGCCGGTGCCGGCCGTGAAGCCGGACTCGTTGAAGAAGGCGACGTCGGCATGTGCGATGCGCTGCAGCATCGCGTCGCGATCGGGGGCCACGGCGGCTTCGAGATCGATGGCGACCTGCGCGCCGCTTTCATGCGCGACGCGGCTGGCGACCACGAATTCGTCGAGGTCGTAGGGCATGGCGTAGAGCACGCGTGTGTGCTGCAACGCAGCGGCGAGGTCGAGCGCATCGAGTTCGCGCGGTGCCATCGGCATGTAGACGATGGCGCGGTCGCCCGAGGGCGGCACCATGGCGATCACCGAGGCCGACGCGCTGCGGGGCTCGGTGCGCAGGTGTTTCGTGTCCACGCCGAAGTCGTGCAGCGACTGGCGCAGCATCGCCGCATGCACGTCGACGCCGACGCGACCGTACACCGCCGCGCGGCCGCCCAGCTTCGAGAAGGCGCAGGCGGCGTTGGCGGTGGTGCCGCCCGCGAAGATGCCGAGCGAGTGGCCCAGCACCTTCTCGCCGAAGCGTGGTGCCTCGGCCATGGCGATCACGACGTCGGCGCACGGGTCGCCGAGCGCGAGCAGGTCCCAGCGGCGTGATGTGTTCATTTCAGTTGTCCATGGCGCAGTGGCAGCACCCGCGACGTATGAAACGGGGATTCAACAACCTTCACCGCGCAGGCGCAGAGGTCGCGGAGATTCGCGGAGAAATGCAGGTCTTCTCTGAGGTCCTCCGCGTCCTCTGCGTTTGCGCGGTGAATGAATTGGGGTTTCACTTCAGATTGCGCCATGCGATGTTCGCGAGGCCGTCGGACAGTGCATCGAGCGCGTATTCCGCCTGGTTCACCGCGCGGAACTCCGCGAGCAGGTATTGCGGCAGCGCTTCGGTGCCGGTGCAGGCACCGACGATCGCACCGGCCATCGTGGCGATGGAGTCGGTGTCGTTGCCCATGGATGCGGCCAGCGCGATGGTGCGCAGCGGGTCACCCTTGGCGTACACCACCACGCCCACGGCGGCAGGCACCGATTCGGCCGCAAGCACGGAGTTGCCCACCATGCGCTCGATGCGGCGCATGAAGGCGTCGTCGTCCTGCGATTCGCGGGCGATGCCGATGGCCATCTCGAGCCGCGCGAGGTAGCTCGGGCCGGCCACGGTGCGGGCGCGTTCGCGCGCCAGCCGCTCGCCGATGCGCGCGCCTTCGATGGCGGCGGCCACCGCATCGTCGATCGACTCCGACACCAGCGCCTGCGACACGGCCGCGGCGATGGAGCAGGCGGCGGAGATGGCGACGTCGGTGTCGTGCGAGGGCAGGCAGGTCACGAAGGCCTGCTCGCAGGCGGCTTCGAGGTTGCCGGGGTGCACCAGGCCTGCGGGGGCCACGCGCATGGCGGCGCCGTTGGTGGTGCCCACCGTGGTCATCTTGCGGCGCGAGCGGCCGATGACGCCCACGGCGGCGGTGTCAGCGCCTTCCTGCAGCGCCTTCACGATGCCCGCGGTGCTGGGGCCCATGAAGCCGGCCTTCGGGCTGGTGTTCACCCAGTCGAGCAGGCAGTTGACCCAGCCGTCCTGGTCGAGCTGGCCATTGGCGGCCACCAGCGCGCGGGCCAGGTAGTACATCTGGCTCGCGTCGTCGGTCACCTCGGCGCGCTTGCCGGCGTTGGCGCCGGCGAAGGTGTCTTCGGTGGGCTGCTCGAACTGGGTGACGAGCCCGCCGAACGTGGCGGCGATCTCGTCGATGGTCCATTGCTCGGTGGGGGCGCCCAGTGCGTCACCCATGCCGGCCAGCGACAGCGAAGCGAGGATCCGGTCGCGGATCACGGCTTGTTTCATGCGGAAGTTCTCCCTTGTGCGGAGCCTGTTCGGCCCCTGGTTTTCGTGAAGGCGGAAGCGGCAGCCGGCTTGTGGCGGCCGGCAAAGACGAGTGCGCAGATCGTGATGAAGGGCGGCACCATGTAGACCACCTGCGTGGGGATCTCGAGCGCGCCCAGCTGTGTGGCCAGCACCGTGGAGGCGCCGAACAGCAGCGCTGCGCCCAGCGTGCCCAGCGGCCGGCGTGCGCCCAGGAACACGGCCGCCAGCGCGAGGAAGCCGCGCCCGGCGCTCATGTCGGCCTGGAACAACGTGAGGTAGCCCATGCTGAGATAGATGCCGCCCAGGCCCGCAAGTGCCCCGCTCAACAGCAGCGCCACGTAACGCACGCGCTTGACCGGGATGCCGGCGCCCAGCGCGGCCTGCGGGTTTTCGCCCACCGCGCGCAGCCAGGCACCGTAACGCGTGCGGGTGAGGAACACCCACAGCCCTGCCACCGCAAGGAAGGCGGCGTACACCAGCACGTGGTGGCCGTGGCCGCCGTCGCCGTTGAGCAGCGTGTCGAGCACCGGCACGCCGTCGAAGCCGGGGATGTGCAGCGACGGCAGGGCGGGGCTGTGCAAGCCCGCGGTGGAGCCCTTGTCACCCACGATGGTGACCAGCAGGAACACCGTGAGCCCGGCGGCGAGCAGGTTGATCGCGATGCCGGCGACGATGAGATCGGCACCCAGCTCCAGGTGGAAGAAGCCGAGCATCGCGGTGACGAGCAGCGCCACCGCGATGCCGGCCGCACAGCCGATCCAAGCGTGCACCCACACCGGCAGCCCCGGCAGCCACTGGCCCGCGTACACCGAGCCCAGCACGCCGAAGAAGGCGGCGATGAGCATGAGCCCTTCGAGCGCGACGTTGATGCTGCCGGCGAGGTCGGACACGAGGCCGCCCAGGGCGGCGAAGAGGATGGGCGTGGTGGCCCGCAGCACGGCGACGACGAGCGTGGCGGCGAGCAGCGCCCAGGCGGCGAGGTCGAAACTCATGCGACCTCCTTGGCGTGCGGATGCATGGCGCGTTGCAGCCATGCGGGCGCCTGCCACTGCGGCAGCAACCGCTCGGCCACGACGAACAGGATGATGAAGGCCTGGATCACCAGCACCACTTCACGCGACACGTCGGTCGTGCGCTCCATGGCTTGTGCGCCGGCACGCAGGTAGGCGTAGAGGAAGGCGGCCATCGGGATGTTGCGCGGCTCGTTGCGCGCGAGCAGGGCGACGACCAGCCCGTCGAAGCCCATGCCCGGCGTCAGGTCCACCGGCAGGCGCTTGAGCAGCGCGTTGCTCACGTGCACGCCGGCAAAGGCGGCGAAGGCGCCGCCGATCGCCATCGACAGCATCACCGCGCGCTCCACCGGCATGCCCACCTGGCGCGCGAAGGCCGGCGCCTGGCCCACGGTGCGGATCTCGTAGCCCACCGTCGTGCGCATCAGCAGCGCCCAGGCGCCCACCACCACCAGCGGCACGACGAAGAGCATGGCCGTCACGTTGGTGCGTGCCAGCAGGTTGGGCAGGATCGAGGCATCGGGCAGCACCGGCGTGACCAGGAAGCCGGCGTTCGGGTCGCGCATCCACTGCGTGATGACGAGCCGGTACAGCTGCACCGCGATGAGGTTGAGCATCAGCGTGGTGACGATCTCGCTGGCGCCGTAGCGCGCCTTCAGCCAGCCGGGCACCAGGCCCCATGCGAAGCCGGTGAGCAACGCGGCGGCAAATGCGGCGGGCATCACCACGTACCACGGCCCGCCGATGGCGAGGCTCACCGCGGCAGCGGCCAGTGCGGCGAGGAACATCTGGCCGTCGGCACCCAGCGAGAACTGCCGCGCGCGGAACGGAATGGCGATCGCCAGGCCGAGGAAGGTGAGGGTGATGGCGTCTTCGATCACCGAGCCGAAGCGCACGAGCCGGTGCACCTGCCAGCCTTCGGTGGCGGAATGGCGGATGTCGGGCAATGCGCCGGTCAACAGGGCCAGGCAGGCGCGCAAAGGCTCGGCGCTCACCATCGCCGTGATGGCGAAGCCCACCAGCAGCGCCGCTGCAATGGCCGCGGGCAGCTTCAAAGCCTGCCGTATCGAAGTGGAGGAGGTTGCTTGTGTCACGCCGAGGCTTCTTCAGGGAGCGGGGTGATCTGCGCGAGCGGCGTGAAAGGCGCGTCGAGCGTGGCGGCGGCAGCGGCGTCGCCGCGCAGGCCGGTCATGTAGAGGCCCAGCTGTTGCGCGCTCACGGTGCCGGCGGCGAAGTGGGCGACGATGCGGCCCTGGAACATCACGGCGATGCGGTCGGAGAGCTCGAGCAGTTCGTCGAGGTCGGCCGACACCAGCAGCACCGCGGTGCCTGCATCGCGCAGCGCGACGAGCCGCTGCCGCAGCGACTGGGCCGCGCCGATGTCCACGCCGCGCGTGGGCTGGCTGGCCACCAGCAGCCGCGGCGATGCGGCCACCTCGCGTGCCAGCACCACCTTCTGCATGTTGCCGCCCGACAGCGAGCCGATGTTCGCGTCGGCCGAGCGGGCCACCACGCCATGTTCCTTGAGCATGTGCTGCGCTTGCTCGCGCGCGGTGCCCGCGGCCAGCCAGCCGAAGCGCGACAGCGGTGGGCGGTGGTAGCGGTTGGCCATCGCGTTGTCGATGATGCTCATCTCGGGGGCCACGCCGTCGCGCAGGCGGTCTTCGGGAATGGCTGCGACACCGGCCGCACGCGCCGCGCGCACGCCGTGCCCGCTGACGGGTTGGCCGCCCAGCAGCACCTCGCCCTGCACGGGGGTTTCCAGGCCCGCCAGCACCTCGGCCAGCGGTGCCTGCCCGTTGCCTTCGACCCCCGCGATGCCGAGGATCTCGCCGGCGGCGATGTCGAACGACACCTGCTGCAGCGGCACGCGGCCATCGGCGCGCACCACCGTCAGGTCGCGTGCGCGAACCAGCGGCTGCGCCTTCTGGGCCTGCACGCGCTGCACCCGCAGCGGCACGACGGTGCGCCCGACGATCATCTCGGCGATTTCGGCCTCGCTGGCGCTGCGCGACTGGGCGCGGCCGGTCACGCGGCCGCCGCGCATCACGGTGAAGCGGTCGGATATTTCGCGCACCTCGGCCAGCTTGTGGGTGATGAGCACCACCGTTAGGCCTGCGGCCACGAGCTGGCGCAACGCGGTGAACAGCGCTTCGATCTGTTGCGGCGGCAGCACGGCCGAGGGTTCGTCGAGCAGCACGATGCGCGCACCGCGGTACAGCACCTTGAGGATGCCCACGCGCTGCTGCTCGCCGATGGAAAGATCGTGCACCGGCACGAGCGGGTCGATGTCGAGGCCGAAGCGTTCCGCGGTGGCACGTACCTCTTCGGCGGCACGCCGGCGGTCCAGCCAGAAGCGGCGCAGCGGCTCGCAGCCGAGCACCACGTTCTCGGCCACGGTGAAGGTGGACACCAGCTCGATGTGCTGCGGCACCAGCCCGATGCCCGCGGCGATGGCCTCGCGGGGCTGGCGAAAGTGCACCGGCCGGCCCTCGAGCAGGATCTCGCCCGAGGTGGGCTGCTCCAGCCCGTAGAGCATCTTCATCACCGTGGACTTGCCGGCGCCGTTTTCACCCACGATGGCGTGGATCTCGCCGCGCTCGACGCTCAGGCTCACGCGGTCGTTGGCCAGCGTGCCGTTGGCGTAGCGCTTGGAGACGTCGCGCAACTCGAGCAATGGGCTCAGCAAGGGGCCGGAAGCGAGGGCGGCTGCCATGTTCACTTCAGTTCTCCATGACGCGTGTGAAGCGGTGAGAGACCAAACAGCCTTCACCGCAGAGGCGCGGAGAGCGCAGAGGTCTCGCAGAGAAATACAGGCCTTCTCTGCGGACTTCCGGGTCCTCCGCGTCTTTGCGGTGAATGAACTGGGGGTTCACTTCAACTCCTTCACGGTGTTGAAGGCACTGGGCACCCGCCGTTCGCCGCTGGCGACGGCGGCCTGCACCTCGTCGAGCGAGCGCAGCACCTCGGGCGAGGCCCGCGACAGCACGTCGGACTGGCGAGCCAGGCTCACGCCTTGCTCGGCCAGGCCCAGCGACTGCGTGCTGCCGTAGGCCAGCTGCCCCTGCAGCGCCTGGCCGATGGCACGTACCACTGCGACGTCGACGTTCTTGATGACCGAGGTGACGATGCGCGCGGCCATCTGCGGGTTCGACGCGCGGTACATCGCGTACTGGTCCATGTCCACGCCGATGGCATAACGATGCCCTTCGAGCGCCGCTTCGTTCACGCCCTGGCCGGTGGCACCGGCCGCATGGAAGATGAGCCCCACGCCGCGGCCGAACTGGGCCTTGGCCACTTCCTTGCCGGCAGCGGGGTCTGAGAACGAGTTGGCGTACTGGGCCAGCACGGTTTCGCCAGGCACCGCGGCCTGCGCGCCGGCACGGAAGCCGACGATGAAGTCGTCGATCACCGGGAACTGCATGCCGCCCACCACGCCCAGGCCGCTGCGGGGCGGCACGCCGGGCAGGCCGGCTTCGTCGAGCCTCGCGGCCAGGTAACCGGCGAGGTAGGCGCCTTCGTTCTGGCGGAACAGGATGGAGTGCACGTTCTGGCAGCGGCACTTGGCATAGTCCACCGCCGCGTCGTAGACCACGAAGCGCGCGTCGGGGTACTGCCCGGCCAGTTGCTGCACGTAAGGCACCATCGTGAAGGTGCCGGTCACGATGAGGTCGTAGTCGCCGCTGTCGGCCAGGTCGGTGAGCGCACCCTGCCAGCGCGTGGGGTCGGTGCCGCCTTCGATCACCTTCACGAATACCGGCAGCGTGTCGCGCGCCTGGCGCATGCCCTTGGCCGCCGAGTCGAAGAAGGACTTGTCGCCCAGCGTGCCGTTGATGAAGAGTGCCACGCGCAGCTTCACCTCGCCCGTGCGCCGTGCATCGGCGCGCTCGCCCAGTGCGGCCAGGCCGTAGAGCACGGCGAACAGGCCGGCCAGCCAGACCAGTTGAACGAGTACGGAGCGCAGCAGCGATTTCATAGGGACCTCATGCGATCCCGCTCGTTTTTGCGATGCGCGTGCTGTAGCGGTAGCTCGACACGTACTTCATCACGCAGTACTCGATGGGCTCGCGCCTGTCGGACAGGGTGATGCGCTCGCACATCAGGATGGGTGCGCCTTCGGCGATGCCGAGCAGGCGGGCGTCTTCGGCGTCGGCCGCCGCAGCGCTCAGGTTTTCCACCGCCTCGGCCGGCGCGAACCCCACCTTTTCGGTCAGCAGCCTGTAGAGGGACTGGGCTTGCTCGACCTCTGTGCGATCGATCTTCATGCCCCGCGGCAGCGGGAAGTAGGCGTCGTGCAGGCCGACCGGCGCATCGTCGATCAGGCGCACGCGGCGAACGCGGGTGAGCGCATAGCCGGGCTCCACGCCCAGCAGCCCGGCGATGCCCATGGACGCGGCCGTGCTTTCCACCGCAAGGATGTGCTGGCCCGGCGCGCCGCCGCGCTGCATGGTGTCTTGCGAAAAGCCGTCGATGAAGCGTGACATGCGCCGCACCAGCGCCGGCGCCACGAAGGTGCCGCGGCCATGGTCGCTGTAGATAACGCCGCGCTCTTCGAGGTAGCGCACGGCCTTGCGCACGGTGTCGCGGCTGACTTCGTACTTCTCGGCCAGTTCGCGTTCGGAGGGCAGGGCTTGGTTGTCGGTCAGCAGGCCTTGCTCGATGGCGCCGCGAATGATGTCGGCGAGCTGCCGGTAGCGCGGTGTCGATGTTTCCCTGATGCGTTCTGTGGCCATGGTGTGCGCCAGCTTCGGCTGGGGTTGCTTGTCGATCTTCAATGTTCGCGCGGAATCGTCATGGCAAGGTCATCCTATAGTGGTACGTACCACGATGTCAATCAAGATGTGATGTGCAACGTGTCGGTGCATTCATAAATCTGTCACGAATACAGGGGTGAACACGAAAACAACAGTCTTCCATCGGCGTCTTGATTGACTACTGGTACGTACCACACTTATAGTCGCCACGCGTTCATGCCACAACCATCGGCACTCACACCCACAGCCTTTCACGCACGGAGTCAAGACAGATGCGACCCTTCCCTGGCCTGCCCCGCAACCTGCTGGCGCTGCTGATCAGCACCCAGGTGCTCCCTGTGTTCGCGCAGGAAGCCGCCAAGACCGAGTCCTCGTCATCGGAGCCGGCCGCCGCCGCACCAGCGGCCGCAGCGGCCTCCGCCCCGGCGGTCAAGGCGATGGAGAAGGTGGTGATCACCGGCGAATCCATCGGCACCAGGCAGACTCGCGCCAACGTCAAGATCACCGCAGCCGACCTCGATTACTACCCGCCCGGCGTCAGCGCCGACAAGGTGCTCGAGCGCGTGTCCGGCATCCAGATGGGATCGTCCAACGCCTTCGGCGGCGACGGTTTCGAAAGCACGATCAGCATGCGCGGCTTCGCGAAGGACAGCATCGGCTTCTCGATCGACGGCGTGCCCAACGGCCGCACCACGCTGGGCGGCGGCTCGGTGCCCACGCGCTACTTCGATTCCAGCAACCTGGCCGGCGTGGACGTTTCGCAGTCGGCCGGCGTCATCGGCTCGCCTTCGCACCAAGCGCTGGCCGGCCATGTGAACTACCTCACGCAAGACCCCGAGCGCCGCTTCGCCGCGCGCGCTGAAGCCGCGGCCGGCAGCGCCGACTTCGGCCGTGTGTACGCCCGCGTCGACAGCGGCGAACTCGTCCCCGGCCTCACCAGCTACCTGAGCCTGTCGAAGGAGCAGTGGAAGGTGTCCTACGTCGATGACCCTGTCGGCAAGAACGAGCGTGATCACCTCGACTTCAAGGCGGTGGCCAAGCTCGACAACGGCACGGTGATCAAGCTGCGCAGCAGCTACAACGATCGCAAGGAAACGAGCGGCACCAACATCGTGACGCTGAGTCAGTTCAACACCAACCCGAAGAACGACGGCTACACCGATCGCTGGACCGGCTCTGCGGGGACCGATCGCAATTACCGCGAGTTGAAGGGCAACCCCCGTAAGGACGTGCTGAGCTACGTCGATGTCGACATGCCACTGGCCACCAACCTGAAGCTCAACGCCAAGGCTTACTACCACACGCAAAGCGGCATCGGCAAAGAGACGGGGCTGTGCAGTGCCGGGTTCCCAGGCCTGAGCTGTACCGAGACCACCCTGTACTTCCGCGCCAACGAATACGATCTGATTCGCCGCGGCGCGTTGACCGAGCTGGCCGGCAAGCAAAGCGACCTGATCGACTGGCGCGTGGGTGTCTGGTATGAACAATCCAATCGCAGCCAGGTGCGCAACTGGTACGCGGTGCTCAATCCGGCCGTCGGTCCTGAGTACAGTGGTACGCCCTCCGCAACCAGCGAAGACAAGCATTGGGACAACCGCATCGCCATGGGCTATGTGGCCAACCGCAGCAGCTTCATGGACGGTCGCCTCAAGTTCGACTACGGCGTGACATACCTCGACAACGACGTCAGCTACGTCGCGCCGATACACGATTCGCGCACCACGACCGCCTTCCCCAACGGGCGCCGCAACTACGTCAACGAAGCCAAGGTGGACTCGGGCGTGCTGCCCAAGGTGGGTGCGTTGTATGCGCTGACTGACAAGACCGAGGTCTTTGCCGGCTACGCCAAGAACGCCGCCAGCGTGACCGACGCCACGCTCGAAGGCGGCTCGGCCGCCACGCTGGCCGCGGCCGCCAAGGTCAACAAGATGGACACCGCCAACGCGTTCGACCTCGGCCTGCGCCACAAGGCCGACAACTACGCGCTGGGTGTGCAGGCCTTCGTGATCGACTCGAAGGAAACCGTGGCCGCCGACATCGTCGGCACGCTGCAGTCCGAGAACGTCGACCAGGGCCGCCGCATCCACGGCATGGAGCTCACCTACAACGGCCGCGTGGGCGACGACCTGCGCCTGTACGGTGCCTACACCTACCAGAAGGGTGAATACAAGCTGAGCGACGTCGACGCCAACGGCAGCCCGCAGCGTGGCTTCATCCGCAACGGCGCCGAGCTGGTGGGCATCGCCCCGCACAACCTGTTCGTCGAAGCCACCTGGCGCCCCATGGACGACCTGAAGCTCGCGGTGAATGGTCGCTACGTGTCGAGCCGTGCCGGCTACTACGCCAACACGCGCGTAGGGGCCAACACCGGTGTCGACGAGCGCCTGCCGGCCTACACGCTTCTGGGCCTCAACGCCTCGTACAGCTTCAACCACGTGAGCTTCGGCGTGAACGTGGAGAACCTCACCGACAAGAAGTACATCTCCGGCATCGCGCCCGAGCTCATGACTTCGCCGTCCACGGTGGGCCGCTACTTCATCGGCGCGCCGCGCACGGTGGTGCTGTGGACCAAGGTCGAACTCTGATCGGCCAGGTTGCGCGCAGGGCCTGCGAGGGCCCGCGCAGCCTGCACTGGTTCATGTATGACCGGTGAGCAGTCGTGCGGCATGACAGCATGACGGCATGACGCACCGGACCTTGCTCCCATCGGCCCTGCATGCCGCCGCCCTGGCCCTGCTACTGGGCTTGGCGGGCTGCGCTGGCATGGCGCAGCGCAGCCCGCAGGGCGGTGCATCGCCACCGCCGCTGTGCCTGCAGTACCTCGGCAGCACCGCGCTGGCGCGTGAGCCGCAGGGCGTGCTGCAGGACTTCGGCGGCATCTCGGGCATGGACCACGATGCCGCCGCCGGCACCTGGTACCTGCTGAGCGACGACCGCTCGGCGCGTGCACCGGCACGCTTCTACACCGCTCACATCGACATCGACGCATCGGGCGTGCGCTCGGTGCGCATCACCGGCGTCGTGTCACTCAAGCAGGCCGACGGCAGCATCTACCCGAGCCTCAGGCAGGGCGGCGAGGTGCCCGACCCGGAAGCCTTGCGCATCGACCCCAGGAACGGCGAGCTGCTCTGGTCGAGCGAAGGTGACCGCAAGCTGGGCCTGAGCCCTTTCGTGCGGCGTGCCGCGCGCGACGGCAGCTTCATTGCCGAGGTGCCGCTGCCGCCCAACCTGCGCGTGCACAAGGAGGCCGAGCAGGGCGTGCGCGACAACCTCGCGATCGAAGGGCTGGCTTTCACGCCCGATGCCGCTTCGCTGTGGGTGTCGATGGAAGCGCCGCTGTACGAAGACGGCCCCGTGCCCACGCTGCAGCAGGGCGGCTTCGCCCGCTTCACGCAGCTCGACCGTGAAGGCCGTGTGCTCGGGCAGTACGCCTATCCGCTCGATCCGATCCCGCTGCCGCCCACCGGCGGTCGCCAGCGCGCCGACAACGGCGTCAGCGAGATCCTCGCCACCGAAGCCGGCACGCTGCTCGTGGTCGAACGCTCGGGGCGGGAGGTGGAGGACGGCAGCTTCCAGTTCGCCATTCGCCTCTACGAAGTCGGCGTCGACGGCGCCACCGACGTGAGCCGCACGGCATCGCTGCAAGGCGCCGACTTCAAGCCCATGCGCAAGCGGCTCGTGCTCGACCTGGCGAAGGCCGGCATCGAGACGGACAACGTCGAGGCCGCGGCCTGGGGCCCGCGCCTGCCGGACGGTCGCGCGACGCTGCTGCTGGCCTCCGACGACAACTTCCACCCCAGGCAAGCCAACCGCTTCCTCGCTTTCCAGGTCTGCAAGTGAACTTCATGCCACGCGCCTTTTTCGTGCTCTTGACGGCGATCGCGTTTGCCGCGCAAGCCGAGCCGGCCCGCATCACCATCCTGCACACCAACGACCACCACGGCCGCTTCTGGCGCAATGCCGACCAGGAGTACGGCTTGGCGGCGCGCAAGCGGCTCATCGACGGCGTGCGTGCCGAAGTGAAGGCCCAGGGCGGCCACGTGCTGCTGCTCGACGGTGGCGACATCAACACCGGCGTGCCGGAGTCCGACCTGCAGCAGGCCGAGCCAGACTTCAGGGGCATGTCGGCCATCGGCTACGACGCCATGGCGGTGGGCAACCATGAATTCGACCGCTCTCTTGCGGTGATGCGCCGCCAGCGCCTCGAGTGGTCCACGTTCCCCTGGCTCTCGGCCAACGTGTACCAGGGCGGGCGGCGCATGTTCGAGCCGTATCGCATCTTCCGCCTGGGCAAGGTGCGCGTGGCGGTGCTGGGCCTCACCACCGACGACACCATGAAGACCATGTCGCGCCAGCGCTTCCCCGGCGTGGAGGTGCGCGTGCCGGCCGACGAAGCGTCGAAGCTGGTGCCGCGGCTGCGTCTCAAGGCCGACGTGGTGATCGCGGCCACGCACATGGGCCACTACGTGGACGGCCGCCACGGCGTCAACGCGCCGGGCGACGTGGAGCTGGCGCGCGCGGTGCCGGGCATCGACCTCATCGTCGGCGGCCACAGCCAGAACCCGGTGTGCATGCTCGACGCCATGCGCCGCAATGACGACTACCAGCCCGGCGAGCCCTGCGCGCCCGACCGACAGAACGGCACGTGGATCGTGCAGGCCTGGGAATGGGGCAAGTACGTGGGGCGTGCGGACTTCGAATACGAAGCGGGGCAGTTCCGCCTCGTGCGCTATGCGCTGCTGCCGGTGAACATGATGAAGCGCGGCACCGGCCCCGACGGCAAGCCCGTGAAGCTGCCGCCCGAGACGCGCATCGAAGAAGACGCCGGCCTGCTCGCACTGCTGGCCCCTTACCAGCGGGCCGGCGCCGACAAGCTGCTGGTGCCGGTAGGCCGCATCGATGGCGCGTTCGACGGTGAACGCCGCAACGTGCGCAGCCGCCCCACCAACCTGGGCCGCCTCGTCACCGCATCGATGATCGACAAGACCGGTGCCGACCTCGCGCTGGTGAGCGGCGGAGGCCTGCGCGACTCGCTGCCCGCAGGCGACGTGAACTACGGCGACCTGCTGAAGGTGCTGCCCTTCGGCAACCACGTCGTCGTGGTCGCGCTCACCGGTGCGCAACTCGAAACCTACCTGCGCACCGCGCTACGCATGACGCCCGGCTCGGGTGCCTATGCACAGACCACCGGCGTGTCGGCCGTGATGGAAGGCGACGAGCCGAAGGAGCTGCGCGTGCAGGGCCAGCCCATCGATCCTTCGCGCCGCTACCGCATGGCGCTGAGCAGCTTCATCGCCAGGGGCGGCGACGGCTACCCGGCGTTTTCATCGCAGGAGATCGACGACACCGGATTCACCGACGTGCAGGTGCTGCGCGACTTCATCGCGAACCGCCCGGGCTTGTCTACGCGCGACTTCGAGCCGGACCGCCATGCGGCAATGCCAGCCGCCGGGTCGTGACGCGCCGTGCCGGGCCAGCTCTAGGCCCGGTTGGCGGCAGCCACCGCCGAGGCCCGTTTCTCGCGGTGTCGCAACCACAGCAGGCCCGCCACGGCCAGCAGCACCGCGGGCAGCATGAGGCCCGACACCAGCGACCACCCGAAGGCGCTCAGCAGGCTGCCCGACAGGAACGAGCCGATCACCATGGCCCCGAACACGACGAAGTCGTTGATCGATTGCACGCGGGGCCCGT
Organism: uncultured Rivibacter sp.; assembly: GCA_946480925.1. Next base: position 19,046 of record CAMLLU010000039.1, read on the forward strand.
CCTCCGGCGCATGGCTGGCGACCAGTGCGGAGGCGCCCACGAACCCGAAGTTCCAGCCCAGCCCCAGGAGCACGAGTGCACCCCAGAAGTGGTGCAGCGTGATACCGCTGAGGCCGGCGACGGCCGCCAGCGCGATCAGGCCCAGGCCGGCGCCGATGACGCTGGGCGCCCCGAACCGGGAGATGAGGCGCCCCGTGAAGAAGCTCGGCGCGTACATCGCCACGATGTGCAGTTCGATGCCGTAGTTGGCGTCCGTGCGGGAGATGCCGCACAGCTCCATCGCGAGCGGGGCCGACGTCATCATGAAGTTCATCATCGTGTAGCTCACGACACCGCACAGCATCGCGACGATCAACTGGGGTTGCCGCAACAGGTCGGCCAGCGGCCGGCCGGCGGTGCGCTGCGGGGTTTCCGCGCGGTGGTCAAACCTTCCGCCTGCCAGCACGACGGCCGCGAGCACCGCCACGGCGGCGGCGGCCAGGTACGTCACCGCGTAGACGTGGGGTTGCCAGAGGTTCATGGTGGAAGTGACCAGCTGCGGGCCCACCACGCCTGCCACCACTCCGCCGGCCAGCACCGTGGAGAGGGCCCTGGGCCGGTCTTCTGGCGCCACGCACTCGGCAGCCGCGAAGCGGAAGGTCAGCACGACGGCCGCATATGCGCCGCCGAAGAGCATGGCGATGCAGAAGAGCGCGAACGAGTGGATGACCAGCGCCCATGCCGCCACGAGCCCGGCGATCACGCCGCACAGGTTGCCGAGCATGAACGCCGCCTTGCGGCCATGGCGCCGGGTCAGCGCGCCCACCGGCAGCGTGGCCACCGCCATGCCGACGACGAACACCGAGATGGGCAGGGTGGCCAATGCCGGACTCGGCGCGAGCATGTGGCCGATGATGGCGCCGCTGGCGTACACGGCGCCGGAGTTCGCGCCGGCCAGCGATTGCGCAATGGTCAGGCGCACGACCTGGCCGTTGACCTTGAGTTTGTTGTCGAGCATTTGAAGGAACCAGCGATCAGTTTCCGGTGTTCTCGCGACCCATGGTCAGCACCATCCGGAACTTGACGTTGCCGGACTTCATCTTCTGGTAGGCCTCGTCGGCCTGCTCCAGCGGCAGGGTCTCGATCATCGGGCGCACGCCGGCCAGCACGCTGAAGTCCAGCGTCTTCTCGTTCTCGTAAGGCGAACCGGTGATGGAACCCAGCACGCTGCGTTCTCCGATGACCAGGTGACCGGTCGAGACGGGCAGCGGGTCCTTGCCGGCGCCCAGCAGCACGAGGCGACCCTGCGGCGCCAGGCCGCGCATCAGGGCGGACACGGCACCGGCATGGCTCACGGTGGTCACGATGGCCTGCGCTCCACCCAGGCCCAGCAGCCTGGCCGCGGCGTCGTCCCGCTGGGTGTCGACGTAGACGTGTGCGCCCAGCGACATCGCGTCTTCGGCGATGTCGCTGCCGCGCCCGACGGCCACCACCCTGAAGCCCATGCGGCGCGCGTACTGCAAGGCCATGTGCCCCAGCCCGCCGATGCCCAGGATGGCCACCGTGTCGCCGGCCTGGGCGCCGCACTTCCTGAGCGCGTTGAAGGTGGCCATGCCGGCACACAGGATGGGCGCGGCCTCTTCGGCGTCCAGCTCGTCGGGGATCGAGACCAGCCCCGTGCTGCGCGCCAGCATCATCTCGGCATATCCGCCGTCGCAGGTGGCGCCGACGAAGGGCTGGTTCTGGCAGAGCTGGAAGTGCCCCTGGCGGCAGGGCGCACATTCGTTGCAGTAGCCGCCGAGGCGGCCCACGCCCACGCGCTGCCCCAGCTTCCAGATCGACGGCGTGTGAGGTCCGAGCGCGGCGATGCGGCCGACGACTTCATGCCCGGGCACGCGCGGCGGCTGCAGCGCGGGGTCGGCCCCTTCGATGTCGCCCGCATCGGCACCGCAGATGCCGCAGGCTTCGACTTCGATCAGCACTTCACCCATGCCGGGCGTGGGCGTGTCGCGCTCCACCAGCTCGAGGGTGCCGGGCCGGGTTACTTGCATGGCGCGGTAGGTGGCTTTCATGTTCGTTGCTCCAAGGTCGTTGAAGGTGGCGAGGAGGCTGGCAATGCCTGCACGCCCAGGTGCGCAGCTTCGATGGCGCCAGCAAGGTAGCCGGGAAACTGCCGCGACCATTCGCTGGCGATGCCGGTGAGGCGGCCGCTCCACGGCCCGGAAGGAGCGGCGGCGCCGGGTGCCGCGGCATGGTGGCCGGCAGCGTCCAGATCGGCGGTGGTGGTGGTGCGGGGATCTTTCGCCCAGTCCTTGATGAACTCGTGCCTGGGCGTCGCGGCATGCGGCCCGAACAGTCGGGCCAGCTGTGCGCGGCAATGCATGCGCAGCACCTCTTCCGGGACGCCCTGGCGCACGCGCGCTGGCATGCCGAAGAAGCCGAACAGCGCCGCGCTGCCGCCGGGCATGGATGCGTCGTGGATCTCGCCCAGCGGACCGCACGCGCTGCGTGCTTCGCCGGACAGGCCTTGCCCGCGCCAGAAAGGGCTCTCGTAGAGAGCCACGTATTTCGCATGCGGCGCCATCCAGGTGGGCGTGGCACGCCATTGCCGAGCCAGCGCTGCAGGCAAGTCCGGTGAGAACTCGATGCTCTCTTCGGCCAGGCGCGGCGGCACGGCCAGCAGCACGTGCTCGGCGCGCCAGGTCGTCGTGAGGCCGGTGGAGTCTTCACCGTCCAGCTCGACGTGCCCATGCATGCTGCGCAGCCGGCGCACCACCTGGCCGGTGACGACTCGCGCCGTATCGACATGGCAATGCAGGGCGTCGATCAGTGCGCCCATACCGCCCACCAGGCGCATCGAGGCGGGCGAGTTCACGTAGCCGCGCGTGCGCATGGGTGTCTCGTTGGGCGAGCGCTCGATCGCCATGTCGCCGGCTTCGTGCTGCTCGAACCGGCCGAGGCCCAGGTCGTGAACGAGCCGGTCCAGCTGGGGCTGGAATGCGGGCCAGAACCACGTGGGGCCGAGGTCGAAGCGATCGATGCCGTTCGTCGTGGCAGCGGCGGACTCGATGCGGCCGCCGAGGGCACTGCGTGCTTCGAGAAGCACGTAGTCGTGGATGCCCCTGCGTTGCAGCAGATACGCGGCATACAGGCCGCTCAGGCCTGCGCCCACGATGGCGATGCGCGCCGTCTTCATGTTCATGCCTTCGTCAGGTGGCCGGTCTTGAGGTAGACGGTGGCGCCCTGCGCGCCGGCGGCCATCCGCGGACATGCGCCTGAGGGCAGGCGCATCCAGCTGCCGCGTTCGTAAGCATGCTCGCCATCCACAAGCCTCCCTTCCACCAACAGCAGCTCGGCGCTTTCCACCGGTTCGGCGAACACCGCTTCACCCGGTGCCAGACGCTGCAGCCAGACCTGCTCGGTATCTGCACGGAACAGCGGGCAGACCTCGCGGCCTTGCTGGAGACGCCATGAAGCCGGATCACGCGTGTCGATGCGCACGCGGCGATCCTCCTGCGGCGGCATCTGCCAGAGCTTGACGAAGATGAGGGCGCCCTCGGCGCTGGATGGCTGGTGCGATGAGCCCGGCGGATTGCGCAGATACCAGCCTGCCGGATAGTGCTCGCTCCCTTCGGAGAAGGTGCCGGACAGAACGAGGATCTCTTCCCCGCCAGGGTGTTGGTGGCGCGGGAAGGTGGAGCCCGGTGCGTACCGGACGATGCTGGTCGCGCGGGCCGTCTCTCCCCCCAGCCGGTCCAGCATCACGCGATCCACCCCGCGTTGAGGCGAAGCCACCCACCGGTACTGGTCGGGCGTGACGATCGCGCGGCGCGAGAAGTCGGCGTTGAGGAGCACGGGGCTTCTTTCAGCGGTGCATCAGTTGCGGCCGGCCATCACGCCGCCGTCCACGTTCCAGATCGCGCCGGTGACCCAGTCGGCCTTGTCCGACAGCAGGAAGGCCACGACCTCGGCGACGTCTTGAACCGATTGCTCATGTGAACCTTCTCCATTGGAAGAAAAACTATCCATTTAGATGGCAGATTTTGGGTCTTAGATACTTTCGAAACAAACGAGATAAAGTGTCCAGCACTGAAAGAAAAGCTTTACTGAAGTGAAACTCCAATTCATTCACCGCGGAGGCGCAGAGGACGCGGAGAAGACCTGTATTTCTCCGCGGTTCCTCCGCGTCCTCTGCGCCTCTGCGGTGAAGGCTGTTGAATCCCGTTTCATACGTCGCGGGTGCTGCCACTGCGCCATGGACAACTGAAATGAAGTCGCCCGTCCACCTGAACGCGCTGCGTGCCTTCGAGGCGAGTGCCCGCCACCAGAGCTTTTCGGCGGCCGCGGCCGAGCTTCACGTCACGCCCGCCGCGGTCGGCCAGCTCGTGCGCGCGCTGGAGGAATGGCTGGGCACGCCGCTGTTCCATCGCAGCACCAGCGGGCGGGTCCGGCTGGTGCCCACCGAGGCGGCCCAACGTGCGCTGCCGGACCTGCGGGCCGGCTTCGACAGGCTCGCCCTTGGGCTCGATCGGCTCAAGGAGGGCTCGGCCAGTGGCGTGCTCACGGTGACGGTGAGCCCGGCCTTCGCGGCCAAGTGGCTGCTGCCCCGCATCGAAAGCTTCCACGCCGCGTGGCCCGATACCGACGTGCGGCTGGACACCAGCCTCAAGCCGGTGGACTTCGTTGCCCAGCAGGTCGACATCGGCGTGCGCTACGGCCCGGGTCGCTGGCCCGGGCTCACGGCGGACAAGTTGATGGACGAGGAGGTCTACCCCGTGTGCTCACCGCAATGGTTGCGCGAGCGCAAGCGCCAGCAAAGGCCCCAGGACCTGGCGCGGGCCACCTTGATCCACGACCTGTCGATGGACGGCCACACGAGTTTTCCCACCTGGGACGCATGGCTCAGGAAAGCCGGCGTGACGGGCGTGGACACGAAGCGCGGCATGAAGATCAACAACTCCGCGGCCGTGCTGCAGGCGGCCATCGACGGGCAGGGCGTCGCGCTCGCGCGCAGCGTCATGGCGCACGACGATCTCGCGGCCGGGCGCCTGGTGCGGTTGTTCCCCGACATCGCCTTCGCTTCGCCGCTGGCCTACTACGTCGTCTACCGCGCCGAGAGTGCCGGCCGGCCCCGGGTGGCAGCCTTCCGAGGTTGGCTGCTGGGCGAGGCGGCGAGGTACTGAGCGGCACTCGTGCCGCGCGGCTGAGGCCGCGACCGTAGCGTTCAGAGCCCGGAGAATCCTGGGTCCAACCATCACTCGACCACCATGCCGCTGTCGCCCTACCTGTCCGTGTCTCCCGAAGTTGCCCCGCGCGTGCTGCTGCACGACACGGCACAAGTCATTGGCGACGTCCGCATCGGCCCCGATAGCTCGGTGTGGTGCAACACGGTCCTTCGCGGCGACGTCAACCGCATCGTGATCGGTGCGTGCACCAACATCCAGGATCTCGCGATGGGCCATGTGTCTCACAAGCACCCCGGCAAGCCCGACGGCAGCCCGCTGGTCATCGGCAGCCACGTCACGGTGGGGCACTCGGCCATCCTGCATGGCTGCACCATCGGCGATGAATGCCTCATCGGCATGGGCGCGATCGTCATGGACGACGTCGTGATCGAGAGCCGCGTCATGGTCGGCGCGGGCAGCCTGGTCTCGCCGGGCAAGCGACTGAAGAGCGGCTGGCTCTACGTGGGCCGGCCGGCGGTTGCGGTGCGCGAGCTCACGGCAGACGAGATCGCCTACCTCCGGTACTCGGCAGAGCACTACGTCCGCGTGAAGGACAACTACCTTGCCGCCGCGTCCCGGTGACCTGACCGACCCCACTGCAAGGCCCGTCGGCCGACGCATCGCTTGACATGCAGGTCTTTGCCTGCATATTATTGGCTCACGCACATACGCAACGGATGGACGCTGACAAGGTATTCAAGGCGCTGGGCGACCCCACACGCAGAAAGCTGCTCGACCTGCTGTGCGAGAGCAACGGGCAGACGCTCGGCCAGCTGTGCGAGCACCTCGACATGGCGCGGCAATCGGCCACGCAGCACATCGGGGTGCTGGAAGCCGCCAATCTGGTGACCACGGTGTGGCGTGGCCGGGAGAAGCTGCATTTCATCAACCCGGTGCCGCTGCACGAGGTCTACGAGCGGTGGGTGCGCAAGTTCGAACGCCAGCGGCTCAGCCTGCTGCACGACCTGAAGAGGGAACTCGAAGGAGATTCGCCATGAGCAAAGAGAAGACCAGCTTCGTCTACGTGACCTACATCCGCTCGACGCCCGAAAAGGTGTTCGAGGCCATCACGCAGCCTGAGATCGCGCGGCGCTACTGGGGCCACGAGAACGTCTCCGACTGGAAGCCCGGATCGGCCTGGCAGCACGTGCGCGCCAACGAGCAGCGCACGGTCGAGCTGGTCGGCAAGGTGGTCGAGGTCGTGCCGCCGACCCGTTTGGTCATCACGTGGGCGAACGCTTCGCAGGCCGACGATCCGGCCAGCTACAGCCGCGTGAGTTTCGACATCGTGGAGTACCAGGACATGGTGCGGCTCACCGTCACCCACGACGAACTCGAGGCCGGCAGCGGCATGGCCAAGGGCGTCCAGCAGGGCTGGCCGGCCGTGCTGTCCAGCCTGAAGTCGCTACTCGAAACGGGGCAGGGCATCGACGTGTTCGCCAAGCCCAAGGCGGCTTGAACGCCGCTCGAACCAGGAGCCTTCATGACCCAGCCCGATCATCAGCCCAGCCATCCGCCGTACAGCGGCGGATGCGCCTGCGGCGCGATCCGCTACACGACCCGACACGCGCCCGTCTTCCAGAACCACTGCCAGTGCCGCGACTGCCAGCGGCGAAGCGGCACCGGGCATGGCTCCTGGCTGACCTTTCCTGCACAGCACGAGATGCAGATCAGCGGCGAGGCAAAGCACTGGGAGGTGGCAGCCGACAACGGCAACGTGAAGATCCACGCCTTCTGCCCCGTCTGCGGAACGCCGGTGTACCTGCGCTTCGCCGCGACGCCGGAACTGATTGCGGTGCCTGCGGGCAGCCTCGACGAGCCGGGCCGCTTCGCACCGCAGGTGCTCACCTACGGCGTGCGTGGTCTGGCGTGGGACGCCATGGCGCCCTCGCTGCAGGTATTCGAGCGGATGCCGAACGCTGGCTAGTGCCGGGTCCAGCCCTGGTTCGCTTCAGTGCTGCCCGGCAGGCGTGCGCCAGCGGATGCTGGCCTCGCGTTGCTTCGTGCTTTGCAGCGCGGTCTCAAGGCACTGCACGAGTTGGTCTGCTTCAACAGAGTTGTTGCCGGTGTGCCGCACATGCTGCTTCAGGTCGCCCAGTGCGCGCTGCAGCTCCGCCGTGTCTACCGCGTCGCCGCTTGGCTTCTGCAGGTCGCGCAGCGCGCGTTGCAGCCCTGAATCGCTGCGGCCTTGCGGCGTGGCCAGCAGCTTTTCTGCCAGGTGAGGCAAGTCGCCCTGCGCCTGCAGCGCGGCCTGCCCCAATTTGATCTCACGGGTTTCGCGCCAGCGGTCCAGCGAGACCGCGAGATTGAAGGCGCTGCCCTTGAAGGCCGACCTCGTGGCCTGCCAGACGAAGTCGTTGGTGGCGCTCTGCGAGAACTGCTGCAACAGGTAGGCCGGCGATTGCTGGTTTTCGCCAGGGCGTGCCGAGGCGGCGCCGTCGCGCAGCATCTGCCCGAGCAGCGGGCCGGTCGCGGTGGAAAACACCGCGGCGAACGTGTTGGCCATCACGGAGTGCGCGATGTCGCCCACGCGCGTCAGCACGGCCGAGCCTGAAGGCACGAGGCTGCTGCCCGTGCCGCGCCAGGGGCCCGCCAGGTAGTGCTTCAACAGCGAGCCGGCTTCGACAGCCACCTCGGCGGCATGGCGCGGCAGGTTGCGCGCGTCCGACCAAGCGGCCGCCGGAGCGTCAGGTTGCGGCAGGCGGGTGCTGAAGAGGTTCACGCGCTGCTGGCCGCCCATCAGGTTGTCCACGTCGGCAAAGGCCGGTGCCTTGAGCAGCCCGAGGCCGAGCCGGGTGGCACCGCCGGCGGCGCCCGAGGCCAGCACCGAGCCGGCCATCACGGGCCCGGCCTGCAGCAGCGACTTCGCAGGCATGAAGTAGCGGCGCAGCACGTTGGCCGCACCGGTGACCAGCGGTTGTGCCAGCAGGCCCCAGCCTTGCCCCTGCAGTGCGTTCTGCACGGTGGCGAGCCGCTGGCGCTTCTGCTCGACCTCTTCCTGCAAGGCGGCCATCGTCTGCACGTCCGGCGAGCTCGCGGGGTTCGTGTTGTCGGCCAGCGGTACCCAGTACTCCTTCTTGCCGTCGACCACGCGCAACTGCACGAATGCCGGGTCGGGCACGAGGGCTTTCAGGTCCACCGGCGCCAGCTGCGGAAAGTTCGCCAGCCGGGCACGCCTGTCCATTGCGTTCAGCAGCGTGGAGTCCATGGCCAGCGCCGTGGCCCCTCCGATCGCCCCGCCGACCACCGCAGGGTCGTAGCTGTTGTTCATTTCGCCCTGGTTGACGCGCTGGCCCGTCGAGTCGGTGCCGCTGAAGCGCGGGCCCAGCGCGGTGGCCAGGGCGCCGGCCACCGGCGAGCGCGACGATGACGAGAGGAACTGCCTCACGCCGTCGTAGAGGGCCGGCAGCACCGCATCGCCGATCGAGACCTTGCGGTCGCTGTCGATGGAATAGCGGCCGTTGCCGAAGGTGCGTTCGCGCGCCTGCAGCACGCCGGCGGCCCAGTCGACGTAGCGGGCCTCGAGGGCTTGCTGTGCTTCGCGCTCAGGGCCGGCCGGTGCCTTGAATTCCATGGATCGGAGCGCCGAGCGGATGCGCTCGGCAGGGCTTTGCTGCGCTGCGGCCTCGAGGCGCGTCATGTCGATGGCGACATGGGGAGGGTTCGCGTGGGTTGCCACCGCGGCTTCGAGGTGCGCCACGTCCATTGCGATATGGAGCGGATGCAGTTGGGCGGCCATGGCGCTGGAGGACGAACCCATCTCGAAGCGGTCCGAACGCGCGTGGCGCTCGTCCTTCGACAGCAGCGTCGACGTCAGCCGCTGGGCTGTCTCGGCGGCCGAGAACGACAGCGATTGCGACCGCGGGGCGCGGCCGAGCGAGTCGTGCACGAGGGCGGCTCCCGATCGGGGCGGCTCATTCTGCTGCTCGGTCACGAGCTGCTGCAGCGGATGCGCAAATGCGGAAGTGCGGGAAACCATGCTCATGGCAGCATCCTTGAAGTCGCGTCAGTTGCTCAGCCCGTTCGGCTGACCGAGCTTGGGGTCATCGAGCATCAGCGCATGGATGACGGCCAGGCCCACGCCGTTGGCGAGGTCGAGCGCCGTGGCGGCATCGATGGGGTCGCTGATCCACGAGAGCGAGCTCAGCTGCAGCAGCCCTTCGGGCGAGGTGGTGAGGTACCAGCCGAGTTCGCTGAGCACCAGCGACTGCACCGACAGCAGCCGCTGCACTTCGGTGCCTGCAAGCTCCTGCGCGGCCATGGGCAGCAGCGCTTCGGGCCGCACCGCGGGTTCGCTCTCCTGCAGGTGCACGCGGCAGGCCAGGCCAGCGGGCCCGGTGAACAGGCGCGGCGCCACCAACGAAGGGCCGTCGCCGGCCGACAAGCCGAGCTGCAGCGCCAGTTGCGACATGAAGTCGGCCTGCGCCGGCGTCATCGCGGCGGGCGAAGCGCTGCTGGCTGCTGCGGCGCCGCGCGGGCGGGCGGCTACTGTGGAGGTGGACATCATCGTTGCGTGCTCGAACGTCTTGCGAAATGCCTGCACGGTAGGGCGGGCGGGGCCGCCTCTCGCGGCTTGATGCGCAGGGTTCGACGGAAATGCGAAGCCGCGGGTTCGCGGTGACTTCGGCTTCGCGAGGCCTTCGCTGCATGGGGTGCGGGTTCGGGTGACCGGCCGGCTTGTTCCAGCCATGCGGCTACCTTGCTGGCCCACACGCCGTGTGGGCAGCCGCCGCTGACACGGAGGTGGTGCAGCCTTCCACGTTCGCTCCATGCCAGACCCTATCCGCAATACCTCTCCGTCATCCACTCATCCTGCTTCCATGCCGCTGGCCACCGCGACGGTGGCGCCGGTATCCGGCGACGCCCCGTCGCGGGCTGCCGAAAGACCTTCCGAGCTGATGCGCGCGCCGACGCTGCCCGGCAGTTCGTTGCATGGCGAAAGTTCATCGGCCGCAGTACCCCGGCGGGCGCGGCTGCCGGCATCGGTCCGTACCGGCTCTGTGGCGCAGACGGCAGCGGCCTCATCCTTCGGCAATACCGCGCCTGCGCCATCGAGCGCGCAGCAAGCCCATGCATTGGCGCAACAGCTCAATGAACTGGAGAGCAGGCGCGCGAGCCTGCAGGCGGACATCACCGCCATGCGGGAGGCAGGGCTGGCCAATGCACGCGGAGCCGGCAGCGCTGAAGACATCAACGAGCTGAACAAACAGCAGGACCGCGTGGACCATGCCCGCAGCGAACTGCATGGCCTGCTGGCCCACCGGGATGCGCGGCTCGACCAGTTGGAGCGCACCGAGCGCCTGCTGTCCTCCTGCGAGCGATCGCTGGCGGCGTTGGCCGTGACGGCGGATGCGCCTTCCTTGCTCAGTGCGCCGGCTGCCGCTGCATCGGCCTCGTCGAGCATCCAACCATCGTCGCCGTCCCGGCAGGCTGCCGACGACCTACGCGCTGAAGAAGCCACGGCAAGTGAGCGCATCCAGCAACTCTCCCGCGAGAAGGATGTCGCCAAGGCAGAACAGGAGCGTGCCAAGCGGCTCCTTGCGGCGGCTCGTGCCAACGTGGAAACCCAGCAAGCCGAAGCGGAAAAAAAGCTGGACTCGAAGGTCTACGTGCCGTATGTCGACGGCGGCGCGTTCTTCAGCATGAACAGTTTTCTCCAGGCGCTCGAACTGCCGCCTGTCGATCAACTGCAGCAGGGCGTGGAAGACGCCCGCTATTCGCGCTACGTCGAGCGTCTGACCCAGCGCGGAGAAGACGGCGTTCTGCGTCTGAAGCCGGAGTTCCTGAACCCGTCGGCAAGTTTCGCGGCCTTTTCGGCCCTGCACTGTGCGTTGATGCAGAACGTGGTGGACCACAGCTTGGTTCGGCGGCTGCTGCCCCAGGACACGGGTGCCATCAACGCCTCGCTGCGAAAGGGCGGCGAAGATCTCGAGGCCGTGGTGCACGGGACGCTCATCGCTGGGCTGGACGTCGTCATCCACAAGATGGAGACGCTGGCTCTCGCGGCCGACCGTCCCGAATTGGCGATGGGCGGGCGGCGACGCCGCATGAAGGTGCGCGATGCTGGCTCGCTCAGGAGGAACGAAGTGGCCGAGATCGGCCAGCGCAACAAGGCGGTGCGGGAGCTTCTGCTTCCACTGGATCACTATGCGGCGATCACCGAGGGGGCCGTCGAGCAGACCTGCGCCTTGTTGCGCGGGGTCGTGGGTGCGTATCAGCAGGCGCTCGGGCGTGTCGACCAGGCAAAGGCACAGCTCAAGGACACCATGCAAGAGTTGCGTCCAGCCTTCGAGCGGCCCATCCAGGCCGACCGGCAGCTCACGGAAGCGAGGGCGCAGATCGAACAGATCCGCAATGAGCTCCATCGTCTCGAGTCTGCAGAGGCGAAGAAAAAAACGAAGCCTCCTGAAGCAGCCATCCCGCAGACGGTGACGGTCAGCGCCTCGCCGTCGTTCGATTCCGAGGCGCGCGGCATGAAGCTGCGCGGCGACATCGAAAAGCACACGGAAAGCGCCGAGCGGTCGAACCAGGAGATCGCCTTGCTCGACGTCGGGATCCGCGAAGCGGAGAAGGAGCTGCGCCACTGTGAAGACCAGCTCGAGATCAAGGCGGCGGCCTCTGCGCGGCAGGCGGCAGACGCGCGGCGAGAGCATGGCACCCAGCGTGAAAGACTCTCCGAACTGCGCGATGAACTCATGGGCCTCGATGGTCGGATCGACCAGGCTCGCAACGACCTGAAACGCCAACTGGTGCCGGCGCTCATCAGCGATCGTGCCTGGACCCGCGTCATCGACCGCCACGTCGAGCCCGACAACGAAGCCATGCGTGCCCGCACGCGCGAGACCGGCTACACAGGCGCCTATCACTCGCAGGCCGACATGGCCCGTGCCGTGGCCGACATCCATGCGCACGTGTCGCAGCGCCCCGAGTTGCAGGCGGTGCTGGCTTCCCGCACGCGTGCGGAGTTCGAGCGCGCCGCGGCCGCCGTGCCGGGCGGCGTGACGGACCTCGTGTTCGACCACGAACGGCAGGTGGGGCGCGGCTTCAGCAATGCGCTGGACCAGACCAGTCGCGCCACGCAGCTCACGCAGAGCAGCTACTCGCTCGACTTCGTGAAGGGCCGCGTGGTGGTTTCGCACCTGTACCCCTACGTGCCGTACCGCCAGCTGCAGTCGGCCAAGGCCAAGTAACGCGAGGACACAGGATCCGTTGCCGCCTTTCGGCCGGTCATCGCTTGCTTCGCATGGAGCAGCGGCCCGGCCCTCCGGATGCCTATCGTGAATGCTTCATGACAAGACAAGCGGTGCCGACGCCGTGCCGCATGCAGCAGGGACCTTTTCAAGGAGAACACATGACCCGCTCTTCCTCCATTCAACCGGGCTCCGGCGGTGCCGCCGACGTGCTGGCCTGGCGGCGCGAGACCGCGCTGCGCCTGGGCGCCGACGAGGCGGTCGCGAAGCATTTCGGTGAAACAGGCCTTGTCGAGCTCGGTGGGCAGCCGCTGTCGCTGCAGCCGTTGCACGAAGAGCCCACCGGGCCGTGGATCGCCGTCACGCGGGCCGCACGGCCGGCAGGCGTGAGCGAAGACGCATGGCACGACGCTTTGCTGCTGGCCACCAGCCACAGCCTCGCCGTCACGCATGCGGCCTACGGGCTGGCCGACGATGGCGACGCCGTGGTGATGCTGCGAACCCCCGCCGGGCACGACCACCCGGATCTGCTGGCCGCCGAAGTGGCGGGCCTGCTGGGGTTGCGCCAGGCGCTGCAGGAAGGCATGCAGGCCGCGGCGAAAACGCCCGCGCCGGCACCGGCCAGGCCCCCCGTGCCCGGCCCTGCGCCGGTGCAGGCCGCGGCCACCGCAGCGGAGTCCAGTGACATCCAGGAATTCGAAGCGCCCGAAGACGTGCTCGTGCTGGTGCACGGCGCGATGCTGCAGCTGGGCTTCACGCCGCAGCAGGCCATTGCCACCGCTCGCAGCGGCGCGCTGCAGCTCGAGGGCCTCTCCATCGGCCTGGCTTGCGACGACACCGGCGGCACGCTGGTGGTGGCGGCCGATCTCGGGGCCTATGCGCTGGACACGCCCGCCGAACGCCGGCTTGCCCTGCAGGCCAACACCGAACTGATGGCCTACGTGGGCGTGGCGCTGGCCCGCGAGCGCGGCCGCGCACGGCTGATGTCGCGCTGCTACCTCGGCGGCCACAGCGCCGGGCACTTCGCGACCTGGCTGCGCGAATTCGCGCGCCTGGCCCGTACCACCGTCGAGCACCGCCGCACTGCGGTTGCCCATTGACATCCTGGAGCGCCTGCCATGGGCATTTCGAAAGTTCAGTCGGAACGTATTTCACCCACCCGCGTGCCCGAGGGCGACGGGAGTCGCGTACAACGCAGCGAGTCCTCGAGGACCAGCATGGAGGCTCCATCGGGCTTCCCGACGAAGCCGGCGTCTTCGGCCTCGCAGGTCGACGAGTCGGCCAACCAGCGTGCGCGCGTGCAGGTTCCCCTGAGTCCTCCGCGTGACGATGAAACGGCTTCGATGCTGGGCAGCAAGGCCGGACGCGTCGACAGTGCGAGCTTCGTCGATTCACCGGGCAGCAGTGGATATCTGGCAGCGGTTCATGCCGCCCAGACGTCCGAATCCATCAGGAGCTGGCACGACGGCGCTGTGTTCAAACCGTCGTTGTCCCAGCCTGGAGCGAGCGGGACTGCCGAACCACCCAAGCTGAAACCGACTGTTCCTGCGCGGGCGCCGACTTTCAAGGATTTGCCGGACCCGCAACTCGTCCAAGCGCAGCAGACGCAGCAGACGCAGCAGACGCAGCAAACGCAGCAAACGCAGCAAACGCAATCGACGGAGGTTCCACAGGCGAACGCCATCCAGGGTCGTCAGCGTCCGGAGCGCAGCTGGCGTTCCGTGGGCCAGGCGATCCTGCGAGAGGTTTCACTCACCGCCAGGTCGGTGTTGCCGCAGGTGGACTTGGCCGCGGTGAAGCAAACGGCCGGCGCGATTGCGGGCCACGCCATCCACCAGACGGTGGCCGTGGGCCTTCCCACCTTCGCACGCGAAATGTTGGCTGCCGGGGTGATGCATGCGTTGAAGTCGGCACCCCCTCCGGTGGCCATGGGGCTGCAGGCCGGGGTGGGTGTCGTGAACCTGGGGCTGCAGGTGATGCGCGAAATGCGCGAACGCCGCAACCCGGACGAGGCCGCGCGCGCCTTCCATTCCCTGAGCCCGGAGCAGTGGGCCGCCAAGACGCCCGACGAGCAGGCCAAGATGCGTGAGCACACCGCCAAGGTGTCGCGCGCCATCACGGTGGGCCAGGTGGCCTCTTCCATGACCAACCTGGCATTGATGGCCTCCGCCTTCCAGGAAGGCAACCGCGCCGATGCACTGCGGCCGTTGGCAACCGAGCTGAAGGTCGGCCTCTACACCAACATGCGCGACGCCATCCAGGCGAGCTTCAGCATGGTGGGGTTCGACGGCGACCGGATGCACGGCCTCTCTGGGCAGGCCTTTGCTGCCGCCGCGGCCACCTATGCCGGCGTGAACGCAGGCGCTTCGATGCTGTCCGACGGGATGATGGCCGCGCTGGTGCCCGGGCGCGGCCAGGCGATCAACACGTTGCTGGACATCGCGCCAGCGCCGGGTGTTGCTCCCATGAGCGGTGCCCAGGCCCTGGGCACCATTGCGCAGGCCGCGGCCGTGAACGCCTTCGGCAACGTCGTCGGCGAAACGGCGGACTGGTTCCAGCGCACGCACCAGCACTTGAGCCAGAACGAAGTGCCGCCGCCACAGGAATGGAGGCCGCAGATCACCGGTGACGACCTGGGCCGTGTGCTCGACCAGGCGCAGGCGCGTACCGCCTTGATCAACGGCATCAACTCGTCGCTGACCGCGGCCGGCCGCCTGATGGCCGACAGCAGCCTGCCGCCAGCCATGCAGAGCTTCATCGGCAACGCGGGGATCGCGGCGTTGACGGCGCTCACCGATTCGTCCATCACGGGCATCTGGCAGGCCGAGCAGGCAGTGCGCAAGCCCATCCAGGAGGTGCCGGCCCACGTGGACGACGTGGAGTTGGGGCATGTGGGGCGCCAGAGCACTTCGGCCTCGGAATCCGGCCGCTCCGGGACATCGACCTCGCTGGTTGCCGACATCCCGTCGCGCCAACCCTCCAGGGCTCCGAGCACCACGGTGTCCGAGATCGGGGCACAGCACGAGACCGGGCCGCGGCACGTGCGTCGGGATTCCATTTCTGCGCACTACGAGAGCGTTCCGTTCAGCGGGGATCTGGACCTGGCGCGGGGCTCGAGGTCGGTGCCCGCAACGGAAATCGGCATCGAGGCTTGGCATCCGGCGCTTCAACCCTCCGGCGCCACCGGTGGCGGGCAGCAGGTCGGCTCGTCGCAGGCGATCGACACAACCTCCCAAAAGGCGGGATCGAAGGCATCAGGGTCGAACTGACGTGGCTTCACGGGCGGGCGGCGAAGCAGGAAGAGGTCTTTCGGCCCTTGGCCTGCCGCCCACCGCTTTGCATGCCATCGGGCGGTGCGAATGGCGTGTCCGTGACGTGCCGCACCGCCGGTGAGGCGGGTCTCACGTGTTCCCAGGAGCTTCCATGTCGATCAACTCCATCTCCTCTTCCGGTCGCATCGAGGTGCCCCGTGTGCCTGAGGCCGCCGGCGGAAAAGGCAGTGCCCCCGCGGACCCGCGGCCCTCGCTCGAGGGCCACCTGGCGCTGCCTTCGCGCACGCCGTCCCTGTCGCTCGCCAGCGGCGCGGACAGCTCACGCCGGCACGCGCCGTTGCCGGAGATCGTCACGGTTGCAGACCCGATGCCGACCCCCAGCCCGGAACACGCGTCGCGCTCGTTGCTGCCTGCCGATGGCGACCGCTCGGACCGACATGCCGGCCTGGCTGACCTGGAGGCCGCCCGCGGCTTCAGCGAGCGCTTCACCGCGTCGGTGCGGCAGCAAGCCGCTGCCCCCGAGGCGCGCTCCACGCCGCCCGGGCGCAGCTGGCGCGCTGCGGCCACCGAGCTGGGTGACCGTGTCGGGCAGCTGGGCAGCCGGGCGCTGAACCAGGCGGCGCTCACGCTCAACTCCGTGCTGCGGCCCACGCCAAGCCTGCGCCTGCTCGGGGCGATGGCCGGCCACGCCATCCACCAGACGGTGGCCGTGGGCGTGCCCACCTTCGCCCGCGAGATGGTGGCCGCCGCCGTGATGCATGGGCTGAAATCGGCCCCGCCGCCGGTGGCCATGGGTGTGCAGGCCGCCGTAGGTGCGGGCAACTTCGCGCTGCAGGTGATCCGCGAGGTGCGCGAAGGCCGCAACCCCGACGAGGCTGCTCGTGCCTACCACTCGCTGACGAGCGAGCAGTGGGCCGCCAAGACGCCCGACGAGCAGGCCGCGATGCGCCGGCACACGGCCAAGGTGTCGCGAACCCTCACGGTGATGCAGGTGGCCTCCTCGATGACCAACTTCGCGCTCATGGCCACGGCCTTCCAGGAAGGTGACCGCGCGGCCGCTCTGCAGCCGCTGGCCAACGAGGTGAAGGTGGGCCTGTACGCCGCGATGCGAGATGGCCTGCAGGCCACGTTCGGCATGGTCAAGTTCCAGGGCCCGCCCGTCACCGGCCCGGACGGCACGGTGACCCACGGGCCGCTCGCCCCAGGCCTTTCCGGTTCGGCGCATGCCTTCTCGGCGGTGACCTATGCCGCGGCGAATTCGGCCAGCGCCTTCCTGAGCGACGCGATGATGGGGGCCCTGGTGCCCGCACGAAGCCAGGCCCTCGGCACGTTGCTCGGTGTTGCGCCACCGCCCACGGCCATGCCCATGACTCCCGGCGAAGCCTGGGGCACCTTGGCGCAAGGTGCAGCCGTGAGCGCCTTCGCCAACACGCTGGCCGAATCGGTGGACTGGTTCCAGCGCATGCAGCACTTCGTGAACCAGACACCCGGCGCCCAGCAGTCCTGGGGGCCGCAACTCACCGGCACCGACTACGGCCGCGTGCTCGACCACGCACAGACCCGCACCGCGGCGTTCAACGGCGTCTTCTCAGTGTTGACGGCTGCTGGCCGCGGCATGGCCGGCAGTGACCTGTCACCGGCCGTGCAGCAGCTCCTCGGCAACGCGGGGCTGGGCTTGATGATCGCCATGCTCGATTCACCCGTCTCGGGTATCTGGCAGGCCCAGGCCGCCGTGCGTGCCGAGCCGGGGCCCACCCCAGCTGCGACAGCGGACCTGGAGCTGGGGCTGCCGCCTGCTGCGGCCCAGCAGGCGCGGCCTTCCAGCGTCGACGACCTCGACTGAGGGGCTTCACCGTGCGGACACGGTGAGGCATTGCCCGGCGAGGCGCGCAGCGAACAGGCGAGTAAGCGTTTGTCAGTGCCACGCCTTTGACAGGTTTCCGTCATGGATCCGTAGTGACTGCGGGCGGAACGCCTGGACACACTGCCACCCAAGAGGAACCCGAGGGGCAGAGGCATGCATCGAGACGAAGCGCAAGAGGATCAGGCACCGGCTGGCACCAGCGTCAAGCGGCGCGGACTGGTGGCTGCACTGGGCAGCGCAGGGCTGCTGGCGGCAACCGGCTGCATCAGCACCGACGATGACGAGATCGCGGCCAAGCCGGACTCGGCCGCCGCGGCGAACGGCAGCAGCGGCTCCAGCGCTTCGCCGGTGGCGCAGCAGCCTGTGGTCCGCAAGGCCTTCAACCACCCGGCCCTGCACACCGAGGCCGACTTCGAGCGCATGCGCGAGAAGGTGGCCGCACGGGCCGAGCCGTGGGCCAGCGGTTGGAATGCGCTGGTCTCCAGCAGCCGCTCGCAGCTCGACCGTTCACCGCGGCCGCTGGAATGGGTGGTGCGCGGCGGCTCCGGCCAGAACTTCGCGCAGCTGTACATCGACGTGGCGCGCGCCTACCAGCTCGCATTGCGCTGGAAGGTTTCCGGCGACGAGCGCTACGCCAGGCACGCCGTGTGGTACCTCGACGCCTGGTCGTCCACGCTCAAGGGCATTACCGGCAACGCCGACCGCTACCTCGCTGCGGGCATCTACGGCTACCAGTTCGCCAACGCCGCCGAGATCATGCGCACCTATACCGGCTGGCCGGCGGAGAACCTCGCACGCTTCCAGAAAATGATGCTCGAGGTCTTCTACCCCTTGAGCAGGCGCTTCCTGCGCGAGCACAACGACGCCGAGATCACCAACTACTGGGCCAACTGGGATCTGTGCAACGTCGCCTGCGTGATGGCGGTGGGCATCCTGTGCGACCGCGAAGACCTCTACAAGGAAGCGCTCGACTACTACCTCCACGGGGCAGGCAACGGCGCTGCGCACCAGGCCGTCTACCACGTGCACCCGGGCAAGCTCGGCCAGTGGCAGGAAAGCGGGCGCGACCAGGGGCACTGCACGCTGGGCATCGGGCTGGCCGGGGCCATCTGCGAAATGGCGTGGAACCAGGGCGACGACCTCTACGGTTTCGACGACAACCGCTTTCTCGCTGGCGCCGAATACGTGGCGAAGTCGAACTGGCGCAATGCCGACGGTTCCTTCCCCGAGGTGCCTTATCTTGCGAGCAACAACAAGCAGGGCTGGCGCACTGGGTTGTCGGGCGCCGCACGGCCGCACGGCCGCGCCGTGTGGGAGTCGGTGCTGCACCACTACGAGGGGCGGCTGGGCGTCGCAGCGCCGTACGTGCGCCGGCAGGCCGAAGCCCTGCGCCCCGAATGGGACGGCGGCAACGGCGACCAGCTCGGCTTCGGTACGCTCACCTTCGCGCGCGTTCCCATCACCACCGGCAAGCCCACCGGGCTGCGCGTGCAGCGCCGCAGCGACCAGGCCGTGCTTTCATGGTGGGGCGTGCCGGGTGCCGAGTCCTATGAAGTGCGGCGCGCCACCGGCGCGGCGGGCCCGTACACCACCATTGCCAGCGGCATTGCCGACGTGCTGACCTGCACCGACACGCTGCCCGCGGGCAACGGCTCGGTGTACTACACGGTGGTGGCGCACACCGGGGGTGGCCTGAGCCAGCCTTCGGAGCCCGCGGTCGTGACCTTTGAGCCGCGCCAGTTGTTCCGCCTGGTGGAGGGCGCCGTGGCGGCGTCGAGGAGCTCTGCCCCGGCGCAATGGGCGGCTGGCCGCAAGGGCGGTGGCAAGGCCATCGTGCTCGAGGGCGAGGCCAAGCCGCTGGCGCTGCCGGAGGGCTTGGCGCTTTCGCTCACTGACTTCACGTTCGCGGCCTGGGTCTACATGGAAGAGGCACGCGTCAACGCATGGCTCGTGGGCGTCGAGTCCGGCACGCGCCGCTGGATGTACCTCATGCCGCACAGCAGGCTCGGCAAGCCCAGCTTCGCCCTCACCACCGTGCACGGCTACAACGTAACGCGCCTCGAAGGCACCATCGCCATGCCCCAGAAGGCCTGGGCACACCTGGCCGTGACCGTGCGTGCCGGCGTTGGCACGATGTATCTCGACGGCCGCGTGATCGGCACCCAGCCCGACATGACGCTCGTGCCGGCCGACCTGGGGGCCGGCATGTCCGCCTGGATCGGGCGCTCCCCCTATGGCGGCGACCCCAACTTCAAGGGCCAGGTGGAAGACGTGCGCGTGTACGACGGCGCCCTCGATGCAGCAGCCATCGCCGCGCTCGCCGTCGCGTAGCGCAGCAGCAGCGCGCCCCGGCTCCCCGGCGGCGCGTGAGCGCTACCCCGCGGCCGCCTGATCGTGCTGCAGTTCGGCGCGCAAGTCGCTGAACGCCTTCCCGATGCGCCTGGTCAGCGGCTCCTTTCCTCCTTCGTCGACCCATTCATCGAGCGCGACCCGGAACGCACCGAGGCCGGCCATCGCCACCATTCGAAGGCGCCCGCGACGGCCGTGTTGCGGCCAGAGCTGGCACAGCGCTTCGAACGCGGCGTTCTCCAGGTGCATGTACTTGGCCTGGTTGGCCGCGCGCAGCTGGTCGCTCGGCCGCAGGATCTGCGCGATGGCGATCCCCGTTTCCGCGTCGAAGTGCGAGGCCATCGTCAGGAGGGCGCTGCACAGCGTCTCCAGGGGTGGCTGGTCCGCCGACGCCTGCAGCACGGCGTCGCGCACCGCGTCACCCAGCCCGGCCTGCCAGGCCAGCAGGATCTCGTCCTCCGACTTGAAGTAGTGAAAGAAGGTCCGCCTGGAGATGCCCGCTGCGGCGGCGATGTCGTCCAGCGTGGTCGCTTCGTAGCCCTTGGCGACAAAGAGCTCGAGCCCGGTCTGCGCGATGCGTTGCAGCGTGTCGCGGCGCTTCCTCTCGCGCAGTCCCTCCTGGGCGAAGGCGTCGGCGAGTTCCGGGTCGGCGACGAAGTGCTGGGCACGATGGACGTCAGGCACCCCGGCGCCTTCGCCAAGGTGCTGGTGACGCAGGCACGCAACCTGGCGCAGAAGCCGGCGCGGCTCTCGTTCGAAGAGGCGGCCTGCCTGCCGGTGCCCTGCACCACCGTGTGGGCAGCGCTGCTGCACAAGGGGCGTGTGTCGAGTCGCATGCGCGTGTTGATCAACGGGTGCACCGGTGCGGTGGGGGCGATGGCGGTGCAGCTGGCCATTGCGCGGGGCGCGGAGATGGCGGGCACCTGCAGCCGGGCGTCCGTGGAGCGCGCACGCGAGGCAGGTCTGCATGCGGTTTCGACCATGCCGATCCGGACTCCTGGCGCGCTGCAGCGCCATTCGACGCCTCGGTGGAAGAGGTGGTCGCGGGCGACCTGCGCGCGGCCGAGGACTTCGGAGCGAACGTCGCCGAGGTGGTCCGGACCGTGAAAGGTTGATCGGGCTGCGATCCAGCGGCGTCCGCGCAGGCGCCGTGCTGACCCGCGAGGGGCGGTTTGCCGCCGTGGGCGCAGCGTGATTTCCTGCCCAGGCTGCGCACCGGGGCGTTGAACACCGCGGGAATCACCCGCTGTTCTGCTCATTCCCCCGGTGCCGGGCTCCTATGCTGGAGGTGATGCGGCGCGAGGCCGCATGCCCCTTCATGCCCATGCCGCCTTTCCTGTCGTCACCGCGCAGCACGCGCCGCTTCGCCCCCTGGGTGGCGGCCTGCGTTCTCGCGTGGTGGTGCTTCTTGCAAGGGGCGGCGGCCCAGGGCCTGGCACTGCGCTACCACGCGCAGCCCGAGGGGCTGGGCAACCTCGTGGTCACCGCGCTCGTGCAATCGCAGGACGGTCGGCTGTGGATCGCCACCGAAAACGGCCTGTACCGGCACGACGGCACCCGCATCGAGCGGGTCGACACCATGGAGACCGCCATGCCCAGCCGGCAGATCAACGCGCTGGCGAGCGACGGGCGCAACGGCCTGTGGGTCGGCACCACCGCGGGTGTGTTCCATTGGCACGAAGGCCGGTTCGAGCCGGTGGCCGGCGCGGGGCAGACCCTCGTCACGAAGCAGGGCCAGACCATTGCCGCCATGGCCGATGGCGGCGCACTGCTGGCCGCCGAGGAAGGCCTTTTCATCGTGCAACGTGATACCGCGGGCGGCAGCTGGCGCGCGAGTCCGGCGCTGTCGCAGGCCGTGCTGGGTGGCGAGCCGCTGCTCGCCTCGGTGCATGCCGTGATGGTGGAGGCCGACGGCGCGTGGTGGCTGGGCTGCGGCATCGCGCTGTGCCGCTGGAAGGCCGGCGAGTTGCAGCGTTGGGGCGAACGCGACGGCTTGCGCCGGGCGTACTGGGCCGGCCTGCTGCGCGCTAGCGACGGCGCCCTGTGGGTGCGCAGCCAGGCGCAGGTGCTGCGCCGCGCCGAAGGCACTGCAGTCTTCAAGGACGTGACGCCGCCAGGCCTCAGCCACGGCACAGTGCATCTGCAGCAGCCGCTGGTCGAAGACGACGACGGCCGCGTGATGACCCAGAGCGACAGCGGCCTGCTGCGCTGGGAGGCGGGCCGCTGGACGCACTTCGCCGCTGCGCAGGGGCTCACGGTGGGCGGCGGCGTGCACGCCATCCTGGTGGACCGCCATCGCGACGTGTGGCTGGGCACGGCCGGACACGGCCTGGCGCATTGGCGCGGCTACCGGCACTGGCGCCACTGGACCCAGCGCCAGGGGCTGCGCAGCGACGACGTGTGGGCCTTCGCCGAGGAGGCGCCGGGCCGCCTGTGGATGGGCACCGGCCGGGGGGCCGTGGTGCTGGAGCACGGCGCTGCCGACGAGGCACGGCTCACTCCTGGCGGCGGCACGCAGAACCCCGTGGGTGCACTCGCGCGGGACGCCACCGGCCAGATGTGGATGGCCACGTACAGGGGGGAGCTGTTCAGGCGGCGCGCCGGCGGCGCATGGCAGCGCATGGCCGCCGGCCTGCCGCTGGTGATGACGCTGCTGCCCGCGGCCGGCGGTGGCCTGTGGCTCGGCGCAGACGAAGGAGGCCTCTATCTCGTGAAGCCGCTGCAGCAGCACGGAGCGGCATCGCCGCAACGCATGCAGCCGCCCGGCATGAGCCTGCAGCAGGCACGCACGATGACGGTGTATGCCGCTTGCACGTCGCCTGGCGGGCAGGCCTGGTTCGGCACCTCGGCGGGCTTGCTGATGCATGACGCGGCCACGGGCCTGACGCAGCCGGTGGTGGCCGGCCTGCCGGAGCGAGGCATCATCGAGAAGCTCGCCTGCGCACGCGACGGTGCGCTGTGGGTCGGCTCGAAGGACAACCGCGTGTGGCGGCTGCAGCCCGCGGCCGGCGGTTGGCGGGCCGAGACGCTGCGGATCGACCTGCTGGGCCAGCGCTCGGTGATGGCCTTGCTGGCCGACCGCCGCGGCTGGCTGTGGCTCACCACCGACGATGGCGTGCTCGCATGGAACGGCCGGCAATGGCGCCGTTTCGACGAAAGCAACGGTCACGTGTGGAGCGACTGCAACCAGGCCGCGCTATACGAAGACTCGGCCGGCAGCCTGTGGATCGGCACCAGCCGCGGTGCGAGCCAGGTGCTGCAGCCCGAGCTGCTGTTCGCGCCGACCCCCGTGGAGCTGCATCTCACGCAGGCGAGCCACGACGGGCGCACGTGGCCGCACGAGCGGCCGTGGGCCGCCGCATGGTCACCGGCCGCCCTGCAGATCTCGTGGACGGTGCCCGTCTTCACCAACCGCCCGGCGCAGCAGGTGCGCTACCGGCTCATGGGCCTGAGCGAGCAGTGGAGCACCACGCAGCATGGCGACGTGAGCTTCGCCGCGCTGCCGGCCGGCCGCTACACCTTCGAGGCGGTGGCCGAGAACGCAGACCTTGGCCTCGCATCCAGACCGGTGTCGCTGGCCTTCGAAATCCTTCCGCCCTGGTGGCAAGGCAGGTGGGCGATGGCCGGCTACGCCGCTGCGTCGGCGGCACTCGTCGTGCTGCTCTACCGCTGGCGCGTGCGGCTGCTGGTGCGGCGCCAGCGCGAGCTGGAAGCGCTGGTGGGGCGCCGCACGGCGGAACTCGAAGCCTCGTACGAGCAGATGCGCACGCTCGCGCTCACCGACGGGCTGACCGGTGCGATGAACCGGCGCGCCATTGCCGATCTGGCCGGCCGTGAGCTCGCGCGGGCGCAGCGCGGGGAGTCGACGGTGGCTCTGGTGCTGTTGGACGTGGACCACTTCAAGAGCATCAACGACACGCACGGCCACCCGGTGGGCGACGCCGTGCTGCAGCAGTTGGTGCAGCGGCTGAGCGGTGTGATGCGCAGCTACGACGCGATCGGCCGTTGGGGCGGCGAGGAATTCCTGCTGGTGCTGCCCGGCTTGTCGCTGGTGCAGGAAGAGGGCCGGCACCGCGCCCAGCACCTGCAGCGCTGCGTGGCCGAAGCGCCTTTCGACATCGGCACCGCAGAGCCGTTGACCGTGACCTGCAGCGCCGGCGCGGTGGAGGCGGGCGCGGGCACCCGCGAAGCGCTCGAGGCACTCATCACCCGGGCCGATGCAGCGCTGTACGAGGCCAAGCACGGCGGTCGCAACCGCATCGTCTTTGCAGCCTGAAGGCACCGTGCCTAGGCTGGAGTCTTTTCGCGGGCCGCTTGCGGCGTGCGTGGCGTGTCGCCACCCAGCAGCCGTTGCCAGCGCTGGATCTGCACGCTGTAGGCGTCGATCGTGTTGTCAGGGACGTTGGTGTTCATCAGCACCGTGGACGCCACCTCGGAGCAGGCGCCCAGGCTGCGCGCCCATGCGGCACGCACCTCTTCGGGCAGGAGCCGGGCCAGCGCCGTGAGCGCGACGTCCTGCGCGACGAGCTCGCCCTTGAGCTGGAAGATGAGGTGGGTGGCGGCGTCCGCGTCGTTCATGTGCCCAGCAGCTTGATCTCCGCCGCCGTGAGCGCGCCGCTGCAGATGCGCAGGTCCTGCAGGCGGCCATCGAAGTACGGGTCGCGGTCGTAGGGTGAGCGGCCCAGCCAGTTGCGGCTGGTGGTGCCCAGCTGGTAGGGGTTGAGTTCGATGTCGGGGTTGCGACCCACCTCGTTGCCGTCCACGTACAGCCGGCCCAGCTCGCCCGCCAGCGTGACGGCCACGTGTACCCAGCGGCCGGCGGGCAGGGCGGGGGCGTCGATGCACTGTTCGCCCCACCAGTGGGTGCGCGAGATGGAAAAGCGCATGCAGCCCTCGCGCGTGCGGGAGATGAGCTGCATGTACTCGATGTCGTTGCGGCAGAAGGTGAAAACGCGCGCCCAGTCGGTGACTTCGTTGCAGTACACCCACAGCGCGATCGTGAAGTCGCTGGTGTTGGCGAGCACGTCGTCGGGCAGCACGAGGTGACCCTGCTTGCCGTCGAGCGCCAGCGCCTTTTCGCCGGAGCGCCGCCCGCTGCCCCATCCAGCGCCGTTTCGCAGCTTGCCGTGGCGAGCCCGGCCGCTCGTGTCCACGGCCACGTCGCCATTGCCTGCCGAAAGCGGCAGGCGTGCCAGCAGCTCGGGGTAGACGGCGGCCCGCACCGCACCAGAAGGTTTGCTCTCGCCGCGGTCGCCCACCGCGGTGACCTGGTAGAACCACAAGCCCTTGCCCGGTGCATCAAGGTGCGTGCGCGGCTCGTTCGCCTGCGCGATGGTGGTGAACGGCCCGTTGGCCGAAGGGCCGCGCTTGACGTTGTAGCTGCGCGCATGGGCGCTGCCCCACCACGACAGCTCCACGCGGCCCTTGCTCACGTTGGCCACCAGCCCGCTGGGTGCGGCACCGGCGGCAATGGGGTCGCGTGCGAAGGTGAGCGTGCCGAAGCCCGGCTGGTCGCCGCCGCCTCCGCTTTCGGGCCGCATCTGTTCCACCATGGCGCCCACCCAGGGCGCCGAGAGGCCCTTGCGGTTCACGTAGTGGTTGTAGACGGACTCCCAGCACGGCCGGCGCAGCGGCCGCGCGGCAGGCGACACGCCGGTGCCGCGGCCCTGCTTGTTCGCGTAGGTAGAGAAGGGCAGGTCGTAGAGCTGCCCGTTCCGGTCGGTGAGGTTGGACTTCGCGACGTACTCGGCCCCCGCGAGGAAGCGGTTGTTGTCGTGGCCGTAGAGGTCCACGCCGAGGTTCCACGCCATCTCGCAGATGGCGCCGGCCAGCGCGATGCACAGCGTGGCATGGCCCTGGTCGCGCCCGCTTTCCTGGAACTGGCCCAGGAAGCCGGGGTGGATGAAGTACACGCTGTGCGCGGCCGTGCCGTTGCCGCGGCCGTTGAGGTAGTAGTTGACGGCCTCGTCCACCAGGTCTGCGCGGTCGCAGAACACGCCGATGGCCATGATGCCGGCCACCGAGCACAGATCCCAGTTGGCCCAGTAGTTGGTGATGTCCGCGCCGTTGTGCTTGATGAGGAAGTCGTGGCTGAGCGGGTAGAAGTGCTTGAGCAGCCAGCCCTGGAAGCGCTTCACGTCGGCGGCGGCCCAGCCGGGGTAGGTGCGCAGGATCTCGGCCGCGTTGGCCCATTGGTAGCCGTAGATGCCGCCGGCGAGGAAGCGGTCGGCATTGCCGGTGAGCTCCGTCATCGTCGATGACCAGCCGTTGAGGATGTCCACCGCGAGGTCTGCGTAGCGGGTGTCGCCGGAGATCTTCCAGCGCAGCGCCAGTTGGTAGGCGCGCTGCATTTCCGCCACGAACCGGCCGCAGTTGTGGCCTTCGCCGCCGCGACGTACCGTTGACATAGGCACGCTCCGATAACCGAGCTGTGCCAGGTTGCTCGACGTGAGCGCCTGCCAGCCGGCAGCCCAGGGCTGCGCGCCTGCGCCGACCTTCTCGCGCATGCGCTTGAAGTCTTCTTCGGTGTACAGCAGGCAGGGGTGGTTGAAGCTGCGCGGGACCGACCTCAGCGCTTCTGCCGTCTTGTCGATGCCGCCTTCGAGCGCTTCGCCGGCGGTGACCGCTTCTTCTTCTGCCGCGGCCGGCTCGGCGCCGCCGCAGCCGCCCATGAGGGCCAGCACCGGGGCAGCGCCCATGCCCTGCAGCAGCAGCCGGCGCGGCAGGCCTGCGGGCGAAGGCTGGGTGTCGTCGTTGTTGTCGTTGATTGCGGCGGAGGGCGTCTGTTCGTACTGCATGCCGAGGTCTGGGCCACATGGGCGTGTTCGTGATACGTGGGCACTCTAGGCAGAGAGGCCCGCCGCGTCATGGCGAACTCCAGACCGAGGCCAGACCGAGGCCAGACAGCGGCATGGCGGAGGCGGTGCACAAGGGCTGGTGTGCCGCAGTTCACACCGATGCCTACAACGCCGCGGGCCGCTCGTTGGGCGGCATGAGGTAGTCGGCGGGCGCCGATTGCAAGCCTCCTTCCGGCATGACCTTCAGGCCGTGCCTTGCTTGCGCCGCTTGGCTTCGGCCCGTTGCTGTTTGAACGTGAGCTTCGGTGGGTGGCTGTAGTCGCCTGTGTAGCGCGCACCCGGCTTGGGCTTCAGGCTCTGCGGGTCCACCAATTCACCCACGCTGGCCAGGATGTGTTCGGGCCAGCGCGGCGTGCCCTTGAAGCGACGCACGGTCCAGCGGATGAGGCTGTACGGCAACGTTAAGGGAAGGATGAGCAGGAACGCGAGGCCAAAGGGAATGGTGAGGAACCAGGCACCATGCAAGCCTTCGCCGGTCCACCACACCTTGCTGCCGGGGCCCAGCAGCGGCTGGCCCGAGGTGAAGGTGCCAATCCAATGCTCCTTGCTGTCGTCGGGGTACAGCTCATCGCCCAGCGTGAGAGCCGGTCCTTCGCCGCTCATGTAGCGGCGGATGTGCTCCCATCGTGCGACCTGGGTTTGGCCATCGTCATACCCGGCCGTGAAACCGACGCCGAAACGGGCGATGACGTCGCGGCTGCCAGGTGCATCGGTGATGGCCAGCGTCAGGGCGTACTCCTTGCGCGGCAAGTTCGCGCCGCCCATGACGACGATTTCGGCGATCTCGCCGCGAGCACAGGCCCAGTCGAAGCTGTCGATGCGGCAGCGTGTACCGCCCACGAGGCGCCAAACCTCCCACCACGGAGAGCCCATGTCGGTGAAGACGTGGACCTTCTGCGCTGCCTTGTCGAAGAGGACAGGCTGGTAGCGCCAGCCGATGGAGTCGGCTCGGCCGAGGGCAACGAACAAGAGTGCGCCAATGAGCATCGGCAGCGCGAAAAGAATGATTCCCGGCCGGCCGTCAATCATCCAAAGAAATGTCCACCCGAACCCAATCGCCGCAGTCCACATGGCACCCGCAAATATCCCGTCAATCGTCGCCATTTGGTCGATGAACTCGATGCCGTTGGCATATACGGCACGAACCGAGCCGCCGCTGTTCGGCGTGTCGTTCGCGGCTTGTTCCAATGAAGGCAGCAGCGTGGCCGGCCGCTCGTTGGGAGGCATGAGGTAGTCGGCGGGCGCCGCCTGAGCATCCGGCGGCATGGTTAGTCCTTTATCCACACGAAGTCCTGCGCGAGTTTCAAGGTGGCGACGGTTTCAGACCAAGTCTTGCCCGGCCGCTTGAGGGCTGCAGCATGCGTGACATCCAGCAGCGTGAAGCTGAACTTGACGGCCCCGATGGCCTTGTCCTTGATGGTGTAGCCCATGGACACCTTGTACATCCCCTCTCGGTCCGGATTTTCTGGTAGCACCGCGTCGCCATCGGCCAGCGTAGCAACCAGCTTGCCGTTTACGGTGTCATATCCCTCGACCTTGACGCTGAGGCCACGTGTCTTCGCGTCCCAATGCATGCACGTGATGTTCGCTTTCACCTCGTCCGGGCCGAGCATCTCGTCGTTCCATTCGAGCTCGACCTTGATGCCGCGCGCCAGCGTGCCAAGGGCCAGCATCTCCTTCTCCAAGTCTGGGAACTTTGGCTGTTGCGCGTCGCCACCTTTGCCGAAGTAGGTTCGCTTCAGGAGAACTTCGCACTCGTCGTCTTCGAGCATGGTCGCCACGATACCGATGGCCACACCGCCGACCCAAAGGAACATGCCGACGCCAAAGAGGGTCATCCCCAAACCGGCCAGCCCCACAGCGGTCATCGTCGGCGCCAACGCAACTCGAACCACGCCCTGGGCAGCGACTCGCAGAAGTTGGGCTGAACGGAAACTTAGATACGTTCCGTATCCGGCGCCGGCAGTACCTGCCACATGAAACAACGAGCTTGCCGCGTGGAGTGCGGTTGCATCAATGTCCCCCCTGTCGAACCGGCTCACCATCTTTGCACCAGCCGACACCGCATCCAGCCCCATCCCCATCGCCGCCAGCACCCCAGCTGCAAATCTCAGCGTGATGTACCGCGGTACTTTCGAAGCCAACTGCGCCGCGTGCGGTGTTGCCGCCGTCGCTGGCATCGAAAGCAGGTATCCCACCTCCACGCCGGCGCCGAAGATGCCCAATGCTGCCGACACCATCGCCGCCGCCGCATCCACCTGCTGGGCGCCACCCTTCTTGTTGACGTCTTCGATGGCCGCCT
The DNA here is from genome assembly GCA_946480925.1 of uncultured Rivibacter sp. Next base: position 48,084 of record CAMLLU010000039.1, read on the forward strand.
GCAGGGCGTAACCCTGCATCAGGATGACGCCGGCGCTCGCACCCGCGGGCAGGCGGTGGGCTCCGAGACCTTCAGCGAACCGCTTCGCCCAGCCCTGCCTGAAGGTCTCCTGCTCCTTCAGCACACCTCGAGCAAACTCCTCCGGCAGTTCACGCAAGTCTTGCGGGAGCCCCACCAGGTTTGGCCCGACCACCGGCAGCATCGTGTCTGTGCGGCGGCCTGCGGCCTTCCTCAGCGTGGCCTCGTCCACCAGCAGCGGCACGGTGATGTCCTTGTCCATGCCCGCCAGCTTCTGCACCTTGCGCAACTGCGCCTGGGCGCTGGCCGATGCCCGCGCCCGCGACTGCTGAGCGTGTGCGCCGTGGTGGTCGAACTTCAGCTCGAACATCGGCGACTTCAGCGCCTCGATGCTGGCGTCGAGAAAGGCGCCAGCTTTCCACTTCACACCGACGAAGTAGTGCTTGACGTCGGTGGCCAGGAACTCCTGCAGCGCCATGGCGCGCACCCAGATGACCTGCTTGCGAGTGGCGTCCTTCAGCGTGACGGCCAGCCCCCAGCGCTTCGCCTTCTCGGCATCAAGTGCCGCCACCATCATCGTGGCGGTGGCCTGTTGCGCAGCGTTGAGCAGGTTGGCACTGAACTGCGCAGCGCCTTCGCGAATCAGCTCCCAGCCTTCGCGGAAATCCTGCCAACCGTCGCGTGAGCCGAAGGCGCCGTCGTACAAGTCGGCGCGCAGCCCATGGTCGGGTTCGTCGCCGAAGATTTTCTCGAGAAGGTCGAACTCGGTGATGAGCGCCTGCGCCATCCAGTGCGTAGGCTCCTTCTCGTCCTTGCCCATCATCGTGACGATGTGCTTCAGCATGATGGGCGTCAGCGCCGGCATGCCGTAGGCGCGGTCGGTGGCCGCCAGCCGGTCGAGCGCCTCCTGCACTTGCAGGCGGATTTCCTGCGGTGTGCGCTTCTGGCCGCAGAAGGCCTTGTGCTCGTCGAACTGGTAGCGCATGCAGGTCTCGAAGGGCAGGCCCTCCAGCCAGGCGACACGGTCGGTTTCCAGGCTGACGAGGCGGTCCTGCCACTGCCGGTTCTGGCTGGCGTGGGAGTTCTCGAAGGCTTCCAACTCGGCCAGCTTGACGCTGCCGAGGTAGCGCTCGGCACGGCCGGTGACCTTGTCGGCGCCCATGGCCTTCGAGGCCTTCTGCACATGGTCCGGGTGATACACCACGCGGCCCAGCCCCTGCGGGTGCGGGATCACCTTGCCGTCCTCCATGCGGGTGATGGGCTGCCAGGTGGTGTCGGGCGGGTACAAGCCCTGGGCCTGCTCGCGCTCGAAGCGTTCGTGGGGAATGGGCGCGTTCTGCGGCCCGTTGAGCCACTGCTGGGCCTTCTGCTCGACTTGGTGCTTGGCGACGGCCTTGGCCCATTCCTGCACGTAGCGCACGTGCAGCGTGGACTGGCGCTTCCAGGCCCAGTCGGGGTCGTGTTGGCTCCCCCGCTTGGGGCCGAGGGCGGTCCACTCGGTGTATGTCGCATGGACGCCAGCCACCAGGGCGGCGTGTTCATCGGCGACACCGATGTCGTTGCGCAGGTAGGCGATGAGCGCCTTGCCTTCGGCCTTCTTGCCGGCCGTCTTCTCGATGGTGCGAACGCGTTCGACCATGGCCTTGGCCTGGCCGAAGCGGGCAGCGCCCAGCGGCACGACGGCTTCGGCAAACACCGCGGCCAGTGGGTGAAATCTTTCGCCGCCCGGGGGCACCGGCGTGTCGTTGAACTCCACGACGTTGTGGCGCAACCCTTCCTCGTCGAGCGGCAGGACGCTCTTGCCCGGAGAGCCGGCGCCGTCCATCCAGGGCCGTGCCCGCACGAGCGTCATCGTCTGTGCACGTTTGCCGTGGCGGTCGGTGTGGAAGTCCGACAGCACCTGCGGCGTCCACTTGTGCGGCGCATAGGCCAGCCAGATGGCGGGCTGGTTGCTGGCGCCCACGAGCGTGATGAGACCCGCGGGCAGGTTGGCCGCACCGCGCTGGCACACAGAGCCGCTTTCCTCGATGCGCACCCCCCCACGCTTGCCGGCGTACTCCTCCGGCGTGACGTGCTCGAGCAGCTTCTTGTAGGTGCCGTCGTTGAAGCTCTGCCAGATGTCCCAGACGCCACGCTTCTCGTAGAAGACGTGCACGAAGCCGGTGGGTAGGAGGCGGATGACGGGCAACGTGGCTTGCCGCGGCAAGCTGCCGAAGGTGGCGTCGAAGCCGGGCTGAAACACGTAGCCGGCCTCCTTGAGCGCCTGCTTGTGCTTCACGTCGACGACGCTGCCCGTCACCAGCAGCAGCGGAAAGTCGATGCGGCCGCAGCGCTGGCAGTCTGCTTTCATCATGTAGGCGGGCTTGCCGCCGGCCACCACCGGGCGGGTGGCTTGGGGTGAGGTCATTTTGTTGTTTTCCCTGAAATCTTGTTGGTATCTCTGGCGCTGCGCGGGCTACGGTGCCGGGCCGTAGCGCTCCCAGAACTCCGGTGGCAGCTCGTCGATGCGGTCGGCCAGCGTGCCGGGGTTGCGCGCGGCGCCGTTCACGGCCCGCTGCAGGCCGGCATCTTTCTCGAAGCCGTGGCGCAGCTCCAGCGCCATGAGGACGAAGACCTGCACGTCACGGCCGTCCAGCCCCCAGCCCTCGGCGCGCACGATTTCGCGGTGCACGGCTTCGGTGGCATCGCGGGGCAACGGCTCGCCGCGCTGCTCGCGCCAGGTTTCGACAAGGTGGTTCACCAGGCCCAGGTGATGAACGGCAGTCCACTGCGGCCGTGTGACGGACAGTTGCGGCGCGTCAGCGACTGCGGCGGCATCGCTGGCAGACGGCGGCGAGAACTCGACCAGGTGCCCGGCGGCGTCGAATGCCAGCCATGTGAGCTGCTCGCCGAGCAGCGAGGTCCTTTGCTCGGCTGTCATCTGCGGCCACAGCAAGGCCATGGTCCGCGGGTCGTGCCAGCGCAGCCAG